>JADFUR010000036.1 GCA_015222055.1 Bacteroidota bacterium | reverse complement strand
GATATCAATTTTTTCTTGTTTAGATTAACTAAAATTTATGCTTGAAATTTTGTCACTCCACAACTTTTGTACTTGACCCATAACCATGCAACAAAACAATAACTTTACCTTGCCCCTCATCTCTAAAATTGACAATAGTGTTTTTAAATTGTATTTCTTTAATCATTATAGTCTGTTTTTTCTCTACAAAAAACCTTTCTATTCATTTCAAACAGCGTGTTCCGAATATCAAAAAATTTAAAAAATCTCAATAATTTTACAAAATTTATTTATTTTTTGCTGCTCCGTAATAACGATTATTTTATTTTTGTGGCGAACTTAATATTTATCATGTAAAAATAGGAAAATCTTCAATAACAATTTATTTTTGTTAAACTAAAATTTTTACTTTCATGAGTAACATATTTTCCTCTTCAATTGGTCGTAAATTAATAATGAGCATAAGCGGCTTGTTCCTAATTTCATTCATTTGTGTTCACCTTTCTGTTAATCTTTTACTAATTTTTGACGACAGCGGAGAGTTGTTTAATCTGGCAGCACATTTTATGGATTCAAATCCTATAGTTAAAATCGTAGAGCCATTATTAGCAATCGGCTTTGCTGTTCACATTATTTATGCAACAATAATAACGATACAAAATAAAAAAACAAGACCCCAAAAATATTCTGTTCAAAATAACAAAGCAACTAGTTCGTGGTCATCAAGAAACATGTATATTCTTGGTACATTAATTGTCCTTTTTCTTGCTGTTCACCTTTCCGACTATTTTTACAAAATAAAATTTGGGATCATGCCAACAATTACTATTGATGGAACTATAATGAATGACGCTTATCTTGTTGTTTCAAAATCATTTATAAATCATTTTTGGTATTCTTTACTTTACATTGCATCAGGTCTGTTTTTAGGATTACATTTAACTCATGGTTTCTGGTCAGCTTTTCAAACTATTGGTTGGTCTAATACTTTATGGTTAAAAAAATTAAAAACTATTGCCCTTGTATATGCAATTATTATTGCGACAGGATTTTCAATAATACCTTTATATTTTTTAATATTTATGTAAAATTATTTTTTGAAAAATTATTTGTCGTTTTTTACCACAAAAAGCACAAAGGTTCTCACTAAGCTCACAAAAAATTGTAACATTTGTGTTTTCTTAGTGAACTTAATATTTTTTTTAAATTGAATGTTTCAGTTTTATTCTTTAAGAATGTTGTTTAATTATAATTTGTTAAAAAAAAATTCGTTTTGTAATTATTTTTTTTCCACTAAGAACACAAAATTTATCACTAAGGCCAAAAAAACATTGTGTCCTTTGTAACTTCTTAGTGAACTTAGTGGTTATAATTTTATCGACTAAATATTTTTTAAATTTACATCGTATTTTTTCTAATCAATAATATATTTTATACAGATGAACAAGTTGAATTCAAAAATACCCGAAGGCTCTCTAAATAAAAAATGGGACAAACATAAATTGAATATTAAACTTGTTAGTCCTGCAAATAAAAACAAATTAGACATAATTGTTGTTGGCACAGGTCTTGCGGGAAGTTCTGCTGCTGCTAGTTTAGCTGAATTAGGATATAATATAAAAGTTTTTTGCTTTCAGGATAGTCCACGAAGAGCACACAGTATAGCAGCACAAGGAGGTATTAATGCTGCAAAAAATTATCAAAACGACAACGATAGTGTTTCTCGCTTATTTTACGACACTATTAAAGGCGGTGATTTCCGAGCTCGCGAAGCAAACACATATCGTTTGGCAGAACTAAGTGGTGCAATTATTGATCAAAGTGTAGCACAAGGAGTTCCATTTGCTCGTGACTATGCAGGATATTTAGATAATCGTTCGTTTGGCGGCACTTTAGTATCTCGCACTTTTTATGCAAAAGGACAAACAGGACAACAATTACTACTTGGTGCTTATGGTGCATTAAACAGACAAATACACACAGGGAAAATAAAAATGTTTCCTAATAGAGAGATGCTCGACTTAGTAAAAATAGATGGGAAAGCAAGGGGCATTATTATCAGAAACTTAATTACAGGAAAAATAGAGAAATATGGTGCTCATGCAGTTGTGATTGCATCGGGTGGCTATGCCAATGTTTTTTGTCTATCGACCAATGCAATGGGAAGTAATGCCGGTTGCATATGGCAAACGTATAAAAAAGGGGCTTTTTTCAGCAACCCTTGTTTTGTTCAAATTCATCCCACTTGCATACCAGTTCATGGCGAACAGCAATCAAAATTAACACTGATGAGCGAAAGTTTGCGTAACGATGGACGAATATGGGTGCCAAAAGATAAAAAAACAGCAGAAAAATTAAGAAAAGCAGAAAACCCTGCTTTGGAAGCCACAAAAATAAACGAAGATGAACGTGACTATTATTTAGAAAGACGTTACCCTGCTTATGGCAATCTTGTTCCTCGCGATGTTGCCTCACGTGCTGCTAAAGAACGCTGCGACGCAGGATATGGTGTTAACGAAAGCGGGAATGCTGTGTTTCTTGATTTTAAACATGCATTAAAAAAATTAGGCAAAAAGGAAATTGAAAAACGTTATGGCAATTTATTTGACATGTATGACAAACTAACCGCCGACAATCCTTATAAAATGCCAATGCAAATATATCCAGCAGCACATTACACAATGGGAGGCTCTTGGGTTGATTATAATTTAATGACAACAATTCCAGGCTTATATTCGATTGGAGAAGCTAATTTTTCCGACCATGGTGCTAACCGTCTTGGTGCATCTGCATTAATGCAGGGTTTAGCTGACGGATATTTTATTTTACCATATACAATTGGAGATTATCTATCTAATGATATTAATTCTCCTTCTATTGATATTAATTCTCCAGAATTTGACGAAGCCACAAAAAACGTTAAAAATAAAATTGATAAGCTTTTAAATATTGATGGCTCGAAAACGGTTGACTTTTTTCATAAAGAGCTTTACAATATAATGTGGAACTACGTTGGAATCTCAAGAAAAAAAGAAGAATTAATAAAATCTCTTGAATTAATAAAAAAACTAAAAGAAGATTTTTGGAAAGATGTAAAAATCCCTAAAGATGAATATACTGTTAATCAGGAACTGGAAAAAGCCGGCAGAGTAGCCGATTTTATTGAATTAGCTGAATTAATGGCGAAAGATGCTCTTAACAGAAACGAATCTTGTGGCGGTCATTTTCGTGAAGATTTTCAAACAGACGAGGGCGAAGCCCTTCGTGATGATAATAATTGTGCCTATGTCTCTGCATGGGAATATAAAGGAGAAAATGAAGAGCCAATAATGCACAAAGAAAATTTAGTGTTCGAAAACATCAAATTATCACAACGTTCGTATAAATGAAGTTAAAAGTTGAAAGTTTATAAAGTAGTGCGTTTTTTTGCAATAAAAAGAAGCTGACAACTAATTACACACTAAATAATAAAAGTGAAACAAATGACACAACTCGAAGCATAATGAAAAATAATAAATAGTAGCTTATACAAGAGAAAAATCTTGTTTAAAAAAAATAAAGAAATGAATTTTACATTAAAAATATGGCGACAAAAAGATGCTAAATCAGAGGGTTGTTTTAAAAAGTATACAGTATCGGATATTAACTCAGACACTACATTTCTTGAGATGTTAGACATTTTAAACAACAGCTTAATTCTCGAAGGAAAGGAAGAGCCTGTTGCATTTTCTCACGATTGCAGAGAAGGTATTTGTGGTATGTGCGGTTTGTTTATTAACGGCAGGGCACATGGTCCTGATACTGGAATAACAACATGTCAGTTAACAATGCGAAATTTCAAAACCGGCGACACAATAATTGTTGAACCATGGCGAGCAAAGCCTTTTCCTGTAATAAAAGATTTGATTGTTGACCGCAATTCTTTCGACAAAATTCTTCAGGCTGGAGGATATATCTCTGTAAATACAGGGTCGGCACAAGATGCAAACTCTCATCTTATTTCACAAAAAGATGCAGAGGAAGCTTTTGACGCCTCAGCATGTATTGGTTGTGGAGCATGTGTAGCTACATGTAAAAACTCCTCGGCTATGTTGTTTGTAGCTGCTAAAATTTCTCATCTTGCACGATTACCTCAAGGCAAAATTGAAGCTGTGGAAAGAGCAAAAAAAATGGTTGCAAAAATGGATGAGCTTGGTTTTGGAGGATGTTCAAACACCGGTGCATGTTCCGTTGAATGTCCAAAAAATATTTCTCTCACTCATATTGCTAAGCTAAATCGGGAATTTCTTAAAGCAAAGTTTTAAAAAAAAATTTTTACAACAAAACAAAATGTCTGTTTTTTTCGTATAGTATGGGATATTTAAAATTCGACAATAATTTCCGTTTTAAATATCAATTAATTACTAATAGTGAAAAAAATCTGCACACTTTATGAAAAAATATTTAGTCCTTTTTTTTATTCTTTTTAACAACCCTTTATTAACAAACGCAATTGGAAATCAGAATATCGATAGTCTAAAAACCATTATTAATTTTTTAAAAGAAGACACTAATAAAATAAACACTTATATTAATATTGCAAAAATTTATGAAAACAACGAGAATTATGATTCTTGTATTATATATATTGATAACGCTATAGAATTATCAAAAAAAATTAGCAAAAATATATTTCTTGCAAAAGCATTCGACTTTAAAGGGAAAACCTACAGAAATTCCGGATCTTATGACAAATCTTTAGATTTTCACATACAAGCATTAGAAATCGCTAAACAAACAAGAAACAAACATTTAACAGCAACCATTTTAAATCATATCGGAGTAACATACCGACGATTAACAGAGGACAATAAAGCTTTAATATATCATTTTAGAGCTTTGAAATTAGCGGAAGAGATAAACGACAAAAAAAACCTTGCAATTGCCAACAACAGTATTGGCATTGTTTACACTTATCAGGGAAGTTATGATGATGCTCTTATATACTTCAAAAAGGCTCTGAATATTGAAAAAAAAAACAATCTTGGTATTGCAATTAACTTAAATTCAATAGCATGGGTTTATGAATTGAAAAAAGATTATAGAAATGCAATTAAGTATTACAAACAATCTCTTGAAGTTAACAAACGAATAAAAAACAAAAAAGGCATCGCCATTTGCAATATTGACATTGGTAATGTTTATAGAAAAATTGGAGCTTATAAACAATCTGTTGAATATTATAACAAAGCATTAGAAATCAACAAAAGCATTGGCGACAAGAGACATATAGCAAGGAGTCGCATTTACTTAGGAGAAGTGTATGCTGATATTGGTAATTACAAAAAATCTTTGACCCAATTGCAAATAGGCTTAAATTATGCAAAACAATCAAATTCCAAAAGACTTGTTATGTCAGGATATAAAAACCTCGCTATTGTCTATGAAAAATTGGAATTTTACAACAATGCACTTAGATGTTACAAAAATTCTACAATATATAAAGACAGCATATTTAACGAAGACAAAGCATCTCAAATTGTTAAAATGAGAACCATATATGAAACAGAAAAAAAAGTAAAAAAAATTGAGCGACAAAAAAAGGAGCTTTCGCAGAAAGAAGAAAAAATAAAACAAAAAAACACCCAACGTAATGTCTCAATCATTGCTGTAATTATGCTACTTATTACTTTAATTGCAATCTTTAAAAATTCACGTGAAAAACAAAAAATCAACATTATACTTCGAGAACAAAAAGACGAAATTATTAATCAAGCAGATAAACTTAACAAAACAAATAAAGAATTAATAAGAACGACAAAACTTAAAGACTTGTCTTTTGCAAGAATAAGTCATGAAATAAGAAATCCTGTTAACGTTATTGTAGGATTTGCAGACCTTTTAGAAAATATAGAATCTGATGATAAAGCAAACTCATATATTGAAAATATAAAAATTTCATGTAAAAGCCTTTTAGTTACAATTAACGATCTTCTTGATTTTTCTAAAATTGATGCCGGAAAATTAAAAATTGAAAAAATTGATTTTAATTTACTAAAACTTCTTTCAAATTTTCAAAATACAATGTCTCTTACTGCAGAACAAAAAAACATAAAATTTTCTGTTAAAAACGACCCCTTACTTCCAAAATATTTAATTGGAGACCCTTCTCGACTAAATCAAATATTGACAAACCTTGTTTTAAACTCGGTTAAATTTTCATATGAAAATAGCGAAATAAAAATATTCACAACAGTAATCAAACAAAATAAAAATGAGGCGAAAATTCAATTTACAATTTCTGACAAAGGAATAGGAATTCCTCAAAACAAACTCGACTTTATTTTTAAAGATTATGCTCAGGCAAAAGATGAAACAAGCAGAAAGTACGGAGGTGCCGGCTTGGGCTTATCTATTGTAAAAAATCTTATTGATTTACAAAACGGGAATATCAAAGTAAAAAGCGAAGAAGGAAAAGGAACAGATTTTATTTTTTGCATAAATTACAAAAAAGCTGATTACAAAAAAGAATCTGAAGACAAAAAAAGTAAAGCCTTTGAGCAAAACAAAAACATCAAAAAATTAAAAGTCTTATTGGTAGATGACAATCCAATAAACAGAGCATTAGCAATTGATACAATAAAATATTTTAACAAATCAATAAAAATTGATGAAGCCGAGAATGGTAAAATTGCTATTGAAATGTTAAGTAAAAATGACTATAATCTTTTACTATTAGATATTATTATGCCCGTAACTGATGGTTTTGAAGCTACACAAATAATAAGAAATAACTTACCCGAACCAAAAAAATCTATCCCAATTCTTGGAATGACAGGAAATGCCAAGAAAGAAGAAAAAGATAAATGTTTGGCAATAGGAATGAATGAATATATTACAAAGCCTTTTAATCCTGAAGATTTATTTCGCAAAATAAAACTATTGTCTAAACAAAATTTATAAAAATCATTACTTCTCTTTTATTTACAAATTTCCTCTGAAACAAACCTGCAATATTTTAAAAATCTTGCGGATTTTTAATAAAAATTCTTAATTCAAAAAAAATAGTATTTAAAATTAACCGTTGAAGCATACAATTATTGTTAATAAAATTTTTAATTTTGTAATGATTGAGTTTAAAAATAATTCCTAAAAAACAACCTTTTGACGAAAGCTGTAAAATACGTTAAAACACCATTGATGAAACAGTATGCAAGCATTAAAGCAAAGCATCCTGATGCAATTTTGTTATTTAGAGTTGGCGATTTTTACGAGACATTTTCCGACGATGCAATAAAAACATCTAAAATACTAGGAATTACTTTAACACGAAGAGCTAATGGTGCCGCTTCGTATGTTGAATTAGCAGGATTTCCTCATCATGCAGTTGACACATATCTGCCAAAATTAGTAAGAGCAGGTCAGCGTGTTGCAATATGTGAACAATTAGAAGACCCAAAACTCACAAAAACAATTGTAAAAAGAGGAATAACAGAACTTGTTACTCCTGGTGTATCATTTAACGACAATGTATTAAACCATAAAGAAAATAATTTTCTGGCTTGCATACATCTTGAAAAAAAAATTGCCGGTGTTGCTTTTCTTGATATTTCAACAGGCGAATTTTATACTACAGAAGGTAGCTTTGAATATATCGACAAGATGCTTAACAGCTTTAAACCCAAAGAGGTGCTGTTTGACAAAGCAAAGAAACAAATTTTTGAACAACTTTTTGGCAACAAATTTTATACCTATTTTCTTGATGATTGGGTTTTTAACGAAGACGCAGCTAACGACCGCATCTTAAACTATTTTGGAACATCGTCGTTAAAAGGTTTTGGAATTCAGAATATGAAATATGGCATTATTGCTGCCGGTGCAATATTATATTATCTCGATTTAACCCAACACGAAAACACCAAAAACATTACCAATATCTCAAGAATTGAACAAGATAAATATGTTTGGTTAGATAAATTTACAATAAGAAATTTAGAATTATTCACCTCAATAAACGAAGGCGGGAAAACACTTATTGATGTAATTGACAAAACAGAATCTCCAATGGGCTCGCGCATGCTAAAACGATGGCTTGTCTTACCTTTAAAAAATATTAAACCAATAAAAGACCGCTTAAATATTGTTGATTATTTTATCAATAACAAAGAAGTTACAGATGAAATTAAAACAAAAATAAAACATATTGGCGATTTAGAACGTATAATAACAAAAGTTGCTGTTGGTAGAATCTCTCCTCGGGAAGTGCTTCAACTTAAAAACGCATTAAAAGCTATTGAGCCTATAAAAGGACTTTGTGCTTCATCAAAAGAAAAAAATCTACAAAAAATCGCCGAGCAGTTAAATCCTTGCAAAACAATTAGCGAAAAAATTGAAAAAGAAATCAAAATTGACCCGCCAAATGCAGTTAATAAAGGCGGTGTTATTGCCGACGGCGTTTCCACAGAATTAGATGAGATAAGAAAAATTTCTTTTTCAGGAAAAGATTATCTGATAAAATTACAAGAAAGAGAAATAGCACGCACCGGAATTCCTTCGTTAAAAATAAGTTTTAACAATGTGTTTGGATACTATATTGAGGTTAGAAACACACATAAAGACAAAGTGCCGACCGAATGGATTCGCAAACAAACATTGGTTAGTGCCGAACGATATATTACCGAAGAACTTAAAGAATATGAAACAAAAATTCTAGGTGCAGAAGAAAAAATCATTGTTCTTGAAACAAAATTATTTAACAATCTAATATTAAGCTTAACAGATTATATCTCTACCATTCAGCTGAACGCCTCGTTAATTGCCAAAATTGACTGTTTGTTGTCGTTTGCAACAATTGCTGTTGAAAACAATTATGTGAAACCAGAAATTAACGATTCCGATATTATCGACATTAAACAAGGACGACATCCTGTAATTGAAAGACAGCTTCCTATTGATGAAGATTATATCCCAAATGATGTTTATCTCGACAACGAGACTCAACAAATAATTATGATTACAGGTCCTAATATGGCAGGTAAATCGGCATTGCTACGACAGACTGCTTTAATTGTTTTGATGGCACAAATTGGTTGTTTTGTTCCTGCTCAATCGGCAACAATAGCTTATGTAGATAAAATATTTACCCGTGTTGGTGCATCTGACAATATCTCGCTTGGCGAATCAACATTTATGGTTGAGATGAACGAAGCGGCAAGCATATTAAACAATATTTCTCCACGCAGTCTTATATTTTTTGATGAACTGGGAAGAGGAACAAGCACTTACGACGGAATTTCAATTGCTTGGGCAATAGTTGAGAATATTCATGAGAAGAATGCAGCAAAAACCTTATTTGCAACTCATTACCATGAACTTAACGAGATGGAAAAATCTTTTCCCCGAGTAAAAAATTACAATGTTTCTGTTAAAGAGATTAACAACAAAGTAATATTCTTACGAAAACTCGTTAGAGGTGGCAGCGAGCACAGCTTTGGAATACATGTTGCTAAAATGGCAGGTATGCCGACGAGTGTTGTAAACAGGGCTAACGAAATATTAACGCAGCTTGAAGAAACACGACCTAAAGAAATAAATAAAGAACCTGTTTCAAAACTTGCTCAAAATCGCGAAGGCTTTCAAATGAGCTTTTTCCAACTAGACGACCCTGTGCTTAAACAAATTCGCGACGAAATAGTTAATCTTGACATCAACAACCTCACCCCTGTTGAAGCACTGAATAAACTTAATGAGATTAAGAAGATTTCGGGGATATAATGTATTCTTTACCTCAGAGACGCTGAGGTGCGGAGAATTTCTTTCTTCCTTTGCTGAGTATTATTTGTTTAATTAATTTACAAACAAAATATAACAAATGAATATTATCTTATAAATTAAAAATCTTATTTCTTTCTTTGTGCCTTAGCGGTGTATATTTCCTTTTTTACCGCAGAGACGCTAAGTCGCAGAGAATATTTTTTTCTCTTGCCTGTCATTTTTTACTTTATTTGTTTACAATCAACAAACTATTAT
>JADFUR010000035.1 GCA_015222055.1 Bacteroidota bacterium | reverse complement strand
TCGTGTGGTATAAAAGCAGTTTCATAATACCATGATTTGTAAAAAATTTATTACATTTGATTAATGAGCCGTAATTACAAATTTTATAAATAAAAACCACACGATGAAATCGAGCGGTAGCGGCACTTAATGGGGTCAAAATACAAAGTGTTCCAAGAAATATTAAAGACATATGGCACATTGAATATTAATGTTGATGGGGTTAAGTTTAAGATGGAGGATTTTAATGAAGCTACAACAATTGAATTGTTCCATAGACTAATATTTGCCCATATTCCCGATAATCTAAAAGGAGGTGACAAGTTTGCTTGGGATATATTTAAAAAATATTCAAGAGGTCAAATGCAAGATGCCACAGAAGCAATGCTAGAGGACTTAAAAACATATTTAGAAGAAGTGAAAGAAGAAGATATAAATGTTCAAACTAATGAATAATACACAAAAGAAAATACTTAAGATAAGTTTTATCGTCATATTTATAATTCTTTTCATTGGTCACTGGATAAATAACATCAAAGAAAAGAAGGAAGTTTTATTTAAAAATAAGACAACAATAGGCTGGTTATTTGAGTACGATGATGGAGGTGCGGATTTTTCTGCAAAATCAGTTATATATAGTTACGAAGTGTTGGGAAAAATATTTTCAAGAGAAGTAAATGTGACAGTTGGATTTAAAAAGTGTGAAAACTTTGAAGAATTTAAGGATAAACGTTATTGGATCATCTACTCTCCCGATAGCCCCGAAAAGAGTTTAATTAATTTGGAAATTGAAATACAAGGAATTGAAAATCCTGAATTCCCTGAAACCCTTGATGATTTTAAATAAATCTATTTTGCAAAAGCCTGTCTGGCTTTCACGTTTTGGAGTAATCCATCCAAAGTATAAAGAATACAGTGTTTATCATCTTCCGCCAGTTCGCTAATTTGGTTTAGTCGGCGTAACATGTCTGGGTCTTTAAGTACGTTGTCTTGTTCTTAAATAAAAACCACACGATGAAATCGTGCGGTAGCAGGGTTTGTTAACCCATACAATCATCTCAGTAAATCCTTTCTTTGAATTTTTAAATCGCTTGTGCTTTTTGACGGTATAAATATGTACATCTATAAACGGTTTTGACACATCAATACCGATAGTTTCTGTAAATATCATAACTTTGTATTTAAGTGAATGTTGTTGAACTAATGCCTTTAAAAGGCCTTAAAGCCTAGTATTCTAAACAGTTCTGCAACGGATTAAAGAATGGGGACTATTGCCGAGCATAGGTCTAAAATCCTAGCGAAGTTTAAAGTTCACCTCATTCTTTTTTAAATTTAAGAAAAATTTGATAATTTATAAAATACAAAGCTAAAGGCGAAGTCTCAGACTTCGTTGAATAAAAATATTAAAAGTAGTTAAAATTGATTTGCCATAGAAGACGTACACATAGCATATAACTGTAGTCTGAAAAATATTGGTTTGTGAAGCGAAGTATGAGACTTCTCTTAGAAAGGTTAAAATGTACAAGTTGTTTTTTCATACAAACTAAAATATAATATTTTTAACCTGATATTCAAATAATTAACAATGGAATAATTTATTGATTGCGAATTAATTAGCAACGGCATTTATGCCGTTGAAATAAACACAAAAATTTGAAATGGCTTTAGCCAACAATAAAATTTGGGTTAAAACCCAATAATTTTGATAACAATACACAAGGTCATAAATGACCTTGCTAATTAAAAAAAATAAAATTATAGATTCTTTTAATTGCTTTTAATAAATTTGTATAATTACTTTTTTATACAAATTACGAAAAATGACAAAACAAGATATCAAAAAAAAAATAAACGATTTAAGATTAGAATTAAATAAGCATAATTACAGTTATTACGTAAAATCGCAACCAACAATAAGCGATTATGATTATGATATGCTTATTAATGAGCTAATTAATCTTGAAAAAGAAAATCCTGAATTTTTCGACAGTAACTCACCTAGTCAGCGAGTTGGTAATGATATAAATGTTGAATTTAAACAAATAAAACACAAATATCAGATGTTGTCATTAGGCAATACTTACTCAAAACAAGAAATTATTGATTTTGATAATCGTGTGAGAAAAACAATTGGAGATAATTTTGAATATGTGTGCGAACTAAAATTCGACGGCACATCAATAAGCATAACATATATAAATGGTAAATTACATCATGCTGTTACTCGTGGCGATGGAGTTGTGGGCGACGATGTTACATCTAATGTAAAAACCATTAAAAGTATTCCTTTAAAATTACATGGAGCCGATTATCCTGATGAGCTTGAGGTGAGAGGTGAGATAATTATTCCTTTAAAAGCCTTTAAACGTTTAAATGAAGACCGTATTGAAATAGGTGAAGCTCCTTTTGCAAATCCCAGAAATGCAGCCTCTGGATCATTAAAAATCCAAAAATCGTCTATTGCCGCCAGACGTCCGTTAGATTGTTATTTGTATTATGTTTTGGGAAAGGGTTTGAAATTTGATAATCATTATGATAATATTCAAAATGCAAAAAATTGGGGATTAAAAATTTCAGAAAATTATAAATTATGCAAAAATATTGATGAAATAATTGAATTTATTGAATATTGGGATAAAGAGCGTAAGAATCTTGATTATGATATTGATGGTATTGTGTTAAAAGTAAATTCAATAGAACAACAGGAAAATCTTGGGTATACTGCGAAATCACCCCGTTGGGCAATTGCATATAAATTTAAAGCCGAAAGAGTTGCTACAAAATTATATTCAATAGATTATCAAGTTGGGAGAACTGGTGTTATTACCCCAGTTGCTAATTTAGAACCTGTTCAGCTCGGAGGAACCACTGTTAAGCGTGCAAGTTTACATAATGCCGACATTATTAAAAATTTAGATATTAGAATTAACGATACTGTTTTTGTTGAAAAAGGTGGTGAGATAATACCTAAAATTGTGGGTATTGATATAAATAAAAGAACAAGCGAAAGTAAAGCTTTAATATATATTGATAAATGCCCTGAGTGTAACACTGAACTTATAAGAAGCGAAGGTGAAGCACATCATTTTTGTTCAAATGAGTTTGGATGTCCACCACAGATAAAAGGAAAAATTGAACATTTTATCAGCCGCAAGGCAATGAACATTGATAGTTTAGGACAAGAGACCATTGATTTGCTTTTTAAAAATAATCTCATTAATAATGTTGCCGATTTATACGATTTAAAAATCGAACAATTAATTCCTCTTGAGAGGATGGGGCAAAAATCAGCTTCAAATATCATTAAAAGCATTGATGAAAGTAAAAAAGCACCATTTCGAAAAATTATTTATGCCCTTGGAATAAGATTTGTTGGAGAAATAGCTGCTAAAACATTAGCTAAAAATTTTAATTCAATTGATAGTATTGAAAATGCAAGTATTGAACAACTTATTGATGTAGATGAAATAGGAGAGAAGATTGCCGGAAGCATAAAAAAATTTTTTAACAATGAAATTAATCATATCGTAATTGAACGCCTGAAAAATAAAGGATTGCAATTTGAAATTTCTAAAGAAGAACAAAATAAAGCATCTGACAAACTTGCAGGATTATCCATAATTATATCCGGCACTTTTAAAAATCATTCCCGCGATGAGTTGAAACTCTTGATTGAAGAACATGGAGGTAAAAATGTAAGCTCAATCTCAAAAAATACTAATTACATGTTAGCAGGTGATAAAATTGGACCTTCAAAATTAGACAAAGTAAAAAAATTTGGAATTCCCATAATTAACGAAGATGATTTTATTAAAATGATAGAGAAAAAAGAGGAATAGAAGAATCCCCATTTTCAAACCTGTCATTCCGAAGCGAGGCACGAGCGAGGAATCCCTTCTTTTATTGGTGGGGATTTCTCCTTGCGTCGAAATGACAAAGGTGAATTATAAGAAACTTGTTGTAAAACATTCTCATACATGATATAAATCAGATTATATAACCTCTTTTTTTTTAAAAATTATGTACTTTTGTATTTTAAATTTTTTTTTAATAAATTAAAAATATAAGTATATAATGGACTTAATACAAACAATTCAGGAGAAAGCAAAAAAACTTAATAAACGTATCGTTTTACCTGAAGGCTCAGAAGAAAGAACAATCAAGGCAGCTGATATCTTGATCGAAAACAAAATTGCTCAAATTATTTTAATTGGTAATCCTGATGAGATAAAATCAGAAGCAGAAAAATTTGGTTTGAAAAATATTGATAAAGCCACAATTATTGACCCTAAAAATCACGATAAAAAAGATCATTATATTGATATGATGGTTGAAATCAGAAAGAAAAAAGGATTAAGCCGTGAAGATGCGTCAAAATTAATCGAAAATCCTTTATATTTATCAACATTAATGATAAAAAATGGTGATGCTGATGGCGAAGTTGCAGGAGCAATGAATGCAACAGGTGATGTTTTACGTCCTGCATTTCAATATGTTAAGACCAAACCTGGAGTTACTGTTGTTTCAGGAGCATTTATAATGATTTTAAAAGATAAAGAATTTGGTGAAGACGGTTTAATGGTATTTGCTGATTGTGCCGTTCATCCAAACCCAACAGCTAAAGAATTAGCAGAAATAGCTGTAACAACAGGTCATACAACAAGAGAAATTGCCGGTTTCGAACCACGTATTGCTATGCTTAGTTTCTCAACAAAAGGAAGTGCTAAACACGAAATGGTTGATAAAGTTGTAGAAGCAACAAAACTTGCTAAGGAAATGGATCCTAGTCTACAAATTGATGGTGAATTACAATCTGATGCTGCTATTATTCCTGCAATAGGAAAAAAGAAAGCACCTGACAGTAAAATCGCAGGAAATGCTAATGTATTGGTTTTTCCAACTTTAGAAACAGGTAATATTGCATACAAACTTGTTCAACGCCTTGCACACGCCGAAGCTATTGGTCCTGTTTTACAAGGTATGGCTGCTCCAATTAATGACCTTTCTCGTGGCTGTTCTGTTGAAGATATTGTACGTTTAGTTGCAATTACTTGTAATCAAGCAGCTGGTATTGATAAATAATTTTGTTTATTAACTTATTAAATTATAATATAAAAATGATTGTTTTAGTATTAAATTGTGGAAGTTCTTCAATAAAATATCAAGTATTAAACATGGCCAAAGATGCTGAACTTTTAGCAAAAGGCTTAATAGAAAAAATAGGATTATCTGACAGCAGCTTAACACACAGCAAAACAGGTGATGATAAATATAAAGTAGAAAAAAATATTCCTGATCATACTGTAGGTATTAACTTAATTCTTGAGACTTTAGTTTGTAAAGAACATGGTGTTGTTTCTAATTTGTCAGAAATTAAAGCAGTTGGACACAGGGTAGCTCATGGAGGAGAAAATTTCAACAAAAGTGTTCTTGTTACAGAAAGTGTAAAAAGCGATATTGAAAAATGTATTGAACTTGCACCTTTGCACAATGCCGCTAATTTAAAAGGTATTCTTGCAATGGAAAAAATTCTTCCTGGAGTACCACAAATTGCAGCTTTCGATACTTCTTTTCATCAATCAATGCCTGCTTATTCTTATTTATATGGAATTCCATATGAATTATATGAAAAATACAAAATAAGAAGATACGGATTCCACGGGACAAGCCATAGATATGTTGCTGAAAAAGCTTGTAAAATTCTTAATATGGATGTTAAGAATTCTAAAATTATTACTTGTCACCTTGGTAACGGAGCTTCAATTGCAGCTATTAAAGATGGTAAATCTCTTGATACATCAATGGGTTTTACTCCTGTTGAAGGTTTAATGATGGGAACAAGATGTGGTAATTTAGATATTGGAGTACTTTTATTCCTTGCTGAAAAAGAAGGTTTAACAATTCAGTCGACCAACGATTTATTTAACAAAAAAAGTGGAGTAGCAGGAGTTTCTGGCGTTTCATCAGATATGAGAGATATTGAAAAAGCTGTTGCCGAAGGAAATGAAAGAGCTGCTGTTGCTTTGGAGATGTATTCTTATAGAGTAAAAAAATATATTGGTTCATACGCTGCTGCAATGGGTGGAGTCGATTTAATTATTTTCACAGGTGGTATTGGTGAAAATGATACTGGTGTTAGAGAAAATTCTTGTAAAGGTTTAGAGTTTCTTGGAGTTAATTTTGATACAAAAATTAATAGTGTAACTAGAGGAAAAGACGTTGTTTTATCAAAAGAAAATTCAAAAGTAGCAGTTATGACAATAACAACAAACGAAGAACTTGTTATTGCTACTGATACAATGAATATTGTTAAACAGAACTCTTAATTTATTAGATTTAAATAATTTTAAATAAAAAAAATGTCAATTACAAAATTAGACCAAATGTTTGAGGTCTTAAAACAAAAAAATACAAAAAAAAGAATTGTTGGAGCTTGGGCTGTTGATGCACATACAATAGGAGCTTTAAGTCAGGCTGTCGATATAGGTATTGTACAAGCTACTTTAGTCGGTGATGAGAAATTAATTCAACAAGTCTGCAAAAAAGAAAATATTGATATAAATAAATTTGAAATTGTTAATATAGATTCTGATATAAAAGCAGCAAATAAAGCAATTGATTTAATTAATTCAGGTAAGGCAGATTTACTAATGAAAGGATTATTAAGCACTGATAAATATATGAGAGCTATCCTTAATAAAGAAAAAGGTTTAGTACCTCCTAAAGGGATATTAAGTCATGTAACTGTTATTGAAAATCCTACTCATAACAAATTAATTATTTGTGGCGATGTTGCAGTAATTCCTATTCCTGATTTAAAACAAAAAATTGCTATAACAAATTATTTAATTAAAACTGCTCATGCATTAGATATTGAAAACCCTAAGGTTGCCTTATTAGCAGCAACCGAACAGGTATTACCTTCAATGCCAGCTTGCGTTGATGCTGCAGTTTTATCAAAAATGGGCGATAGAGGACAAATAAAAGGTGCTATTTTAGATGGACCTTTTGGTATTGACATTGCAATTGACAAAGAAGCAGCTCAAATAAAAGGGATTAAAAGCGAGGTTGCCGGAGATGCCGATTGCTTACTATTCCCGAATATTGAAACAGGAAATGTTTTTTATAAGACAAATACAAAATTAGCCGGTGCAGAATTAGGTGCTGTTGTAGCCGGAGCTCGTGTTCCTGCAATACTTTCTTCTCGTAGCGATAGTACTAAAACAAAACTTTATTCAATTGCTCTTGGAGCTTTGATTGCTAATTAATTTTATAATTTTATTAGGAATTAAGGGTTTCTTATTCTTTATTATTAATTCTTAATTCCTAATTCCTAATTTAAAAGTATGAAACCAATCAGAAAATTAGATGAGATGGTAGAGCATCTCAAAAAAACCAATAAAAAGAAAAAAATTGCTGTTGCTTATGCACAAGATACAAACACTATTGGAGCAATTGCTTCTGCTATTAAAGAAGGTTTTGTTCAAGCTTATATGATTGGCGATAGAGAAGAAATTATAGCTAAATCGAAGTCGGAAAATATTAATCCAGAAATATTTGATATTATTGATATCGCTGATGAAATAGCTGCCACTAAAGAAGCTGTTAGAATGGTGAAGAATGACGAAGCAGATATTCTGATGAAAGGTTTGGTTGGTACTGATAAATTTTTAAAAGCTGTTTTAGATAAAAAAAATGGTTTGTTACCTCCAAAAGCAATTATGAGTTATGTGTGTGCAATAGAAGTGCCAAAATATCATAAACTTTTATTTGTTTCTGATACAGCTGTATTACCATTTCCCGATTTAAAACAAAAAATAGCTATGGTTAACTATTCTGTTAATATGGCAAAAAAATTCGGAATAGAGAACCCAAAAGTTGCTTTAATTGGAGCTTCCGAAAAAGTAAGCCCTAATTTTCCCAATAGTATTGATTATGCAATAATTTCAAAAATGGCTCAACGTGGTCAAATAAAAGATTGTGTTGTTGATGGTCCACTTGATTTATTTTTAGCCTGCGATAAAAAAAGTGTTGAGATAAAAGGAACTAAAACACCAATTAACGGCGATGCCGATGTTTTGATTTTCCCTTCACTAGAAGCTTGTAATTCTTTCTATAAAGGATTAATGCTTTTTGGAGAAGGTGAGTTAGGAGGGTTAATTCAAGGAACTGAGAAACCTGTTGTCGTGATGTCTCGCAGCGAAAGTCCAAAATCAAAATTTTACTGTATTGCTTTATCTTGCATTATGGCCGAATAGAGAATGGTTTAAAGTATAATGTATAAAGTTTAATGTTTAATAGAGTGTTATCAAAATTGCTATACTTTGGGATTAAATTTTTTTTTAAAAATTGTATCATTTAAGTTTAGCTTTTTTTTGTATTCAAATTTTTAGCATCTAGTTAGCTCATTTTCAGTTGTTTTAGGATAAAAATTTTAAATAACATCAAATTTTTATGTTGTAAAACATATCAATTTGATGTTTTATAGTATATCTTTTTTTTTGATTTTCTCAATTGAATTTCTGACTTTTACATAAAATTTACTTAATAATAGAATAATTAATTTTTAAC
Organism: Bacteroidota bacterium; assembly: GCA_015222055.1. Classification (GTDB taxonomy): domain Bacteria; phylum Bacteroidota; class Bacteroidia; order Bacteroidales; family B39-G9; genus B39-G9. The sequence continues at coordinate 5,908 of JADFUR010000035.1, read as the reverse complement.
AATATATATAATGGAAGGACATAGAGTATTAGCAATCAATCCTGGTTCTACATCTACAAAAGTAGCTGTTTATCAAAATGAAAAATCAATTTTTTTAAAGACTATCAGACATTCAGCTGAAGAGATTAATAAATATGATAAGGTAGTCGATCAATTCGAATTTCGTAAAGAAATTATTTTGAATGAGCTTATTCAGGATGATATTGATACTGAAAAAATTGAAGCAGTAGTTGGTCGTGGAGGATTAATTAAACCAATTGAATCTGGTATTTACGAGGTAAACGAAAAATTGTTAATGGATTTAAGAGATGAGTTTCTCGGTGAACATGCATGTAATCTTGGAGGATTAATAGCTTACGACATTGCAAAATCATTACCTAATGCAAAAGCTTATATTGCAGATCCTGTTGTTGTTGACGAAATGCAAGATGTTGCTCGTATTGCTGGGCATCCAAAATTTGAAAGATTATCTATTTTTCATGCTCTAAACCAAAAAGCAATTACAAGAGTCTATGCTAAAGCAATGAATAAAAATTATTCTGACTTAAACTTAATTGTTGCTCATCTAGGGGGCGGAGTTTCAGTAGGTGCTCATTGCAAAGGAAAAGTTATTGATGTTAATAATGCTTTAGACGGAGAAGGTCCATTTTCTCCTGAGCGTTCTGGTACTTTACCAAACGGTCAGTTAGTTGAAATGTGTTTTAGTGGTGATTATTCTAAGAAAGAAATAAAAAAAATACTAAAAGGAGAAGGAGGTCTAATTGCGTATCTTGGCACCAACGATGCTTATTCTGTTGAAATGAAAGCAAAAGATGGCGACGCTAAGGCTAAATTAATTCAAGATGCAATGGCATACCAAGTTGCAAAAGAAATTGGTTCTTTAGCAACCGTTCTTAAGGGACAGGTTGATGGAATCTTAATTACTGGAGGTATTGCTCACAACCCTGACTTAATTGAATATATTAAAGAAATGGTTTCTTTTATTGCTCCTGTTACTGTTTATCCTGGTGAAGACGAAATGAAAGCATTAGCTGTTAATGGTTTATTAGTAATTAAAGGTGAAATTGAATGTAAAGAATATAAATAGTAATAGTATTTATAAAAAATGATAGAAAATCAATATAAAAATCATAAAAAAGAATCTCATAAAATTATAAAAAATTTTATTGATTTTTTTGTTGATGTAGCAAAATACTCTCAAAAATCAGTATTGAATACTAGATGGCATTATTGATGTTTCTATTTTAAATATTAAAAAAACTATTTCTCATTATTGAGAAATAGTTTTTTTTTGCAATAAACACAAGTTCGATTACAATATATTAAATTTGATTTAGGGTGTTGATATTGAGATTGGTAATATTTTGCCATTAAAGTATTTATTACCATTTAGAGCAAAATCAACAATAAATTTTGCCATTTCTTTCGGCTTTAACGACGCTTTTACTTCAGGAAATGCTTTATTAAACATCTCCGTTTGTACAGAACCTAAGGCTAAACAATTAAAAGAAATCTTTTCATCCTTATATTCTTCGGCTAAGCACTCTGTTAAGCTTGCAATTGCAGCTTTGCTTGCTGAATAATATGAAAGTCCCTTGAATTTTACACTACCCTGAAATCCGCCCATACTACTTATATTAATTACGTGTTTATGACTATCGTTTGTAAAATAAGGCAATAAAATTTTTATTAACTCAGATGCAGCAAAAAAATTTACATTAAACATTTGCTTTGCTTCATTAATATCAACTTCTTCAAAAAGTCTATTAACTAGCATTCCTGCATTATTAATAAGTATATCTATCTTGTTGAAACATTTTAATATTTTAGGTAGTAGTTGCTTTTGTAAATTAAGCTCGTTAAAATCATATTTAATCGTAAAAATTTCTGATTTTAAATCATTATTTTTACATTCATTTTTTAAATTAGTTAATCGTTCGTAATCTCTTGATATTAAAATTATTTTGTTGTCTTGGTCTTTTGAAAATTCTTTTGCAATTTCATAACCAATACCCTTACTTGCACCTGTAATAATAATATTCATGACAAAATATTTAATTTAAAAACAATTTTTGTAATTTTACTTAATAATAGCAAACTTATTAATTAAATATTAAAATTATGCTAAGAATTACCAAATATTTATTTATTAGCTTTATTTTGGTCAATATAGCTGTTTCTTCAGCCTTTTCGCAAATGCAAAGCAAAAGAGTTCTTAGCGACAAAATATTTTTTGGAGGAAATCTTGGCTTACAGTTTGGAACAATTACTCAAATTGACTTATCGCCTATAGTTGGTTACAGAATTACTGATGATTTTTCAGCAGGAATAGGGTTTTCTTATCAATATTACAAAGATAGTCGTTGGGATGATAACATGGAAACAAATATTTTTGGCTTGAAAATTTTTAGTAAATATTTTATCTACGAAGATCTTTTTGCACATATTGAAGATGAAGTATTGAATATTGAAACAAAATATTTTGATATTCTAAACAAATATCCGAATCAAGATAGATTTTGGCTTAATTGTTTTATGGTCGGGGGTGGTTATCGACAGCGACTGGGAGAGCGATCTTCTATAACGATTACAGCGTTATGGAATTTAAACCATACAGCTAATACGCCTTATTCAAATCCGATAATTCGTTTAGGTTTTAATTTTTAATTATCTCTAATAAATTAAATTTCAGCATATTATAAATAATTATTTATATGAATACTTTTGGTAATTTATTTCGGTTAACATCTTTTGGAGAATCTCATGGAAAAGCAATTGGAGGAGTTATTGATGGCTGTCCGTCAAATATTGATTTTGATCTTGTTTTTATTCAAGATGAACTGAACCGAAGAAAACCCGGGCAATCAAACATTAGTACTAGAAGGAGTGAAGACGATAAAATTGAAATACTTTCGGGAGTGTTCGAGGGTAAAACTTTAGGTACACCAATAGCTTTTTTGGTTTGGAATAAAGATGCTAAATCTTCTGATTATGAAAAAAATAAAAATATTTTTCGTCCTTCGCATGCCGATTATACATATCAGCAAAAGTACGGAATAAGAGATTATAGAGGAGGAGGAAGAGCTTCTGCACGAACAAGTGTTTCAACTGTTGTAGCAGGTGCAGTTGCAAAACTTATCCTAAATAAAATTGGTGTAAAAATGTTTGCTTATGTGTCTCAAATAGGTGATGTTAAAATGACTAAAAATTATAATGAGTTAGATTTATCCAAAACAGAAAGCAATATTGTTAGATGTCCTGATAATAAAATTGCAGAAAAGATGATTTCCAAAATTGAAGAAGTAAAAAGTTTAGGAGATAGTATTGGCGGTGTTGTAACTTGTGTTGTTAAGAATATGCCTATAGGTATTGGAGAACCTGTTTTTAATAAATTGAATGCGGAATTAGGAAAAGCAATTTTATCAATTAATGCAGTAAAGGGGTTTGAATATGGTTCAGGCTTTGCATCTTCTCAAATGAAAGGTTCAGAGCATAATGATTCATTTTATTTTGAAGATAATAAAGTAAGAACCCGAACAAATAATTCAGGCGGAATTCAAGGTGGTATAAGCAATGGCGAAGATATTTATTTTAGAGCAGCATTTAAACCAACACCCACAATTTTCCAGAAACAAGAAACTATTGATGTTGATAATAATAGAACCATAATCGAAAATAAAGGTAGACACGACCCATGTGTTGTTTCAAGAGCAGTTCCTATTGTTGAAGCAATGTCGGCTATGGTTTTAGCTGATTATTACCTGATTAATAAGTGTTACTTATAGTATTAATTAGTGTCTGTCCAAATAACGCTGTCATTCATTCTTACTCTGTCATTCCGAACCGTAGTGAGGAATCCCCTGCTATGAAAAAGGGGATTCCTCGATTGTTCCTCACTTCGGAATGACAAATAGGCGACCTTAAAAAATTATAATAATTGACTTTCTCTTTTAACAACAACAATTTAGCAATATAACAATTAAACAATTAAACAATATAACAATTAAACAATTAAACAATATAACAATTAAACAATTTAGCAATTAAACAATTATAAAAATATCAAACTTTCAATTTCTCACCCTCACTTTTTGCAATAATAACTGCACCACAAGTGTCACTCCATACATTTACAGCAGTTCTAAACATGTCGAGAATTCTATCAACAGCCAATATCAAACCTACACCTTCTAAGGGCAGACCAATTGCTGTTAATACAATAGTTATCATTACCAGCCCTGCCATAGGAATACCTGCTGCACCAATTGAAGCTAATAATGCTGTAAAAACCGCAATAATTTGAGCAGTTATTGATAAATCAATTCCATAAGCTTGAGCAATAAATATAGCCGCTATCAACTCGTACAGAGCTGTACCATCCATATTTACAGTAGCTCCAAGAGGGAGAGTAAAACTTGTTATTTTATTTGAAACGCCGGATTTATTTTCAACCGCACTCATTGTAAGTGGTAGAGTAGCACTCGACGATGATGTTGAAAAAGCTGTTAATAAAGCAGTTTTAACAGCATTGAAATGTTTTAAAGGGTTTGCTTTACCTATAACTTTTAAAAGTAACGGTAAGGTAATAAAAGAATGAACCACAAGAGCTAAAAAAATTGTAGCCATATAAATCCCCATTCGTGATCCTAGTTCGGCTAAATTGTCGTTCTCTGATACAACTTTTACAATAATTCCAAAAATACCTAAAGGAGTAAACTTTATAACAAACATGGTTATTTTCATCATCACATCAAAAACAGAATTAAATAAATCCGTTAAAAATATTCTATGTGTGTTTTTTGTTTTGGTGATAAAAAATCCGAATAAAACAGCAAAAAATATTATTGAAAGCATCTTGTTTTCTACAATAGCTACAAAAATATTTGTAGGAACAATATTCATCATTGTTGTTCCGAATGAATCGCTATTTACTCCTAAGCCGTCAACTGTTTGTGATAAACCTAATTCAGCACCAACTCCGGGTTTTATAATATTTACAAATAATAAACCAGTAACAATGGCCAGAGTACTTGTAAGAAAATAATATAATAGCGTTTTAAGCCCTATTCTACCTAGGTTTTTAGCTGAACCAATATTCGTTATTCCTGATATTATTGAGCTTAAAATCAGGGGGATTATAACCATTTTAAGACCTCTTATAAATAAATCACCCATCCAACTTACGTATACAACATATTCAGGGAAAATTAAAGCAAACGCAATTGCTAACAATAGAGCTATTAATATTTGCCAATGGAGTTTTAACTTTTTCATTTAAGTATGTTTTAATATGTAATTGAATTTCATTAATTTATTACATTGTTATGTATTATTTATAGAATGACTTTTGCTATTATTTATTGTAATTAAGTCTGCATAATAACAAATGTAATCCAGGAAATTATTATATATGTTATTATTTATCGTAAAAATAATAAAATATATAAAAAAAATTATAATTTTGTGAAATTAAAAATATCGGGATGTAGCGCAGCCAGGCAGCGCGCCACGTTCGGGACGTGGAGGCCGTGGGTTCGAATCCCGCCATCCCGACTAACAAAAAAACACATATTCTGTCCAAAATCGTCCAAACTCTTTGCTTGGGCGATTTTTTTATGTCAACAAAAAATATAAAAAAACTACTCTATATGGTTAATCCAAAAGCTACCTACAAATTAATTTACAAGCACACTAACAAATTAAACAAAGTGCTGAAACTCAAAACTTCTTATTTTTTAGAAAAATTAAATTGATTACTCAATCCTCATTCAAATAATATTCTATGTGAGTTTGAAAAGATATTAATAGCCTTTGAATACAAATGATTATGGGTCAAGTACAAAAGTTGTGGAGTGACAAAATTTCAAGCATAAATTTTAGTTAATCTAAACAAGAAAAAATTGATATC
>JADFUR010000034.1 GCA_015222055.1 Bacteroidota bacterium | reverse complement strand
GATATCAATTTTTTCTTGTTTAGATTAACTAAAATTTATGCTTGAAATTTTGTCACTCCACAACTTTTGTACTTGACCCGAAGAAATATCTGATTATTAGCAGTTTAATTAGAATACCCAATACATCATCCCTTAATTCAAACTATTAAGCCACTCTTTTGTCAAATTAAAGAAGCTGTCAAGACTGTTCTGTGTTGTGCCTGCGGCAGAGCACTTGTCTTGGTCTTTAGCAATTTTTAGGTATCGAGTTCAAAAATTGGGAATGCGTTTTTTTGCTTTTGTAAAGAAATGATGTTTGTTTAAATAATTTTTTTATTTAGGATTGCTAAAATTTATGCTTAGTCCACCCTAATTTTTATATTACCCCAAGTTTGGTTCATTTTTAATAGAGTTGTTAAACTTCTTAAGTTAAAGCAAAAAATGCAATTCGTAATTTCCGTCTTTTAAAAAGAAATATGGTCTTAATTCTATTAAAAAGTATTTGATAAAATTTTTTAAGAATTCAATAAATTTTCTCATAATTTTTTTTATAAATATATGAAAAAATTAGTAGGACAAGAAAGAATAAAAGAGGATAAGTTAAGTGCAATACGAAAATAAAAAAGCCCCTTGAAAATCAAGGGGCTTAGTGCATTTTGGGCGGTCTGGACGAGACTCGAACTCGCGACCCTCGGCGTGACAGGCCGATATTCTAACCAACTGAACTACCAGACCATTCTGTCAATTGCGATGCAAAAATAGCGTATTTTTTATTACTTCCAAAGGACTAAGCACTTTTTTTTATTATTTTTTGAAAGTTTTTTCAAAAATAGAGAAATGTACTTTACTGTAGTTCCTAAGCTCTTTAAAATAAGGGCTTTCCGAGAAATTGGTTTTTTCTGAATGTTCAACTATTAACCATGAATTATTTTTTAATAAATTGTTTGTGAACACATATTCCGGTATTTTCTCAATTTCCTTTAAATCGTAAGGTGGATCAGCAAAAATTAAGTCAAAAGAAGATTGACATGATTTCAGATATGAAAAGGCATCTATTTTAATTGTTTTAATTTGGTCGAAATTAAGCTGCTTTGCGGTACCTTTTATAAACGAAGCATGTTTGTAATTATTTTCAACACTAATAATACTATTACACCCTCGAGAGGCAAATTCATAACTAATGCTTCCTGTTCCTGAAAATAAATCGAGAACAGCTATATCCTCAAAATCAAAATTATTTGATATTATATTAAATAAGGCTTCTTTCGCAATATCTGTTGTTGGACGAAGCTTAAAATTTTTAGGTGGAGAAATTAATTTTTTTTTATATATACCACTAATTATTCGCATTGATATAAATTTAACAGATTAAGAAAATAGTGTTCGGGTATTTGATTAAAAACATAACTGTAGTCAAAATTATTACTGTTTTTCTTAAAATAAATTTTACTAATGAATTTTTTCATTACTTCATTATAAGCAGATAATTTTGTGATATTACCCATTAAAAAGACTGGTGTTTGTGCTGGGTTTAAATTGAGTTGCTCAAACACATTCATAATATAATAAATAAAATCATTTTCGTTTTGACATTTGAATGAATTATATAATAATAATTTTTGTGGGGTAATTACAATAATATCAAAAAAATCTTCATAATTATAAACATAAACTTTATGTTCAAATTTTTGATTTTTATTTTCAATTAATGCATTTTCAATAAATGGTGAAGATTGATGATAAAAATTTATATTGTTGTATTTGTTTTTTAACAGTTTAGTAAATTTGCTTGGTATAGAAAAAATATTAACGGCATCTGCATTTTTGAGATTATTAAACAGAATATCCTCATTTTTTTCTTCAGTTTGATTAAAATAAAAATATTTATTAATATTTTTATTTTCAAATAAAGGTAAAGGGACAAGAGTTTCTCTCTGAGAAGCAAAAATTACTTTAACACTTTTATAATTATTATTTAACAATTCGTCATTATCAAGTATTTCTTGAAATTTTTTAAAAAAAGATGAATATGATGATATTTTATCAAATTTATAATGACGTAATGCAATATATTTTTGTACAGAAGTATCAAAAATACAAAATGAAAATCCCTTCAGCATAAGTTGAAGGGATATGTGATATCTAAAAGTATTATTAGTACTAAAATTTGGGTCAATTATATTAAAATTATCCAAAACGTATAATTTTTAAATATTATTCCCAGTTACCTGCATTATTGTTCGCTTCTTCAAGAGAACCAACTTTTAATCCAGGGAATTTGGCTAAATCGTTTAAATTTATTATTGATTGTTTATCTAAGCCATGTAAAATTTCAATGTTTAAAGCAGTAGCTTCAAAAACTTTTACTTTTACTTTTGAGCCAGTAACAACAAAACCTGCACCTAATTTAAATTCAACATTTTTTTCAGCACAAGGAACATAACGCAAAGAATCAATTTTGTAATTATCTGGGAAAATTGAATCTAAAACACTTATTTTAATAGTATCACGAATAATAAGACCTCTTTTAACAGCTTCTTCTTCAGTAATAGAATCTAATAATTCATCAGGAATTCTACCAATAGCTTTTATAATAGGCATTGAATCGTATTTGACAAAATTAATTAAAGTGTCAAAATTTCCTGTAAATACTTGATTTACATCTTTGTAAGATAATTCGGCAGTTCTAATATCTTTTAATCTTTGAATAACCTTGCCATATCGATATGTTTTTTCTTTTTTAAATCTAATGGGCTCCATGACACTTTGGTAAGTAAAGTATGAAATTGCTACAATTAGTATCACTAATAGAATTTGAATTGCTTTTCTCATTTTTAAATTATTTAGTTAAGTTTGAATACAAATTTATAATTTTTTTTAAATTTACAGTTTGAAAATGCAAATTTATTTAAATAAAATGATAAAAAATAATATTTTAGATCTCTTTAAAGAAAATTTTAAGTATAAGCCAACAAAAAATCAAGAAAAACTCATTTATGAATTAACAAATTTGATTATAAATTTTGAAAGGCAACATAAAGATAATGAAATTTTTTTACTTAAAGGATATGCTGGTACAGGAAAAACAACAATAATTAGTTCATTTGTTAAAATACTAAATAATCTTCATCTTAAAACAGTTTTATTAGCCCCTACAGGAAGAGCTGCAAAGGTTTTATCTTTTTATTCTGGTAAAAACGCATATACTATTCACAAAAAAATTTATAGACAAAAATCAGCAAAAGATGGATTTGGGAAATTTGTTTTAAACAAGAATCTTCATTCTTATACTTTTTTTATAGTCGACGAAGCATCTATGATCTCGAATTCGTCAAATGAAGCAACAATGTTTGGCAGTGGAAGATTATTAGAGGACTTAATTGAATATGTATATAATGATAAAAAATGTATGCTTATTATAGTTGGAGACACTGCCCAACTACCTCCTGTTGGCATTGACACAAGTCCGGCTTTAGAATGTGATATTTTAGAGGGATACAATTTAAAAGTTAATGAACTTGAACTTACAGAGGTTATTAGACAGTCGTTTAATAGTGGGATTTTATTTAATGCAACAAAGCTTAGAGTACAAATAAAAGAGAAGCCAATGGAATTCTTTTTCCCTAAAATAAAATTAAAGGGTTTTGAAGACATTAATAAAATAAGTGGAGAAGACTTAATTGATGAAATATCGACGGCTTATGATAAGTATGGAATTGAAGAAACAATAGTCGTAAGTCGCTCAAATAAAAGAGCTAATAAATATAATCAAGGAATTAGAAACTCAATTTTATATAGAGAAGAGGAAATATCTGCCGGTGATTATTTAATGATTGTTAAAAATAATTATCATTGGCTTGGCGAAGATGAAAAAATAGATTTTATTGCAAATGGAGATATTGTAGAAATAACTAGGATAAAAAGTTATCAAGAGAAATATGGTATTAGGTTTGCTGACGTTACAATTCGTTTTGTTGATTATGATTTGGAGATAGATACAAAAATAATGCTAAGCACTTTATCTATTGAAACGGCATCGTTAAATTATGAACAAAATAAAAAGTTATATTACTCTGTATTGGCAGATTATTCAGATATTAAATCGAAAAAAACACAATATGAATTGGTAAAGAAAGATCCTTTTTTTAATGCTTTACAAGTTAAATTTTCGTATGCAATAACTTGCCACAAATCACAAGGTGGTCAGTGGAAAGCTGTTTTTGTTGATCAAGGATATTTGAATGATGATATGCTTAATGTTGAATATTTAAGATGGTTATATACTGCGATTACTCGTTCAACAGAAAAATTGTATTTAGTGAATTTTAAGAGTGAGTTTTTCGAATAATATAAAAATTAGGCCGTAAATGTTAGTTTTGTAAATGAATCCTATTTAAACCGGATTTAGCATTGAAATTAATACTATTTTTGTATTCATTTGATTTAATACTCAGACTTTTATGAAAATAAAAGTCTGAGTATTTAAAATCATTTTCGTTTTCATAAATTAATGCTAATTGTAAAGCTGAATTTTTGGCATAATAATAAGGCAATTCGCTTCCTTTTGAAATCACAAGCTCATATTGTTGCTTTGCTTCTTCTAATCGGTTTTTTTTATGAAAAATTCTAGCAAGTCTATACAGATATTCAATGTTATCTTTTTTTGATTTATTATTTGAGATATCTGAATTTTTTAGTAGTAATTGTTCTGCTTCAGCAAAATTTCCTCCATCAAACAAAAGCCTTGCTTTTAATAATTCTTTATTTATTTTAACAGATTGATTTGCTTCTATATATGCTTGTTTGTCAGCTTCTGTGTTAACAAAACCCAATTGTTTAACTTTATTAAAATAAATATTATATTTTAAATAATCTTTATTTATTAAATAATACCATGCTAATTTTTGGTATGATGATTTTATATAGTTCTTTCCTTTATACAAGTCTAAATATTTAAAAAAATAAATATCTGCATCATTATCTAGTCTGTTTAATTTCATTATTCCTAAAAAATAGTATAAATATTTTATAGTATAAATTTTTGAATTCTTTAGGCAATTTTCTGATACAGCTATTGCTTCATTATTTTTATCAACTTTGACGCATGAGTTGGCATATAAAAAACAGATTAGTGGATTTTGTAAATTAATTTGATTTGTATGGTTTAAAAAAATATATGCTCTTTTGTTATTAGATAAAAAATGTTGATAGGCAAACGATAAAAGAATAATGCTTTCTGTATTATATGCAGAATTTTTACTCTGCAAATAATAATATTCCAATTCTTTTATTCCTAGATTAATATTCCCATTAATGTTAAACAAATTTTTAAACCACTCATAATTTTGTGGTATAGATGCAAGTAATAAATTAAAACTTCCTGTTAATTTGTAATTTTGGTAAAAATCGGGATGTTTTTTAAAATTTAAAGATATTAATTTATAGGCTTTATAAAAGTGATAGGAAGCTAAAATAAAGTCTTTAAATTTATAAGAAAGTATTGCTGACTGAAAATGAATGTCGGCCTGAGTATATAAAAAGTATGGAGAATTCTGATTTGCTTTTTTTAATTTATTATAATTAAAATCAAATTTATTTTTAAATATTAAGTAATCATTTTCGGAATCGGAAGCAATCGTTTTTAAAAAATAAACGTAATTATCGAAATAATAAACAAGTTTATTGTCAGGATTTATTTGTTTTTCAACTTTTGTAAATTTTATAGCCTCATCAAATTGTAAATCTAAGATAAGTTTAAAAGTATTATTGCAATTCTTATTAAAATCAAAATTTGCAAAAATTAATTCAGGGATAAAGAAATAAACTAAAATTATGATTAATTTTTTAATCATCAAACAAGTATATTTTAAAAATTGAAAATACATCAAGCTTTTGTTTGATGATTTCTCAGAATAAAATATTATTTATAATATAAAAAACTATTAGAAAAGTCTAATAGTTTTTTATAAATTTTTTTAATTTTATTCTTCGACTTTAATAATATCATCGTCAACAAGTATTCGACCACAATATTCACAAACTATAATTTTTTTACGAGAACGAACATCAACTTGTCTTTGAGGAGGTATTTTGTTAAAACAACCACCACAAGCATCCCTTTGAACAGTTACTACTGCTAATCCATTTCTGGCATTTTTTCTAATTCTATTATATGCTGTTACTAAACGTTCATCAATTTTATGCTCAATTTCTTCAGCCTTTTTTACTAAACGTTCTTCTTCTTTTTTTGTTTCTTCAATAATATTTTCTAGTTCAGCTTTTTTTGTATCTAAATCTCCTTTTCTTTCTTCAAAATTTTCTTTCGATTTAGCAATAATCAAGTTCTTTTGTTCAATTATAGAACTATACTCATTGTTCTTTTTATTGTAGAGCTCTATTTCTAATGTTTGAAATTCGATTTCTTTAGAAAGAGAGTCGTATTCACGATTATTGCGAACATTCATTTGTTGAGCTTTGTATTTTTTAATCAAAGTATCAGCATTAATTATCTCGTTTTTTCTGTTTTTTAATTCAGAATCTAATTTTTCAACTTCTTCATTAAAATTATTGATTCTTGTTTCGAGTCCAACTAACTCATCTTCAAGATCTTGAATTTCTAATGGCAATTCGCCCCTAAGAATTTTAATTTTATTAATATCTGTATCAACTTGTTGTAGAGTATACAATGCTCTTAATTTATCTTCAACAGTTAATTCGGTACTTGATTGATTTGAATTTTTATTTACCATTTTGCTACAAATAATTTATGGGATTTGAGTTTATTTTTGAAAAATAAAATGCAAAGTTAGGGAATTTTTTTGTAAGTAAAGAATAAAAGACATCCTTTGTGTATTGTTCACTTTCATAATGACCAATATCTGCTATTAAAATTTTATTTTCTGCATCAAAAAATTGGTGATACTTAAAGTCAGATGATACAAAGATGTCAGCCTTTGCGACTATTGCATTTTTTAGTAAAAAATTACCACTGCCACCACAAACCGCAACTTTGTTTATTTTTTTATTTAGTAAATCAGTATATCTTATTGATTCTGTTTTAAAAACATTTTTAATTTTTTTGAGAAAGTCCAGTTCATTTATTTCATTTTTTAACTCACCAATCATTCCCATTCCTACTTTTGAATATTCATTTTGTAAAGCATAAATATCATAAGCGACTTCTTCGTAAGGATGTGCTTTTATTAATGCAGAGATTACTTTATTTTGAATATTTTTTGGAAATACAGTTTCAAATCGAGCTTCTTTTTCAATATGAACCTTGCCAATTTCGCCAACAAAAGGTTTAGTGCCTTGAGATGCTTTAAACGAGCCGTTCCCTTGTGTGGAAAATCCACATTTATCATAATTGCCAATATTTCCAGCACCTGCTTTAAACAGAGCTTCTTGAATGTTATTTAGGTGCGAAACAGGGACGAAAGTTATCAATTTTTGCAATTCATTTTGTTTTGGTGCTAGTATTTTACAATTCACCAATTCGAGTTTTTCACAAATTTTTGAATTCACGCCACCAATAATACTGTCAAGATTTGTATGGCATGCGTAAATTGAAATATTATTTTTTATAGCTTTTATTATTGTTCGTTCAATATAATTGGCACCGGTAATTTTTTTTAAAGCACTAAATACAATAGGATGATGTGAAACAATAAGGTTTGCTCCAAGTTCAATTGCTTCGTCAACAACTCCCTCAATTGTGTCTATAGTAATTAACACTGATGTGAGTTCCTGTTGTAAATCTCCAACAATTAATCCTGAATTATCATAAGATTCTTGGTAAGATAATGGTGCAACGGTTTCTAAATATGTAACAATGTTTTTAATTTTCATTAAAAGAGATTGATTTTTTATTATAAATATTAATTGACTATTTCATACAAATATATAAAAAAATATGTGAGTTATTGCAATAGAATTTTGAGAAATAAATTATTATTGAAATTTTTTTAGAATCAAAAAGCCTTCCTAAGTTTAAACTAAAGGAAGGTCTTTTGTACAACTATTTAGAGTTTGGGAATTTTAATTTTAGTTTTTTCGTTAAGGCCAGAGATTATTTCAATATTAATACCGTCAGAAATGCCAAGTATTACATCACGCTCTTCAAATTTTTGAGCTTCGGTTTCAATTTCTACAAAAGCAGAATCTGAATTTTTTCTGAAATTTAATAGGCTTTCATGAATAACAAGTATGCTATCCTTTTTTTCAAGAACAATATCTGCGTTAGCACTATAACCAGCTCTAATAAATAAAGTATCCTGCAAGTTAACTTTAGCTTTAATTTCAAATTGAACAGCACCATTTTCTATAACTCCTTTTGGCGATATGTATTCAAGTTTAGCTTCAAATTTAGCATCTTCTAGTGCACCAACGGTAAGTAAGAGTGGCATATTTTCGTTTAGTTTACCTACTTCGGCTTCATCAACATTTCCTTTAAAAATCATTTCACCTAGGTTTGCTATTGTTGCTATTGTTGTGCCGGCATTAAAAGTGTTAGATTCAATCACAGAATTCCCTTCTTCAACAGGCACATCTAAAATTGTACCATCAATAGTCGAACGTACTAAAGTATTTGTAGATTGGTCGGCTTTTTTAGAAACGCCTTCTTTAATAATCTGAAAGTTATTCTCTGCAGCATCTAATTCTTCTTTTGAGTTTAAAAAAGATAGTTCGTATTGTTGGAACTCACCTTCGGCAATAACTTCATCAGCAAATAATTGTTTTTGACGTTTGTAAATTTTTTCAGAATCGGCAAAACTAATTTTGGCTCTATTTAAACGATTTTCAGCATTATTTAGGTTAATCATATTTGGAATTACCTTAACTTTTGCAATAAGATCTCCTGTTTTTATTTTGTTTCCCGGCTCAACATAAATTTCTTGAATAATACCAGATACTTGAGGTTTAATCTCAATTTCTTTTCTTGGTACTATTGAACCTGTTGCTACAGTTTTTTTTACAATATTAGAAACAAAAGGTGTTTCTGTTTCATAAATAACTGGTTTGGATTTTGAACGATTATATAAAAAAACAATTGTTCCTATAAAAATCACAATAATTAAAACTCCAAATACCATTTTTAAAATTTTTTTCATCTTTTTATTTTTTTGTAGTTATTTATATTTAATTTTTAATTAAAAATTATTCACTGCGGAGAGCATCAATGGGCTTAATTTTTACTGCTCTATAAGCAGGTAATAATCCTGCAAAAACACCACTGCAAATTATTATTATTAAAGAAATAATTGCGATGTTGAAATCGACCCCTGGGTTTTTAAACATACCTGTATCGACACCAGATTTTACTAAAATAAGATTAATAGCCTGAATAATTCCAACTCCTGCTACTAATCCGGAGTATCCGGCAAGGGTAGTTAAAAATACCGATTCTGTAATTATTTGTCCTATTACTTTTTTTGGTGTTGCTCCTATAGCACGTTGAATACCAATTTCTTTAGTTCGTTCTTTAACAATTACAAGCATGATATTACTAATGCCAATAACGCCTGCAAGTAAAGTGCCAATACCAACTATCCAAATTAAAAAGTGCATTCCTGTAAATAGAATATATATTTTTTTTACTTCTTTTTCAATATTAACATGTCCAACAGCCTGTTCATCATTAGGTGCAATTTTATGCCGTTTTTTTAATAATGTGACTACTTTATCTTCGATTTGAGAAACAGGAACACCTTCTTTTGCTGTTATACCGAAATAGTGAACAACATCTCCAAAATTATATGTTCGCTGTAAAGTTGTAAAGGGTAAAAAAATTGTTTGTCCTTTATCTCCTCCCATATTTACATTTGGATTTTTAGGTTTAAATACGCCAACAACTTTAAAGTAGACATTTTTAATTTTAATGTATTTTCCAATTGGGTCTTCATCCTGTTTAAAGAGAACATCAAACACATGGTTTCCAATAACTGCAATTTTGCGTTTTTCCGCAATGTCAACATTATTCAAGAAACGACCTTTTACCATTAATACAGGATCAATTTTATTAATTTCGGGATAATCTCCAGAAATAGTAAAAGCTCCTGATTTAATACCTCTGACAGCATTGTTTGCTCCATCACCGCCCCATCCATTCAATCGAGGTGCAAGAATATTAATTTCACGAATATTCTTTTTGATACCTGTCATGTCATCATTAGTAAAATTCCATCTTCTACCTCGCTGAAAACCTTTATATGGCTGGGTTGTTCTTTGTGTCCAAACAAAAGCACTGTTTGTTGCAAAGTCTTTCATTCCTTCAGTTACTCCATTAGTTAGACCACTGCTGGAGCCCAACATTATCATAAGCATAAAAATTCCCCAAAAAACTCCAAAAACAGTCAAGAAAGTTCTTAACTTGTTATGTTTTAATGAGCTGAATATCTCTTGCCATCTATCTAAATCGAACATAGTTTAAATATTTATTTAGTGCTTATTATACTATAAATAGTCATTAGTAGTCATTAATTGCCTACTCTGTAATGAGAAATAATTGTATTGTTTTCATTATTAAATAGTTGAATGACGGCGAAGTCAAATGACAATTAATGACAAAAAATAAATCATATTCCATATAAAAATAACCACACAAATCAAATTAATACTTTCATATACACAGATACTTTATAACTATTACTCATCGCGAAGAGCAATTATTGGTTTAATTTTCGAAGCTCTTTTTGCAGGAAAAAATCCTGCTAAAGCACCTGAAAATATTAATAATAATGTTGCACTAATAGCTATTCTAAAATCTACCTGAGGATTTAAGAAAAAGTCAGTGCCTTTTAAATTAGTCGAAATCAATTCCAGTAAACCAACGCCAAGCACTAATCCTACATAGCCTGCAATTCCGGTAATCAATATTGCTTCTGATAAAATTTGAAAAATTATTGAATTTGGTGTTGCTCCAATAGCTTTTCTAATTCCTATTTCTTTAGTTCTTTCTTTTACAACAATAATCATAATATTACTTACCCCTACAATACCAGCAATTATTGTTCCTATTCCAATAATCCATATAAAAATACTTATTCCTGTAAATAAATTATTAGCTTGTCTAAAATTATCTATATTATTATTTATATAGATTGCACTCTTATCTTCTTTGTCGAATTTATGACGTGAAGCAAATTGTTCTCTTACCTTTTCTTCTAATTTTTTACTTTGTTTTGGAGAAACGTTTTTTGTTGTAAAAGCAAGGTTCCGAATCCTATTGTTTCCGTTGAAAACTTTTTGGGCTGTACTTATTGGAATATAAATACGACGATTATCTCTTTCGTTTTTATCTTCGAAAATACCAACTACTTTAAAAGGAATATTATTAATATTAATATATTTTCCTATAGCTTCCTCTTTTTTATCGAATAATGCATCTTTTACTATTTTGCTTATTGAAGTAATTTTTCTATATTTATTAATGTCAATTTCATTAATAAATCGCCCCTCTTTCATTTGGATTTTTTCAATATGCTTAGTGGCAGGATGAACAGTAACAATATTGAATGCTCCATATTTCTCTTTATAAGTAATACTATGATTTCCACCAATTCCATAACGAGAAGAAATTTCTTCTACTTGTTTCACTTTAAGTTTTGTCTCGTCATAATCGTTGTTCGTAAATCGAATTCTTCTGCCCGGTTTAAAACCTTTATAAGCCATTGAAGTGCTTCCGCTGTATACCCAAATGCTATTAACAGCATCACCGGCAAACTGTTTTTTCACGCCATTTTCAAAACCTTTACCAGAGCCTAGTAAAATTATAAGCATAAAAATACCCCACGCAACACTAAAGCCTGTTAAAAAAGTCCGTAGCTTATTTTTTTTAATAGTGCCAAATATTTCTTGCCAACTGTCTATATCAAACATTGATAATCGTTTTAAAGTTAAATGTTTAAAAAGTTATTTCTCTGTACAAAATAATTTCAGTAATTAATAATCTCATCTAAAATATAATTTTTAGGAAATAAGAATAATGGGCTACACAGGTAAACAAATTTTTCAATTGTGATTTTCAATTAATCCGTCTTTTAATCTTATTACCCTATTTGTTTTTTCAGAAATATCTTGTTCGTGAGTAACTACAATTACAGTCATTCCTGTTTCGTTAATAGATTTTAGAATATCCATTACTTCATAAGAATTAGTAGTATCTAATGCTCCAGTTGGTTCGTCAGCCAAAATTACTTTTGGTTGAGTAACAAGAGCTCTCGATATGGCAACACGTTGTTTTTCTCCTCCCGACATTTCACTTGGTAAATGAGTAGCTCTATCTAAAATACCCATTTTATCGAGATATTCCATAGCTATCTTATTGCGTTTTTTTCGACTAACTTTTTGATAGTAAAGAGGCAAAGCTACATTCTCCATGGCATTTTTAAATGCAATAAGATTGAATGATTGAAATACAAAACCAAAGTATTTATTTCTGTAATTTGCTGCTTTTTTTTCGCTCATGTTACTAATTAAGATGTCATCTAAATGATATGACCCTATGTCATAGTTATCGAGAATTCCAAGAATGTTTAATAAAGTGGACTTGCCTGAACCAGAAGATCCCATTATTGAAACAAGTTCTCCATCTTCAATTTGTACATCAATACCCTTTAGAACATCTAATTTGTTTTTTCCTATATTATATGATTTGTGTAAATTTTTGATTGTAATCATATTGCTAAATTATGAATTGTTAATTATTAATGGTCAATTAAATAAAACGTTAAATGAAAAAATGAATTGTTTAAATTATAAAAAAATCTTTATGTTTTTAAGACGAAAAGAAAATAAAAAATGTTACAGTAAAATTAAATAATTTTAATTTAGTTTCATACACAATAAAAAAATATTCTTGTGAGATATCATCCAACAGTTGACGGTAAAAGGAAAAAAGTTTTTTTTTGAAACAAATCTAACATACTTTGCTTTATTTATAATGGGGAGGGGTCTTGCATTAGTATCATTAAATTTATTAATTATATCATTCATTGTATCAAAATATGAAATATAAGCGGGGAAAGAACGATTTAATTATGCACAAAAAAAAATTGTAAATATCAGTATTGAACAAGATTTCACGAATATTATTTAAATAAACAATCACATTAAGATAATTCTATTCATCAACAACAGGTTAAATAGCACGTTTCGATTTAGCAACAACTTTTTTTTTATTATGTGTTATTAACTTACCTTTCTTAGCTAAATGAACTGTAAAAATGGAATCTGGTTGATTTTTTTTTCAAAATTTTCACACAATTCTCTCACTAAAAATAAATTAAACATTATATTAGCAAAAAAATATTGATACTATTCTGAATTTTTTTATTAAAGAATTGTAGTAGGAGAGAGGATAAAGAAAATCAAGTTAGCTATTGTTTAATTTTAATTTATTAATAAAATTATATGCTTATCCGAGATTTGTTTAAAAAATTTTTAATTTGGAGAATGAAGCATATCAGTCGTAGACCTTTTATGCTAATAATGAGCGTTATTGTTGGTATTACGGCGGGATTAGGGGCGGTATTAATTAAAAATTCTGTTCATCTTATTAAAGAGATGCTTAAACATGGAATAACTAATGATTATGATAGTTATTTATATTTTATTTATCCAGTAGTTGGTATTTCATTGGCAATAATATTTATTAAAGTTTTTTTAAAACAACCGGTACATCATGGCATACCAACTGTATTACACAGCATAGCAAAGCAAAACGGAAGAATTAAATCTCATAATATGTTTTCGTCAATTATAACAAGTTCTTTAACCGTTGGTTTTGGTGGTTCCGTAGGGCTAGAAGGCCCAACTGTGGCAACGGGAGCTTCTATTGGAGCAAATATTGGGAGACTATTTCATTTAAATTATAAACAAATAACATTATTATTAGGATGTGCTTCAACAGCAGCAATGGCTGCAATTTTTAAAGCTCCTATTGCCGGCCTTGTTTTTACCATAGAAGTTATAATGATTGACTTAACAACATATTCGTTAGTTCCTTTATTATTGGCTTCAATTTCGGGAACAGTGGTATCTTATTTGTTTCTTGGACAAACAACCATATTTTCTCCTGATGTTATAAATGAAGCTTTTGATATGACAAATATTCCTTACTATATAGCTCTAGGAATACTCGCCGGATTAGTTTCTGTCTATTTTACACGAATGTTTATGTTTATTGAAGGCTATTTTAAAAAGATAAATAATATTTATAAAAAATTAATAATTGGTGCACTTTCATTAGGGACTTTAATATTTTTTTTTCCAGCCTTATACGGTGAGGGATATGATGCAATAAATTCCTGTTTAGCAGGCGATTATACTTTTTTATTTGAAAATAATATTTTTTCTTCATATTCAGATAATTTTATTGTTTTAATAATTCTTTTAGTATCAATAATATTATTAAAAGTTGTAGCAACATCAGTAACATTTGGAAGTGGAGGAGTTGGTGGAATATTTGCTCCTACCTTATTTATTGGGTCAAACGTAGGTTTATTATTTTCTTTAATTGTAAATAGACTCGGCATAACTCATTTGTCAAGAGCAAATTTTGCATTAATAGGTATGGGAGGATTAATTGCTGGAGTTCTTCATGCACCCTTAACGGGAATATTTTTAATAGCAGATATTACAAAAGGTTATCAATTATTTGTTCCTCTTATGATTACTGCTGCATTTTCATATATTACAATAAAACTATTTGAAAAAAATTCAGTTTATACTATTCAATTAGCAAATAGAAAAGAACTAATTACTCACGACAAAGACAAAGCAGCACTTTCAAGAATGAAAGTAACGAGTTTAATAGAAACGAATTTTAGTTGTGTAAATTCTGATGCTAGTTTAGGCGATTTAGTGCAAATAATTTCAAAATCAAGCAGGAATATTTTTCCGGTTTTAGAAAATGATAATACAATGGTAGGTATTGTTTTTGTTAACGATATTAGACATATAATTTTTAAGCCCGAATTATACAACACAACAGATGTAAGAGATTTAATGTTTATGCCAGAGCCTACTGTTGATCCTGACGAATTAATGGAAAGCGTTGCAGAAAAATTTCAGTTATCCGACAATTTTAATTTACCTGTTTTAAAAGATGGAAAATATATGGGATTTGTTTCGCGAGCAAAAGTGTTTTCATCATACCGATTATTACTAAAAAAATTTTCTGAGGATTAAGACTGTTAGTAAAATAAATATTTAGATACTTATTTAATTCGTCATTGATAGTCATTTGGCTTCGCCGCTATTTGTTTCACGTCATTGTTGTCATTTGCTTCGCGTCATTTTATTGTTTATATAAAATGACAATTTAATGGCTATTATTAATGACAATCATTGACAATCAATGCCTATTAATGCCTATTGGTAATCATATAATATAAATTTATTTTCGTAAAGCACGGAACATCAACATTCTATAATAAAAATAAATCAATAATTATTCGGTAATTTAAAATATTTTTTTTAAGTATTTTTATTTTGTAAATTTACTTAAACAAAAAATTAGGAGGTCGTTATGAAATTAAATGTAAAAGCTTTTTCTTTAGCCGCTGGTATTTTATGGGGTATTGCTGTATTTTTTTTAACAATTTGGTTTATTTGTTTTGGATATGACGGAAATACTCTTTCTTTATTAGGGAAAATTTACCTGGGCTATTCTGTAACTTGGGGAGGTGCATTTATTGGACTAATCTGGGGATTTGTTGAAGGTGTTATTTGTGGAGCAATATTTACATGCTTATACAATAAGTTTGTAAAATAATTCTTTACAGCAATAATTTTTTAAGGCAATAGCAAAATGTTTTTTCGGGAGATAAATTAAATTTACTATTTGTCATTTTGTTTCACGTCATTAACTTTGTGTCATTCATTACAATTTCATTGTATGATTTAAAAATGAATGTCAATAAATGACTTAATGACAATTAATTACCCTTTAAAGTAAAATAAATTAAAATTATTACCGTGTAAAGATATTTGTGTAATAGTTTTTTTTCTATTCATCAGAGAAATATACTAAAATTCTTCTATAAGCTGAAAATATTTTTGATTTTGAAACAAATCCAACATAAACATCATCATCAATAACTGGAAGATTCCAGGCTCTTGATTCTTCAAATTTTTTCATCACGCAATCCATTGGTTCATTCGAAGATACATATGTCGGTGGCATTATCATTAACTCATGCACATAAGTTGTTTCATACATATCTGGATTAAACATAATTTCTCTAATATTATCTAATAAAACAATACCAAGCAATATGTTTTTTTCATCAACAACAGGAAAAATATTTCGTTTTGATTTTGAAACAATATTAACTAAATCTTTTAAAGTACTGTCGGGGCTGATAGTTTTTAAATCAGTTTCAATAACCTTACCTAGTTTCATTAAAGTAAGAACTGCCCGGTCTTTATTATGAGTAATAAGTTCCCCTCTTTTTGCTAAACGTTTAGTATAAATAGAATGAGGCTCGAAATAATTAATCGTAATAAACGATATAGTTGAGGTAATAATTAAAGGAATAAACAAATCGTATCCCCCAGTAATTTCGGCAATAAGGAAAATTGATGTCATTGGTGCATGCATAACACCAGCCATAACACCAGCCATACCAACAAGAGCAAAGTTACTTTCAGGGACATTAATGTATTTACTTTTATTAATAATAAGTGCTAAGAGATATCCTGATAATCCTCCCATAAACAAAGATGGGGCAAAAACGCCTCCAACTCCACCAGCACCATTAGTAACAGCCATAGCAATAACTTTAAATATTAAAATTAAGCTAAGAAAAATAATGAATAACCAATAGTTATCTTTAATGGAATAAAATGGACTGTTATTTAAAATATCTGGACCATGTCCACTCAAAATTATTTTTAAAGTATCATATCCTTCACCAAATAAAGAAGGGAAAATAAAAATTAACAAACCGAGAATAAGCCCTCCATAGATTAATTTTCGGAATGAATTTTTTACTTTATCCAGCTTATTTTCGACAAACATTGATGCTCTAGTAAAATATACTGAAATGAATGCCGTAAAAACACCAAGTAAAATATAGTAAGGTATATTATTAAAAATAAACGCATGGGTTAAATCAAATGTTAATAATACATCTTTTCCCATTAAAAAAAACGAAACCATTGTTGCCGTTACAGCAGAAATCAATAATGGAATTAAAGAAGCCATTGTTAAATCAAGCATCAATACTTCAAGAGTAAAAACTAATCCAGCAATAGGGGCATTAAAAATTCCGGCAATAGCTCCTGCTGAACCACAGCCTACGAGTAGGGTAACTTGTTTATAATCTAAATGAAATAATCGCCCCAGTGAAGAACCTAAAGAAGCCCCGGTTAAAACAATTGGAGCCTCAGAACCTACAGAACCACCAAAAGCAATAGTGAAAGTACTGGCAATAATTGAAGAAAAATTATTATGTGATTTAATTATACTATTCTTTTTTGAAATAGCATATAGAATTCTACTTACACCATGTCCAATTTGATCTTTTACAATATACTTAACAAAAATTACTGTTAAAAATAATCCGAATATTGGAAAGGCGAAATACCAAATATTTTCATTTTGAACATCAAAACCGTGAGTTAGTAAAATTCGAGTATAATGAATTGTGTTTTTTAAAATAACTGCAGCTAATCCACTTAAAATCCCAACAATAAAACTCAAAAACAAAATAAATTGTCTTTGTTTAATATGTTTAACACGCCATAATAAGAACTTTCCAATAAAATTAGTTTTCGCCATAATGTTGCAAAAATACCATTTAAGTTTTAAAAACATTAAATAATCAAAAATAATTTTCGGATGAATTATTTTGTGTCTTAAACACAGGTGGAAAAACAATCTATATTTTAACATTTTTTTATATTAAATTGTTTATTATTTCGTTAATCAAACTATAATCTATATTTTTGAATTTTTATTAAAAACAGTTATTTGTATAACAGATTAAATTATCAATGAAATGAGTAATAAGTTGTTAGTTAGGGATTTAACCCTAAGGGATGGTCAGCAATCATTATTTGCTACAAGAATGAAGCAGGAACAGATTGACAAAATTTTACCTTTTTATAAAAAAGCGAATTTTTATGCTATGGAAGTTTGGGGTGGTGCTGTTCCGGATTCTGTAATGCGTTTTTTAAACGAAGATCCTTGGAACAGACTTAAAAAAATAAAAAAAGAAGTAGGTAATAGCTCAAAACTGACAGCTCTTTCAAGAGGAAGAAATCTATTTGGTTATAATCCATATCCCGAAGAAGTTATTGAAGGTTTTAATAAAAATTCTATTGAATCGGGCATTAGCATAATGAGAATATTTGATTGCTTAAATGATATTAATAACATGAAATCAACAATCAAATATGTTAAAAAAAATAAAGGAGAGGTTGATTGTGCTATTTGCTATACAGTTAATCCACGATTTACAAAGAAGCAAAAAGCGAAAGCATTTTTAAAAGGGAAAAAATTACCTCATGATATTTTTTCAATAGATTATTTTATTGACAAAGCTAAGGAACTTGAAAAGCTTGGTGCTGATATAATTACAATAAAAGATATGGCGGGTTTAATTACTCCGTCACTATCAGGACAACTTATTAGACGTTTAAAAAAAGAAGTAAAAGTACCTATTGATTTTCATACTCATTGTACTCCAGGATATGGTTTAGCTTCTGTTTTAATGGCTATTATTAATGGTGCTGATATTATTGATACAAACATGATGAATTTTTCAAGCGGTCCTGCAGCTCCAGCTTTTGAAGTTATTCAACTGTTTGCAAACAAATTAGGATTAGATACAGGTGTAGATTTAGATTCTGTTGTTAAAATTAATAATGAACTGAGAACAATCAGAAAAGAGCTTTCTGAGTTTGATAACTATAAGCAAGTATTCCCTATCGAATTTGATATTACTAAAGACACTCTACCTAAAAAAATTGATAATTTATTTGACAAAGCAATTGAATTAGCTAAGAATGACAAAGAAAATGAATTGCTTGTTGTTATTCATCAAATTGAAAATTATTTTAATTTTATTGGGCCAAACGAAAGAGTTAAAAACGCAGAAATTCCGGGAGGAATGTATACGAATATGTTGGCTCAACTAAAACAACTTAAATTAGAAAAATTAGTTAATAAAGTGCTTGAGACTGTGCCACTTGTACGAATTGACGCAGGTTGTCCACCTTTAGTTACTCCTTCGAGTCAAATAGTAGGTAATCAGGCTGTTAATTGCGTTATTGATGCTAATGGAGGAAAACCTCATTATACGAATATATCAACACAATTTAAAAATCTTGTAAAAGGTAATTATGGGAAAACACCTATAAATATTGACCCAAACTTTAGAGAAAAAATTTGTGGAGTAAGAGAAGCTGAAGATTATGATTCTAGCAACTACAAAAAACAAATAAATGAAACTATTTGTGAAGATTTTGGTGGCTTCAAATTAGCCGCTAATGAAAAAGAAGAATTGTTGCTTGAACTTTTTCCATCTGTAGCTAAAAATTACTTAAAAAATAAGAAAGAAAAAGAAGTTTATGAGGTTAAAAAACAAATTGTTGACGAGCAAATTCGAGCACAGAGAGAAAGCAGAGAAAGTTACCTTAAACTGAGCCCAAAAGAAAAAGAAGAACGCTTAATTAGAGGTCTTTATAATTATAATTGGGGTTCAATGGAAGCAAATCCTGAAATTGAAGATGATATAAAAAATAAAAAAGTTAAAGGCTCAAAAAAAGAAGATGACAAATAACTTAGTTTTATATAAGTATTAATTATTTAAAGCAAAATGGTTAAATATCATTTTGCTTTTTTTATAAGCTGATAAGTTCAAATTATTATGATAAAATTCGACAAGTTCACATTAAAAAACGGACTAAAAGTAATTGTACATAAAGATAAATCGACACCAATTGTTGCAATAAATGTTTTATACGATGTTGGATCGCGAGATGAAAATCCTAATAAAACAGGATTCGCACATCTGTTTGAACATTTAATGTTTGGTGGCTCAAAAAATATTCCAATATATGACAAACCGCTACAAAAGGTTGGTGGAGAAAATAATGCTTTTACAAACAGTAATATAACAAATTATTACCTTACGCTTCCTAAAGATAATATTGAGACTGGTTTCTGGCTTGAATCAGACAGGATGTTGAGTTTAGCTTTTTCAGAAAAAAGTCTTAATGTTCAACGCAATGTTGTTATTGAAGAATATAAACAAAGATATTTGAATCAGCCTTATGGAGATGTTTGGCTAATGTTAAAACCATTAGCTTATAAAAAACATCCATATCGTTGGTCTACAATTGGTAAAGACATCTCACATATTGAAAATGTAAATTTAGATGATGTTAAAGATTTTTTTTATAAATATTACGCACCAAATAATGCAATATTAACTATTGCTGGAGACGTAGAGACTGAGCAAATTAAGGAGCTTTCTGAAAAATGGTTTGGTGCAATCGAAAAAAGAAATGTGCCTGTCAGAAATTTAATTAAAGAACCTGAACAGGTTGAGAAAAGAGAATTGTCTGTTAAAAAAGATGTTCCTTTTAATGCAATATATAAAGCATATCATATGTGTTCTCGCAATGATGAAAATTATTATGCTACAGACTTATTATCTGATGTACTCTCAAACGGTAAGTCATCTAGGCTGTATCAATCATTAGTTAAAAAACAAAAAATATTTAGCAACATAGATGCTTATATTACCGGCGATATAGATAACGGTTTGTTTGTAATAACCGGACAACTAATTAAAGGCATAGATATGACTGTTGCCAATAAATCTATTGAAAAAGAATTAGATTTGATAAAAAACAATTATATTTCAGAATATGAATTAACAAAAGTTAAGAATAAGGTTGAAACAATACTTGAGTTATCAGAAATGAGCGTTTTGAACAAGGCAATGAATCTCTCTTATCATGAATTGTTGGGTGATGCTAAATATATTAATTTCGAGTCTGAAAATTATTCAAAGGTAAGACCTGAGCAAATTAATAATATAGCGAAAGATATTTTTAAAGAAACTAACAGTTCAACATTGTTTTATTATTCAGAAGAACAATAATAATTAGATAATATGCAAGAGTTAAATAGAAAAATACAACCGGTTTATAGTAATATTGAAAAAATTGATATTATTAAAGCCAACAAAAATAGATTGAGTAATAATATCCCATTATATACTATAAACGCAGGTTCACAAGATGCAGTAAAAATAGATTTTATTTTTACTGCAGGCGTATGGTATCAAAATGCTCCAATCATTTCATCAACAACGAATTCACTTATAAATGAAGGTACTAAAAATTTATCTTCGAAACAGATTGCCGAAAAATTAGATTATTATGGTGCAATATTGCAACTAAATATTGATAATGATTTTGGAATAGTTAGCTTTATTTGTTTAAATAAACATTTGAATAGTGTTTTCCCAATTATTGAAGATTTATTAAAAAATTCAATATTTCAACAAAAAGAGCTTGACATTAATATAACAAATAAAAAACAAAGATTCGTAACTAATTGTTTAAAAACAAGCATTATAGCTCAACGCAAATTTTTAGAAGTTAATTTTGGTAAAGATCATCCTTATTCAAATAAAATAAATATCGAAGATTTTGATAAAATAAAACAAAATCAGATAATTGATTTTTACAATAAATTTTACACATCGCAAAATTGTAGAATAATAGCATCGGGAAAAATAAAAGATTCTTTTTATGATTTAATTAATAGCCATTTTGGCGGTAATGATTGGGAAAAGTCTTACGACAAAAAACAATTAACTTATGAAATAGCATCATCGCAACAGAGAAAATATGTTGAACAAAAAGAAGACGCTGTTCAATCAACAATTAGAATTGGGAAAATTTTATTCAATCGTAATAATTCAGATTTTTCCGGAATGCAGGTTTTAAACACTGTACTTGGAGGTTATTTTGGTTCTCGATTAATGTCAAACATCAGAGAAGACAAAGGTTACAGTTATGGGATACAATCGTTTTTAACATCTTTTCAAAATTCAGGTTATTTCTCAATAGTTTCTGAAGTAAAATCAGAAGCTAGCAAAAATGCTGTTAATGAAATTTTTAAAGAAATAAAAAAATTAAAAGATGAGTTAATACCTGAAGCTGAACTTGAAATTGTAAAAAATTATATGATGGGCGATTTAATTAATTATTTTGATGGCCCATTTGCATTATCAGAAAGTTTTAGAGTCTTAATTAACAATAATTTAAGCTATGAGTATTTTGAGACATATATTGACACAGTAAAAAATATTACAGCAGAAAAATTAAATCAGTTAGCTAATAAATATTTCCAAGAAGAGACTTTTTATAATGTTATTGCAGGAAAATATGAATAATATTTTTTTTAATACTCAAAAAAGATTTAAATTTATTGCATGCAAAAAAAGGTTTACATATTATTAGTATTTATCTTCTCGTTTTTTTTAAGTTTCACACAAAACACTCTTGAGACACCAAAAATTGATAGTGTAAGCGTAAATCATTTTAGCAAGAAAGCGACAATAAGTTGGTATAAAAATACGACAGTAAAAATTAATGGATATATTATTTATAAAGGACGAGTTAATGATAATACGTTTGAATTTCTTGATTCAATAAAAAATATTAATACTACATTTTATATTGATAAAATATCTAAGCCCTATGATAACATTGAGAAATATCGTGTAGCAACTTATGATGGACAGAAATATTCTGAATTGAGTAGCAGACATTCCACAATTTATGTTTATGTAGCAAACTACGATTCCTGTAATGCAAATATTACAATAAATTGGAATTCATATAAAAACTGGGAAGCAGGAGTGAAAAATTATAAAATATATTACAGTATAAACAAGAGTGATTATAAATTATTAGCTTCTGTAGAAGATGATACTACTTACACTCAAAATAACTTACAAAGAGAAAAGCAATATTCCTATTACGTAATGGCAACAAGTAACGATGGTAAAACTTCAAGCTCAAATGAAGCTTTCAGAATTACAAATATGCCAAAACCGCCTCAGTATGTAGATATTAATTCTGTTAATATTGTTAATAACAATTCTGTAAATTTATCATATCATATTGATTTAAATGCCGATATAACAAGCTATAAACTTTTAAGATCGGATAACTCAATAAATAATTTTGATACAATCTATACTTTTACAGATTTCTCAGATCCACTAGAATATAGAGACAAAGAGGTTGACATTAAAAAACAATATTATTATAAACTTATTGCAGTTAATACATGTCACCTTAATACTGATTCTTCAGAAATAGTTTCAAACATTGTTTTAAATACAAAAAATAGTCATGATTCATTAAAAAATAATTTGCAATGGAATATACTATTTAAGAAAGAATCTGAGAGTTACTCAATATATAGAATTATTGACGATGGAGATACTAACTTAATAGCAAATACCGAAGAAACCAGTTATACGGATAATATTTCAAATTATATACAAAGCAAAATACAAGGCAAATTTTGTTATTATATTGAAGCCCAGATTAATTATACTGGTAATTTTGAATTAAGCAAATCAAATATTACATGTGTTTATCAAATGCCTATAGTCTATATAGCCAATGCTTTTTCTCCAAATAGTAATATACAAGAGAATCGAAAATTTTGTCCTGCCATATCATTTGCATCACCAAGTAAATATTCTTTTATAATTTATAATAGATGGGGAGAGAAAATTTTTGAGACCAAAGATTCGCAGCAAGCTTGGTATGGAAGATATAAGGGTGAACCAGTTCAAGAAGGGTCATATATGTATTATATAAAGTTCTATACTTCCAAAAACAAATTATATCAAAAAAACGGTCATGTTACAGTTTTTTATCATTAATTTGAATAGCATACACACTTTATTTAAAAAATATTAACTTTGTATAAATTAAGATTGAATGATAGATTAGTTTATGTATCAACAAACAAAAGAAGAACAGGAAGAAATACAACAAAAGTTTGATAATTTGTTAAAATCCTGTTCGCGTTCAGACAAAAATGACAAAGAACAAATAACTAAAGCTTTTAAATTTGCCAATGAGGCTCATAAGGGTATTAGACGAAGGTCAGGAGAACCATATATTTTTCACCCTTTGGCTGTTGCAATAATTGTAACAAATGAGTTGGGACTCGGCACAAAATCTGTTATATCTTCTCTTCTTCACGATATTGTTGAAGATACTGATTATACAATAGAAGATATTGAACACCTATTTAATAAAAGAATTGCTACAATAGTTGATGGTTTAACCAAACTATCTAATATATTTGACACAAACACTTCAATACAAGCAGAAAATTTCAGGAAGTTAATACTAACCTTATCCGACGATGTTAGGGTAATACTAATAAAATTAGCTGACCGCTTGCACAATATGAGAACTCTAAGTTCAATGCCTGCCAATAAACAATTAAAAATTGCAGGAGAAACAATGTTTTTATATGCACCATTAGCTCACAGATTAGGCTTATATACAATAAAAACAGAGTTAGAAGATTTGAGTTTAAAATATCGTCAACCTGAGATTTTTAAAGAAATAAAAAGCAAAATTAACAACTCGGAAGAAAGAAGAAATTTTATAATAAATAAATTTTCACTACCAATAATAAATAAATTAACTGATCAGGGATTTAAATTTAACATCAACGGTCGTTCAAAATCAATTTTTTCGATATGGCAAAAGATGCAAACGAAAAATATTCCTTTTGAAGAGGTATACGACCAATTTGCTATAAGAATAATTTTTGATACAGAACAAGGAGAAAATGAAAAAACTAAATGTTGGAATATTTATTCAATTATAACAGATATATATATCCCTCGACCTGATAGAATAAGAGATTGGATAAGTAAACCAAAGGCTAATGGTTATGAGGCATTACATGCAACGGTGATGGGTCCAACCGGACAATGGGTGGAAGTGCAAATAAGGTCGAAAAGAATGGATGAAATAGCTGAAAGAGGCTATGCTGCTCATTGGAAATATAAAGGGATAAATTCGCAGGAAACTGAGCTTGATAATTGGATAAAAAAAATTCGTGAACTTCTTGAAAATCCTCAATCAGATGCCCTTGAGTTTCTTGATGAATTTAAACTTAATCTATTTACTTCTGAAATAATTGTATTTACTCCAAAAGGACAAACCATACAACTTCCAAAACGAATAACGGCTCTTGATTTTGCTTATGATGTTCATACTGAAATTGGAAATCACGCAATTGGTGCAAAAGTTAATCATAAATTGGTTTCATTAAATCATGTTTTGAAAAGTGGAGACCAAATTGAAATTATTACTTCAGAAAAACAACAAACTCAGCGTGAATGGATTGATTTTATAACAACCGCAAAAGCAAAACACGCAATTAAAAGTGCATTTAAAGAAGAACGGAAAAAGAATATTTTAAAAGGTCAAAAAATACTAAATGAAAAATTAAAAGAGCTTAAACTACACCCCACAGCAAATATTTACAGAAAATTATTTTCTTATTATAATACAGATAACAAAAATTCTCTTTACAACAAAATAGGACTTCAAAATATAGAGGTAAAGAGCTTAAAAAAAATATTAACAAAAAAAAGCAAAAATAAATTAATAAGATATTGGCAACTGCAATCAACTCGCTCAAGCAACAGAAAATTAATAGAAAAAGGCAAGATTCAAAAAAGTGAGGGAATTAATGTTGACAAAAAAAAGCCATTAATTATTAGTGAAGATTTTGAAGAAAAAACTTACAAAATTGCAAAATGTTGTAACCCTATTCCTGGAGATGATATAATAGGTTATCAGAGCGATAAAAGCACCATAATAATTCATAAAACAAATTGCCCTAATGCTATTAAACTTAACTCAAGTTTTGCCAATAAAATTGTAAAAGCAAAATGGACTACTCATAAAGCATTATCATTTCTTGCTCGCATAAAAATTGATGGGTTTGATAAGATGGGACTAGTAAATAAGATTACAGATGTTATTTACAAGGACTTAAATGTTAATATGAGAGCTATTAATTTTGAAAGTCATGATGGTATTTTTGAAGGCTACATTGATTTATATGTTCACAATACAACGGATTTAAATAATATGATTATGAACCTTATTAAGATTAAGGGAATAGATTCCGTAAAAAGAATAGAAGTCAGTGAATAAATTTCTTGTTTTTAATTATTCTAATTAAAAATTATTTTTGTATTTTTATATTTTCTTTAAATAATATGACATGGAGAAAAAGATTGATAATAAAGATGTAAAAACTATATTTACAGAATATCTAGGGAAAAAAAAACATAGAAAAACTCCTGAAAGATTTTCAATTCTGGAAGAAATATATTCACACGAAGGCCATTTCGATATTGAATCCCTTTATATTTTAATGAAAAATAAGAACTATCGCGTTAGTAGAGCTACGCTTTATAACACAATTGATTTATTATTAGATTGCAACTTAGTTATTAAGCATCAATTTGGGAAAAATATTGCTCAATATGAAAAGACCTTTAACTGTAAGCAGCACTACCATTTAATTTGCACTAAATGTGGAAAAATTTCTGAGTTTTGTGATTCCCGATTTACCGAAATATTAAAATCTACAATTAAACCATCTGAATTTCAAATTAACAGCCACTCTATTTATTGCTTTGGAATTTGTGCTAATTGTCAGAATAAATAATTAAGAATTGCATTTTAACAATTTATTCATTAGTTCGCTCCGAAAAAAATGTACAGTTTTGTGATAAAAAAATTAGATGTTTTTTTACTGATAATCTGAATAATAAAAAACCTGTTAGGTATATTAATTTAAAAATATGACATTTTAGAGTCGTCTCATCTAAATAACAATTCATTTCAAAAATTTTTAGTATAATAATTTAAAATAGTTAGCGGTTAAATTATCTTTTTTTAAAATTTTGTTAACAGCATAATATTTGCTTAAAAATAATTAGTAAATTGTGCTCTAATTTATATCATTAAAAGCTATGAAAATTGATGTATTACTTGGCCTCCAATGGGGCGATGAAGGAAAGGGAAAAATTGTAGATGTTCTTACAAGAAGATACAATGTAGTCGCACGATTTCAAGGAGGTCCAAATGCTGGGCATTCACTAGAAATTAATAATATTAAACATGTTTTGCACCAAATTCCATCAGGAATTTTTCACAAACAATCAATAAATATAATTGGTAATGGGGTTGTAATAGATCCGGTTATCTTTAAGGAAGAGATTGATGCCTTAACTGAACTAGGTGTAAATTCAGTAGAGAAGCTTAGTATATCGAAAAAAACTCATTTGATATTACCGACTCACAAAATTCTTGATGCTGCTTATGAACAATCAAAAGGAAAAACGAAAATTGGTTCTACTCTAAAAGGTATTGGACCAACTTATACAGATAAAGCAAGCAGAACAGGATTAAGAGTTGGAGATATTCTCTCAAAAAATTTTTTAGAAAAATACAATAAACTTGTAGAGAAGCATAAACAGATTCTTAATCAGTATAATTTTAAATATGATATTACTGAATATGAAAAAAAATGGTTTGAAGCTATCGAACTAATCAAATCTTTTAAAATTATTGATAGTGAAATAGTAATAAATAATTATCTTAATCAAGGTAAAAAAATTTTGGCTGAGGGAGCTCAAGGCACAATGCTAGACCTTGAATTTGGCTCATATCCTTTTGTCACATCTTCGAATACTATTTGTGCAGGAGCATGTACAGGACTAGGTGTTGCTCCGAGCAAAATAGGAGAGGTGTTTGGAATTTTTAAAGCTTATTGCACACGAGTTGGTGCCGGTCCATTCCCTACTGAATTATTTGACAAAACAGGTAAAGAATTACAAGATCTCGGAAATGAATTTGGTGCAACCACAGGTCGTCCTCGTCGATGTGGATGGTTAGACTTAGTTGCCTTGAAATATTCAATTATGCTTAATGGAGTTACTCAGCTTATAATGACTAAAGGAGACGTTCTTAATAGCTTTGAAACTATTAAAGTTGCAGTTGGTTATAAATATGGCAATGAAAAAATTGATTATTTGCCTTTCGAAATTGATGATAATATTGAACCAATTTATAAAGAATTTAAAGGCTGGAAAAAAGATTTATCTAATTTTTCAGATGCTAATGATCTTCCTGATGAACTTAAAGATTACATTAAATTTATTGAAGAAGAGACAAATGTGCCGATAAGAATTATTTCAATAGGGCCTGACAGAAATCAAACAATATTTAAATAATATTTTAATAGAATTTAAATTAACAAACTATCTTTTAAATAAAACCGCAAGAGAAAATTTTCTTGCGGTTTTATTATTTTAAATTCATTTTGAATTATTCCAAAAAAAAAGCTGTTTCATTAATTGAAACAGCTTTTTTGAATATATAATATTTTAATAAGAATTATTTTTTAAATCCTTCTATATCTCTTGGTGCTATTGCACTTGAAGGTAATTCAAGACCATAGCCTTGTTTTAAATCAGCACGTTTTAATTTAAATGCTAAGAAAATAGATACAACACCACAAACAACAAGTACTAAAATGGGAATAGTATAGTCATAAACAGCTTCTCCGTTACGAATAGCTGTAATATTACCTTTATTTACAAAATCAAGTAAAGCACCAATACCCCAAAAGAAAAGACCTAGACCCCAATTTTGAATTGTAAACATTGTAGCATAAGCAGTACCAAGACGAGATTCTGAAACTATTTTAGAAACTGAAGGCCACATTGCAGCAGGTACTAGTGAAAAAGCAATACCAAGACTAAGTAATCCTGCATAAGCTAAATAAACATTATTAAACAGAGATAAAGATATATGTGCAAAAATTAATAATAATGCTCCAAGAATCATCAGAGAAGCAGCTTTACCTTTTTTATCAACAAAATTACCAAATATTGGAGTAAAGAATATTGATCCAACAGGGATTAAACTAGCTGTTTTTTGACCGTTATTAAGCCATAATTGTAACTGAGTATGTATTCCGTAGATATAGGCTATAAACGCAGCAATGATGACAACAAAATAAATTGTTCTATTTGTTTTTTCTTGAATTTTGCCCGGAACAACAGAAAAAGCAATTGCAAAAATGAAAAACATTAAATAAACACTTGCATTTCCTAGTGTAGAACTACCAAATAAAATAATATTGCCTTGAGCAGACAATTCACTCGTGAAATTAAATTTATTAATTAATAAATCGGGTGCATATTGCATAAATGGAAATACTGCAACATAAAAAGACACGCATAATAAAGCAATATATAGAAATGATTTATTTGAAATAAGTTTGAAAAGGTCAGAAAATTTAAATTCTTCATCTTCATCTGCATCTCCACTTTTCTCAGCTTTTAATTGCTTATCTAATTTAATATCGAAAACTAAATATATAACGAAGAATAATAAAGTTATAGCAATTAAAGTTGCTGCAAAACTAACAGCAGCAGAAACATGTCCACCTGCAATATCACCTGAAAGAGCAATACCCATTGCACTACCTAATCTACCAAATCCCATATTAATAGCCATTGCAAGTGCAAGTTCATATCCTTTAAACCACTTTACAATTGTTCTCGTAGCAACAACACAAATAACTTCTAATCCTGAACCAAAGAATATTCTACCAACAATCATCATATTCAACATTGTTGAATGATCTTGTCCGAAATAGCCCGCAGAAGCAAGTGCCGAAATTGCACCACCTAAAACAGCCATGCCACCAAAGATAAGTCCTGCAACTCTTATACCCCACTTATCAAGAATTATTCCACCAACGATAATCATACCAAACATGTTTGCTATCGTAGTCAAGCCAATCATTCTTCCAAATTCTTCGCTGGTAAAGCCCATTTCGCTTTCCATCAAACCTTTTAATCCTCCATAAAAATCTTGAAACCAATAAGTACTAAATAATAATGCACTAATTAGTATCAAGACAAACCACCGCATTGCAGCAGAATCTTTAATAGTTTTTCTAATCGTTTCTGTCATAATTGATAATATTTTTTTAATGTTATTTTTTTAATGATGTTGCGAATTTATAATAATATGTTGATTATAAAAATTTTTTAGATTTATAAATTACTTTTTTAGTATCTTGTTTAAAGATATACTTATAAATAAATTGAGTAAGCAAACAAAATTAATTAGTCTACTTTTAGAAAAAAATTATCTATTATTAATATATTTGATATTTTATGAATTTTCAATCAAATATATTAAAATGAATTAATGTGTTTTGTCATATTACTCATTAATAATATTAAAATAAATTTATTATGGGATTAAGTAAAGTATTTAAGAAATTTCCTAAAACTTTTTGGTCTGCAAACACTATGGAATTGTTTGAACGATGGGCATGGTATGGTATGTTTATGGTTTTTGCACTTTATTTAACAGGCTCGAGAGATACTGGAGCGTTGGGGTTTTCTCAGGTTCAAAAAGGATTAATAATGGGAATTGGTACCGCTATACTTTATTTTTTACCGGTTTTTACTGGTGCTATTGCTGATAAAGTGGGTTATAAGAAAGTTTTGTTAATATCCTTTGCTATGCTATCAACTGGATATTTTATGATGGGATGTTTTAAAACCTATACTTCAATGTTCATAGTTTTTTTATATGTTGCAATTGGTGCAGCATTATTTAAACCTATCATTGCAGCAACTATTAGCAAAACAACTACAGACGAAAATTCATCAATAGGTTTTGGTATTTATTATATGATGGTAAACA
The DNA here is from genome assembly GCA_015222055.1 of Bacteroidota bacterium. Taxonomy (GTDB): domain Bacteria; phylum Bacteroidota; class Bacteroidia; order Bacteroidales; family B39-G9; genus B39-G9. The sequence continues at coordinate 7,840 of JADFUR010000034.1, read as the reverse complement.
TTGGTGCATTTATAGCTCCTTTAATTGCTTCAAAGCTTAGAGTTCATAATTGGCATTATGTTTTTATTATGTCTTCTGTGGTTATAGCAATAAATTTTATTGTTGTTTTGTTTTTTTATAAAGAACCTGATCGTGAAAGAAATGAAGATTCTCTTGGCAAATCAATTTATACAATATTACGAAATATTGGTAACACATTGATGGACTTTAAGTTCGTGATTTTTTTATTACTGATTATCGGGTTTTGGACAATGTATAATCAGCTATTTTATACACTTCCCGTTTTTATTGATCAATGGATTGACACATCAACTATATATGATGCAATAGCCTCAATTTCACCAAATTTTGCCGCCGCAATAGGAACAAAAGATGGTATTATTCCACCTGAGGTAATTACTGATATTGATGCTGGTTATATTATAATTTTTCAGATATTAATATCATCAATTGTAATGAAATGGAAACCCTTAAACACAATGATTACGGGGATTTTTATTTGTTCTATTGGCATGGGATTAACTTTTGCAACACAAAACGGATTTTATTTATTTATTTCAATTTTTATGTTTTCTGTTGGTGAAATGACAAGTTCACCAAAAATTACTGAGTATATTGGTAAAATTGCACCTGAAGGCAAAACGGCTTTATATATGGGATGTTCATTTATACCAATGGCAGGCGGGAACTTTTTTGCAGGTTTAATATCAGGGAATTTATATGGCTCAATATCTGATAAAATAAGTCTTCTAAAAACGGAAGTAGCAAGCAGAGGATTGGATATTCCTCAAATATCAGCTAACTTTACTCAAAACGATTATTTTAATAGAGCGGCTGAACTTATTGGGGTTGATAAGCAAACTTTAACAAATATGCTTTGGGAAAAATATCATCCCTCAAATATTTGGTATATTATTACAGCAATTGGAATCATTACAGTTATAGGTTTATTAATTTATGATAAATTTTTGTTAAAAGAAAAGGTTGAAAATGTTTAGAGAATCTGCTGCTTAGGATTTGAAATCCTGAGCTTTTATAATAAAGAATCTAATATCAAGTATAAACTTTTTGATTGCAAATCAGGAAGAGCTAAGTCACATTTTAATAGAAAAAAATAATTTTAATTTGCTTTAACAGGTTCTTTTTTTGCTTCCTTAGCAATTAAATTACGTTTCTCTTCAAGTATTTTTATTGCTTTCATATTTAGATCGTTATGAATATTTTTTGCTTCTGGAGTGTAAAGATATTCAATACGTTTATGATAATATTTGGTAATTTTGCCTCTAACCATTTTAACAGTGCTGTTAATAAAATGATTTTCTTCAGAAAAAGCTTCTTCAAGAATTGCAATAGCACTTGGCAGCCATCTTTCAGGAAACATTTCTTTGTATTTTCCGCCTTTTCGATATTCATTAATTTCCGATTGAATTTTATTTAAAGCAACTTTTTGTCCTTCTTCTGTATCCGCAGATAAATTATTATTTGTTAAGTAATGCAAAACGGCTTGTTTATCAGTTACAAATAATGCTACGGTATAAGGATTTTGATCGTTATGTAACATACATTGATTAATAAAAGGTGATTGCTGCACAAAAGCTTCTTCAATTGATTCTGGACTAAATTTTTCGCCATCATTACTTATTAACAGGCTTTTAAATCTACCAAGAACATATAAAAATTTGTCTTTATCCATATATCCCAAATCTCCTGTATATAACCAGCCATCTTTAATAGTTTCTTTAGTAGATTTCTCGTTTTTATAATAGCCAACCATAACATTATCGCCTTTAATAACAATCTCACCTTTTTCACCTGTAGGCAAAGTATTTCCTTTACCATCACAAATTTTAAGTTCCATGTTTTTTACAAGATAACCCGAAGAACCTAATTTATGTTTTTCTAATCCATTTGATGAAATAATTGGAGATGCTTCTGATAGTCCGTATCCCTGAAACATCGGCATATTAATGGCATAAAAGAATTTTTGTAATTCAATATCCAGTAAAGCACCGCCGCCAATAAAAAATTTTAGTTCGCCGCCAAAGTTTTCACGTATCTTGCTAAAAATTAATTTATCGTATATTGCATACAAAGGTTTTTTTAATATTTGCAATCCTTTGCCTCTATTCCATCCTTCTTTGTTATATGCATAAGCTAATTTCATAGCTTTGTTATATAAGTTTTCAACTTTAGAGCCCTTTTCGTGTATTCCTTTTTCAATATTTTTTTTGAAATTTTTCGCCAAAGCAGGAACGCTTAACAGTATGTTCGGCTTAATTTCTTTTATATTTTTTGGAATATTTTTTAATGTTTCTAAAGATGATTTTCCAAGCTGAACCGTCGCAATGCTTGCTCCATAATACATAAAGCTATAAATACCTGCTGTGTGTGCAAATGAATGATCTAAGGGTAATATTAATAAAGTTCTGTAATGTTCTGGTATATACATTAAACTGGCAGCTTGTTCAACATTTGCAGCATAATTTTGTTGAGATAAAATAATTCCTTTTGGGTCGGCAGTTGTCCCTGATGTATAGCTTATATTAGCATAATCATTAGGTTTTATTGATTTCCAATTTTTTTCAAATTCATTAAATTTTGTTTTCAAATAATCTTCGCCCAATTTTAAAATTTCGTTAAAGCCAATCTCGTTTTTTTTATATTCATCCAGAGAATCTAAATAAATTATTTTTTTTAGACTGGGTAATTTGTCTTTTATAATTTGTATTTTTTTAGACTGATTTTTTGATGTAATAACCATGCTACATTCAGAGTGATTTAATCTGAATAATAGTTCTGTTTTTGCTTCTAATTTTACAGATAATGGTACATTTACTGCACCTGTATATAAAACGCCTAATTCACTTATAATCCAATTGTTTCTTCCTTCACAAAGCAATGCGATTTTATCTTTTTTTTGAACCCCAAGGCTTAATAATCCGGCAGCAAATTCGTAAACTAATTTTTGAGTTTCTTTATAAGAGATACTTTCAAATTCATTGCTTGTTTTTTCCCATAACAATGGATTATCACTATATTTATTTACACTTTCTTCAAACAATTGAATTATTGTATCCATCACATTAATTTAATTTAAAAGTTTTTAAAGATATAAAGTGAATCTATTACTAAAAAATTTTACAGACATTATTTACAGAATTTTTGAATTTGTAATTATGAAAATCCCGAAGAAATTATTGGAGGAACGATTAATGGTAAGCCCAAATCTCTTTTTTAAAACACCAGTCTAATTCGTGTTTTTTTTAAAAAGTTATTTCCGGATCGCTACATGAATGTTTCACAACAAGATTTATTATGAATTTAGTTAGTTCAATAGAGATTTTTTTTTCTGTTGACATAGATAATAATATTATGTAAGCAAAAACATATAGATTTTAATTGTGAATTGAGATTGTATGTTATTTTCTTACAAGTATATATGTCTAATTTTTGATAAGAGAACTGTTGAGACAAAATGCTATATTTATTTTTTTACTTCTTCAATATATTTGTCTAATTTAAAACCCATTACAAGAATATCGTCAATTTGACTAAAATTAGAACCTTTCCATCCTTCTAAGGTTACATCAAGAATTTCTTTTTGTTCCTCCATGGGTTGTTCATGAATTTCAAGTAATAGCTGACGGAATTTTTTAATCATGAATTTCCTTCCGTCGGGACCGCCAAATTGGTCAACAAAGCCGTCAGAAAAGATATAAAACCATGTTGGACCATTAATTTCAATTTTATGAGAAGCGAATTTAATATCTTCACTTTGTGCTCCACCAATAGCAAATTTATCTCCTTTAATTTGAAAAACTTTATTATTTTTAATATATACTAAAGGGTTTTTAGCACCTGAATATTCGAGTATATTCTTTTTTTTGCTGTAAGAGCAAATTGCCATATCCATTCCATCTTTATTGTCCGTAGTATCTTGTTTAAGAGAGGATTGGACGCCACGATTCATCTCTTCAAGTATAAGGTTAGGTCTGTTAATACCTTTACCAATAATTTCATCTAAAAGGTTATATCCAATCATTGACATAAATGCTCCCGGAACACCATGCCCTGTACAGTCAATCGCTGATATTAATAAATTTTTATCTGAGTGATTTGTATTTTCTTCCTCTTTATTTTCTTTTTTTGAAGATGATTTGAATAAATTCATTACTTTGTAAATGTTTGATTTACTGTCAACTTCTTTAAACCAGTAGAAATCACCACTTACAACATCGCGAGGTTTAAAAAATATGAAAGATTCAGGTATTATTGAAATGAAATTTTCAATTGGAGGCAACATTGCTTGCTGTATACCTTTTGCATAATTAATACTTTGAGTAATATTAATATTTTGTTTTGTAATTTTTTCAGATGCAGTTTGCAATTCATCATTTTTTTCTTCAATTTCTTTATTTTGTTTTTCTAATTTAACGTTTGTAGCTTTTTTAGCCCTATTGTTTCTATATAATACATATACAATTATTATCATTAAAACGATTCCAAGTAAACCCGAAAAAATAAGATTTTGTTGATTTTTAGCTTTTGTTTTTTGTTCTTTTATAGTAAGGTCTGTAATTTTTTTTCTTTGATTAAGTAATTCAATTTTTCTTTGTTTTTCACGGTTTATTATTTCAACAATACTTAAAGAATCTTGAGTGGATTGAATGGTAACATTGAGAGAATCTTGTGCTATGCTAAATTGTAATTTTCTAAGCTCAAGTTCTAATTGTTTAGCACGTTTTTCGGCTTGAGTACGTTTAATTTCAGCTAAATTTTTAATTTCTTTTTCTTCAAATTTTTCTTTTATCTGTTCAGTCTCACTATGTTTTTTGTAAGATTGATACTTATTCATATAATTTTGAGAAATTTGAGTGTTTCCTAATTTGCTGTGGTTTTGTGCCAGTAATCCGTAAATACTTAGTGTAAGACGAGGATTGTTTTCCTTTTCAGAAATTTTTAAAGCTTCCTCAAGTTTTTCATTAGATTCTTCTGACTTACTTAATATAAATAATATATATGCTACATCAAACAGACCTGATGCTATTTCTGTTTTATTTCCAATTTGTCGCCTAATATTAAGACTTTCGTTAAAATAATTATAAGCATTTTCAATATCTTCTATCTCAGTATATATTACACCAATATTACTATATATAGCTTTTATTTCTTCTAAATTTTCAATTTTTTTGTTTTCTTCTACAGATTGTAAAAAGTAGTTTATTGCTTGTCGGGGAGAATCGTTTCCCCAATAAATAAATGCAATTTTATTATAATAAAAAGCTGCATGAAGGTGATCTCGATTATTTTTATTTATTTCAGCATATTCTTTTAATTCATCAACTTTTTGTTGTTTCTCAGACGATAATGGGATTATTTGTTGTGATTTAAGTGGAGATGCGTAAAACGAAAATATTAACAGCATTAAATAACCAAATAATTCTATATTTTTTCTCATCAATAATTCTATAAAAAATAATTAAACGCCTTAATAAATTCATATTAATATATAATTGCAATATAATAATTTATAATTAGAAATTAAAAATAAATATTCGCTTTAAGTTTAATCTTTTTTAATTAAATTATTTTATTTACTTTTGAAGGAAGCATTTAATAGAATTTTAATATTTTAAAATAACAACTAATAATGAAAGCAAAGTTAATTTTAATCAGCATAATTTTATTTAATTTTTTTTGTGTTAATGCCCAAGATTTTGAAGTGGCACCGGTTAAATTGGATTTTTCTGCAGAACCAGGAGAAACACAATCAAAAACTATCACAATAAGAAACCATGCAAATCGCAAGACTGCATTTGTTGTTACTCTTGGTGATTTTCAGCCCGACAGTAAGGGTAATAAACAAAAAATGAAAGCTAATACAACAAAACACTCTTGTGCAAATTGGATTAGTATTAGTCCGGCTTTTTTTGAGTTAAACCCTAACGATGAAAAAACTATTACAATTAATATGCAGGTTCCTGTTGATGATTATTCAACCCGTTGGGCTATGATTTATGTTAAAACTACTCAAGAACAAACAGCTTTTTCAGCAGACAAAGAATTAAGAGCTGGTGTGACCGTTTCTGGACGTATTGGTGTTTTGGTTTTTCAATCGCCAAAATCAAACACTAACTATTCGGCAACAATTAATAACTTGATAGAGACTACCGAGGCAAAAGATACCGTTCGTAGGTTTACTGCTAATATTGATAATATTGGTGATAAAATTATGCAATGCAAAGTATATCTTATTGCATCAAATATTGAAACTGCAGAAGAAGTAAATTTTGACCCTGTTACAATCGAATCTTATCCAAAATCGTCTCAAACAGTTGATTTGAAAATACCCAAAAATATTTTACCTACTGGTAAATATGCATTAGCAGCTGTGCTTGATTTTGGAAGTAGAACGAATTTGGAAGGAACTCAATTGTTAATTACAGTGCCGTAATTGGTGATTGAAAATTATGAATTAATTTAGACACATTACTTGTCCCGAAAAATCGGGAAGGGAATGATTATATAATGAAAATGGAAATTAGGAAGTGTCATTAAAATTGTAAAAAGTTCAAATAGCTATAATTTCTAAACAGTAATTAAATAAACTCATGAAAAAATTCATCGCCTTATTCGTTATTTTCTTTCAATTTTATGGTTTGGTGTTACAGGCTCAAACAAAAAAAATTGTTTTTTATTATAATGATAAAAAGCAAGTTAAAGAAGCTTTTTCCGCTCATATCATTAATAATGATACTATTAAGCATGGTGAGTACCATTTTTTTTATGAAGATGGAATACTTATGGAAAAAGGGAATTTTTTAGATAATGAATTGGATAGTGTTTGGATAATATATTCAAAATTGGGGAAATTAAAAAACAGAATTACGTTTAAACATAATTTGAAAAATGGTTTGTTCGAGAATTATAACGAAAATGGAATATTATGTCAAAAAGGTAATTATGTAAATGGAAAGCTAGATGGAACTTTGTCTGTTTATTATCCTTCAGGAAAGATTAAAACTGAATATACTTATAGAAAAGGTGCTTTACATGGTATAATTAAAAGTTTTAGAGAAGACGGTAAGATTGAACAAAAGACTAGTTTTAAAAATAACATCAATCAAGGATTGTGGAGGTCATATTATAAAGACGGAAGTATAAACTATAAAGGAAAAAAAATTGGTGGTAAATTTGTCGACAGTTTATATGTTTATTATAATACTGGTAAACTCGAAAGAGTAGCTTTTTATGTTAATGGACTTTTAGATGGTGGTTTTGTTTCATATTATGAAGATGGGAAAAAAATGACTAAATGTAAATATGTGAAAAATAAAATTGAGGGTGAATATTTAGAGTATTTTGAAAACGGTAAAATTGCACAAAAAGGAAATTATAAAAACGATAAAAAAGAAGGAGAGTGGAAAGGGTATTATCCTGATGGGAAAGTTTATTCAACAGGAAACTTTAAACATAATGTATATGATGGTAATTGGAAAGTTTATTATCAGAACGGTAATTTAAAGCAGATTGGAGATTACAAAGATGGTAAAGCCAATGGTGAATGGGTTTTCTATCATGAAAATAAAAGAATAAACAAAAAAGGAAAATATTACGAAGATTTAGAGCAGGGTTTGTGGAAAGAATATAATGAAAAAGGGAAGTTGGTAAACAAAATTACTTATAATCAGGGAAATAGAGTTAAATAATACATAAATTTTAATCACAAAAAAAAAGCTGTCAAACGACAACTTTTTTTTGTGATCCAGCTGGGTTTCGAACCCAGGACCCCATCCTTAAAAGGGATGTGCTCTACCAGCTGAGCTACTGAATCATATTT
>JADFUR010000033.1 GCA_015222055.1 Bacteroidota bacterium | reverse complement strand
GATATCAATTTTTTCTTGTTTAGATTAACTAAAATTTATGCTTGAAATTTTGTCACTCCACAACTTTTGTACTTGACCCGAAGTATGATTCACAACCAAATCAATAATAATTTTTATTTCACGTTTATGTGCTTCCTTAACCAAAATTTTAAAATCATCGATTGAACCGTAGTCATTGTGAACACCTCGATAATCGGTAATGTCATACTTATGATAAGATGGTGAAGGACTTACAGGCATTAACCAAATTGCTTGAATTCCAAAATTGCTTAAATAATCAAGTTTCTTAACAATACCGTTAATATCTCCTACTCCATCATTATTTGTATCGTAAAACGATTGAACAAAAATTTCATAAAAAACACAATTAGGATAATGGTTTACCATTATTGTAGAATTAATCTTTTGTGGTTTAATTATTTTAATTTTTTGACTGTAGCCATTAAAAAAAAGTATTGCCAAAAAAATTAATAAAAATATTTTTTTTTGCATAGCATAAAAAAATTTTAAAATATATTAACAAAACCTGTAAAACATAATATACAAAAAAAACAATAAATTTAAAAAATATTTATTTATCCTCCCTAATTTTATTGTATTCCATGTCGAACGTCACAAGAAATTCACAAATGCAGTTCATATGCATAATTTTGTTTTATATACTGAGCAAGTTGTCGTTTGTCTATAAAACAAAATCCAATCAACTAATTTTACTAATTTTAGGTTTAATTTAAATGAAAAATCAAATAAAGACAACTATTTATTAACCAAAATTATCAAATTATGAAAAAAATTATACTTTTTATTTTCTTAGCATTTTCAATCAGCATTATTTCTGCTCAAAAGGGATTTATTACCCCTGCTGCAAAATATTGTCAAATGTTAGGTTACCAATTCGAAATTAGTCTTAACACCGAAGGCAACCAAGTTGGTATGTGTGTTTTACCTGATGGTAAAAAAGTTAACGCATGGGATTTCTTTAAAGGTAAAGTTGCTCAAGAATATTCTTATGCAGCTAAATATGGTTTCGATATTGAAACTGTAGTTGAGGAGATTGATGGATATACAACAGAATATGCTGTTTGTATTTCAGAAAAAAAAGGTGAAGAAACAAGAATTCCTTTAGTAAAATTAATGGAATTAAACGGCGAACCTCTTTTCGAAAAAGAAAACATTGATTTGTCTTCAAGCCTTAATACAGCTACTTTCGATCCTAATTTTAAAGCCGCAAAAAGCTTACCTACTTCTTTCGACTGGAGAAATAAAGATGGACACACATATATAGGTGGCGTTAGAGCTCAAGGAAATTGCGGTTCTTGCTACGCTTTTGCTGCTACTGCTACTGCAGAAGGAACGTATAACGTTGCAACAAATAATTATGATGGAAATTGTGCAGATTTTTCAGAATCATATATAGCTTGGTGTTTAGGTAGCATGTCAGCATATAGCAGCCATTTTAATGGTTGTGGCGGAGCCGATTATGATTATCAAGAATTACAAGCATTAACAGACATTGGAACAGTTGACGAATCATATTTTCCTTATTCAGATGCTGACAATCAATCATGTAATCCTGCAACAACAAATGCACCAAAAATTAAATTCGAAGCATGGCACAGAGTAGCATGTAATGATGCTAATGCTATTAAAACTGCAATTATGACATATGGTGTTGTCGATGCAGCTATTTATGTTTCTTCAGATCTTCAAAACTATTCTGGTGGTGTTTTTTCAGATAATTCTACTTCATGCACAGGTAATCCTTGTTACAACACAACAACTAACCACGCTATTTCATTAGTAGGTTGGGGTCACGATGCTACTAAAGGTGATTACTGGATATTAAGAAACTCTTGGGGTTCAACATGGGGTGAAAGTGGCTACATGAGAATAGCTGTTACTTCTGCTCACGTTGGTTGTTCTGTTTGCTACATGGTTTATAACAGCAATCAAGCATCAGTTCCTACTCTTACAACTGCAAGTGCAAGTTCTATTCAAGACAACTCTGCTGTTTGTGGAGGTAATATTTCTGCTGATGGTGGTGCAACAATTTCACAAAGTGGTGTTGTTTACAGTACATCTGTTAATCCAACGACAGCTTCTTCAAAAGTTGCTACATCTCCAACTGTAACTTCAGGTTCATTTACATGTAATCTTTCAGGTTTAGCTTCAGGTACAATTTATCACGCAAGATCATTTGCTTCTAACTCTGCAGGAACAGCTTACGGTGCTGACAAACAATTTACAACTACAGGAACTGCTCCTATTGAATATTGCGTATCAAAAGGAAATACTTCTACATACGAACATATTGGGACTGTTACTATTGGTGATTTCACTAACACTTCAGGAGCAGCCGGATATACTGATTTTACTTCAAAAGTAATAAATTTATCTGTTGGTAGTTCTTACTCCGTTAGCCTAACTCCAGTATATGGAAGTTCAGCATATAATGAATATTGGAAAATCTGGATTGACTACAATCATGACGGAGATTTTACAGATGCAAACGAATTAGCTTTTGATACTGGTTCATTAAACAAAACAACTGTAACAGGCAGTTTTACTGTTCCTTCTATCTCAGAAATCACAACTCGAATGAGAGTTTCTATGAAATATAACGGTGAACAAACATCTTGCGAAACTTTCTCTTATGGTGAAGTTGAAGATTACACAGTAGTAATTAACAATCAAGGTGGAGATACCGAAGCTCCAACAGCTCCTGCTAGTTTAACTGCTTCTAACATTGCTCAAACAAGTGTTAATTTAAATTGGAATGCTTCATATGACAACATTGGTGTAACAGAGTATGATATTTATAAAGATGGTTCTATAATAGGCTCAACAGCTAACACTTCTTGTTCTGTAACAGGATTAACTGCTGCTACATCTTATTCTTTCTATGTGAAAGCTAAAGATGAGGCTGGCAATGTTTCTGCTGCTAGTAATACTAAAAACGTAACAACTCTCGAATCTGTTGACACAGAAGCCCCAACTGCTCCTGCTAGTTTAACTGCTTCAAATATTTCACAAACAAGTGTTGTTTTAGCTTGGAATGCTTCATCTGACAATGTTGGTGTAACCGGATATGATGTTTATAAAAACGGTTCTCTATTAGCTTCAACGGCTAACACTTCTTATTCAGTAACAGGATTAACTGCTGCTACTTCTTATTCTTTCTACGTGAAAGCTAAAGATGAAGCTGGTAATATTTCTGCTGCAAGTAACACTAAAAATGTAACTACACTCGACGATAGTAATCCTACAAATTATTGCACATCACAAGGAAACGATTATTCAGGTGAGTGGATTAGTAAAGTTGAAATTGGTAGTTTTTCTAATACTTCAGCAGCCTCAGGTTACACTGATTTTACAAGCAAAACTGTTGAATTATCTGCAGGTATATCTACAGACATTACTTTAACACAAACTTATTCTGGTTCTTCATATAAAGAATATTTCAAAATTTGGATTGATTATAATAATGATGGCGATTTTGACGATAATGGCGAATTAGCTTATGACGAAGGTTCTGCATCAAGCTCTGTTGCTACAGGAACTATTACGGCTCCTTCTTCAGCTATTGGAGTAACAACAAGAATGAGAATTTCAATGAAATATAATGCAGCTCCTACTGCTTGTGAATCATTTTCTTATGGTGAAGTTGAAGATTATACTGTTAGCGTAGTTGATGGCGGAACACCTCCTCCACCTCCTCCTGCTTCATACTGTTCTTCAAAAGGTAATACCTCAACTTACGAATGGATTGATTTAGTACAAATTGGTGGAATTGACAATGCAACAGGTAATGATGGTGGATATATGGACTATACAAACTTAACTGGAAATATAGCTTATGGTTCAAACACTATGTACTTTAGTACTGGATATAAAAGTTCAAGCTACACAGAATACTGGCATGTTTGGATTGATTATAATCATGATGGTGATTTTGATGATGCTGGCGAAGAAGTTGTATCAGGTTCTTCAAGTAGTTCTAACACATTACAAGCTTCTTTCGACGTTCCTACTTCAGCAACTTTAGGTAATACCAGAATGAGAATTACAATGAAATATAATGCTGCTGCTACTTCAGCTTGCGAAACATTCTCTTATGGTGAAGTTGAAGATTACACTGTAAATATTACAGCTTCAAAAAACTCTTCATCTTCTTCTATGTATGCAGAAATGTTAAGCAACGAAGATGCTTCATTCAAAATTTATCCTAATCCTGCAAGTGATTATGTAAATATAAGTTTACCTGAAAATAGCGAAAATGTACATGTAACTATTTATAACATGACAGGCTCTGCTATTAGAAACATAACTATTGATTCAAACTCAAATAGAATTAATGTTTCAGACATTGCTTCAGGTGTTTACTCTATTATTATTAATGATGGAAACAAAATCATAACAGATAAATTGATAAAGTAATACGTTTATAATTCAAATTTAAAAGTTGCCTGAAGAAATTCAGGCAACTTTTTTTTATATACGATTATAATGTTGCTAAACACAATAATTGAAAATTATATTTTACTATATTTGCGAAAAACTATAAATAATTAAAAAAAATTAACCATGATAAACGAACAACTTTTAAATCCCAAAAGTATAGTAGTAATAGGAGGTTCTAATAACATTCACAAACCCGGGGGTAAAGTTTTAAAAAACCTTATTGATAGTGATTTTAAAGGAGAATTATATGTTACAAACTTAAAAGAAGACGAAGTTCAAGGCATTAAATCATATAAAGATGTAAACGATTTACCAAATGTTGATTTAGCAATTATTGCAATAGCTGCAAAATTTTGTCCTTCTACAGTTGACGCATTAACAAAAGAAAAAAATACAAGGGCATTTATAATTCTTTCTGCCGGTTTTAGTGAAGAAAATGAAGAAGGAGCTAAACTCGAAAAACAGATTGTTGCTTCAATAAACAAAGTAAACGGTTCTTTGATAGGTCCAAATTGTGTTGGCGTTTTAAATCAAAATTACACGGGAATTTTCACAACTCCAATCCCAAAATTAAACCCAAAAGGTTGTGATTTCATTTCCGGTTCGGGAGCTACTGCAGTATTTATTATTGAATCAGGCATGCCAAAAGGATTAACATTCTCAAGCGTTTACTCAGTTGGAAATAGTGCACAAATTGGAGTTGAAGACGTTGTCAAATATTTAGATGAAACATTTGACCCTGAAACAAGTTCAAAAGTTAAAATTCTATATATTGAAAGTGTTACTAATCCTGAAATGCTTCTGAAACACACTTCTTCTTTAATAAGAAAAGGATGTAAAATTGCAGCAATAAAAGCAGGAGGATCTGCAGCAGGCAGTCGTGCAGCTTCATCTCACACTGGTGCCCTAGCAAGTCCGGATGTTGCTGTTGAAGCTTTATTTAAAAAAGCAGGTATTGTTCGTTGTCAGGGGAGAGATGAACTAACAACTGTTGCTTCAATATTTATGCACAAAGAATTAAAAGGAAAAAAAATAGCAATTATCACTCATGCGGGAGGACCTGCTGTAATGCTAACCGATGTATTATCAAATAACGGGATGGACGTTCCTCACATTGAAGGCACAAAAGCCGAGGAACTAAAAAAGAAACTTTTTGACGGATCTGCTATTGGTAATCCAATCGACTTTCTTGCTACTGGTACTGCTGAGCAATTAGGAAATATTATTGATGCTTGCGAAGATGATTTTGATAATATTGATGCTATGGCTGTAATATTTGGAAGCCCAGGTTTATTTACAAATCGCGAAGTTTATTCTCTTCTTCACGAAAAAATGAAAACATGTAAAAAACCTATTTTTCCTATTTTACCTTCAATAATTAACGTTAAAGATGATATTGATTATTTTTTATCTCTAGGAAGAATTAATTTCCCTGACGAAGTATTATTTGGAAATGCTCTTTGCAAAGTTTATCACACAGCTAAAACCACACCTGAAAATATTATTTTACCTAAAATTGATAATAAAAAAATACGTCAAATTATTGATAACACCCAAAACGGCTATCTGTCTCCTGAAGGAGTACAAAATTTATTAGATGCTGCTGGAATAACAAGAGCTGGAGAAGCTGTTGTTGACACAAAAGAACTAGCTGTTGAACAAGCAAAAAAATTAGGCTTCCCAATTGTTATGAAAGTTGTGGGACCGGTTCACAAATCTGATGTTGGTGGAGTAGTTTTAAACATCAACAATGTAGATGATGTTGAAAAAGAATTCTCCAGAATGATAAAAATAAAAGACACCACTGCTATTTTGATGCAACCAATGCTATCGGGTACAGAACTTTTTATAGGTGCCAAATACGAACCTAAATTTGGGCACATGGTGCTTTGTGGTTTGGGTGGAATATTTATAGAGGTTTTGAAAGATGTTAATGTAGGTCTTGCACCTTTAGACAAAAATGAAGCTTCAAGCATGATTAAAAATCTTAAAAGCTACAAAATTATTCAAGGTGTAAGAGGACAAGAACCTGTTAACGAAGAAAAATTTGCAGATATTATTCAACGTGTCTCTGCTTTAGTAAAAGCAGCTCCTGAAATTTTTGAGATGGACTTAAATCCACTTCTTGGTTCAGCTGATAAAGTTGTAGCAGTAGATGCTAGAATTAGAATTGAAAAATAACTTTTGGTAAATGCGACATTTCAAACAACTTACTTACAATGAAAAAGCTATGATTATAGTTACAATACTACTAATCATAGCTTTAGCATTTGGTCACAAAAGAATTATTACTAATGCTAAAAAAGGTTTTAAAATATTCTATAGTACTGAAAAAAATATTGATTCTATAAAAACCGACACAATAGCAACAAAACAATAATTAGTAATTATTTATACGCAAAACAAAAAATGTAATCAAATGAAAAAAAAAGACTTAATATTTATAGCATGCATAATCGTTTTCTTTCTTCCTTTTTTTGTTTCGAACCAAGTATTTGACTTTTACTCATCATTTAATAAAGCACATGGAATGATAATGAGTTTTATTAAATTTGCAATACTTGCAACTTTGGGAGAAGTAATAGGATTACGAATAAGCGAAGGTATATATAACAAAAAAGGCTTTGGTTTATTTCCAAGGGCAATCGTTTGGGGATTTTTAGGATTAACAATAAAATTTGCATTTATTATTTTTTCTGTTGGTGCTCCTGCATTTCTCGAATATTTAGGCGTTTCAGATGTTTCACAAGCAATGGAAAATGGTTTTACTACAACTAAATTATTAGGAGCATTTTCTATTAGTGCTTCATTAAACTTAGCATACGCACCTGTTATGATGACATTGCATAAAATTTTAGACAATCACATTTTATCTAACAAAGGAACACTATCAGGATTTTTCTCTCCTATTAAATTTGGAGAAATAATGACTAATCTGGATTGGTCAACCCAATGGAATTTTATTTTTAAAAAATCAATCCCTTTCTTTTGGATTCCTGCACAGACAATAACTTTTTTATTACCAAAAGAATTTCAAATTCTTTTTGCTGCCTTACTTGGAGTTGCTTTAGGAGTAATTCTAGCATTTGCTAATTTAAAAAAAACAAATTAGAATCAATTAAAAAAATATTTTCTTAAATATTACACTTTAAATATGCTAAAAAACTTTTTAGCATATTTTTTTTGTGAAAAAAATAGAAGTATTCAACATCAAAGACATTGAATTTGTTGAGCAAATAGCATAAAAAAAATGATATAAAACATGTTAAAAAGATTTTTTTTTACTTTTTTTTTTCATTTTCCTTAAAAAAATTTAAAAAAATTTGTACTTTAGAAAAATCTTTTAATGTTTCTAAACCTTAATCTTGTAAAATGAGGCAACTCAAAATCACTAAACAAGTCACAAATCGAGACACTCAATCTCTTGATAAGTATTTACATGAAATTGGCAAAGTTGAATTACTAACAGCAGAAGAAGAAGTAAATTTAGCACGAAAAATAAGAGAAGGAGACGACGTTGCATTATCTAAACTAATAAAATCCAATTTGCGTTTTGTGGTTTCTGTCTCAAAACAATACCAAAATCAAGGTTTAAGCCTACCCGATTTAATAAATGAAGGGAATTTAGGCTTGATTAAAGCGGCAAAAAGATTTGATGAAACTAGAGGTTTTAAATTTATATCTTACGCCGTTTGGTGGATTCGTCAATCAATTTTACAAGCATTAGCAGAACAAGCTCGTATTGTAAGATTACCTTTAAACAAAATCGGTTCTTTAAATAAAATAAACAAAGTTCTGGCAAAGCTTGAACAAAAATATGAAAGAGAGCCAACAACAGAAGAGATAGCAAAAAATCTTGAGATATCGCCTGATGATGTAAAAAAAGCTTTAAAAACTTCAGGAAGACACGTTTCAATGGATGCTCCCCTTGCTGACGGTGAAGATGGAAATTTATACGATGTAATGTATAATAAAGATCTACCCGGACCAGACAAAAATTTATTAACAGATTCTTTACGTAAAGAAATTGAAAGGGTTTTAACGGCACTCTCAAAAAGAGAAGCTGAAATTCTTCGTCTTTATTTTGGATTAAACGGAGTTCCTCCAAGTACTCTTGAAGAAATTGGGGAAGAATTCGACCTTACAAGAGAAAGAGTAAGACAAATTAAAGAAAAAGCTATAAGAAGATTAAAATACACTTCTCGAAGCAAAATTCTTAAAACTTATTTAGGATAAATATTATCTTTGCAAAGACAAAATATTTTGCAACAAATAAGAAGAAAAAAAATGAACCATTTAATATCCCCATCATTATTATCAGCAAATTTTGCAAATCTAAAAGATGATATCGAAATGCTTAATAAAAGCCAGGCAGATTGGCTTCATCTTGATATAATGGATGGTGTCTTTGTACCTAATATTTCATTTGGGTTTCCTATAATAAAGCAGGTGAAAAAAAACACAAACAAACCTCTCGACGTTCATTTAATGATTGTCAAGCCCGATAAATTTATTAACGAGTTTAAAGATGCCGGTGCAGATATACTAACTGTTCATTATGAAGCTTGCACACATCTAAACCGAACTATTCAGGCAATAAAAGCTAAAGGGATGAAAGCAGGCGTATCATTAAATCCTCACACTCCTGTATCATTTTTGCAAGATATCATTGAATATGTTGATTTGGTTCTCTTAATGTCGGTAAACCCAGGCTTTGGCGGACAAAAATTTATTGGAAACACATATAACAAAATCACCCAACTTAAAGAGCTGATAAATAATAAAAACTCAAAAGCCCTTATTGAAGTTGACGGCGGTGTTGACATGTCAAATGCAAAACAACTTATTGATGCCGGAGTTGATGTTCTTGTTGCAGGCAGTTATATTTTCAAGTCTGATAATAAAACTAATACAATCGCTCAATTAAAAAATATTTAATTTCTATATAAAAATGGTTAAATTGCTATTCTATAAAAATTTAACCATTTAACAATATAACAATTGAAGAAGCTACAATTTTATTGAGTTTTAATCCTAATTATTTACCATCAACATAATTTTGCAGATAAGCATATTTCTCGGTCAATTTACCATCTTTAGCAATAGTTGCTCTTTTAATAATTTCTTCTTTATCGTCACCAAACAATGAGGGATAAACTTTCTCAATCAAACCTTTACCAAAATCGACAGAAGCATCGCGTGGCAATTCACCTGGCAAATTATCGACAGCCATAACTGTAATATTGTTCTTATCGAATGGTTCTGCTTCTTTTTCTAATTTTGCATTATAGCCATAAAAAGGCTCTGCTATTGTTGAAGGACGAATTGTTGAAGGAATAGGCCCTGCAATATCACAGCTAACATCAGCAATAACCTGCATCTTAAAATCATCAGCTTTCATATCATCATTAGTCATAAACACCGGAGATTTCTCATTCCAAAAATGACAAGCAATAAACACATCTGTTACTTTAGTGTAGGGTAAAAAAGTTGTTTCATACTCAGCAGGAAAATAAAAGAAATTTTGCAGGTCAAATTTTCCACCATCTTTACGCTTTGCATAATCCCATGGGTCGATTTGACAAAAAACAGCTTCATCAAAAGTCTTATTTATAAATTCATCAGGAGTAACTTTTTTTATATTTAATGGTGCTAATGTTTCCATTGCACCATGAGCAACCCTACCACCACCGGAAATAAGTATTTTTACAGGGGGCAACTTAAGCTTTTCAACTTCTGAAAACATCTCTTTCATGTCATGGCAATCGTGTGCAGACTTTAAAGAAAACAATCCTGTTCGCTTACCAAAACCTATCAAACTATTATAAGCACCAACCAGCCCAGCCCAACGACCAAATGCAACTAAACGAATATTTTTCTCATCTGTTAAATACTCATAATCGATAAGAGTGATATTTTTTCTCAAAACTTCTTGCAATAATTCTCTGTTATAAGTCTGTTCTTTAGCTGTATGTGAAAAAAACAAATATTTCTTATTCGCTATTAAAGCATCAATCGTCACTTCTTTCACCCCAATTAATATATCACAACTACTAAGATCTTGTTCTATATTCAATCCTAATTCTTTATATTCTTCATCAGAATAACATCTTATATCGCTTGGTTGAAAAAACAACTCAACATTTGAAAATTTATTTAACAGCTCAATTGCTTGTTCAGGTGCAACAGCGACTCTCCTATCTGGAGGTGTTTTTGTTTCTTTAAGTATTCCTACTTTTATATTTTTACTCATAGCTAACTTATTTTTTGCTAATTTAACAATTTAAGCTTTATTTTTAATGTTTTTTTTTAAAAAAAAAATCATTTTGGTAAAGTTTTTGTACCTTTGCACATAAAATTGGGGCTGACCTGGTTTTGACATCAAGTTGAATTGACTTGCAAGCATGTCGAGCATTTGAATTAAGCTCGTTAAACTTAGTTCTTACTTTTATAAACGGCGAAAATAATTACGCACTCGCAGCTTAGTATCGCATAGCGAACTTGCTTAATTTCTACACCTAGGTGTGTGGAAACGAGTTATCTCGTAAATTGTTCTTCTCAATTACAATTTACACTGAGGTACCATCTTAATTGAGATAGCTTAATTAGTGTTTCGATAATTAGGCGAAATTAAGAAACTAAGGAGTTGTTAGGTCGCTTTTTGCCGGACTGCTCTCGAAAATTAATAAAAAGCTAAGCATGTAGAAAACATTTTGGTCCCTTGTTTGGACCGGGGTTCGACTCCCCGCAGCTCCACAATTATTTCATAACCAATTAAAAATCATAATACTTTTATTTTTAATTGGTTATTATAAAAAATATCACAATTTAAAATCCGTTTTTGCTGGCAAATTTAAGCTATTCTTTCCTTCATCATTTAAGTCAACCATTAAAGAGAGATATGGCACAAAAAATTATTCAGACAAAAGATATTAAAAGTTCTAAACTATTTCTTTTTAAAAATTTATCAAAAGCAAATGGTATATTCCTATAATTGTTGCGGTTTTATTAATATATACTAATGCAGACAAAGCTAAATTTGATAACAATAAATGTGAAAAAATTGCTTTGAGAAAAATTGCAACTTCGAAAGATTCTATAGTAAAATTGAATAATGATTGTAATGTTTTATCATGGGATAAAATAATTAAACCTAAAGATTCTGATTTAAATGCTCAATTATTAAATTTTTGGGGAATAACGAAGGAAAAAAAACTATACTATAATAAATAACACTTTGTCTTTATAAATAATTTTTACCTTAAATTTTGTTTACGACAAAAATTTTTTTCTTGCCAACAATGTTTGTGTAATACTTCTGCCTCCCATAAATAAAATCATTGCAAGCCATAAACCGTGGTTACCTATAATTGGTTGAAATAAAAAATATGCAGGGAAGAAGAAAACCAACGTAGATATTAGCATGGTGTTCCTCATTGCTTTGGAAGCAGTTGCACCTACGTATATGCCATCCCACAAAAATGCAGCAAACGAAATAACTGGGATGAATGTAATCCAATAAATATAACTTTTAGAAAGTTCAATAATATTTTTATTATCTGTTAATATATAAAGAATATTTTCGCCAAAAATTAAATAACTAATTGTAAAGGGGATGCTTAAAGCAAAACCCCATTTAAAAATATAAGATATTGTGATTTTTAGTTGTGATTTATTTTTCGCCCCAACATATCTTCCTGTTAAAGCCTCAGCAGCATAGGCAAAACCATCTATAAAATAAGAAAAAAGGAACAAAAATTGTAGCAATAAAGTATTCACTGCCAATATTGAATTATTAGTACTTGCAGATTTTGTAGTAAAAAACGAAAAAACAATTATCAGGCAAAGGGTTCTTATAAAAATGTCTTTATTTACAATAAAAAACTTTTTTATTTCAGTTAATTTTATCATTGCTCGGTAGTTCCAATACTTAATAAATCGTTTATAGTATTTATAAAATAAAATTAAAGCAACAATTAAGCCTGAATATTGTGCAATAACAGTTCCTAATGCAACACCATCTGATTTCATTTTAAATACAAATACAAATATCAAATCTAGTGCAATGTTTACAACATTAATTACAATTGCAATAACCATTGGCGTTTTGGTATTTTGCATCCCAATAAACCAGCCAATTAAAGCATAAAGAGACAGAGTTGCAGGTGCTGCATAAATTCGGATATAATAATATTGTGCCGCAAAAATTTCAATCTCTTTACTCCCATTAATTATATAAAAACTTAATTTACCAATAGGCTTTTGCAAAGCAATTAAAAAAACACCTCCTAATAAAGCTACCATTAATGCACGAGAGAGAACAATTGCACTTTCTTTAAAATTTCTGTTCCCATATGATTGTGCTGCAAAACCACTTGTACTCATTCGCAAAAATGAGAAACCCCAATACAAAAAATTAAAAATCATTCCTCCAATAGCAATAGCTCCAATATATATTTCAGAATTAAGATGTCCTAAAACAGATAAATCAACCATGCCAAGTAAAGGGATAGTTATATTACTTATTATGTTGGGTATTGCTAGGTTTAAAATTTTTTTGTTCACAGCATTTGCTTTTAATAATACAAGAGTAGCATTATTAAGGGGATTAATATACCTGCAATAATAAACCAGACTCCTCTTCTTTTAATTCCGTTTTTCCCCTTAAGTATAAATAAACCCGATATTGCAAGAATCATAAGTGATAATGCAAAAAAAATCTGAATACCAAGTCCACATTTTACGAGCATTATTTCTATGCAAAAAATTTAATTGATTGAAAATAGGACGTCGTGAGAGTTTCTCAATATAAGCATTTCCTGTTTTTAAATCAACATTAACAGAACCACTTCCATGTCTATCCTTTAAAAATATTTTTAATTTATCTTTTTCTGGAAAATAAAACTTTTTATAATTTTCACCCTCTCCAATATCCGATAAAATTCTTTCTATATCTTGTTTGTTTATCGAGCTAAAATTCTCAGGTAAATTAACTTTTATTTCTTGTTTTAAAATTTTTAAATCGGGATTCCAGTCGTCTAAATGATTAAGTGCGATTCCCGATAAACTGTAAACAATTATCATTCCTGCAAAAAAATATCCCAAATCGTGATGTAAAACATTGTTGATTCGCCTTAATTTCATGAGTTGATAATTAATATATTTTGCTACAAAACTATGAAAATTTTCTATGAATTATTAATAAAATATTTTTTTTTGTTTTTATAATATTACAAATAAAAAATATTGATTCCTCTACTTTTAAATAACTATTAAAGAGAGGTGTAATCTAAAAATTTAATTAAAAAAAGGTCAGATATAAACCTGACCTTTAATATTAATTTTTATGTTTTCTTATTCAACAACTTTATATTCGTTACAAACTGTAATATAATAAAATGAAATATGATCAGAACCGCTTGCATTAATCTTTTTTCGAAGCTCTTTCATTTTAGCCAAATCATCATCATTGCCTGAATGTTCTTTATTTTCCATTTCTGTAATATAAGCTTCATCAATAACAATCTCTGTTACAACTCCTTTTACGCATACTTCGCTACCGTTAAGAGATTCGTCAAATCTTTCAATTTCATCTCCTGATTCGACCTTAACCAATTGAAGAGGATCGCTTCCCATTAATTGTATTAGTTTTGCACCATGTTTACAAACATGATTAACCGTACCGGTTAGTTTAATTTCATGACCAATATAATTAGAAGCTTTAATTAAAAAAGTATCAATATCAAGCTTAACTATTTCCTGAGATACTTTATTTGATTGTTCCGTTTTTGTTTTGCTTTCATTATTTCCGCATGAAAATAAAAAAACAGAAATTACCATTAATAAAATTAATTTTTTCATACGGTTTATTTTTGATAACTGTTAATTAATAATTATGTAAAAATAAATAATATTCAAATTTTATAGCAAGAATTATTTTATTTTAATCTATCTTTTTGTTTCTTCATCAAATATTAATACATTTATTGATATTCTCTAATCTGGTATTTAAAAAAATGGAAAACTATAAAAAAGAAATTACTATATGTTTAGGAAGCTCTTGTTTTGCAAGAGGGAACAAAGCTACTTTGAAAATTATCAATAATTATATTAAAGAAAATAAATTAGAAGATAAAATTTTTTTTCATGGTAGTCGTTGTTTTGGTAAATGCGAACATGGGCCGATTATAAAAATAGATGATAAATTATATGAGCAAGTAAACGAAACAAAAATAATTAAAATTTTAGATGAAAACCTAAAAAAAATCTAGTTTATTGTTTAAAACATTTAAAATAAATACTAATTTAATTGCTATTCAATCTTAATG
>JADFUR010000032.1 GCA_015222055.1 Bacteroidota bacterium | reverse complement strand
TGGATTAAAAACAAAGGGAGTTATTATACTAAATTTGCATGGCAAGGTGGATATGGAGGTTTCTCGGTAAGTCCTTCGTTACAAGATAAAACAAAACAAAACAATACATTCAGTTTCAGGAAAAACATCATCAAAAAATTAGTTATAAAGAAAAATATCTTTGTAGTGACTAATATTAACTTGTCCTTTCAGGACGTCAAAATGATCTGTAATTTAACCCGAGGCGTTGCCATCGGGCTAAATTAAATTAGGCTTTACTTACGTGAGCTCTCAGGCTCGGTTCAGCCCGAATTATAATGATTCTCCACAACTTTTTAAAGTGATCCTCTTTTGGAATAAATGAGTTGCAAATGAATGTCGTGTGCACTTCATTCTTGCAAATTTGTTATCAGAAAGTCTATACAAAAAAAACTTTCGAATTAAAAATCCGAAAGAGCTGATGAAAATTTATTTCATTAATAGTAAGGGAATGAGATTTATTCTCCGTCAGTTGGCGGATTGAAATGACAAATAGTTAACTTTATAGACAAACACTATTTAAAATTGCATTCCGAAAAAGCAAAATAATAAATAGTCAATAAAAAAAATTGAAACGTAGGGATTAAATCTAAAATTGTTTGAATCTGACTTTATGAATGCACACTAAATTATTTTAAAACCTTTTTATTCTATCAATTTCTCTTTTCATATCTTTCTGCTTTAGGCTTTGTCTCTTATCATAACTATTTTTACCTCTCGCAAGAGCAATCTTTAATTTTGCATAACCTCTATTATCAATAAACAGCCTAATTGGTATAATTGAAAGGCCTTTTTCCTTTATTTTTTTATTTAATTTTTTTAGTTCCTTTCTGTTAAGCAATAATTTTCTTTCCCGGATTGGATCATGATTATTGTAACTACCAAAAGTATATTCTGAAATATGCATTGCTTTAACCCAAAGTTCATTATTATAAAACGAACAATACGAATCAACAAGGCTTGCTCTTCCTGCTCTAATAGATTTTATTTCAGTACCTGTCAGTTGTATGCCAGCAGTATATTTATCTATTAGCTCATATTGAAAAGTAGCTTTTTTATTTTTTATATTTATTGATGAAGCCATTTTTAAAATTGTAAAATTTACAAGTGACAAATTTACAAAAAAAAGCAATCTAATAAAGTATCAGATTGCTAATAAAATAATTTTAATTATTAACTAAAGCATACTTGCCAAACCAATAGCTCCGAAAATAGCCCATAAAACAAGATTTATTACAACAATAATTAAAAAAGAAACAATAATATAAGCAACTTTTTTATTCTCAGGAGTCTCCATCATGGCAGTTAAACCAATCCAAAACAAATATATTGAATACAATCCAAAGATGCTCAACAAAACAGATAACTTTGGAAATAATCCGCTAAATATTGAAGCAACATAAGAAGCTGTTGAGGCATAAATAACTAATTTGAATGCCGAATTAATATTCTTTTTTGATCCGAAACTCGGTGCCAATTCATTAATAATAAATGCAGATAAATACATTACTAAAAATTGAACAACAAAAATAATTATTGCCGTTATTAAAACGCTAAGAAACGAATTTCCTAAAGGCAATTTAGTAATTGCACTTCCTATTAACGATGAAATGGCAATTAAACCCAACAAAGGTAATGCATAATTACAAAGCACTTCGTTTTTATCTTCTGTCTCCGCTTTAATAATAAGCCATTCGTCATCAGGTTTAACAATAATATTCTTTACACGATTATATATTTTATTAAAATCCATAATTAATATGTTTTAATTTGGTTCAATACAAATATACTAAAATCTACAAAAAAATAATTAGTTTTGCATAAAGAAATAACCAGTTAATTATAAATCATTTAAATAAAAAATTATTTTAGGTGTGTATCTTGAAAATTCAATAAAAAAATTATGTCAATAAAAAAGCCCAACTTAATAACTGTTTTAGGATCAACAGCAACAGGGAAAACTCTTTTAGCAAGTAACTTAGCATCAAAAATTGATGGTGAAATTATTAGTGCAGATTCCCGACAAGTTTATAGAGGTATGGATATTGGCACTGGTAAAGATCTCGAAGATTATAAAATACCTTATCATCTTATAAATATTGTTGACGCCGGGGCAAGTTATAATGTTTTTGAATACCAAAAAGATTTTTTGACAGCTTACAATGATATCACTAACAGAAAAAAAATTCCTGTACTTTGTGGTGGTACCGGTATGTATATTGAAGCTGTTTTAAAGGGATACAAATTAATTAAAGTTCCTGTTAATGAGAACTTACGTCAAGAGCTTGAATTAAAAACTAATGATGAATTAGAAGCAATATTCAAAAAATTTAAAACCCCTCACAATGTCAGCGACTTGAATTCAAAAAAAAGACTTTTGAGAGCTATTGAGATTGAATATCATTACACAAAAAATTCAGAAATCGACACTTTTTATCCAGAAATCAACACTTTAATTTTTGGCATTAAATATGAAAGAGAAATAGTAAAAAAAAGAATAACACAGAGACTTAAAAACCGTTTAGACCATGGAATGATTGACGAAGTGAACATTTTATTAAAAAAAGGCATTCCTTCCGATCAACTAATTTATTATGGATTGGAGTATAAATTTGTTACAAATTATTTATTAGGAAACTTAACTTACGATGAAATGTTTACTAAACTAAATATCGCAATTCATCAATTCTCGAAACGGCAAATGACTTGGTTTCGGCGAATGGAACGAAACGGATTTCAAATAAACTGGATAGATGGAAATCTATCAATAAATGAAAAAATAGATACTGCTTTAAAAACAATCGATTCTCTTTAAAAAAATGCAATTTTAATTATCATAAAAAACCCCGCCGATTTAACGAGGTTTCATTTATAAAATGAATATTATAAATTGTGTTTACTAACAAAATCATTAAGGATACCTTTTAAGTCAGGTTGTCCAATTTCTTGTAAATCATAATAAACACGAGTGTTAGGCTTACTAATATTAATAATTCTGTTAAGATCAATTGGAGTCCCAATAACAACAGAATCGCAATCGGTATTATTAATAGTAGTTTCAAGATCTTTTAATTGTTGATCAGAATATCCCATAGCAGGTAATAATACACCAATATTAGGATAAATTTTAAAAGTTTCTGACATTTTACCAACAGTGAAAGGTCTTGGGTCAACTAACTCAGCAGCACCAAATTTCTTAGCAGCTACAGTACCAGCACCAAGTTTCATCTCACCATGAGTTAAAGTTGGTCCATCTTCAACAACAAGAACTCTTTTCCCTTTAATAATTGAAGGATCGTCAACGCTAATGGGAGAAGCAGCATCAATAACAATTGCATTAGGATTAACCTTAGTAATGCTTTCTCTAACTGTTTGAATACCTTCAGGTGAAGCAGTATCCATTTTGTTAATAACAATAGCATCTGCCAATCTCATGTTAACTTCACCTGGATAATAACTTAACTCAGCTCCCGGACGGTGAGGGTCAGCAACAGTAATTGTTAAATCTGGTTTATAAAAAGAGAAGTCGTTATTACCACCATCCCAAAGAATAACATCACATCCGTCAGGATCTTTTTCTGCAGCTCTAACAATAGCTTCATAATCAACACCTGCGTAAATAACATTACCACGAACAACATGTGGTTCATATTCTTCCATTTCTTCAACAGTACATTTGTGTTTTTTCAAATCTTCAACTGTAGCAAAACGTTGAACTGCTTGAGCAGCCAAATCACCATAAGGCATTGGGTGACGAATAGCAACAACTTTTAAACCACGTTCCATTAAATCTTCTATAACTTTTCGAGAAGTTTGACTTTTACCACAACCAGTCCGAGTTGCAACAACCGCAATAACAGGTTTCTTACTCTCAATCATTGTATCATCTGTACCTAAAAGCATGAAATTAGCACCAGCAGCATTAACAACTGAACTAATATTCATTAGTCTTTTATAAGGCACATCGCTATATGAGAATACACAATCGTCTATATTTTTTTCTTTAATAAGAGTTAGTAACTCTTCTTCTGCAACAATAGGAATTCCGGCAGGATATAAATCTTTACCCGCTAAAACTGCAGGATACTTTCTTCCGTCAATATCTGGAATTTGAGCAGCTGTAAAAGCTACTACGTTATAATCTTGGTTTCCTCTAAAATAAGTATTAAAGTTGTGGAAATCTCTTCCCGCAGCACCGATTATTATAACATTTTTTTTAGTCATAATTTTTCCTCCTTTTATGTATAATTATTATTTATAATTAAAATTGCCTTACAAATATCAAAAAATTAAGTCACAAATCAAAGTTGCTTTATTGCAGATAATCAAACAATTAGCAACAATTTACCATCTAAATTATTGTTTTACAGGATGTTACGACAGATTTGACTAAACAAAAAATTTTTATATGTTTAACAATATGTTTTTAACATTTTTTAAATAATTTTACAAAATGAATTTCTTGGCACATATATATCTATCAGGCAACTCCGAAGAACTTAGAATTGGAAATTTTATTGGAGATTTTGTAAAAGGGAATAATTACAATAAATACTCCACAAATATAAAAAAGGGAATTATTTACCATAGAGAAATTGACTACTTCACAGACAATCATAAAATTGTAAAGAAATCAAAACAAAGACTTAATTCTGAATATCGGAAATATTCCGGAATTGTGATTGATATATTTTACGATCACTTTCTGGCTAAAAATTGGAACTCATATTCAGTTATACCTCTTAACAAATACTCATTGCATTTTTATGATCAGTTAAAAAACAATTACTCTATATTACCATTAAAAGCAAAACAAATATTACCTTCATTAATAAACAATGATTGGTTTAACATTTACTCAAACATAGAAGGCGTTACTAGAGTTCTTAATGGAATGTCTAAACGCACAAGCTTACCAAATAAAACAGAATTTGCAATAAAATCATTACATAAAAATTACGATCTATTTGAAAATGAATTTTCTTCTTTTTTTCAAGATATTATTAATCATTTTGAAAAAAACATAAACTCACTTAAAAAAGATTGCAAATAGCTCTATTACAAACAAAAAAAATTTGATTTGTAAAAGGATTAAAATACGAAATCTTTTAAATTTATTAGAATAAAACTTTTTTTTTTAAAAAAAACATTCATACATTTGTTGTTTAATAGCAGTTAGTATTAAACAACAAAATTTAGAAACAAATAAAGAATAATTATGAAACGAACGAACGTTAGTTATTTAGCATCAATTTTATTAACAGCCGTATTTTTGACTAGTTGCGGTGGACTAAACAAAATGGTAAAATTGGCTCCAGAAGTAAGATATAGTGTTACTCCTGAAATATTATCAATGCATGGCGATAGCATTGAAATAACTTTGAAAGGAACATTTCCTGCAAAATACTTCAACAAAAAAGCTATATTATCTATTACTCCTGTACTTAAATATGAAGCTGGTGAGAAAATTTTCGAATCTAAAACATTACAAGGTGAAGATGCACAAGCAAACAATCAAGTTATTTCTTTTGTAAGTGGTGGTAGTTTTGACTTAACCAGCAAAATACCTTATACAGAAGATATGAAAATATCTGATTTAGAACTAAGGGTGAAAGCTTCAATAAAAGATAAATCTGTTGATGTTCCTACTGAAAAAGTAGCTGATGGTGTAATTGCAACTGCAAATTTACTTGAAAAAGATCCTAAATCAATTAAAGCAGATGACAAATTTGTTAGAGTAACTACTCAATCAAAAGGAGCAGATATTCATTTTATAATTAACAAAGCAAACATTCGTAATTCAGAAATAAAAGCTGAAGACATGACTGCTTTAAAAAATTATGTAAAAGAAGCAAGTGAAAAAAGCAACTACGAATTTAAAGGTATTGATCTTTTAGCTTATGCATCTCCTGATGGAGCAATTGATCTTAACACAAAACTTGCTGCTAAACGTTTAAAAAACACTAAAAAATATTTTGGAAAACAATTAAAAAGAAACAAAATAGAGGCTGCAAAAGAAGGGGATTTCTTTCAAGCTACATCAACTCCTGAAGACTGGGACGGTTTCCAAAAATTAATGCAAAATTCTGAAATTCAAGATAAAGATCTTATTTTAAGAGTTCTTTCAATGTATTCTGACCCTGATGTACGTGAAAAAGAAATAAAAAATATTTCTGCTGCTTACACTATTATTGCTGACAAAATTATGCCTCAATTAAGAAGGTCTCAATTAAAAGTTAATATTTCTATTGTTGGTTATTCAGATTCTATTTTAACAGAATTATCAAAAACTAATCCTGACACATTAAATCTTGAAGAATTAATGTATTCTGCTACTTTAACAGAAGACCTTAATGAACAATTAAACATTTACAAAACAGTTGTAAAAAAATATCCTGAATGTTTAAGAGGACATAACAATGTTGGTTATGTTAATATGAAACTTAACAAATTAGATGAAGCAAAAGCATCTTTTGAAGAAGCTAAAAAAATTAATGCTAACAATGCAATGGTTCTTAACAATTTAGGCGTTATTGCTTATTTAAACAATGATATTGAAGCAGCTCAAGAGTATTATAATGCTGCTGCTGGAGCAAAACAAGGCAATGAAATTAGTTATAACCAAGCTATTATTAAAGTTAAAAACGGTAATTACGAAGATGCATTAAATTTATTTGCTAGTAGTAAATTCAGTACTTTTAACTTTGCTTTAGCAAAATTCTTAAACTTTAAAAACACTCAAAATGCTGATGCTTTTGAAGCATCTATGGGTATTCTTAAAAAAATTGACAATCAAGACAATGCTTTAATTTATTATTTAAAAGCTATAATTGGTGCACATCAACAAAATGCAGATCTTATTTATAACAACTTACGTACAGCTATTGAAAAAGATGCTTCTATAGCAGGAAAAGCTAAAAAAGATATAGAATTTGCAAAATATTTTGAAGATGAAACTTTCAAATCAATCGTTCAATAATATTTATTCCCAATAAAAAAAAATGCTGTTCAATAATTGAACAGCATTTTTTTATGTTTTTTTATTTCTAAATTATTATTCCAATAATTTAGAATAATTATCTCTTTTATTTATTAATTTTTGAAAAAAAATCCCAAAGCACTATACCTGTGCTAACAGAAATATTAAACGAGTGTTTTGTTCCATATTGAGGGATTTCAATACAATCATCGCTCATATCAACAATATCTTGAGACACACCTTTTACTTCATGACCAAATACAAAAGCATACTTTTTATCATTTTCGAACTTAAAGTCTATTAATGAAGTACTATTCTCAACTTGCTCAATAGAAATAATTTTATAATTATTTTCTTTTAATTTTATGATAGCTTCCTTAGTAGTAGCAAAGTATTTCCAATCAACCGACAGAGTTGCACCTAATGCAGTCTTTTGAATGTCTTTATGAGGAGGTTTTGCTGTAATGCCACACAAATATATTTCGTCAACCAAAAACGCATCAGATGTGCGAAAAACAGAGCCAATATTATTTAAACTCCTAATATTATCAAGAACAATAATAACAGGACTCTTTTTTGCTCCTTTGAACTCTTCGACATTTTTTCGATCTAATTCTGAATTTTTTAATTTTCTCATCCTAAAGTTAACACTATTTCCAAATAACGGGTTTTCTTCTAACAGGCATTGTCATACAACGAGCACCACCTCCGCCTCGTGCTAGCTCAGAGCCCTCTATTGTAACAACATACTTATTAATCTTGCTTATATCAACCTTATCATTAATAATGTTTTTTGCACTAATTACTTCAAAACCATTCTTATTAAGTTCTTCAATTGTATTAACATTTCTACTATATCCAATAATTTTCCCAGGAGCCATTGCAAAAAAGTTTGCACCACTATGCCACTGTTCTCTTTCTTGAATCCAAATATCTTTTTTTCCTCCACACAAAACCGGTTTTAAAGACATGCCAAGTTTCTTTAATGCTTCAATAATATTTATTTCCTGATTAATAACTACTTTACCATTATCAATAGAGATATGTACTGTGTGATACTTATTAGGCGTCAATATTAATGGTTCGTAAACCATACACATATTCTTATCAATAAAAGTAAAAACCATATCAAGATGAATGAATGATTCAGGTGTATGAGGCAATTCCTGAACAATGATATGCATTGGTTTTTTTGCTTTTTTAAACTGCTCAAGAATAAAATCAATTCCTTGGTAAGATGTACGGTTACCTGTTCCAATAACAAGAATATCGTCCCTTGCAATTAAAACATCTCCTCCTTCAATATGTATTTGTTCATTAAAACTCGGTTCTTGTTCAGAATTAATTGTTTTTGTATTAAAATTTGGGTGATAATCAAAAATCGCTTGCATTATTATCGATTCTCTTACTCTTACCTTGCTTGCCATTCTACCAATAAGCACCTCGTTAAAAACTGACATTGAAGCATCACGTGTAAAAAAGAAATTGTGCAAAGGACGTATTGAATATCGTTCTTTTGATAAATATTTTGTTAAATTATATTTCTCCATTTCGACACCCTCAATAAGTTGTCTTGTAAGCTCCTTATTTGAAAGAGAAATCATATAATCTTTATCTTCATCAACATTCTCAGCTAAAAAAATCTCGTCAATAAGCTTCTCTTTTACACTGTCATTATCAAGTATATCTGTTAATAAATCCTTTACTTGAAACGTTTTAGTGTGTTTATCAAGTACTGACTTAAATTGTGCATACTCTTTTTGTGCAACTGCCAGATTTAGTATGTCACTATATAATGCTCGTTCAGCGTTTTTTGGTGTCATGTTTTCAACTTCGCTCCCAGGTGTATGTATAATAACAGCTTCAAGCTCTCCTATTTCTGATTTTACTTCTACATTAAATTTCTTAGTCATTTTCCCTTATTTTTAATATAAATATTGACAAAAATTTTGCAAATTTAATTATTCTAACGGAATTTTCTTGTTAATTTTTTTTTCTTTTATTTTCACACCATCTTTAAAAACAACTTCCTTAACTTTCTCTTCCTGTTTATTCCAAAAAATCCATGTTTTGTCTGTTTTCCCATTTTTATAAAAACCGTGCATTTGCTTGTTTCCATTTTCATACCAAATAGTAGATTCTTTATCTCTCAAGCCATTTTTAAAATATCCTTCACTCCATTTCTTTCCATCTTCATACCATACAATCCATTTGCCATCTCTTTTATTCTTATAATAGCCACCTGTCATCTTAAGTTGTCCATTTGAATAATATTCTTCCTCTTTAACAACAATCTTTCTATTCGATTTTATTTTATAATATTCAATTTTTTTAGGCTTATTATCGTTAAAAGTACTAACAACTCTTTTTTCTACTTTGCTAGTGCAAGCTGTTATAAAAATTAAGAGAATCACTATTGTTTTTTTCATATTCTTTTTGTGTTAAAACTTATTTAATATAATTAATTATTTCTTTAATATTATTGTGGATTGATGCCCCAAAATATTAAATTATGGAAAGTGAAAATAAATAAAATTATTGATATTCCAACATCAAGCAAAATTAATTTTTTTTCAGAAATAATTTTACTTATGTAAATAAAGGAAACAATAATTCTTAAAAAAAATTGTATAAAGAAAAAAAGGAAAATGGCAATTCCATTACTGTTATATTCTTTTGCTTTATGAAAATTAAGCCTAACAATTTCCGAGAAGCTTCTTGACAAGCCAGTGCTCACGCAGGGTTTATTATAAATCTCGGCACATCTAAATTTTATTGGGTGTTTTATACCATTTGCAGAAAAAATACCGGAATATATAAAACCAAGTAATATAATTCCGGTAAATATAAAATTTATTTTATTGTATGATTCGCTAAGTATCTGGCGAATATTCATTTTAACATTTTTTAATCTTCCTCGACTTCAGCAGCATCATCCATTTCTTCTTTGGCTTCTTTCAATTCTTTTTTAGCAGATTTCACCGCTTTATGCACTTTAACATGAGCACTATCCATATTCTCTTCAAGCTCATCTAAAGCTTTCTCAAGTTTTTCAACGGCTTCATCATCATCAATATGATCTTTAAATTCATTCGACCAATCATCTATTTGCTCAATATTATCTTTTGCGATATTAGCAACTCCTGCAAAAAAAACAATTTGAACGCTTGCTATTACTGTTGCAACAATTGAAATTATTAAAGCAGCTACAACAAGACCTTTTGCAGCATCTGATTTTGATGCCTGAGAAAATCCTATTGCACTTAATACGATGGCAATAGCTCCCGGCACAAGAGCAAACCACCCGAAACAAGGTATAAATGATATTATCAATGCAATAATACCAAGAACTAATCCGGCAATACCTAAACTTTGTCCGGCATTTGATTGCTTTTTCGTTACTTCTTCCATAGTAATAATTTTATAGGTTAATGGTTAAACTAAAATTATTTAACCGGAACAATTCCAATTAAATCTTTTTCTAATGTGTTAATTGGGGTTTCAATTATTCTTCCAATTTCTTCACCTTTATTAAAAAAAATAAATGTTGGAACACGGGATATATCGAACTTGTCAATATCAATATCACACACTTTCATTTTCCTGTCCACATTAATTAGAGTAATATTTTGTTCATTAAAATTTAATTCATCAATAATTTTATAAAATCGAGGCACTTCTCTCCTACTGTCGCCACACCATGTGCCCATTATAATTAATATGCTTAAATTTTTAAATTTTTCTTTTGAAATTGAATCAAGGCTTAATGTATCAACAATATAATTATCATATTCCTCTTTAAACCATTCATTAAATGGCTCAGACTTTAAACCTTCTCTTGAGCAGTAACCAATCAACATATTTGCTTTAGTTTTTGGGTCAACAATTATTTTATTTAAATCTTGCCCAAATATAGAAAAATTTACAAAAATTAATAATAAAGATAGAAAAATAAAAAACAATCCTTTTTTCATGTGTTTATTATTTAATTAAAAATTACGAATTATGGATATTTGAACTTTTTACGATTTTAATGATACTTTCAAATTTCATTATATAATAATTCCCCTTGGTGTAATAAATAAATAAATATTTTTAAGCTGTTAGTTAATAACTATAATTTAGCTATTTATTCTACTTCTAGTTTTCTTTTAATAACAAAGCCTCCACCTGAAAAAACTCTATTATGAATTTCAGGGCTACCCTTATAATACACATTACAGTCTCCTGTAACAATCATGTCAAGTTTGTTGATAACATTAATTTTGGCTTGAGAAAAGCCACTAGCTTTGAGTTTACACACATCAACTTGCAAGTCAAAAGCATTTAACTCAGCGTCGTCAGATATTCTCACATCAAAAAAATCAACTTTTCCATTAAAATTTGCAATGCCAGCATCAGTAATATCACATTCCATTTTTTTTGCCAACACATTTAGTGACAAGTTTGACTCTCCTCCTAAATAAACCTCTAATTCATCGGTCGTTAAAGCTGAACTTACAATAACATTATTACCTCCAAGAATAATTAAACTTTCCAATTCTTTTACTGTAATATATACATTTAAAATTTTTAATCGTTTAACATTGTCTGTTAGCTGAAGATTGAGAATTCCTTTTCGCACATCAGTAATAATATATTTTTGTATATTGTCATCCGTTTCAATTATTAATTTCTCTTTGTCTCCTTGAGAGATATAAACATCAAAAATTCCACTTATCGTTATTCCTGAAAATTGTGATACTTCTCGTTCTTTTTTTACAACATTATTATTTCCTCTAATCGTCTGGGAAATCAAATTATTATTAATAAACAAACTAAAAACAATAAAAAACAGTATTTGACATTTTCTTGTTATTTGAACATTCATATTAACCTTCTGATATTTAATTAAATATATATAGCCGTTTTAAAACAGTAAATTTATATATCCAAATTTACTGTTTTAGTTGCTTATAACAAACTAATTTTCAATATTTCTATATACAAAGAGCTTGCTATCAAGCATATCTTCTTCGTACGAAAAGTCACGATTAACCTTTGGTGCTTTTATTCCATTATAAAAAAATTTATTACCCACAAACACTCTTGCCTCATCCCATATATTTTGATTTACGAAACTCATAATTAATTTTTCTCCACCTTCAATTATTACTGATTGAACATTAATTTGAAATAAATAATCTAATATTTGTGGGATAATATTTTTATCAAAATCAATTTTTTGGTAGTCAATATTATTCATTGACTTTTTATCTTTTTCAGTAAAAACAATTGTTTTAATTTTTTTATCTAAAAGATTTAAATTTTCACTTAATCTCAATTGCCTGTCGAGTACAATTCTTATTGGATTTACACCAGTCCAATCTCTTATATTTAACGACGGATTATCTTTCTTTGCTGTGTTAGTACCAACCATTATTGCATCTTCGTGGCTACGCCATTTATGTACTAACATTCGTGAATGCTCGTTTGTTATCCATGTTGGTTCAATAGGATTTTTTTCCGTTCTTATTACATCAATAAACCCGTCTAGTGTTTGAGCCCATTTTAAAATTATATATGGTCTTTTCTTTTCGTTAAATGTAAAAAATCTTTTGTTTAATTCCCTGCTTTCTTTCTCAAGCACACCAACCGTTACATCACATCCTGCTTGCTTGAGTTTTTTAATTCCTCGCCCCGCTACTTGCGAAAAACTATCGACACAACCAACAACGA
This sequence comes from Bacteroidota bacterium, assembly GCA_015222055.1. Taxonomy (GTDB): domain Bacteria; phylum Bacteroidota; class Bacteroidia; order Bacteroidales; family B39-G9; genus B39-G9. The sequence goes on along the minus strand of JADFUR010000032.1, from coordinate 39,473 downwards.
CTCTTTGAATTTTCTTGCTGATAATTAAATCGGAACAAGGAGGTGTTTTCCCAAAATGAGAACATGGCTCTAAACTAACATACAAGGTCGATTTTTTTAATAATTCGTGATTAGAAACAGAGTTTATTGCATTTACTTCTGCGTGAGCTTCTCCGCATTTGCGATGATAACCCTCTCCAATAATTTTTCCCTCGCAAACAATTACACATCCAACCATTGGATTTGGTGCTGTTTGAGAAATTCCCAATCGTGCCAAATCATGACATCGCGACATAAATATTTTATCTATATTTTTTGGTTTCATAAACCTATATCTTTAATTTTGGAAAATGAGCAATTCATATAATATCAATCAAATAAAAAATCTTAACGATGCTTTAATTTATATTAAAACAGAATTAAAAAGCATCTATAACAATCATGAAATACAGAGTTTCACAAATATTATTTTTCAACACTTAATAAATTTTTCAAAGATTGACATTATTATTAAAACAGATACTGAATTAACAAATCACACAAAAATACAAATAATAAAGATTGTAGAACAATTAAAAAAGCACAAACCTATTCAATACATTATAGGAGAGACGGAATTTTACGAACTTAAATTTAGGATTTCTCCCGAAGTATTGATTCCGCGACCTGAAACCGAAGAGCTTGTGAAATGGATAATTGACGACACTGTTACAAAGCAAAATATTGATATACTGGATATTGGGACAGGTAGTGGGTGCATTGCCATTGCTCTGGCAAAAAACATATTAAATTCTCGGATAAATGCTGTTGATAAATATGAAGGAGCTTTAGCTATTGCAAAAAAAAACGCCCAATTAAATAATGCTAATATCAGTTTTATTAATGATGATATTTTGAGTTATAATAAAACAAAATATTCAAATAAATTTGATATTATTGTCAGTAATCCTCCTTATGTTAGAGAATTGGAAAAAAAAGTAATGGACAAAAATGTTGTCGATTACGAACCACACACTGCACTTTTTGTTGCCGATAATAATGCTTTAATTTTTTATGATGCTATTGCTGATTTTGCAATTGATAATTTAAAAACTAATGGAAAACTATATTTTGAGATAAATGAATATTTAGCTAAAAATCTTACAGATTTATTGAATAATAAAGGATTTGAAAATATTATTGTAAAGAAAGATATTAATGATAAAAACCGGATGGTAAGAGCTGAATTTGATTAATTACGAATTAAAAATTAGGAATAAATATATAAACTTTCAACTTTACAACTTTATGAACTTTTAATTTTCTAACTTTATGAACTTCTCATGTATATTTCAGAAGAAAAAGCGTTAAAAAAGGCATCTCTTATTTGTAGCAAACAAGAAAAATGCAAATTTGATATTAAAAAAAAATTAATTGACTGGGAACAAAAATCCGATTCTATCAATAGAATTATTAATAGTCTTGAAAAAGATAAATTTATTGATGAAAAACGCTATTCATCATTCTATGTTAGAGATAAATTTCGATTTAACAAATGGGGAAAAATAAAAATACGTTTTACTCTTCGACAAAAAAGCATTCCCGAAAAATATATTTACGCAGCACTAAATGAGATTGACAATAAAGAATATATAAAAACATTAGAAAAAGAAATACAGAAAAAACAAAAACTTATTAAATATGAAAACGACTATGAATTAAAAAATAAATTATTAAGATTTGCAGAAAGCAGAGGATTTGAAAAAGATTTAATTTTTAAAACAATTGATAAATTTGTATAAAATATGTTTGTTTTATACATTTGAACTTAAAATAAATGAAATGTTCATGATAAGTTTTTAGCACACAATGAGGTTGTGTCTGTGACTTTCAATTTTCGGAATGAATTAGACCTAGATTTGTTATGATTATTATGATTTACACAAATTTTTATTCTTTATCAATTACATTTGTTAAAAAAAAACATAAAAAATTAGTGTAAATCTGTGTCTAAAAAAAAATGACGGCGAAGCCAAATGAGGAACAATAATAAAGCAATTTAAATAACTGAATACAAATAAAACACAAAAACATATGATTTATAAAGAACAAATAAAGACAACTGAAAAACGCATCGATGCGTTGAGGAGGTATCTTTGACATTGAAAGTAAAAATGTTGAGATAGAAGAAGAAGAAATAAAAACACAAGCCCCCGACTTCTGGGATAAGCCTAAAAAAGCTGAAGAAAAATTAAAATATATAACAAGTCTCAAAAATTGGACAACAGCTTATAAAAAAATCAATAATGAGTTTAACGATTTAACTGTACTTATTGATTTTTTTAACCAAAAAGAAGCCAGTGAAGAAGAAGTTTCTGAACAATATAACATCACCATTAAGCTTATTGAGGAATTAGAATTAAAAAATATGCTCCAAAAAAAAGAAGACAAATTAGGAGCGTTGTTAAAAATTAATTCAGGAGCAGGCGGAACAGAAAGTTTAGATTGGACAGACATGCTTATGCGAATGTATATTCGTTGGGGTGAACGAAACAAATGCAAAGTAAAACAAATTGATTATCAGCAAGGTGATGAAGTTGGTGTAAAATCGGTAACCCTCGAATTTATTGGCGATTTTGCTTATGGTTATCTAAAAAGCGAAAGTGGCATTCATCGTTTGGTTCGCTTATCACCATTTAATGCAAATAATAAAAGGCAAACAACATTTGCCTCGGTTTTTGTTTCACCTGTGGTTGACGAAACAATCAAAATTGTTATAAACCCTGCTGACATAAGCTGGGACACATTTCGTTCAGGAGGTGCAGGTGGACAAAACGTAAATAAAGTTGAGACAGGTGTTAGGGTACATCATAAGCCAACAGGTATTGTTGTTGAAAATACAGAAACACGTTCTCAACTTAAAAATAAAGAAAATGCAATAAGGCTTTTAAAATCACAGTTATATGAATTAGAACTGAGAAAAAAACAAGACGAAAAAGATAAAATTGAAGGAGAAAAAAAGAAAATTGAATGGGGATCGCAAATAAGAAGTTATGTTTTGCATCCTTATAAAATGATTAAAGATGTAAGAACTTCATATCAAACTTCAGATGTTCAATCGGTTTTAGATGGAGATTTAAATAATTTTATGAAAGCTTTTCTGATGGAATTTGGTGGCAAATAGTATCTATAATGGTATTTCATGGATGCAATAAAAAATATATTTAGCTTTAGCATTGTCAAATTGTTTAATTGTTCTATTGTTATATTCCATATTACTTGTATTTTAGCAAATGAACAATCGCTTTACTTATACTTATTCGATTAGAATAATTTTTTGTCTTAAATCATTCCAATCGAATAAATATTTACAAAATTAAAATTGTTAATGAAAAAAAATATTTTAATAATATTTTTATTATTTTTCTCACTCCACTTGTTTTCGCAATGTGACAATTCTCTTATCGACCGTTGTCGCCAAAAAATTGGAAAAGCCACATATATTAAACATTTCAAAGTAAGATTTGAAGAAGGAAGAAAAAAGAAACCTCAAGAAAAAAAATATTCAATTTTATTAAACAAAGGCAATCATTACAGATTTAATGTTGAAAACGACAAGTCAAAACCCGGTAAAGGAGTTATTAAACTTTGGAATGACTACACCTTTTACGGCAGCTCATTTGATAAAGACGATGGAACAACCTACGAATATTTCGATTTCTTTTGCAGTAAAACAGGTGTTTATTATGTGTCATTATATTTTATAGATGCAAAAAAAGGCTGTGCTGTTGCAATGGTTTCATTAGTTGGGAGCTATAGCATGAAATGATGGTTAATGTTTTTTTTCAGATTTCCTTTGTTTTATTATTTCATCTGCTTTTACATTAACCTTTTTTGTTGTTAAATTAAAAATATATTATTATGATATCGATATGTATTCCTATTTACAATTTTAATGTTGTAAATTTAGTGAATGAATTAGTCAGACAAGGAAAAACCTTAAATAAAGAATCTGAAATTATTTTAATAGATGATTGTTCTTCCACAAAATTTAGACAAATTAATGAACTAGTCTGTAAAAAGGTTAAATACATATCTTTGAATAAAAATATTGGATGAGCAAAAATTAGAAACCTATTTCTCAAATATGCGAAATATGACTATCTGCTTTTTCTCGATTGCGACGCAATAATTACTTCAAAAAAATTTATTTCTAATTATATAACTTATATACAAAAAAACAAGCCTAAAATTATTTGTGGAGGGAGAATTTATGACCAACATTCCCCTGAAAGAAAAAATGTTGAGTTGGAAGTATGGAACAAAAAAAGAAAGCAAAAGCCTAGAGGAAAGAATTTTATCTGCCAATAAATCATTTATGACAAATAATTTTCTAATCAAAAAATCCACTTTTAATGAAATAAAATTAGATGAGAGAATAGTAAAGTATGGGCATGAAGATACTTTATTTGGTTTTGAACTAAAAAAACGAGGTATAACAATTGAGCATATACAAAACCCAGTTCTAAATGGAGACATTGAGAACAATATTGAATTCTTAAAAAAAACTAAAAACGGAATAATTAATTTAATTTATATTCTTAAATATTTAAAGAATGATAAAGACTTTATTAATGATGTTACAATCCTTAAATTTCATAATAAAATTATTTCTTCAAAATTATATGGATTAATTTATATGTGTTTTATTCTTAACAAACCACTTTTAAAATTCCTATTTTCTATTGGTATTGTTAACCTAAGGCTATTTAATTTTTACAAACTTGGCTTATTAATGCAAAATTATAAACGTTGTTTAACTTAAATTTAATTATATAACTCAAAGCTATTGTTAAACATTTTTTTAGATTTTTTAATTAATTTATATTTGCTTTAAACTTTAAAATTAAAAATAATGAAAATTAAAAATTTATTTAAAATCAGTGCTTTATTATTTACTTTTTTTTTAAATGCAAATGTTTTTACAAAAAATTGAGGAACTTACGCTTTATGTTATTGAACAAAATAAAAAAATTGATACACTTCAAACACAATTAAATCAATTGAAAAAATAATAAATTATGAAAACAAAATATAAAATAATTATTGTACTGATAGTATCAGTGTCATTAATTTCGTGTGAGCCATCTAATGATGAGTATCACCCATTACCCGAGGAATATCATACAGAGTTAAAAAATAATGATACATTAATTTACCAATCAGAAACTGATTATGACACAATTTTTGTTAAAGCTCTTTTAAATGCAACTCAGCAACATTCATTGAGTGGTTCGTCTCTTAAAGGTCCTTATAAAATCTATGAAATTCAATGTTTATATTTCTATTTTAATGCAGATGATATTAAAGACTGTAATTTGAATTTTGATGATAGCATACAATATGATTATGGAGAAGGTATGACATGGAGTAGGGATTCTCCAAATTGCTATAAGTCTATCAAAGTTTCATATGGAAAAAACAGAGTATATAAACCCCTTATTTTTTTTATGGATAAAATGTACAAATTGGAAAATTTAAATGAAAACTATAGCGTTAATGGCATTATGTTAAAAAATGTATATTATTTTGTTTCACTTGATAGTATTCCTATAAGCGAAATTTATTATAATCATAAATTAGGGATAGTGAAATATAAGTATGAAAATAAATACTATGAATTAATTACTAAAACACAATAATATAAGTATCCAAAACTTCTGAGCCAGTTACAAACATACAATATATTTATATTAATACTTATATATGTTAAGAAATATTTTTGTTTTTCTAATTAACGGAATAACTTTGTGTGTTCAAAAAATGATAATCAATAATTAAAACAACTAGTATAAAAAATTAATTAAATAATAAATTAAACTAAAAAAGTAAAAAAAATGATTAGTAATTTATTTTGGATTATTCCTATTGCTTCAGTAATTGCATTGGTGTTTGCTTATTTCTTTTACAAACAAATGCTAAAAGAAAGTGAAGGAACAGAAACAATCAAGACAATTGCCTTACACGTTAGAAAAGGTGCAATGGCATACATTAAACAACAGTATAAAATAGTTAGCATCGTCTTTATTATTTTGGCTATTGCTTTTGCTATTCTTGCTTATGTATTTCATTTGCAAAATGAATGGGTTCCCTTTGCATTCTTAACAGGCGGATTCTTTTCGGGTTTAGCAGGATTTTTTGGTATGAAAACTGCCACTTATGCATCGGGCAGAACAACTTATGCTGCAACAAAATCACTTAACAGTGCTTTAAAAATTGCTTTTCGTAGTGGTGCTGTAATGGGATTAGTAGTAGTAGGTTTAGGCTTACTCGATATTTCAATATGGTTTGTCGTTCTTAATTCTGTTTATCCTGCATCTGTTGCAGGTGGACACAACATGATTATAATAACTACAACAATGCTTACTTTTGGTATGGGAGCATCTACTCAGGCATTATTTGCAAGAGTTGGTGGTGGTATTTTTACCAAAGCTGCTGATGTAGGAGCCGACTTAGTAGGAAAAGTTGAAGCAGGTATTCCAGAAGACGACCCAAGAAACCCAGCCACTATTGCCGATAATGTTGGTGATAATGTTGGTGATGTTGCCGGTATGGGAGCTGACCTTTACGAATCTTATTGTGGTTCTATTCTTGCTACTGCTGCACTTGGTGCTTCTGCCTTTTTAACCTTAGGTACTGAGATTCAATTCAAAGCTGTTTTAGCACCTATGTTAATTGCTGCTGTTGGTATTATTCTTTCTTTATTAGGAATTTTCTTAGTAAAGACAAAAGAAAATGCTACTCAAAAACAATTATTAAGTTCATTATCAAGAGGAGTTAACATAAGTGCTACTTTAATTGTTATATTTTCTTTTTTCATTCTACGCTACTTAGATCTTCCAAACGCAGTAGGTATTTGGGGCTCAATGGTTGCAGGTTTATTAACAGGTATTATTATAGGTAAATCTACAGAATATTACACATCTACTTCATATAAACCCACAAGAAAAATAGCTGAAAGTTCAAAAACTGGTGCTGCTACTGTTATCATTTCAGGTATTGGAACAGGAATGATATCAACAGCTATTCCTGTTATAGCTGTAGTTCTTGGAATTTTATTTTCATTCTTATTTGCATCTGGTTTCGATTTTGCGAATATTGGAATGGGGCTTTACGGAATTGGAATTGCTGCAGTTGGAATGCTTTCAACTCTCGGCATAACACTTGCAACTGACGCTTATGGTCCAATTGCCGACAACGCAGGAGGAAATGCAGAAATGAGTGGATTAGGTGAAGAAGTTAGAAAAAGAACTGATGCATTAGATTCTCTTGGAAACACTACAGCTGCAACAGGAAAAGGTTTTGCTATTGGTTCTGCCGCACTTACAGGTCTTGCTCTTTTAGCTTCTTATATTGAAGAAATAAAAATTGGTCTTATGAGAATAGGACAAACGGTTATTACACTTAGCAATGGTGTTGAGATTGAGACTGTAAAAGCAAATCTTACAGATTTCATGAATTACTATGACGTAAATCTTATGAACCCTAAAGTTTTAGCTGGTATTTTTATTGGCTCAATGATGGCTTTTGTTTTTTCTGGCTTAACCATGAATGCTGTTGGTAGAGCTGCCGGTAAAATGGTCGATGAAGTAAGACGTCAATTCCGTGAGATTAAAGGTATTCTCGAAGGAACAGGTCAGCCTGATTACGAAAAATGTGTTTCTATATCAACAAAAGCGGCTCAAGTTGAAATGATTTTCCCTTCTCTTCTTGCAATTATTATTCCTGTTGCTGTTGGATTATTATTAGGTGTTACAGGAGTTATGGGCTTATTAGTTGGCGGATTAGGTTCTGGTTTTGTTTTGGCAATATTTATGGCTAACTCAGGTGGTGCTTGGGATAACGCTAAAAAATATATTGAAGAAGGTAACTTTGGTGGAAAAGGTTCAGAGAATCACTCTGCTGCTATTATTGGCGACACTGTTGGCGATCCTTTTAAAGATACTTCAGGACCAAGCTTAAACATTCTTATTAAACTTATGAGTATGGTTTCGATTGTTATGGCAGGAGTTACTGTTGCATGGCACTTATTATAATTTAATAATTAAAATTAACAATACGTTTAATATATTTTGTTCTTTTATTTTTTGAGAAATTATTTGTCATTTGGTTCAAGTCATTTATAGTCATTTAATTACGCTTACAATCGTTGTTCAGAGATTATTAACGACATTTTAACAGATAGAAGCTCAATTAATTACAGAGTTTAGTATAACAAACGTATCGGCTTTTCGGAGCAGATTTATTAAATAAAAACACAAAAAAGTAAAAAAGCCTTTCATTTATCGAAAGGCTTTTTTACTTTTATACAGATTTAAATCTTTATACAATGTCAAAAGAAACAATCAAGAATAATTTTATTGAAGCTAAAAATTTATTAACTGACTTTATTTCAAACGAAAATAATTTTTTAACTATTGAAAAAGCAGGCAATATGTTTGTTAATGCTGTTAAGAATAATAAAAAAATATTTTCATGCGGCAACGGTGGTTCCATGAGCGACGCCATGCACTTTGCAGAAGAGCTCACAGGTCGTTTCAGAAATGACAGAAACTCTATTCCGGCTATTGCAATTTCAGACCCCTCACATATTACATGCACAGGAAATGATTATGGCTTCGACAAAATTTTTTCAAGATACATTGACGGTCTTGGACAAAAAGGCGATGTCTTGCTTGCTATAAGCACAAGTGGAAATTCAAAAAATATTATTAACGCAGTAAATTCTGCACACAAAAAAGGAATGAAAGTTGTTGCATTAACAGGCAAAACAGGTGGTGAGCTTGCAAAAATTTGCGACATTGAAATTAGGGTGCCTTGGACAGGATATGCAGACAGAATTCAGGAGATACACATCAAAATTATTCATTCGTTAATCCAATATATTGAAATAAATATCTAAAAACAAACATTTTATTTTTATTACTTATTTCTTTTTTGTATTTTCAAAGCTAAATAATTTTTTTTTCAATCATGAAAAATATATTCAAAAAATTTCCTGTAATAATCATTATAGCAATCATAATAATGGATGTTTTGCCATCATGCTATGATAAAGATTTTCTTGATATTTCTGACACAATAAACTGGCATCCTTCATTCTCTCTGCCAATAGGAAGCTCTTCATTTGAAGTAGATAATTTTTTCGATACCATTCCTAATATTAGCGATATTTTAGACACATTATCAACTTTACCCGATTCCTTGTCATATCTACCAGATTCGGTGTCAGGATTTCCCGATTCTTTAATAATCCATATTTTAGATTCTATTGGTATATTAGATACTCTGGGCTTTGATTCTGTATTTTTCAACAATGAATTAAGATACTTTGTTCAAGAAAAAATTCCTATTAATGATAATTTCGATTTTGATTTCAGTGATGTTGATGAAAAATATGACATTATTGACAGCATGCTTTTTAAAATAAATTTAAAAAATGGCTTTCCAACAGATGCTGATGTACAGATTTATTTAATAGATTCTGTTGATAACGTTATTGATTCTTTATTTTCAAAACCTGAAAATAGATTTTTCCCTGCTGCTGAAGTTGACGAAGAGGAAAAAGTAATTAATCCAACCCATATAAATTTTGATATTGACTTAAGTCGTGAAAGAATTGATAATATCAAAAAAGCAAGAAATTTATTATTTAATGTAAATCTTTCAATTAAAAATAAAGATATAAAAGTTGTAAGTTTCTTTTCTTCTTATGAGATAGATTTAAAGCTCGGATTAAGAATAGCATTCCATTCAAATTTACCAAATTCGAATTCAGATAATAACTATTAATACATATGAAACGAATTATATACTTTTTTATACTATTTACCATAACAACAAGTGTTAGTGCTCAAGAAATAAACACATTGTATTTTATGAGGTCAATCCCTCAATCAAACGCATTAAATCCTGCCATACAAAGAAATTGCAGGGTCTTTATCGGCTTGCCGGCTTTATCGTCAATGTATTTTGACTTTTCAACCGGAATTGCTTATAATGATTTTCTTACAAAAAACAATGTTACAAACAAATACGATTATGATATTGATAAATTAATTACCCGTTTGGATTCAAAAAATTATTTTTCTTCTTCTGTAAATATTAATCTTTTTTCTTTAGGACTTAAATTCAAGAATAACTTAAGTTTTACTCTCGATGTATCTGAAAAAGTTTTTGCTAGAGCAGGAATTCCAAGAGATTTAATAAAATTTGCTTGGCAAGGAAACAGCCAGTTTGTAGGAAAACAAGCCAATTTTGACAATTTTAATGTTGACCTTGATTATTACCATGAGTTAGCTTTAGGTGTTTCTAAAAAAATTGGGCAAGTAACTGTTGGAGCAAAAGGGAAAGTTCTTTTGGGTATTGGCAATATAACTTCAAAAAAAACAGAACTTAGGATGACATCTGACCCATCGGATTTTGATTTAACAATAAACTCAGATATACAAATTAACACTTCGGGTCCATTTGCTATTACTCAAAAGCCAGATAGCTCTTTAAACACTCCTGAATTTGACGAAAACAAATCAGTTACTGATATTTTTCTTAACCGAGAAAATATGGGTTTCGCTCTGGATGCGGGTATTGTATACGATATTAATGATTTTGTTTCTTTATCGGCAAGTGTTATTGATCTTGGATTTATTAATTGGAAATCAGATGTAAATAATATTTCTCAAACAGGTAGTTTCACCTACTCTGGTCCAGATGCTAATGACACTACAAATTTCTTTTCCGGAATAGTCGATTCTATTAAAAACTCATTTAAACCAGACCCAATTACTCACGATTCTTATTCTTCGTCGTTAGCTTCCAAAATATATTTTGGAGGTGCTTTTAACCTAAACAAAAACATTTCTTTTGGTGTATTAAGCAGAGGTGAAATATACAATAAAAAATATTCTCAGGGATTTACTTTTTCTGCCAACACTCATTTTTTAAAATTTTTAAGCACAACTGTCTCTTACACTATGAATGATAAAGGATATAATAATTTTGGTTTAGGATTGGGGCTTAAAGGCGGTCCTTTGCAATTTTATATAGTTAGTGACAACATACCTGTTAAGCCTCAAGAATTAAGCTATGTGAATTTTCGTTTTGGATTTAACTTGTTGTTTGGATGCAAGAAGAAAAAAGATGATACAGATTCAAGATCAAGAAACTCGTTGCTATGGTTTTAATTGTTATGAAATTAAAAGTTGAGCATAGCAACTTTTAAAAAAAATAATATAAGAAAATAAATGAAAAAATTTATAACATTAATATTTCTTTTATTTTCAATATACACACAAGCCGAAAACCTCAATCTTTTTAATGAATTATCGAAAGCTGATATAAAAATTGAATATCAAAAAATTATTATTCAAGATATTGAAGCTAACATAAAAATAATTATTCTCAATAAAGAAAAAGCTTCATTTTATAAAAATCAAAAAATTAATTTTTATGTCAATGGAAAATTACACAAATCAAAAATAATTGACAATAAAATAATTATAAAACACAAATTTCATTCTAAAGAAAAAATTGATATTGTTATTAGCAACTATTCATTTTCGAAACAAATAAGTCCAATCCCTTTATGGCTTTCTATCTTACCACCATTAATTGCAATTTTTATAGCATTATTATTTAAGGAAGTTGTAACAGCTCTATTTCTAGGAATACTCGTTGGTACAACAACAATATATTTATATCAGGATGCATCTTTTGTCGTTGCTTTTTTTAAAGGAATGTTTTCAATAGCTGACACCTATGTTATTGAAGCTATGAGTGATAAGGGTCATTTATCGATAATAGTATTTTCAATGCTAATTGGTGCTACTGTGAACATAATTACCCGAAACGGAGGGATGAACGGCATTGTTAATATTTTATTAAAATATGTAAAAAATGCTCGTTCGGGACAATTAATTACATGGTTTTTGGGGCTAGCAATTTTTTTCGACGATTATGCAAACACTCTGGTTGTTGGTAATACAATGCGACCAATAACAGACAGGATGAAAATCTCAAGAGAAAAATTAAGCTATATTGTTGATGCCACTGCAGCACCGGTTGCAGCCTTGGCTCTTGTAACAACTTGGATAGGGATTGAACTAAGTTACATTCAAGACGGAATATCATCAATAGGGATAAACGATAGTGCTTACGGTGTTTTTATCAGCTCTTTAAACACTCGTTTTTATCCAATTTACACAATTATTTTTATGTTTATTTTAATTGTAACGAAAAAGGATTTTGGACCTATGCTTAAGGCTGAAAGAAAAGCAAGGAAGATAGATCTAAGTCAGATTGCTCACGAAAAACAAAAAAACAAAATCGTAAAATACAACAGTAAATGGTTTAATGCAGCCATACCTGTTCTAATAATTATTTTAGGTACTCTTGTTGGACTTTTATATACAGGTTGGGATAGTAATATATGGAGTGATGGTTCTATTGGATTTTCATCAAAATTATCAACATTTATAGGACATTCAAATTCATATCTGGCTTTGCTTTGGGCTTCATTATCAGGAGTAATTGTTGCAATTGCATTATCAATGGGACAAAAAATACTAAATCTGCGAGAGTGTATTGAGAGCTTAATAACGGGATTTAAAACAATGTTTAATGCAATACTGATTTTAATATTAGCCTGGTCTTTGGCTCAGATTACAAAAGATTTGCACACTGCCGATTTTCTTACACAAAGTTTAGTTTATGCCAAAATATCGCCATATTTTTTACCAACCATGACATTTATTCTTTCTGCAATAATTGCTTTTTCAACTGGTTCATCATGGGGAACAATGGCAATTTTGTATCCTTTAATACTTCCAGCATCGTGGTTAATATGCAAAAATTTTGGATTTGATTATAATGAATCAATTGCGATTTTTTATAATGTAGTATCGTCAATATTAGCAGGTTCTGTTTTAGGCGACCATTGTTCGCCAATTTCTGACACAACAATACTCAGTTCGCTTGCAAGTTCGTGTAACCACATTGAACATGTTCGCACCCAACTACCTTATGCATTAACCGTTGGTGCGGTATCAATTGTGTTTGGCACTCTTCCTTCTGCTTATGGCATATCTTCTTTAATTTTATTTCCATTAGGCATAACAGTACTTTATTTAGTTATAAAGTTTGTGGGGAAAAAAGTAGAATGAACATTCATTTTTATATAAAGAATCTTTAGATTTAAAAACAAAATAAAAAAAGTCTGTCAAAAAATTGACAGGCTTTTTACCTTTAAATTAAAGTTCTATATTTTAATCGCTTCTAATTGAAGTTGTTCTTGATAATATTCTTGTTTAATTTGATTGATTGTTTCTTTTACTGAAATAATTTTTTCGGCTAAATAAGCTTTCGTTCCTGCAAAAGAAAATCCATTTGCAAAATCACCCTGAGCAGCATTAAATAAAGCCTCAGCAATACAAAATTGAGATTTCTTATAATCGCATGTTTTTAAGCATTTCCAAGAGCAATTAATAGGTTTCTGTTTTCCTTGTTTAATTTGCTTAACAAAATCATTTGTAATAACTCTGCCTGGCAAGCCAACAGGGCTATCAATTATTGTGATATCTTCTTGAGAACAATTAATATAATTTTGCTTAAACTCATCCGAAACATCACACTCATTGGTTGTAACAAATCGTGTTCCCATTTTAACAGCCCTTGCTCCTGCACTCATAATCTCAAACATATCTTTTCCTGTATATATACCACCGCCCGCAATAACAGGAATCTCAATTCCATATTTTTGTTCAAAAAAATCAATCTCATTTACTGTTTCTTTAACAATTGACGACAATGAAATTTCCGGAATAAGACCATCTTTTTTTCTAAATCCAATATGACCTCCTGCCAAGGGACCTTCAACAACAACAGCATCAGGAACACGGTTATATTTCTCAGACCAGTGACGAAAAATTAATTTTGCAGCTCTTGCAGATGATATTTTGGGGACAAACTTCGTTGAAGATTCTTTTAAATAATCAGGGTTCTTCAGAGGTAAGCCTGCTCCTACAAAAACAATATCAATCTTCTCTTCGACAGCTACTCTTAACAAATCATCAAAATCAGAAATGGCCAACATTATATTAGCTCCAATTATGCCATTAGATTTTTGACGAGCTTTCCTTATTTCTTTTCTTAAAGCTGTTTTATTGGCTTCCCTAAAATTTTTTTTATAATCAGGTTCTTTCATTCCAATACCTACTGCAGAAATAACTCCAATTCCCCCTTCGTTGGCTACTGCCGATGCTAATCCTGATAATGACACACATACACCCATACCTCCTTGAATAATTGGCAGAGGAATATTTAAGTTCCCTATTTTCAATGCTTTCATAAAAATTCAAATTTTTAATTAATAATAAAAGCAAAACTATACATTTAGAATTCTTTAATAAAAAAACAGGGATGTCTGAAACTAATTAGGGATGATTGTTAACGAATTATATGCGAAAAACTTTTTTTAGGGGTGAAAAAATAAATAATTATATCAATTTAGAAAATTCCTGAATATATTTTTGAGATACTATTGCAGGGAATTCAATATTCTTAAAAAACAATTTATATCCTTGCGAATTACCTTGTATTTCGGCAATACGATTAATATTTACAATAAAAGCTCTATGACATCTGACAACAAAATCATACTCATTAATTACTAGCTCAGCCTTTTGAAGGGTAGTTCTAATCATTTGTTTTTTTACAAGATCATCACTTTCGTAATAAACCTCAATGTAATTATCTGCCGATTTAATAAGTATTAATGAATCTAATTTTATAATAAGCTTATCTTTTTTATAGTCAGATTCGAAATTAATAAATTTCTCTTTTTGTTGTTTACTTTCAATTAATTTTTTATTTAGCTGCTGTGCCGATTTTAAATGAGCTTTTAATAATCGTTCTTGGTTTATTATTATAAGAACTGCAACAGGTAGAACAGCGAGCAAAATATTTTTCACTATAAAGTTAAAATCAATATCAAACACACCGAGTAATTTTGAATAAAACACAAAGTCACTGGAAGAAATTGCCAGCAAAATCCATATGTCCCAAATAATTTCTTTTTTTATATTCCAACCTTTATTATTAAAAATTTTGGGGAATAAACTCGGTAAGACAATTAAGTTAAAACTAAGAACCAAAAATGTAGATACAGCAAGTCCTGTTACTAAATAAAAAATTTCTTTTTTTGAGAAAAGATTAATATCAATGGGTTGAAAAACAAGCAAAAAAGCTAAAACACCTAAACTAATAAAAAAAATTATCTTAGCATTATGGGTTAAATCATCGTTAAAAGGATATGTTTTTTTTAAAAATTTCAGCATGTGTCTTTTTTTTGTGTTTGATATAATTTTTTGCTGCTTTATTATACCATAATATTTTAAAGTTATTAAACATTAAAATTAATAGAAAAAACAGCTTTTAGCAAAAATTAAAAATAGAATTTGCAAAAACAAAAATACAATTATTTATTTATAAACAACAGCTATTTAAAAATAGCTTTATTTCCCTACTCCTCAAAATTACGATTAATAAAAAAGCCTGTCAATATATTGACAGGCTTTTTCCATATTTATATAAATAATTATTCCATTGCAAAAGTAGAATTTACATTATTCAACACATTTGCTGAATATGTAATAACCTCATCATTTGCACCATAAACTGTTACATTCTCACCATTCATAGAAATAACTTTTTTTGTTCCTTCTTTAGTAGCCATAGACCAAGATTGATCAGCTTTATTATAAGCAAATTCAACTTTATTTGAAGAATTACCAACTTCTTCAGCGGTCATAACTTCCTTACTAATAGTTAATCTATAATCCTTACCATTTTTTGTAATAATTTTTTCATTAACATCATTCTCATTCATAGCTACAGGATTTGAACTTGTCCAAAATTCTATTAAATTAAAAATTACACCATCCGCAAATAATGTAATACTATAAACTGGAATAATACAAGCAAAACAGAAAAACACAATTTCATTAACCCATTTATCTCCTATTGACTGATTCCAAGAATAGACCTTTTTTGTTAAGTTAAAAGACCCCATACAACTATTTAAAATAGGAGTACACATAAGGCATAATACTACCAGTGATAAAAATCCTTTTTTCATAACTTTTTAGTTTTTAGATTATTTTAGTAAAAATAACGCATTTTATCATCTTTTCAAAAAAAATATCTATATAACTTTTATTAAAAACGAAAGTCATCTTTTGGATTTAAGATTTTATTTGTTCTTTTTTCATCTACAATTCTTGACCGCTTTTCATCTTTTATATATTGTTCATATATTGGCGTTATCACCTCTATCCTATTATCCAACTTTCTTTGCATCCAATCTGCTAAACAAAAAAAAACATTTTTAATCACCACTATTAGCAATAGCCTCTTGCCATAATTCTTCAGGATTAAAATCATCAACATAAGCATCTAAAATGGGAAATGGAATACTATCTTCCACACTAAAATATGAAAATACATATTTCCCTTACAGAAAAACACCTTGCAATAAAAATTAAAAACTTTCAATGTGTGTGTGCAATTTAATTCCTATAAATTTAATAAAAGGCAAAATTTATAGAGGTTATTATACTCACAAGTCAATGTTTTTAGATAAAATTTAAAAAAAGCCATTTTCAAAAGAAAACAGCTTTTAGTAATAAAAAAGCCTATCAATATATTGATAGGCTTTTACACGTTAAAAATTAACAAATTAAATCTTAAACTAATTTTACATTTACTGCATTTAATCCTTTTTTACCTTCTGTTAATTCAAATTCTACTTCGTCACCTTCTTGAATTTTGTCAATTAAACCTGACACATGTACGAAATATTCACTTTTTGTTTCTTCTTCCATAACAAAACCAAAACCTTTAGTTTCATTAAAAAATTTTACTGTTCCTTTTTTCATTTTAATAAATTAAATATTTAATAATGTAAAAGTAGTAGTATTTATTTAGATATAATAATTTTTTTTATATTATTTTTTTACAGGGAAACTAAAAAAATCAGAAAAAACAAATTTTTTCCTATCATAACAAACACCACTCTTATATTTTCATATTCCTTTGTTTAATTGTACATAAAAAAAAACATTGTAAAACCAATAATTAGCAATGCGAGTCCCAATAAAACTAAAATTTTCTTTCTCTTTTTTTCTTTTTCGTACAAAGTTCTAATTCGTCCTTCTCGTTTATTTTTTGCTTCAACAGCTTGTCCAACTAGGATGCCAAAAGCAACTCCAATTATTGGCCCCATGCTAACAAAACTAGAATTTTTAAATGCATTTCCAATAAAAAGCCCTAAACCTGTAAAAACTGCTATTCCAATTCCCATCCACAATCCCACAAAATGACCTTCTGGGAATTTTTTATTTTCATCTTTCATAAAAAAATATTTTTTGCATTTTTTCTGTCTGGTTAAAAAATTTATTTATTTTTGAGAATTAATAAATTCATCTAATTTATCTATTGAAGATTCATATTCAAAAGCATCGTTAACTTTAAAATAATTTCCAACATCATAAGTATATTCATAAGAATATTTTGCATATTTTAGTCTCGTATTTTCAAATTCAAAAATTCGCATAATCTCTTTAATTTGCGAAGCAAGCAGGCAATTTGAAGCTGTTATTTGTTTTGCAATCTTTAATTTGCTCTCCTCAAAACTTTTTGATGAAATTGTTTTTTTTGCACTTATGAAATCAGACTGTTTCATTGGAGAATCGCATTTAGGCTCATCATTATAATTTGTTTCGTATTTTCTTTCGTTAGAATCTTCAGTCGTATTTGAGTTTCCTGAGTTTGTGCTTGTAGTAGTAGTAGTAGTTGTTGTTGTTGTATAACTAATTTTATCTGACGGAGCCTCCTTGGTTGCTACATTATCATCGTTAACTTTTAAATTAAAATCAACTTCATTATTACCACGCGAAACTTTAGAGGAAGCTCTAGGACTATTTTCATTTGAAACTTTTCTGGCTTTGGCATTACAATTTGCTTCATTGCCAGACACATTATTCACAGAATTTACATTTCCTCTTTCACCGCTTGAAGAAGACCTTGTTGTTTCTCCATAATGAATAGTTGAGCTACTTGATGACGGTAATGCAGAATTTCTTGACGAACTACTTCTTGCTGAAGAAGAGGCTGAATTTCTTGAATTACGCCCACTGGCAGATGCTCTAGAATTACGAGAATTTCCTCTGCTGGCTGATGCATTAGAGCTTTTTGAATTACTTCTTGCTGTTGCACACTCAGAATTTCTTGAAACAGGAGTTTCCCCTCTGAATATAAAAGCATAAGTACCATTTTTGTTTCTTTTTATTACATAAGATGTTTCTTTGCCTTTGTTAAAAAATATATTTTTACTTACCTGTCCAAAGTGTCTATTTTTAAAAACAACTTTAGCATGATAATTTTGCTGAGTTAAATTAACAGTCCTAACATTTGTTTGAGGTGTTTTATTCTGCTTTACTCCATTTAAAAAAAGAGTAAAAGCCTCCCCTTTTTCAGTAAAAAAAATCAAATTCGATTTTTGTGCATTGGCAGAACACCAAATTAATATACTAATTAAAACAATTAAATACTTTTTCATAATAATATTTTTTATAGATGAATATATATAACAAAAATAAAAAAACATTCGATATAATTGTTTTTTTGATATATAAATTATGTTTTTTTTCTCAAAAGTATATTGATCAAAAATCAATTAATTAATTAATAATTAATAAATTTGTATATTATTAATTATTAATTAATGTTTGTTAAAATATTCTTAATATCTCTTGTTTTTATTGGGATTGCATTTGTAGCTCTTTCAATAAAAATATTATTGAAAAAAAATGGAGAATTTCCTAATTCTTCAATAAGTAAAAACAAAGAATTAAAAAAACGCAAAATTTTCTGTGCTAAAACCCAAGATAAAATTGCGAACAGTGAAGGATGCGACGCTTGTAAAAATAATTTCGCAAACTAAATTTTAGAGAAGTTTGTAAAAAAATCAATCGTCAGAATCGACAATCATCTTTTTAATCCTTTCGGTGTAATAATTCTTCACCTCTCCCTTTTCATCCGAATAGATAAAATATGCTTCAAGTTTAGTATTCTTTTTAACAATTGCAATGCTTTTTTCAAGACCCAGAACCATAAAAGCTGTTGCATATGCGTCAGCAGTCATGCAATCATCGGCAAAAACAGAAGCACTTAAAAGCGAATGTGTTACAGGGAAACCCGTTTTGGGGTCAATAGTGTGAGAATATTTAACACCGTCTTTTATATAAAATTGTCGGTAATTTCCTGAAGTTGCAATAGCCTGATTTTTAAGATACACGACATCCTCCAATTCTCTTGATGAAAGAGTTGAATCGTCAATTGGCTTATCAATACCAATTTTCCATGTTTCGTTATTTTTATTAACTCCTTTTGCCCTTATTTCTCCTCCAATCTCAACTAAATAATTACCAACTCCTTTCTCATTTAAAAATGCACAAACCAAATCGACCGAATATCCTTTTGCTATGGCATTTGCATCAAGCATAATATTGAAATTTCTTTTAATTATTTTGTTATTTACTAATTTAATTTTACGATATCCAACAAATTGTAAAAGACTATCAATAAAAATACTGTCTACATTAGTCATTTTCTCAAAGCCAAAACCCCAAGCATTCACAAGTGGAGCAACAGTTATATCAAAAGCACCTTCTGTTTTTTCTGACACCTCAACGGCTTTATTAAAAACCGTTTTAAAATGACAATCCAGAACAACGGAAGTGTCGTTTTTATTAATTTTGGATATTATTGAATTCTTGTTGTAAGTTGACAATGATAAATCAAAATCATGCATACACTTTTCAATATCTGATTTTAAATCTATACCATTATTGCTTTCATAAGTAATATGATAAATTGTACCGTGAATAAAACCGGTATTGCTTACATATCTTGAATTATTATTACATGAGATTAAGAGATGAAATATTAAAATTATTATAATTTGTTTAATTACTCTCATTGTTACAGTTTTATTATTGAAAATCGTCATAAAGAATATTTTCTTCAGGCACACCAAAATTATAAAGCATTGAATTAACGACTTTTGTCATTACATCCGGTCCGCAAATATAATATTCGATTTCTTCTGGTTCGTTATGGTTTCGCAAATAATTATCGCTAACAATTTGATGAATAAAGCCTGTTTCACCTTTCCAATCATCTTCGGGTTTTGGGTCGGAAAGAGCAAGGTGAAAAGAAAAATTATCGAATTGTTCTTCAATTTCTTTAAAATCATCGAAATAAAAAATTTCTTTTTTAGACCGAGCACCATACCAGAAAGAGACTTTACGAGTTGTTTTTAATGTCTTAAACAAATAAAAAATATGAGAATGCAATGGTGCCATGCCTGCACCTCCACCGATAAAGACAATTTCTTTTTCTGTCTGTTTAAGTAAAAAATCGCCATAAGCACCCGACAGATTGACCTTATCGCCTTTTTTAAGTGAAAAAATATAAGAAGAACAAACTCCGGGTTTTATATTTTTAAAGCCACCTTTCATCTTATTTATAGGTGGTGTAGCTATTCTCACGTTTAATTTCACGATATTATTTTCTTCGGGATAATTGGCCAAAGAATATGCACGGAAAGTTGGCTCTGAGTTAATCATCTTTAAATCAAACATTTTATATTTTTTCCATTCTTCAACATATTCATCGTCAATAACAAAATTCTCAAAATTAATTTTAGCTTCTGGAACATCTATCTGAATATATTCACCCGAATTAAATGCAAGAACCTCTCCCTTAGGCAATTTTAAAACAAATTCTTTTATAAAAGATGCTACGTTATGATTAGATAATACTTCACATTCAATCTTTTTAATTCCTAATATTGATTTTGGAACGAGCATATTAATATCTTGCTTAACTTTTATTTGGCATGCTAAGCGCCAGTTTTCTTTTTGTTGCTTACGTGAAAAAAAATCTTTTTCTAAGGGCAAAATTGTTCCTGCTCCCGACAGCACTTGACATTTACACATACCACAAGTACCTTTTCCTCCACAAGCAGAAGGTAGCAAGACTTCATTATTGTGCAAAGTATTTAAAAGATTTGAGCCTGCATTGGTAATAATTTCTTTTTCATCATTATTAATAATTATTTTAACTTCTCCGGAAGGAATTAATTTTGATTTCGCAATTATAAGAATCAATACTAATATAAACATTAGCAACAAAAAAATTGCAATGCTTAAAAAAATAGTAATAATTGAGTTACTTGTTAAAAATATCATAAAGTTTGTAAAGTTATAAAGTTTAAAATTTAAAGTTTAAACTCACTAAAAACATCATTTTTATTAAAATCTGGGTCAAATTGTTATATTGTTATATTGTTACATTGCTAAATTAATTTCACCTGTTTGTGTTTTTATATTGTGCTCGTTTTTAGTTGTTTACGTGTTAAATTCAACATGCAAAAAATAGAAATGTTATAGTGAGTTTCTAATTTCCAATTTCTTTATATAATCATTCCCATGACTGCCCAGTAATTTATCCTGTAACGGAGCGTATCAGGGTGCGTTTATAACAATCAGTCAAAAGTCGGAAACGTATTAACCATTTAACAATATAACAATATATCCATTTTATAGTATTCCTCATAAATTTCAATCATTTACAAAAAAGCAGCAACACTTTTAAACATAACAATCTCACAACTTAATGCCCATAAAGCCCATAAAAGCCATGGCCATTAATCCTGTAACAATAAAAGTAATGCCGAGTCCTCTTAATGGAGCAGGCACATTTGAATACGTTAATTTTTCGCGTATTGCTGCCAGCGTAATAATAGCAAAAAGCCAACCAATGCCTGAGCCAAAACCATATACAGTTGCTTCGCCTATTGTGTTAAATTGTTTTTGCTGCATAAATAAAGAGCCTCCCAAAATTGCACAATTAACAGCAATTAATGGTAAAAAAATTCCTAGCTGGCTGTATAATGTTGGAGAATATTTTTCAATAATCATCTCAACTAATTGAACCATTGATGCAATTACTGCGATGAACATAATAAAACTTAAGAAGCTTAAATCGACATCTGCAAAACTACTATTGAGCCACGACAAAGCACCTTGCTTTAATATGTAATTTTCAAGCAGATAATTGACAGGAACAGTAATTGTAAGAACAAAAACAACAGCAATGCCTAAACCCGTTGAAGTTTTAACTGTTTTTGAGACTGCCAGATAAGAGCACATTCCTAAAAATGTGGAAAAAACAAGATTGTCAACAAATATTGATTTAACAAAAATATTAAATAGATTTTCCATATTATTTCTCCTCTATTAAATTTTTATTCTTACTCCGTTGAATCCAAATAATAATACCAATAGTGATTAATGCCATTGGTGGCAAAATCATTAAACCGTTATTTTCATATCCCAAATTATAAAAACACTCCGGTATAACCTGAAATCCCCAAATTGTACCCGAACCTAAAAGCTCTCTAAAAAATGATACAATTATTAAAAGAACGCCGTAACCTAAAGAATTTCCTATTCCATCTAGAAAGGCAAGCCAAGGCTTATTTGTCAATGCAAAAGCTTCGAGTCTACCCATTATTATGCAGTTTGTAATAATCAAACCAACAAAAACCGATAATTGTTTACTTACATCAAAAAAATATGCTTTTAACAACTCGTTAACAATAATAACTAAGCTTGCAACTACTGTCAACTGAACAATAATTCTAATTCGAGATGGTATAGTCTTTCGTAAAAAAGAAATAATAACATTTGACAGAGCTAAAACAAACATAACAGAAAATGTCATAATTACTGCAGGTTTAATTTGAGCAGTAACAGCCAAAGCTGAACAAATACCAATAACCTGAACAGTAATAGGATTATCTTTACTTATAGGATTGGTTATAAGTTTTAAATTATTTTTTGAGAATAACGGCTCTATATTTTTCATTTATTTATTCTTAATATTACATAATCTTATAATTCTTTCATTGTTCTTTGACAGGATTTACAGGATTAACAAAATTCTTACATGCTTGTTACTCATATTTTATTAATATTGGGATTTTTATATTGCCTTGTCATTATCATTAAGTCATTACACATTAATTCCTAATTTTAAGTTTTAAATTTCATTATATAATAATTCCCTTATGTGTTTAAATTACAACTCGTAATTCCTAATTCGTAATTTTCTTTAGTCATTTATGTTTCAGCTGTATGTTTCATTATTTTCTATATAAAAAGAAACTTTTACTTTAAGTTCTTATTTTCAATTAAAAAAATTTCATAGCAAGCAATACAATTTCTTAGCATTTTTTCAAGTCCTTTGCTTGTAATTGTACCACCAGAAATAGCATCTACTTGATAAATATTATTACTTTCATGTTTTGCTTTTATTAATTTTATTGAGACAAATTTTTTGTTCGAATTGAAAATTTGTTTCCCTATAAATTGTTTTTGAAAATTTGGTGTAGCAATTTGTGCCCCGAGACCAGGTGTTTCTCCTTCATGATTAAATTTCACACCATAGACGGTGTTATTATCATCATTAAAAGAAATATATCCCCAAATAGATCCCCACAAACCTTTTCCTGAAAGAGGAATAATTATTTTTTTGTCCCCATTATCTAATTTACTTTCATAAACAGGTAATTTTTGTTCCTCAATAGATTTCAATTTTTCTTGTCTTAAATCAATATTAAAAGCATTTCCACTCACTCTTTCTCCTTTATAATTTATTATATATGAAGCTCTTATATGTTTTTCATATAATTGTTCCACATCTTTCATATTACTGTTAATATTAATTGAATAAAGAATATTTTGTTTCTTTTCTAACTCTATATTCTTACTCTGAACAGGCTTTAAGGTAGTTGAAATAATTGAAAGAACAGCAGCAACAACAATAACCAATATTGATGCATAAATTATTATATATAAATTACTTTGTTTTTTCATTATAGTATAAAGTTTAAAGACTAAAGATTAAAGACTAAAGGCTAAAGATTAAAGTTTAAAGGCTAAAGTTTAATCTTATTAATATTTTTTTAAATAAAATCATAAATCTAAATTTTCAATCGTTTTAGTCTTTTGTTAATATTAGCGTGAACTACATAGTAATCGATTAATGGAGCAAGTAAATTCATTATTAATATTGCGAACATCATTCCTTCAGGATATGCAGGATTAACAACTCTAATTAAAATTGCTAGCAATCCAATTAAAAATCCGTAAATATATTTACCCACTTTTGTTTGACTTCCTGTAACAGGGTCGGTCGCCATAAATACTGCTCCAAAAGCAAAGCCACCTAGAAGTAACTGCTCGAAAGCTGGTATTTGTGAATAAAAAGTTATGTTTGTCAAATTTACAATAAGCGACATACAATAGCCACCGAGAAATACAGAAAACATAATCTTAAAACTCGCAATGCCTGTAATCAATAATATTAATGCACCAATCAATATGCAAAATGTGGATGTTTCGCCAACAGAGCCCGGAATAAAACCAAAAAATAAATCGTAAAAATCAGGGATATTTATATTTCCCAAAGCAATATTTGATAAAGGTGTTGCACCAGAAAAAGCATCAGGTTTATCAGCTATCCATACATTTGTACCTGACATTTTTGATGGGTATGAAAAAAATATAAACGCTCGTGCAAGTAAAGCCGGATTAAAAATATTCATACCTGTTCCGCCAAAAACTTCTTTGCCCAAAATTACAGCAAAAGCGGTTGCAACAGCAAGCATCCATAAAGGAACGCCAATAGGCATAATTAAAGGAATGAGCATACCAGTAACAAGATAACCTTCGTTTACTTTGTGCCCTTTTATTTGAGCCGAAGCAAATTCAATTGTCAAACCAACAACATATGAAACAACAACAAGAGGAAGGAATTCGATAAATCCGAACCAAAATATTTGCCAAAAATCAACAGAATAAATTTCACTAGTAGAAACAAAATGCTGATAACCAATATTATAAATACCAAAAAGCGTTGCCGGTAACAATGCAAAAACAACAATAGCCATAGTTCTTTTCATATCTATAGCATCGTGAATGTGAGTTCCTATTTGAGAAGTCTTGTTTGGCACAAAAAGGAAAGCTTCAAAAGCTTCAAAAGTAGATTGCAATTTTTCATATTTGCCACCCTCATGAAAATTCGGTTTTATTCTATCAATATATTTTCTTAACGATTTCATGCTTAACTATTTTCTTTAATCATCATATCAATACCTTTGCTAATTATTGATTGTACTTCTATTTTTGAAGAGCATACAAACTCACACAAAGCGAAATCTTCTTCACACACTTCATATATACCTAATTTCTCCATTTTTTCGATATCGTTTGCAAGTATTGCTTTTAAAAGGAAAACCGGAAAAATATTCATGGGTAATACTTTTTCGTATTGTCCGGTTAAAACAAAAGCTCTTTCCTCACCATTTAAGTTAGTGTCTAATTTATATTTTTTGCGTGGCAATAAAGAAGATAAAAACGTTCGCGAATTGCTATATTTCTTAAATCCTGGTGCAGCCCATCCCATAAATTTGTATTTATCGCCTTCGGGTATTACTGTTACTTGTGAATCATAAAAACCCAGATATCCATCGGGTTGTATTTTTTTTCCTGTTAATACATTTCCGCTAATAAATCGCAATTTGTTATCAGTAATATTTTGCTTAATCATATTTTTAATAGATGTACCATTAATGATTTTATAATATCGGGGTTTAAGTATTTCAGAGCCACATAAAGCAACAATTTTTGATGCGTCATAAATACCTTTCTCTGCGAATCTACCAATTGTCACAACATCTTGAGGATTAACAAACCAAACCTTTTCATCTTTATTGATTGGATTAATATGATGAATTTGAATTCCGACATTTCCAGTAGGATGAGGTCCAATAAACTCATGAATTTCGACACCTTTAAGCTGAGTATATAATTTAGAAATAGGAAATTGCGAATTTACTCCTAAATGTATTTTATCAGAAACAAATTTTGACATAACATCAATACCTTTTTGAAAAAATTTTTTCTCATCGTGTAAAATATAATCATAATCGGGTGCTAAAGGAGAAGTATCAAATCCTGAAATAAAAATCGCTTTTGGTTTATCCTCAGGGTTTGCAATAAGGTTGAAAGGTTTTTGCTGAATAAAAGGCCACAATCCGGCTTTGAGTAAATTGCCGGCTAAATCAGTTTTAGAAATAGCATCTAGTTCAATTTTTTCAAATTGCTCATATTTTATTTCGCAGTCTGCTTTAATTATTATTTCAACAATTCGTCTTCTTTCTCCACGGTTTATGGCTTCAACTATACCACTAACTGGTGAAACAAAGACTATTTCAGGATTTTTTTTATCGTGAAATAATCGTGTCCCTGCTAATACCTCATCATTAACCTTAACATCTAATTTAGGGAACACATCTTTAAAATCGCTTGGTTTAACAGCATATCTTTCTGAGAGATCTTCTTTAATAAAAATCTTCTCAGCTTCTCCTTCAAGCTTTATATTTAAACCTTTTTTTATTTTTATTGTTTTCGATTTTGACATTTTTTAATCAATTATTATCAAAATAATAAAATATTATAATTTTACCATCTCTTTTAAGATAAAATTTTGTGAAATAATTTTAATATATACAAAACAAACTATTATAAATTTCAAAAAAAGCAAAACAACATTAACTAATTGTTTGCAATGCATGAATTAAAAATTCGAAAAAATTCTACTATATTAAACCTTACAAGTATTTATTAATTACATTTATCAATTGTTTTCCACTAAAAGGTTTTACTATATAATTATCGAACCCCAATTTAATTGCTTTATCCCTATCTTCACTCAATGCATAAGCAGTAACTGCAATTATTGGCAAGTCTTTTTTGTGCTGCTTTATTATTTTAGTTGCCTCAAAACCGTTCATTATTGGCATTTTAATATCCATTAAAACTAAATCAATATCAGGAAATGTCTCAACCATATAAACAGCTTTTTTTCCATCATTTGCACGAACAAATGTTATATTTGTTTCAGACAATAAAGCCTCAACATACATATAATTTAAATCATTATCTTCAACGACTAAAATCTTTTTATTATTAATTTTTTCGGCTTTTCCTTTTGCCAAAATTTGATTTGCTTGCGAATTATTTTGATCTGCTTGTTTTTTTGGTATTGTAAAATAAAATTTTGACCCCTTATTAATTTCCGATTCCAACCAAATTCGTCCTCCTAAAAACGCCACCAATCCTTTCGAAATAGCTAATCCCAAACCGTTTCCTTGATATACTTTTTTAGTATAATTCTCGACTTGTCTGAAGCGTTCAAATATTAGTTCTTTCTCTTGTGGTTTAATTCCAATCCCTGTATCTTCAACATAGAACTCAATAAAATTTGATTTCAAAGTATATCCAAAATTAACATGCCCTTTTTTAGTAAACTTTATTGCATTGCTAATTAAATTAGACAATATTTGATTTAATTTTTCTTTATCCATATTTATAGAACTGTCATAATAAGGCAATTCGGCAAAATAATTTAGCTCAATATTTTCGTTAACAATCGAATTAAAATGTCCAAAAATCTCCCTAAACAAATCATTGATATAAAAATTATTGCTTTTTTCTTTTATTTGTCCTGTTTCGATTTTAGAAATTTCTACTAAGTCATTAATAATTGAAAGTAAATTTTTGCAACTTGTCTCAATAGTTTCAATAAATATTTTTCTATCTGATGAAGAGATACTAGTATCTTTAAGCATTTCTGCAAAGCCAAATATTGCATTCATTGGTGTACGTATTTCGTGCGACATATTTGTTAAAAATGCAGTTTTGAGATAGTCGCTTTCTTCCGCTTTTCGTTTTGAAACAATTAATTCTTCGTTTTGAAAAAAGCACTCTTTGTTTAATAAAACTAATTCGTTGTTATATTTTTTTATTTCATTTTGACAATATTTCAAATCAGTAATATCTATTAAAGAAGCAATAACTTGATTATTTTTTGGAATTTCTGCTACTTGAATTATAATATTTTTACGGTTCTTCTCTTTATCGACAAAATAAAATTCATATTCTTTGGACTGCTTATTTTTTTTCTGTTTTCTCTTTAAGTAATATGTTTTCATTTTCCCCAAATCTTCTTCAGCTACGAATTCTGTCCATTTTTTTATTCCTTCAATTTCTTTTTTTGAAAAGCCTGAAAATCTTTCGAATTCCGAATTCACCATATTAAGAATCATGTCATTATCAACAATAATAGTTGCAGTACCTGTATTTTCAAATACACTTCTGTATTTCTCCTCATTTTCAAGCAATTCGGCTTCCATTTTAATTCTAAATCTAATATTTTTATAAAAATATATCATTATTATGGTGCCAACGACATACACAAGTATTGATTCAAAAATAATCTCTCCGTAATTTATAGATGTTTTTTTTGTTCCAAACAAAAAATGGGGTAAATCAAAAATTTCGTTTGTCAAAATAAAAAAATCAAGAAATATAAACAGAGAAACTATTATTAATAGAATTCGATAATTTGCTTCTTTTTCTTTGGGATGCTTAATAAGAAAATTTTTATTATGATATCTCCAAAGTAAAAAAACACTTATAATAAAAAAAGCTTGCAATAATAAGGCAATCAAAATATTCAACAAATCACTATTTAAAATAATCTTTGTATTTAAAGCAATCCAATCATTTAATATTTCATTTTTCTCTTTTTCTGATATGCTTGAAAGAGTTTTTTCTATTATTGAATTTAAAATTGGCTGGTCTTTTCTACTTAAAACCGACAAATTAATTGAATATTCTGTTTTCCCGGCAACAGATAAGTTTGTGATGCCCTCTTTTTCTATATAATGAATAGCGATTGGCAAACTAGAAATCATAGCATCTACAGAACCGAGAGAAACTTGTTCGAGACCATTTACTGCATTATTAACCGTTAAAATTTGAATTTCGGGGTAATCATTTGACACAAATTCCTGCCAACAATATCCTGAAACAATTGCAAGCTTTTTATTCTTTAGTTTTGATAATGAATTATATTTTGTTGAATTCTTTCTTGTAATAATTACTCCGGGGAACTTCAAATATGGTATTGAGAACAACATATACTCTGAACGTTCTTTCGTTTGAGTTGCAGCAGAAAGAATATCAACTTCTCTTCTTTTAGCCTTATTAATAATCTCGTTCCAATTTTCACACTGAATATATTTGAACTTTATATTTAATTTCTCTTCAATAATTTTAAAAAAATCAGCAGAAATACCTGAATATTTTCCATTTTTGTCAAAAAATTCAATTGGCGGGTAACTCGGATCGGGTGCTACTCGTATTATTTTGTTTTGTTTAAGCCATTCTCTTTCTTCTGTACTTAATATTTGACCATCTTTATAGACAAACTTATCAGCCATCAATGATTGTGAAAAAATTATTAAAAAAAGGAATGAAAAAATCACCTTTCCTTTTAAGTTAATGGCCAATTCCATATGTGTCTCCCTGTTTTTCTTATTAATTATAAAATAATTTCATGCAACGACATATTCATTAATTAAAAAAATCAATTATAATTTTTTAAAATTATAAAAAATTCGAACATTTCAAAAGGTGAAACTAAAAATATATAAATATATCTTTGTGTAAGAAAACAATATCAAGAATATAAAAAATGTTAGAATTATTATGTTTAATCAATAGTAATTTATTAATTTAACACATATTTTATAAGCTATAAAAAAATGCAAAAAAATTTAATATTCTTTTTTTTAATTATTCTTTCTGCACTAAACTGCAAATCAGACGACAGTATTAATTTTGTTTACAAAAACGAAATTAATAAAAAAAATATTAAAACGGTGTTGCTTTATAAACAAGGTTGGGAATTATCTTATCCATTAATTAATCTCAACAGCAACGATATTTTAAAATTAAGTTTTGATGATTTAGACAGCACAACAAATAATTATTCGTACACAATAATACATTGTAATTCAGACTGGACAGAATCAAATATTATGCCTTTCGATTATATTGAAGGGTTTAACGACAATCCAATTAATGATTATGACTTTTCAATTAATACAACATTTAAATACACCCATTATTCTTTAACAATACCGAATAACGACATTCGTTTAAAACTATCTGGCAATTATATTCTAAAGGTTTATGAGGATTACAATAAAGAAAGTATAGTTTTCATGAGACGTTTTTCCATTTTAGAGCAACAGGTAAATATTAATGCTGTTGTAAAAAAACCTAGCTTAGTTGAATATTACGACACAAGCCATGAAATTGATTTTTCAATAATCCACAACGATTTTCCAATTGAAGATCCTTTTAACAGCTTAAAAATTATTATTAAGCAAAACAATAGAGATGATAATGCAATTAAAACTCTTAAACCATTATTTATTAAAGACAATATTCTGATTTATGATTATGATGAAAACAACGTGTTTTCTGGAGGTAACGAATATAGAAGTTTTGATATAAAAACATTAAAATATAAAACAGAATATATAAATACAATCCAATATATTGAACCTTATTATCATATTGAATTGGCGACTGATAGGAAACGAACTTTTCTGCGATATTTTTTTAATAAAGATTTAAACGGCAGATATATAATAAAAAATGTTGACGGGCACGGCGATGAGTTAGATGCAGATTATGTGTATGTATATTTCACATTACCTTTTGAGCAACCTTTTATTGATGGGAACTTGTATGTTTTTGGTCAACTATCAAATTGGAATTGCACAAAGCAAAATAAAATGATATACAATTATGAAAGAAAAATGTATGAATTAAAAATGCTTTTGAAACAAGGATATTATGACTATGAATATGCATTTGTAAAAAATAATAGCAATGAAATTGACGATACTTTTATTGAAGGCAGTCATTTTGAAACTGAAAATGATTATTCAATATCTGTTTATTATCGCGACTTTAGTTCAAACTACGACGAATTAATAGGATATTCAATTGTTAATTCGGTTGTTAGATAAATATTGTAATACATATTATTGTTAAATGGTTAAATTGTTATTCTTCAATTATCTAATGGAATAAACAATTTAACCGTTTTTTTAAAAATCAATAATGAAATAAATTTCACAATTAATTTCAATCGCAATTAACCGTTTAATTCAATCTCATCTGCAATTACACGCATTCCCATAATTGTGTCAGTAATTAAATCAGTTATTTCAACACCGAGCATTTTTGCACCATTTTCAATTATTGACCTATCAACTCCGGCGGCAAATTTTTTAACTTTCCATTTCTTTTTTACAGATCTTGCGGTAAGATCCATTAAGCTTTTCGATGGTCGTACAAGGGCTGTTGTTGTAATTAAACCGGTAAGTTCGTCAATAGCATAAATGGTTTTCTCAAGCATTGTTTTGGGTTCAACATCGGTTGCTGTTCCCCAACCATGGCTCATAACTGCTCTAATATAATCTTCAGGCCAATTATTTTCAATTAATATTTCCTTCGTTTTTTTACAATGTTCTTCGGGATACATATCATAATCAAGATCATGAATTAAACCAATTATTCCCCATTTTTCTTCGTCTTCATTATTCTTTTTTGCAAAATATCGCATTGTAGCTTCAACAGATAAAGCATGTTTTATTAGACTTTTGTTTTTTGTGTATTTAGTTAGAAGTGCAAAAGCATCTTCACGAGTTGGAATCATAATAGGTAAAAGTTTAAAGTTCAAAGTTCTTAAAATGGGGCAAGCGTCTTCGCTTGTACCTTTGATTACTTATTCCTTTTATAAAAGCACAAGCGAGGACGCTTGCGCTATCTGTATTTATAGCCTATAAAATTTAATTCAGAAACTCTTCAATTATTTTTTTACTTTTCTTCAAATATTTCAGTTAATTTCTTGGTTAAATCATCACCTCTAAGGTCTTTCGCAATAATCTTTCCTTCTTTGTCAATTAATACAGAATGAGGAATTGAATTTACAGCATAAACTTTTGCAGCTGCACATTTCCATCCTAACAAATCAGATACTTGCGTCCAGGTTAAACGATCATCTTTAATTGCTTTTTCCCAATTTTCTTTTTTATTATCTAAAGAAACACCAAAAACCTCAAACCCTTTGCTATTAAACATTTTATATGCTTTCACAACATTAGGATTCTCATCACGACAAGGGCTACACCATGAAGCCCAAAAATCTATCAAAACGTATTTGCCTTTTAATGAAGATAATGAAAAAGGATTGCCGTCAACGTCGTTCAAAGTAATCTCAGGAGCAGACTGACCAATTGCAACTGATCTAAGCAACTCAATTCTTTCATATAATTTTTTAACATACTTTGATTCTGATAATGATGGAGCAAGGCTATTTGTCATTTTTTGTAAAGAATCAATATCTAATTGGTAGATAAGATGACGTAAAACTATGTATGCAGAAACAGCTGAAGTATTATTTTCCAAAACAAAGTCTTTCACAAAAACTTGTTGCTCTTGATATATTGTATCATAAAGTTTTTCAAGATTATCAAGCATTTCTTTACTTGCTGTTTCCTTAATATTTTCATATTGAGCATAAATATTATTTTCTTTTTTCTGATACCCCTCAACTCCTTTTGAAAATGAATGGAAGACTTCTTGTGATTGAGAACCTTCAATAATTGCATCACCAATACTATCTGGGTTTATTCTTACTGAAATTTCAGAATTTTCAACAAAAAAAGGTAACAAATCTGTCTTATTGGTAATTTTAATTAAATATAATTCAGGATCAGTTACAGTTCCTGTAAAAGTAAAATTGCCTTTATTAATTTCTACGGTATCAATTGTTTGGAGCTTATTATCAACAACTGCCTGCAAAAAAACTTTGCCTGTATCAACACCATTAACAACCCCATTAATTGTAAAATTATCTTTATTATTTGTACAAGAGAACAATAGCAATCCAATAATTGCAATAAAAAATATTTTTTTCATCATTAGGAAATTTTAAATTAATACTTTTGTAGATTTAATCTGTAAAAGTAAAAAATATTACTTTAAAACATTGCATGTTAATAGAAAATTCTCTCAAAATAAATTACACCTGGTTGAAGGCCTCAGTTATTGGTAGCCTTTGGGCATCTATTGAAATTATTTTGGGGAGTTTTTTACACAACTTACGCATTCCATTTGCAGGAACACTTCTTGCAATTCTTGGAGTTAGTTTACTCGTAGCATTTTCACAAATTTGGCATGAAAAAGGTTTGTTTTGGCGTTCGGGAATAATTTGTGCTTTGATGAAATCAATATCTCCCAGCTTGATTATTTTAGGCCCAATGATTGGTATTATGTACGAAGCAATTTTATTGGAGCTATTTATTCTTTTTTTCGGCAAAAATATTTTTGCTTATGCCATAGGTGGCATGTTTGCAATATCAAGTATATTAATTCACAAATTAATTACCCTTCTTGTTAAATATGGATTTGATATTGTTACTGTTGCATCAAACTTTTATTATTATTCGTTGAATTTGTTAAACATTAAAAATTTAAGCCCCATTTATTTAGTCTTGTTAATCGTTATATTATATAATATACTTGGTTTAGCAGCTGCATTAATTGGTTATTTTATTGGTAATAAATGTTTTACATCAAAAAAGCCAACAATTCCGTTTAATAAAGTTCAATTTTCTCTTCATAAAAAAATTATCAATAATAATACAAAAAAAAAATATTCAATAGGTTTACTCTTATTGCATTTATTACTAATCGCAAGTAGTATTTTAATTATCAACAGCAACATTCATTATTTTTCTGTTATTCCTGCCATTCTATATATTGGTTTTTGTTTATTTAAATATGATGTTTCAAAAAAAATAATAAAGAAAACCGGATTATGGGTACAACTATTTATCATCTCTGCACTAACCGTAATTTTCTGGAATGGGACGCAAAATCAATTTCCAATAAGCCTTGCGGGTGTAAATGCAGCATTTGAAATGGTTCTTCGAGCTTTAATTATTATTATTGGATTTTCTGCTATAAGCGTTGAAATGCGCAACCCAATAATAAAAGCAATAATGTTAAAAAAAGGATTCTTGCAATTATACTTATCATTAAATTTAGCATTTTCAGCTTTACCATCAATAATATCAAATATCTCAAATTCAAAAAAAATTTTTAAAAACCCTTTAAAATTTCTCACCAATATTATTTTTCAAGCAGACGAATTACTTAAAGAATTTCAATCACAGAGTTTAAATAATAAAAAAATATACATAGTAACTGAAGATGAACATAAGGGAAAAACTACATTCGTAAAAAATCTTGTGTCGATATTAATAAATAAGGGTTTTAATATTAATGGTTTTATTGCCGAAGCTATAATCAACAAAAAAAAATTAGAAGGTTATAATTTAATAAATTTGCAAAATGATAAAACCATGCAAATAATAACCAAGGAAAAGCATGATAATTGGATGAAATTAGGCTCGTATTATTTTAATCCCGAAGGATTTAATTTTGGTGCTGATATTCTAAACAACAAAAATATTACAAACTCTGACTTAATTGTTATTGATGAGATTGGCCCTTTAGAACTGTCAGGAAAAGGTTGGTATAATGAAATTAATAATTTATTAGCCGGCAACTCTGCACCAATGATTTGGGTTGTAAGAAAAAGGATTATAACAGAAGTGATTAAAAAATGGGATCTGTCAAATTATGAAATATTTAACATCAATTTATGTAATGTAAATGAAGTGTTCAATAAAATAACAAATGTTAAAACTGCATAATTTTAATGAAAGACTTAACAAGCGGGAAAGAGAGTAAATTGATAAGGCAGTTTGCCACACCAATGATTTTAGGCAGTATTTTTCATCAACTATATAATGTAGTTGATAGCATTATTGTTGGACAATTTATTGGCAAAGCAGCCCTGGCAGCAGTCGGAGCATCATTCCCTGTTATCTTTGCATTAATCTCTTTAATATTTGGCATAGGCAGTGGCTTTACAATAATTATTTCTCAATATTTTGGTGCAAAAGACTATAAAAGCATAAAAAAGGCAATTGACACAATGTATATTTTCTTTTTCTTTGCAGCAATAATTGTAACTACGCTTGGCATTATTTTTAGCGACGATATTTTTCGATTAATTAAATTACCTGAAAATGTTATACCACAAGCATCAACTTATTTAAAAATTTTTTTATCAGGCATTGTTTTCTTTTTTGGATTTAATGGCACAAACTCCATTTTAAGAGGTTTGGGAGATTCAAAAACACCTTTATATTTTCTTATTGCCTCAACAATTCTAAATATTATACTCGATTTATTGTTTATAATTGTTTTTAAAATGGGAGTTGCAGGTGCTGCATTAGCAACAGTTATATCTCAAGCTTTAGTTTTTATCTCAATAATAATCTATCTCAATAAATTTCATCAGATTATACATTTATCATTCTCAAAAATTAGTTTCGATAAAAACATCTTTAAAAAAAGTATAAAAATAGGTTTACCTTCAGGAATACAGCAAACATTAGTTGGCGTTGGCATGATGGCATTAATGGGAATTGTTAGTGGTTTTGGCACTAGTGTTATTGCAGCTTACACTGTTGCAAGTCGCATTGAAGCTTTTACAAAAATACCCGTCATGAATTATTCTATGGCATTATCAACTTTTGTTGGGCAAAATCTTGGTGCAAATAAAATTGAGCGAGTAAAAAAAGGCTTTAATTCAACTTTATTAATGTCTGGTTTAATTTGTATTATTTTAGCTGTTTTCATTATTCCTTTCCGACACTATTTAATAGGATTCTTTACTAATGACATTGATGTAATAAACATTGGAGCTAAATATTTAATTATTGTAACTCCTTTTTACATATTATTTTCAACAATGTTTACTATAAATGGTGTTTTACGTGGAGCTGGAGCAACGCTTATCCCAATGTTTGTAACTTTAATTTCCCTGTGGATTGTTAGAATTCCTTTAGCATATTATTTCTCAAATTTTATGGGTGTTGAAGGCATCTGGTGGGCTATACCTGCTGCTTGGGCTATTGGCATGTGTGGAAACTTTATTTATTACTCAAGTGGAAAATGGAAAAAGAAAGTTGTTGTAAAAGCTAACGAGTTATAAAGTTTAAAGTTTAAAGTCTTTTTGTTTGAATAGCCTTTCAGATAACAAATCTGCAAGAGCGAAGTACACACGACATTCATTTGCAAATCATTTACTCGAAAAAGTCGTTTATCTAAAACACATACAATCTTTATTAGACTATGCCAAGCCAAAAACGACAGAGTTATATACAAAAATTTCAACATCATACATTTCTAAAATTCAAAATCTGATTGATATTTTGGTTATCTATTTTTTTTATCTAACTTTGAAATAGTTAAACAAATAATGGATATAAGTCACGCTGTGGTGTTTTATTGAAGTGTTGGCAAGCATATTTTAGAGACCTACTTATTATTAATAAAATAAAAAAAATGCGAAAATTTCAAATAATCTTAGTATTTATAATCTTAAGTGCAACGTCAATAATAGCACAGAATACACCTTTTAGTAAAGGCGTTGGTTTTGCCCAAGCCTTTGAAGCAAATTCTCCGACTGACATTCATTTTAATTATTATACAAGGCAGGATTTTATTAATGTAAAAAAATTGGGGATTAATCAGGTGAGGCTTCCAATAAATATGGCTAATATGTTTGTTGATGAAATCAATTATCAACTGGATCCTTTGTTTTTATATCTGCTCGATCAGTATGTTGATATTGCTGAAGAGGAGGGAATTAATCTGATTATAACCAACATGTCAGGTTTCGATTATAATAACGATACCTCAGTCAGGGATAAATTTATTAATATATGGACACAAATAGCTCAACACTATAAAGACAGACCAAGCAATATATTCTATGAATTAGCAAATGAACCGGGTTATAATGTGGTGAAAGATTGGGGAGTGCTTCAAGGAGAACTTATTGATACCATAAGATCGATAGACCAAACTCATACCATTATAGTAACTCCAGCATGGGGCGGTATAAAACATCTTTACGATTTGCCAAATTATGAAGATGATAATCTAATTTACACATTTCATTTTTACCATCCATTCCTATTTACTCATCAGGGAGCCCATCATGTTTCTCTGGATGAACTTCAAGGAGTTCCTTTCCCTTACGACCCAGAACTGATGCCTGAAATGCCGAGCAGTTATATAGGAAGCCAATATGAGATTGATTATAATAACTATGTGAACGAAGGTACGGCTAAATCAATGCAGGACTTAGTTGAATCGGCAGCAACTTTTAAAAAACAAAGAAATGTGCCCCTTTGGTGTGGAGAATTTGGAGCCGATGATAAATATAGTAATCCTGACGACAGAGTTTATTGGTATGAAGTTTTGAGAACCAGCCTCGAAGAAAATGGTATCTCATGGTCGATGCACGGTTATACACGTTATTGGGGGCTTTTTGAATACGGAACCTATAAACTTTTTGACTATGATTTGAATATTCCCCTTGTTGAAGCAATGGGGTTGAATACTCAAGCCCAAAGCGAGTTTGTTGTTAAACCTGAAACATCAGAATTCGATATTTACAACGATTATGCAACACAATTTATTTATACATGGGTATCTACAGAGGAAAAAAATTATAATTTTTATTGCGAAGAAGATACTTACGAGGGAAAATTTTGTATTAATATTGAAGACTTGCCAATTTGGGCTTGTATTGACTTTCGGTTTGAGCCTTATAGAGACCTATCTAATTTAATTGCAAATGATTATGTTCTCGAATTCAGAGTTAAGGGTGATACTCCTGGTGCAAAGTTTAATGTCCGTTTTATAGATACCGATACCGATGATCCGGAAGATCATCCATGGAGAATAGTACACGACATTGACGAGACAATGGCATCGTGGGATGGTAACTGGCATTTAATACAAATACCCCTATCTGATTTTGTAGAACAAGGAGCATGGGACGAAGGAGAATGGTACGATCCTGAAGGTAAATTTGATTGGAAGGCGATTTGGAATTTTCAAAT
Source organism: Bacteroidota bacterium (assembly GCA_015222055.1). GTDB lineage: Bacteria > Bacteroidota > Bacteroidia > Bacteroidales > B39-G9 > B39-G9. The sequence continues at coordinate 1,351 of JADFUR010000032.1, read as the reverse complement.
TACTACTGAATATCACAGTTTTGAAGGAATGAAATTTTGGTTTGATGACATTCGTATTGCTGAAAGACAGGAATTAGAAACTACAAATCTAACTTTTCAGGTTGATATGCAAAACGAAACCGTTTCACAACAGGGTGTATTTCTGCGTGGAAGTTTTAACAATTGGAACAGTACTGAACCGATTGAAGCAAACGGATCAATTTATTCAAAAACTATTGAGTTAACAGCAGGAGAAATAGTAGAATATAAATTCGTAAATGGCGACCAATGGGAGGAGGCAATTCCCGATGATTGTATTATCAACAATAACAGATATATTGTAGTGCCAGAAACAAACACAAGCCTTGAAGCTGTATGTTTTAATTCGTGCTCAGCTTGTAACACAACTGCTGTAGAAAAATTATTATCTAATAATATCCAAATCTTCCCTAATCCAACTGATTATAAAATATATATTTCTGGTTTAGCAGAGGATAATTTAATGATAAGGGTATTTAGTACTGATGGAAGATTAATTCTGGAAAAGTCAAAAAATCAATTGGGCATAGAACAAATTGACATAAGTAATTTTAATCTTGGAATTTATTATCTTAATATAGTGGGAGATAAATCGTCTCATACTTATAAAATTATAAAAGAATAATTATTCAGTGCTTACGTTTGCTAATCGACATTAACAAAACTAACTATCTAAAGAGTTATAGAGGTTGTAAAGTTATAACGTTTATAAAGTTGAGCCTACCCCGAAAACTAAAATTATCAAGTTTTAGAGTACATAAAGTGGGATAAATTTCTTAATGTAATTGACAAAACGAAACAAGCTTGCAAAAACTCTGAACAAAAGCCTGTTGATCATTTTCCCCGAGTGGAGAAATTGATAAATTTACCAAAAAAAATATAGTGCAATACCAATTTTATACCAAGCCAAAAACTACTGAGCTATATACAAAAGTTTCAACATCTGACATTTCTAAAATCCAAAATCTGCTTGATATTTTGGATATCTGTTTTTTTAATCTAAGTTTGAAATAGTTAAATAGATAATGGATATAAGATGCACTGGGGTGTTTTATTGAAGTGTTGGTGTTAAATTAAAAAACGATAGAACCCATGCATAACAAAAGCGAAAGTTCATGGGCGGTGATGAGTCGTTTGAAAATTTAGTGAAATGAATAAACACCAGCAAGACAACCCCCGCTTGTCGTAGTCTCTGACTACGACACCTGTTAGTAAAGACATATTGCCCGTGTTTTTTTAGTACTTAAAAAAAATTAGAATCTCAATTAATATCTTTTTTGCTTTTTTTTGCTAACTTTGGTATTGACTATTAAATATATAATGAAAATAAGAT
>JADFUR010000031.1 GCA_015222055.1 Bacteroidota bacterium | reverse complement strand
TGGATTAAAAACAAAGGGAGTTATTATACTAAATTTGCATGGCAAGGTGGATATGGAGGTTTCTCGGTAAGTCCTTCGTTACACGATAAAACGAAACAATACATTCAGTTTCAGGAAAAACATCATCAAAAGATGAGTTATAAAGAAGAATATTTAATGTTTTTAAAAGAATATGGTATTGATTATAACGAAAAATATCTTTGGAGTGACTAATAACCTGTCCTTTCAGGACGCCAAAATAATCTATAATCTAACCCGAGGCGTTGCCATCGGGCTAAATTAAATTGGGCTTTCAGCCCGGATTATAATTATTCTCCACAACTTTTTAAAGTGACCCCTAAAAAGGCGTTAATCTCAGATATATAAAAAAATGTATTAAAACATTTCAGCCAAAAAAATCACAGAACTATATACAAAAGTATCAACAATAGTCATTTCTGAGATTAAAAACCCGATTGGTGTTTTGGATATTTAATTTTAAAAATTAACTTTGGAATAAATTAGTGAATATAAGACACACTAGTGTGTCTTATTGAAATGTTGCAGGTAATATTGCTGTCCTGAAACTTAGCAATAATTCTGAAAATAAAAATCGTTACATTTGTAAAAAATATAAAATTGAAAAGATTATATATCATATCAGGAAGTAATGGAGCAGGCAAGACAACTGCTTCATATACAATTCTGCCTGAAATGCTCAAATGTACTGAATTTGTCAATGCTGATGAGATTGCAAAAGGATTATCTCCATTTAAACCTGAAAATGCTGCAATTCAAGCTGGACGATTAATGCTAAACAGAATAAATCAATTAATTGAAACTGGTCAAGATTTTGCATTTGAAACAACTTTAGCTACAAAAAGTTATAAGAATTTTGTAGTAAAAGCGAAAGAAAATGGATATAAGGTGACACTATTATTCTTTTGGCTTAGGTCTGAGGAATTGGCTGTAAAAAGGGTAGAAACTCGCGTAAAAGAAGGCGGGCACAATATTCCTGAAGAAACTATTCGAAGAAGATATAAAAACGGATTGATTAATTTCTTTAATATTTTCAAACCAATTGTCGACGAATGGATGTTTATAGATAATTCTGGTGAACCATACGAAATATTAGCGGAAGGAAATTCAATATCCTCAGATATTCAAAATAAAATTACTTGGACAAATTTAATTCATAAGTACAATAAATAGATTATGGAAAATAGAGATAAAATAATTCAAGGACTTGAAAAGGCATATCAAAAATTGATTGAATTTAAAAAGTACAAGAAAAGTCCATTGATAACATCAAAAGATGGAAAAATAATTGAAATAGCTCCTGATAAAATACTACCTGCAACATACGCTCATAAGTAATTGCCGTGTTAGTAAATTCAATAGTTACAGGTCGTATTAAAATTCGTGTAGCAAAACAGGAAACTACCTCGTGGCTGGCAACTATCCGTTATGGCCAATGCGAAAAACGAATTTTTCTTTGTCAAAAATGCTAAATAATTGACAATTATCCATTTTAGTATCAATATTTGATTGGCTGTTTGACAGGTATGGGATACTTTTGTTACAATTTAATGGATTATTAGTAGAAGTTCCCAAATACATGAAAATTGATGCAGCTTTCTTTCTATTTCAAGGGCTGAAATTTGAATTAGATGAATCAAATAGTATTATAACAAGGAAAATAAAAAATAGATATCTTGTTCTTCACAAAATTAAAGACAATGGTGATAAAAGTCCTTTAATTATTGATTATTTAGAAGGTGGAATTTTAGATTATGAAAAAGATAGGGTACTTATAAAAGATTTAATAGCAAGTGATTGAGGAAACACTACGGCTACGGATTATACGACATTATTTTTTTACAAAGACAAAAAAAAGCATTCCCAACATTTACTCGAAAAAGTCGTTAATCTCAGATATATATAAATTTATTAAAATATTCCAGCCCCCAAACTACAGAAATATATACAAAAGTATCAACAATAGTCATTTCTGAGATTAAAAACCGATTGGTGTTTTGGATATTTAATTTTAAAAATTAACTTTGGAATAAATTAGTAAACATATAGTGAATATAAGACACACTGGGGTGTCTTATTGAAGTGTTAGCAAATATTAGGGTGCGATAAAAAATCAACAATTAATTATGTGTAAAATATATTATGAAATAATTTATCAGCATGGGTCTATAATTGCATCTATAATATGCTTGTTCCTGACATTTACATTACAATTCTTGAATGTCAAAAAGAAGCTTATACAAATTACATCTATGTTTCTGATTGTATTAGCAACAGCTATTTCTTTTGAGTTTTACCCATTCCAATTATCATGGGTACCAATTAATTATATTTATCCTTTGACAATACTATTACTAATTATTCAAAAATTTAGCAAAGCAAAATCTGACTGGTTGACTTATACTCTTTTTATACTTCATTCGATTATGCTTTTAATAGCACTAAACTGTCTTAGTGTTCGATCAAATACTTGGGGTGATGGAGCTGCTACAGCTGGAGTTTTTCAGACACCTAATTCAATTGTGATTCTATTTTATTTAGGAGTAAACCTGAATCGAACTAAATTCATTTTTTTTAACAAACTAATTTTAGGGATTATAGCAATTGTTACAATTTACATTTCAACAAATGGGTTTCAGACTGCGATGACAGAGGTTGAAGCTAGCTATTATAGCAATGATGTAATACAAAGAAGACAGTATGCTATTACTTGTTCAATAATTTTGATTTTAGAAGGTGTGCTATATCTTAAAAAAAGAAAAAACATTTGTTAACAAAAGTTAAACGACCATATGGGCATCCGTGCTTAATTAATCGATTGACGATTTCTGCGAACTCGCCAATCTTAAAATTGTAAATTAGACAAATAGAATATAAATTTAAAATGTTTAAGCTCGGATACTTGGCAAATTGATAGGCCAATCTTATTAATTTTGCCCAAACGCCGTTTAGCTTAATCCGTTAGTCACAAGTTTGACAAAAAACTCAATATGCAGAAGATAACATCAATATTAATACTGACTTTTATTGTAGTAAATGTATTTGCTCAATCAGACTTTTTGACTGAGCAGAAAAGATATAAGAGAGTAAGAACTTCAATTATTGAAAAAGAAAAAGTATTAATTAATAAATTGAAAGAAACTGATATTGGATTAGACGAACTTAATATTATGATTCTTGCTTATAAAACAGAAAGTGAAATTGAGATATTTGCTAAAAAAAAGACTGAAAAAACATACAAGAAACTTACTAAATATAACGTTTGTTCTAAATCTGGAAAATTAGGACCAAAAAGAAAACAGGGAGATTATCAGGTTCCAGAAGGTTTTTATTTTATCGATAGGTTCAATCCCGCAAGTAGTTTCTATCTCTCATTAGGAATAAACTATCCAAACCAATCTGACCGGATAAAAAGCAATGCAACGAATTTAGGAGGAGACATATTTATTCATGGAAATTGTGTTACAATTGGATGTTTACCAATGACAGATGATAAAATTAAAGAGATTTATCTATATGCAATCAATGCTAAAAATAACGGACAAAAAAGAATACCTGTTTATATCTTCCCATTTAGAATGACCAAACAGAATTTTGAAAAATACACAACAAAATATAACAACAATACAGAATTAATAGATTTTTGGACTAATATAAAATCTGGCTATGACAAATTTGAAAAAGAAAGAAAAGAATTAAATATTTCAATTAATAAAAAGGGAGATTACTCATTTCAATGACAAAAAACCAGTGCCTAACAAAGTGTCAGATGTAATGCGGGTTTCAGCGGTTTTTTTGGGGCTGCGGCTCGTTGTTGCAACACCGCCAATTCGACCGTCAGCTGACGGTTTGACGAAAAATTTGAAATTATGAATAAACGAATTAGCTCCGTGCGGTTTTGAAAGTTCATCACTTTCAATCCCTCACGATTTCATACCGGAGAACCGTTGAACTAAACCAAAGGTGGCAGATTGTTTATTATGAAGGCAATTTGAGTTAGTTTTAATAGCCGTAGCACGGTTCTGTTAATTTGATGCGAAACGCATAAAAAATAAATAGCGAATAATTAAGTATATCCTTACTACGGCTACAGATTATACGACATTATTTTTTTACAAAGACAAAAAAAAGCATCCCCAATATTTACTCAAAAAAGTCGTTAATCTCAGATATATACAAAAATTATTAAAATATTCCAGCCCCCAAATCACAGAAATATATACAAAAGCATCAACAATAGTAATTTTTGAGATAGAAACCCGATTGTTGTTTTGGATATTTAAGTTTAAAAATTAACTTTGGAATAAATTAGTGAATATAAGACACACTAGAGTGTCTTATTGAAGTGTTAGCGTTCATTGGAAAAAAACTTCGGTATCAAGATTGAAACATTACCTAAACATATTAATAAAATGAATATTCACAAATATTAAAAAGAGGTCAAATGAAACACAAACAATTACAATTAAGTGTTCTACTCTTATTAGCCTTTGGACTAACAGGATTACAAGCACAAGAAAGCGTTAACACCTCTGGCGGGGAGGCTTTCGGCAGTGGAGGCTCTGCTAGCTATTCTGTTGGCCTAGTTGTTTACACCACAAACACAGGAACAAATGGTTCGGTAGCGAAAGGCGTACAACAACCTTATGAAATTTCGGTCGTAACAGCCATTAAAAAAGCTGAAGGCATAAACCTTTCGGTTTCAGTATATCCAAATCCTACAACTGATTATTTAACCCTAAAAGTAGAAAACTACGAAACAGCGAAATTAAATTATCAAATTTTCGATGTCAACGGTAAATTATTACAAAGTAAAAAAGCAACAGGCGAGCAAACACAAATTGAAACAAGTAATCTTGTTCCAGCCAGTTACTTTGTAAAAGTATTAGATAACAAAAAGGAAATTAAAGTATTTAAAATTATAAAATCAAATTAATATGAAGAGAATATTTATAATAGTTGTAGGATTGATGCTAACAATATCTGTTTTCGCACAGTCACCAGAGAAAATGAGTTATCAAGCAGTAATCAGAGATCTAAGTAATAACTTGGTAACAAATCATGCTGTTGGTATTAAAATTAGTATTTTGCAAGGATCAATTTATGGTACAGCAGTTTATGAAGAAATTTGTTACCCAAATTCCTCAACAAATGCCAACGGACTTGTAACTCTTGAAATAGGTGCAGGTATTCCAATAACTGGTGCTTTTGCCTCAATAAACTGGGCAAATGACATCTATTTTATTAAAACAGAAACCGACCCAACTGGTGGTACAAATTATACAATAACAGGTGTAAGCCAATTGTTAAGTGTACCCTATGCCTTGCACGCTAAAACAGCTGAAAATGTAACCAATATACCTGATTTAAGTAATTTCGATCAAGATGTTACTGATGATTTTGATGGACAATACAGTAGCTTAACAGATGCACCAATAAACGTATCTGATTTTACAAACGATGCAGGATATATCACAACATTCACAGAAATTGATGGTGATGTTACCAATGAAATACAAGACTTAGATTTAACAGGAAACATTTTAACTATAACTGAAAATGGATCAGCAACAACAGTAGACTTATCTGTATACTTAGATAATACCGACACACAATTAACCGAAACGGAAGTTGATGTTTTTGCTGATAACAATGGATATTTAGAAACAGAAGTTGACGGCTCTGTAACCAATGAGATAGAATTACCAACAACAGCTAAAGCAGGCGATATGTGTTATTGGAATGGAGGATGGGTAGTGGTAGCTGCTACTGCAAATGAAGGTGCTACCCTGCAAATGATTGGTGGAATACCTACATGGACAGGAGGAACACAACCAACACTTGCTGTTGGAGTTACCTACGGTGGTGGCATTATTTTTTATATTTTGCAAGATGGCGACCTTGGTTATGTGGCAGGCGAAACGCATGGTTTAATCGCCGCACCAAGCGATCAGAGTACGAATATTCAATGGGACAATGGAACACACATAACAACAGGTGCAACAGCAATAACATTAGGTACAGGAAATGCTAACACGAATACAATTGTTGCAAGTCAGGGAGCGGGGAGTTATGCCGCCCAATTGTGTGCAGATTTAAGTTTAGGAGGTTTCGCCGACTGGTATTTGCCAAGCAAAGACGAATTACAAAAATTATACATAAATAAAGTAATACTTGGCTGTTCTGCTAGTAGCGTCTATTGGAGTTCTACGGAGATCAATAACGTTCAAGCGTGTGAGGAGGCCTTTGAATTTGGCACTCAAAGTAACGGCTTTAAGAGCCACAATAACAATGTGCGTGCAGTTCGGACTTTTTAACTATTTTACCGCTATACGTCTAATTTATAAACTGACAAGGTATTTATTCCTTGTCAATTTATTTAAAAATAATATAAATAGCATAACAAAAACCAACGAAACGCTAACAACATGCCTATATGTAATGCCAAAAGCGTGGAAATTTGGACGAGAAAAGCGTTTCCGAACACCGTCAAATTTTTTGATTTGGCTTTTGCGATAAAATTTAAAAACAAAATAAAAAAATCTGGCTTAGAAGGAACTCTTACGAAGGAATCGCTATTCCTTTTTCGCATTTCTCATAACCGCAAACGTTACCGCTCATTAGTAGCATAGTAAATTAGTTCATAATTTTGAAATATGTATCTTTGAATAAATAATTAGTAAATGAAAGATTTAACAAATTCAAATATTGATAGGCAAAATATCTTAAATAATAGATTTGCCATTGAACGGATTCAAGAATATATTGGACTGCCTGGTATGCTTTTTAAAGATGAATATAGATACAAAAAAAATGGTAGCTGACTTTTATGATATTGATATATCTTCCGTTGATAGATATTTATCTAAACATGAAAATGAACTTAAACACAATGGTTATGTTTTAATACGGGGTAATAACCTGTAAGAATTTAAGTTGCAGTTTGGTCACCTTATGAATGAGACGACCCAAACTACAGAAATAGATACAAAAGTATCAACAATAGTCATTTCTGAAATTATAAGCCAATTGACGTTTTGGATATTTGATTCTAAAAATTAACTTTGGAATAAATTAGTGAATATAAGACACACTAGGGTGTCTAATTGAAGTGTTGTGCCGCATGCTGTGACTGACCGTGAAAATAATATAAGGAAATACTTGATTAATATACTAAAATGATATATCTTTGTGATATAAATAAATAATACTATGAAATCAATATCTCTAAAAATAGACGATTCAATCTTTGGAGAAACTGAAAAGATTCTTACAAGGATTAAAAAGCCAAGAAATAGATATATAAACGAGGCGATTGATTATTATAATCGATTTCAACGGCGATTGATTCTTGAAAAAAGACTAAAAAAGGAATCTGATTTAGTAAAAGAGGATTCAATGTTGGTACTTAAAGATTTTGAGGAGATTGATTATGTCAATTAAACAATTTGAAATTTGGATTGCAGATTTAAATCCACAGATTGGAACAGAGACTGGAAAGACAAGACCAGTATTGGTTGTTCAGACAAATTTGCTCAACAATATACCACATCCATCAACGATTGTTTGTCCTATATCAACAAATGTAAAAAAGGAATCTGAAATTTTAAGAGTTCATCTTAAAAAAGGATTTGCAAATTTACATCAAAACTGTGATATAATGATTGACCAAATTCGTTCGATAGATAATAAACGATTAATAAAGAAAGTTGGCAATTTACCGAATGACTTAAAGGAGTTGGTCAAAGAAAATATATTGATTATCCTTGACCTAGAATAGCACGACCGAAATATAATGCATTAAAACACATTATATTTCGGTCGTTGTGCTTCATACTGCCCCTTCCTACGAGACAAAATAATAATCAAAATAAATTTGTATTTATGTAACTTATTCGTTACCTTTACCGTGTGAGAGAAATCTTGATTACACCAGAATGCTTAGAGTTTATTGACAATCAAAATGACAGGATTTCTGACAAATTCTATCAAATAATTGAGGTAATCGGAGAAGTAAAGATTGTACATGCAAACTTTGTAAAAAAATTAAAAACCACAGACTTCTATGAACTCAGGATTAAAGCAGGAAATGAAATTCGTGTAATCATGTTTGCAGTTGACCATTTGAATTTTGCAGAATGCACAAAAGTAATCTGCTTGAACGGATTTCAAAAAAAATCGGCTAAAGATTATATTAAAGCAATTAAAATGGCAGATAAAATATTAAGCAATTATTTATAAAATAAAGCGACTGAATCATGGGACGATTAATAAACACTAAAGAACTTATTGACAAACGATACGGTAAACGAGGAACAGAATCTCGTGAAAAATTCAGAGAAAATGCATTCTCTTTTTATTTTGGAGAGATTATTAAGAACCGAAGAAAAGAACTAAAACTAACCCAAAATGACTTGGCTGAACTTATTGGGAAAAAACGACCTTATATCTCACGGATTGAAAATGGAGAGGACATTCGTTTATCAAATTTTTCTCTTATTGCAAATGCACTGAATCTTTCAATTCAACTGACTGCAATATAAAGCACGAAAGCACAACACCCAAGAATATAAAAGCACAGTAAAACAAGCTCTTCTACAGCTTTTATATTCGACCTTGAACGAAACCAAAAATGGCAGATTGTGTATTATGAAGGCAATTTGAGCTAGTTTTAATAGCCGTAGCACGATTCTGTTAATTTGATGCGAAACGCATAAAAAATAAATAGCGAATAATTAAGTATTTCCTTACTACGGCTACAGATTATACGACATTATTTTTTTACAAAGACAAAAAAAAGCATCCCCAACATTTACTCGAAAAAGTCGTTAATCTCAGATATATACAAAAATGTATTAAAACATTCCAGCCAAAAAAATTACAGAAATATATACAAAAGTATCAACAATAATCATTTCTGAGATTAGAAACCCGATTGATGTTTTGGAAAGTTAATTTTAAAAATTAACTTTGGAATAAATTAGTAAACATATAGTGAAAATAAGACACTCTAGTGTGTCTTATTAGAGTGTTACCGTTCATTGCAAAAAAGACAGCCAACGCACATTTAGCACATTTGGTTTTTGCTGACACTCAAGCCAAACGTTGAAAAAACCAAAAGAGCTAAATTTTGCCAACGCACCGTAGGAAATTGACTGATTTAAATAAAATAATATGGAAACATTAAACATAATAGGAAGTGTTTGTTCGATAGTAAGCTTATTATTAGCTATTTTTATTGCCGGAAAAGTTATCCAAATCAATATGAAAATAAATAATGATGAATCAAACAAAGTAAAACAAAAAGGTAATTCCGTTCAAGGTGATCAAGCTGGACGAGATATTACCAAATAATCGTTTTCATGGAAACCAAAAACCGACAAATAAAAAACACAGTTGAAGGCGATCAAGCTGGGCGAGATATTGATAAATCGAAACATTATCATTTTGAACGCAAAACAAACAATAGAACTGATATTAAAAAACTCTATGAAAAATTCCAGTATGAAAAAGATAATAATATTGTTTTTAAAAGTTACGTAGAAGAATTAGAACGATATACGAAACAAAAAAGAAATGAGAAAGTTATCGGACTTGAAGCAAAATTGAAGGCTGGTAAAAGAGAAAACTTTATTGAATACGCAATTGAGCAGAAGCATTATTATTCAAAAAAACTATATCAATACCAATTCTATGAATCTGCGCAACGTATTAATATCTATTTGTTAGGTTTGATTAGAATGTATTTCATGAATCACATTTATCCTTTAATCCTTAAAGGTGAAGAAATTGAAACAGTTAATTTGATGCTTGACGAAAAAATAATTCAACCTTTATTACTTGAGATTGAAGGTAACACTTTAGGATTCAATCCAGAAGACATAATGGGAATGGTTTATTTTTTAACAGGCAATTGTTACATAAAATGGTCTAAGTAATGTTAATCTATCATCCAGCATTCGATATATACAATAGTGTCTTTCGCATTTTGCAATTACTGCAAGCAATGAAAACAGAGGACATTGAATTAGACAGACTAAGAATTTGGGATTTCTATCTAACATTTCCAAACGAAGCCAAAAGGATTTCCTTTCCGCAAGAATTAAATAAATTAAAAAGGATTTTTAAAAATAAACCGAACCCCTATGAAGATTTAATAGGAAGTAATAGAGTCTTCGAAAGAATGAAATCATATCAAATTTCAGCTCTGAGATGTTTAGCTTCATATGGATTGATTGACAGACAACTTTTGACTAAAAACATTATAAAAAGAACTGACAAAGCAATTCCAGATAATCTACTTAAACAAATGAATTGTCAAAGTACACAAAAGGAAAATATTATAAAACTGGTTACAAGTCCGTTTAATGATTTACCACTTTATGGCGAAAAAGGATTTAAATATAGAACCAAACTAATTGAATTTAAATATGACCCAATTTAACCCATTTATATTTCTTAAACGATTTGTAGTTTTTACTCTGGCAGGTAAAATTGCTTATGATGAAACTTTTCACAAAGGGATAAATATTATTAGAGGAAAAAATAGTTCTGGCAAATCGACTATTACAAATTTCATTTTTTATGCGCTTGGTGGAGATTTTAGTAATTGGACTACAGAAGCAACAAAATGTCAAACAGTATACGCAGAAGTAGATATTAATGGAGCTATTCTAACTATAAAAAGAGATATAATAGAAAGTTCTCGACAGCCTATGTCAATTTTTTGGGGTAATTATGATGAAGCTAAGAAATCTGCCAGTGAAGGATGGAATACATTTCCATATCAACAGACAGATAATAAGTTAAGCTTTACAAATGTACTGTTTAAAGCTCTTGAATATCCTGAGGTTAAAAGTGATGATGATAGTAGTAATATTACAATGCACCAGATCCTAAGGCTATTATATATCGATCAAGATTCTCCAACTCAAAGTCTTTATCGATTTGAAAGATTTGATTTGCCATTGACAAGGCAAGCTATTTCGGAAGTATTACTTGGAACTTATGATGATCTTTTATATTCGAAAAGGCTTCAATTAAAGCAATTAAAAAAAGAACACGACGATAAAAAAAGAGAATATGATAACATACGAAAATTGTTTCAAACTTCAGGGAATGAAATTTCCATTGAAAAATTGAATAAGGATATTGAAGACTATTGGGAAGATTTAAACAAAATTGAAAAACAAATTATTGAAGCTAGAGAGCTAGATATCATTAAGCGTAGCAAAAGAACGCCTTTATTGGTTGAAAAACTTCAAAAAGATATACATCCTTTAAAAGAAAGTATTAGAAATATTGATAATCAAATTGAGAATTATAGATTAGAGATTTTAGATTCAGAACATTTTATCAGTTCATTAGAAAGACGGGTAAAAGAACTTGATAATTCTATCATTACGAGGGAATCGCTTGGTGAATTGCCTCTAACTCACTGCCCACAATGTTTAAATGAGTTACCTCAAGACACACTCGAAGGTCATTGTTTTTTATGCAAGCAGCCTATTGAGGAAGAAGAAGGAGTTACTCATGCCAAGCGAATGAAACAGGAACTGGAGCTTCAAATAAAAGAGTCAAATCAGTTCTTAAAAGTCAAAAAAACTAAACTTTCTGAGTTCTATACAAAAATTGAAATAAAAATTCAACAAGCTAGAACCTTACAAAAAGAAATTGATATTGCGGTAAAGGAAAGTAAATCTACTAGAGATGAAAAGATTGATGAACTAATTGAAAAAAAAGGATTCATTAAAAGTGCAATTGAAGGTCTCATTGAGCAAATAAAAACGGCAGAAACATTGGATCAACTGAAAAAAGACATTATTAAATTAACAGATGCAATTACAAAATTATCACTTGATATTTATGAAAAAGGTAGATTACAATATCAAAAAAGCAATTTAGCAGTTGATAAAATTCAGGCATATGCCGTTAATCTCTTGAAAAAAGATTTAGACAGACAAAATGAATTTAAAAATGCAAAAGTTGTGAAAGTTGATTTTACCAATAATACCTTCTCATTGGATGAAAAATTCAACTTCTCAGCAAGTTCAAATACTTATCTAAAAAATGCAGTACGCTTTGGAATATTCTTTGCAAGCTTAGAACTTGGATTTTTTAGATTTCCACGATTTGTTTTGTGCGACAACATGGAGGATAAAGGGATGGAACAAGTAAGAACTCAGAATTTGCAAAAACAACTTGTAGATATTTCAAATAGTCTTGAAGTTGAACATCAACTTATTTTTTCAACTTCAATGATTGATACAAGTTTAAATAATACCTCCATGTGTGTTGGTGAAGAATATGATGAGAATAATAAATCATTGAAGCATGTTGATTAATTATTAATTTTAAAAATTAACTTTGGTATAAATTAGTAAACATATAGTGAATATAAGACACACTAGTGTGTCTTATTGAAGTGTTGGGTGCAATTTCCCGCATGCTGAGCGACTAAAAAAAAATATGATTATGGAAAGATGGAAACCATTAAATATGGAATTACGAAGTTGGGTAATTAGTAATGCACTAAGACTAGAACAAACTTCTAGTAGTGCCTTGAGAGTAATATTGAGAATGTTCAAAACTGACAGTAAAACGTTAGGAAATCAGTCAAGTGCACTATCTTTTAAATCTAAAATTGACTTATTGCTCGATTTAGAAGAAATTGATAAAAAAGAATACAGCCACTTATTAAAAATAATGGAAATCCGAAACCAATTTGCTCACAATCCTAATGCTGTCTCATTCCTCGAATTGGACAATATTAATCCTGATATTAATAAGTATTTATTAAAGCATAGCCCTGACGATTTGAAAGGAGAAGAAAAAAGCGAACAAAAATTAAAGGCAATATTTAGTGAATTATTCAAGCAGACTGCGGGCAAATTATTGTCAATTGAAGTCGATTACACTCAGGGAATTCAAAAACAAATGAGGCAACACATTAATGATAGCGTCGTTGAAAATATTGAAGAAATATGGCAAAGCGCGCTTGAAAGAAATAAGCAAAACAAAGCAGAAACACCTAGATTATTATTAATGAGTGGTGATGAAACTAAGTTGGAAAGGTTTTATAGCGACTTTAAAATTTCATTGTCTGAATACAAAATTGGGGAAGTGGATAAATTAGAGGGACAAGAGGCAACAATTTTCAAACAAAAAGAAACATTTGAGGAGAGATTGAAAAAGAAGTAAAAACTGCACCCAACAAAAGCTAAATTTCATGGGCGCTGACGAGCAGTTTGATAGTTTAGTGCAATTAATAAACACCAGCAAGCCAATTAAATGGGTTTGCATAAAATTATAAATTTATTTGGCTTGCTTACTTGGCGCATTGATAAGATTACTCTTTGAAATCGCCCACGAAACTTAGCAAGACCGTTAGGGCCAATAAAATGAATACACCACATGACATATTATATAAATCAGAAGCATATTTGAATATTAAGAGATTTAAGATTTTCAAAAATTCGATTTTGATATATGAAGCCAATTATAACGAACTTCTAAAGTCATTTTATAGACATGAGAAACTGAATCTTGCTGAGTTATTAGACAAACCAAATGGGAGGAAGATCTTATATAAACATCACGATAAAATATCTAGTCATTTATTTAATTATTTAGCATCAACTTTTTCATTAATAAGAGCCACTAGTGTCTATTACAATGAGTGCTTCAAACCAAAAGACCTAATTATTGAGTATGATAATAAAATTAAGAAAGAAGTAAATTCTCAAGCAGTAAAGAAATTTATTGATGATCTAAGAAACTATATTCAGCATAAGGAAATTCCTGATATTGTTACTCAAACTGTTTTTGAAGCAAATCCAAGTATTGATTTCAAGTCATACATTAAATTTCAAACTGAAGATTTATTGAAATATAAAAAGTGGTCTAAATTGAGTAAAGAATATATTAAAGATAATGCTAAGTCTCTCATTATTCCAAAAGCTGTAAATGATTTTCATCTTATATTTAAATCGTTTACAGATTGGTTTATTCAACAAGTAGAAGATTGTCTTCAGGATGATAGGAATAAAGTTGAAAAATTAAGATTGAAGATGAATACTGAATTTGTCAAATTAAATGTTCATTGGTACTTTGAATTCGGAGATCAGAATATTTCAGGTTTTGAAAAAACGTTTTTACCAAAATTTACCAAATGGGAGAAAATAGTAATTAAACGAGAAAAAAATCGTGGGAGGAGAGTTGTTAAGATTTTGAGTACAATAAAAAAATATGTAAATATTAATAAAGATTTTGAAGCTAGAGTAACTGATTTATATAAATAATTACTGGCCCTAACAGCGGGTCATAGCGCATACCGCTCGCTATTTTGACAGGTTTGTACTAATGTGTACTTTAGTGATTTTAAATAGGATTTGGTTCCGTTTGATAGGTTGGGCGGTACGAAGCCAAACCCGCAAACCGTTATGCATTATTAAGAAAATATCATGGCAGAAAGAAGAGGTAGAATTAGACAGAATCTTACAGATTGGCAAAAAGTACTAAAAAAGATTCCAAATATGAATGTTCTGCCGTGGCATTTAGCAATACCTGAATTTCTTCATATTGCTATAGCATTAATTGATTACCCATTTGAAAAAGTTACAAATGACTTTTTATTGTTCTGTAAAACTATCGAAGAAGAACAGAAAAATGATTTTTATGGAAATTTATCAGCATCGTATGAATTAATAAAAAATGATAAACTGCAAATTGAAAAAATAAACGATAATGTAATTTATTTATCATTAATCAAGTTGCTTGAGTTTTATAATGATTTATTTCAAGTAAAAGGGCTAGATACTAGTGAAGAGCTTTTAGAAAAAATACTTGAATGCTATTACAAACTTCTAGGACGAAAATCTGATTTTTCAATACAGTGCAAATTTATTTTCATTAATAATATCTATGACGGGAATGTTGAACCTTTTTTGCATAGAAAAATTTCCAAACTAGATGAAGTACTAGAGCCTATTAATAAATCAATTATTACTTCAGCATGGGTAATTATGGCAGATTCAAAAGAAATTATAAATCATGAATTATCTCAATTAATTTGGTTATTCAATTATCATTATTTACCTGTTGAACAATTAGATGACACATTGAATCAAGAAAAGGATTTTAAAAAGTTTAACATTGGAGAATTAAGAGCTGAATTTCAGGTAATATCAACAGAACTAAAATCAATTAATTTATTATTAGTTTGGGATAGGTATGTAGCCGAAATTATAATGGGGTTCATAAATAGAACAATTTACTTGACACTCGAAACTGTAGAATTAGTTGAATTGCATAAGGGAGAAATTGCAGAGGCTGTTTTACGCCTACTTTACGAATGTAGACTTAAGTTTTTATGGCTTGTAGAAAAAAATGATAATGAATTGTTACAAAGATTTCGCGAATATAGTTCTGGAAGAGAAAAATTATTTTTGGACAAATATTCAGAAAAAGCAGACCCTAAAAATATTAAAAAATTGAAAAGTTTTGTTGATAAAACACTAGAAGATGAGGGGTTAGAAAATCATGAAGTTGCTATTGAAAGAGGAGATGTTTTTGAAAAAGGAATAGATAAACTAGCTTCTGACTTGGGCGATAATGAAAGATATTTGTATGATGTTATTTATAAACGAACTTCTGACATAATTCATGGGAATTGGAGGATTTTAACGAAATATCATCTTGTAAGAAGTGGAAATCCTATGCATAATAAATTATTGGATTATAATGAAATTGATAATAAATTCTGTGGTATGCTTCCTGCTCTAACATCATTGATGCTAGGAAGCCAGGCTATCTTGAAAATCCTTCGTGTTATCAATAAGTCAAGTGATGAACATTCAGATTTACTGAAAAGGACAGAAGAATTTTATGAAAAGGTATCAGAGGAATTAATGTATAAATATATTCCATACTCAATAAAGGAATAATAATGCCCAACACGGTGTCAATAATAATTGCGGTCAATGCGGTAATGGGGCGGTTGTTTTTCAATTGAAATTGCTATTTTAGTTGGGAGTTAATTACAATAAAGTCGCAACTATTATTATACCAATAGTCACCTGCAATCGAAAGAAACGAATTCCATATAAAAAACGAATAGAATGAAACCAGACAAAGAATTAAGAAAACAATTCAAAACTGATTATTACGACAACACTGATTTTGCTTCAAATGCAAGACTACTTCAAAGTATTTGGAGAACTGAAAACGGTTTTGAATTTGAAAAATACGGAAATTTTTTGCAACTGGATTTCGCAAAAGAAACAGGTGCGAATTTTTTAACTAAGGGAATTTTTGAAATTGTAAAATTGGAAGTTGAAAATAAACACATTGACAGAAAAGTAATTCAAGAACCAAGAATTTGGAATAATTTACTTTCCAGTCAACCATTAGCGTTTAATCTTTTCGGGGAATTGAAAATCAATAAAGAATTAGCAACAATTATCTTCAAAAAACTATATACCGAAAGAAATCTAAAAAAAGTTACTGCTATTGAATTTGAATATTCGCCTGGAAGAAAAAATCAGAAATACACAGGTGACAGTTCTGCATTTGATGTGTTTATTGAATATCTATCGGAACAAGACAAAAAAGGATTTTTTGGAATTGAAGTCAAATATGCAGAAGATTTGAATGATGAACCTTCAACACATAAAAATACTTATGAAACAATTTCATCTAAATCTGGAATTTTTGAAATGTCGAATATGAATAGATTAAAAGAAAAGCCAATTCAACAAATTTGGAGAGACCATCTTTTGACTTTAAGTCTTTTTGTTACAAATAATGACTATGAAATTGGAGACTTCATTTATTTATATCCATCGGAAAATTTGAATTGTAAAGAGGGGATTGAGAACTACAAATCGACTTTTAAAAAATCTCACGAGAATTATTTCAAACCATTGACAATTGAAAAATTAGTTGAGACAATAAAAATTTATTGCTCCGCCAAATGGATTATTGACTTTGAAGATAGGTATTTAAAATTTAATAAAATAAGCAATGCCGGCAGCGAATAATAGCTATATGTAATGCGAGCTTTATCTGGTGATTTTGCCGTAGTACTTTATTGCAACACCGCCAATTCGACCGTCAGCTGACGGTTTGACGGAAAATTTGAAATTATGAATAAACGAATGGGCTCCGTGCGAGCTTGAAAGTTCATCACTTTTAATCCCGCTGTGGCTTATATAAATAGTAGCATTATGAAAAAGTTAAAATATTTAGAAATAGTTCTTTTTTTAATTATCACACAATCATGTTCAGAACTCTTCCAAACAGACGAATACCATAAATTATCATCTGAACAGCACTTTGAATTAACTAGTGACAATGAAATCATACTATCGCATAATGATAAACTTGACACAGTAATAGTTGTAGGAATTATAAAAGCAGAATATCAGGATGAACTTTACACAGGAGTACATTGTAAAGGACCTTATGATTATATAGAATTTGAAAGAGTTTACTATGCATTAAAAAAAGACACTTCTTTGATTGAAGTGATTGATGAAATTAAAAATCCTGATGATTACTATGGATATTGTCGGACAGATATTCCAATAACTAATGCCTGTATTCAATTTTTCTTTGGCTATCCAAAAAGCAGTGGACAAATAAAAAACGCACCTGTTTTAACATTAAATGGACATAATTATCAGTGTTCAAAACTACTTGACGATCTTGAAATTCGTAATAGTTTTTACAGTACTGTATATCAATATGAAATAGATAGTATAGAATTTAAAGGAATTGGAACAATTGATAGAATATACATGACAAAGACAGATGGAATAATAAAAATTGGCATTGTGAAGAATTATAATTGGGAAAGAGTTTAAAAACACTACACACAACTCCTAATAATATAAAAGTTATTGAATAATAACAACCACTAACTTTTTGTCATAAAGCATGCGGTGTTTTAGTAGTCTTTAGAGGATTTATAATATCCTTTACTTTCTTAATGGGTGAGCAGATAAGGTGGAGAAAATCCCAACCAAATTTTATTGGATCAATTTAAAAAGTTGTGGAAATAAATTTATTAAAATTTTATATTTGCTGTGTTTTGAATATTTTATGTAGAAGTTATCTTGATTCATTTAAAGCAATTG
>JADFUR010000030.1 GCA_015222055.1 Bacteroidota bacterium | reverse complement strand
TAATATGTTTAGCTTTTTCAAGCTTTTTATAGGAGTTAAGTTTGTTTTTTTCTTGGAGCTTATTTTGTTCTAAATTTTTTTCAAATTCTTTAAACTCTTTTGAATTAATAAAGGTTTCAAGCTCCTCATATTTTTTTATTTCTTCAGAATTTTCAGTTTTTGTATATTCGGCAAATTCCGTTGATTTTTTAAGCTTATAATAATTAATAAAGCTTTTCGATTTTTTTAAATTTTTAAAATTTGAGAGTTTCTTTTTTTCAACAGTATTTTTTTCGGTTAATTTTTTTTTATATTTTATAAATTCGTTTGAGTTAAAATAATTTTCAAGTTCGCTATAATTTTGCAAATCTGAGGATTCGGAAAAATCAATAAATTTTTTAAGTTCTTCAGAAGTTTTTAATTTATAATAGTTGACAAATTTATTTGTTTTTCTAAGTTTGTTATAAAGGGTTAGTTTTTTAAATTCTTCAGTGTTTTTAAAATTTAATTTTTCAAGGTTTTCTTTAAAATTTTTAAATTCATTAGAATTAATATATTCATTGAGCTCATTATATTTTTTTAATTCATCTGAATTTTTGAATTCATTAAATTCATTAAATTCTTTATTTAGCTTGTTTTTTTTAGCTTCAATATCTGAAGTTTTTGGCATTAAACCAAAAGTTGATAATAAAGAGAATTTTAAATTTGCCATTTGTCAAATATTAAATTTGATAATTTTATTTTAAAGGTAAAAGAAATTTTCAAATAAAAAAAATTACTTAGTTAATCACTTTTAGGTAGTGAAAAAATAAAAGAAGCTCCTTTATTTATTTCACTTTCAACCCAGATGTTGCCTTTACAAGCATGAATAAATTCTTTGCATAGAATTAGTCCTAAGCCCGTACCTGTTTCGTTTGATGTGCCAACAGAACTAGGATTGGATGCTATTTTAAATAATTTCAAGATGTTTTTTTCCTCAATTCCTACACCATTGTCAATTACTTTTATATTTATATGGCGGTTTTGTTCTTCCGAAAGAATTGTTATTTTCCCGTTTTTGTGTGTAAATTTTATAGCATTAGTAATAAGATTTCTAATAACAGTAGAAGTCATGTTTTCGTCAGTCATGACAAAAGTATCGGGTTTTACATATGATTGTATTGTGATATTTTTGTGTAAGGCTGTTGCTTCTACAAGTTCTATGTTGTCATTAATGATTTCAGAAATGTCTGTTTTGTTAATTGAAACTTTTAATCTACCTGTTTGAGACCTTGACCATTGAAGCAGATTTTCTAATAAATTGAAAGCTTTGTTAGAGAACTCGCTTATTTGAGAGATGAAAAATTGTCGTCTGGAATCATCAAAATCATTATAATTTGTTGTTAAAAGGTCAGATAAATTAATTATTGTACTGAAGGGGTTGCGTAAGTCGTGTGCAATTATGCTAAAAAATTTATCTTTAGTGTCATTTGCTTTTTGTAATTCAAAACGTTGTTTTTCAATTTTAAAATTATTTTTTGAAAGCTCTTCTTGTAATTCGTTATAACTTCGAAGTCTATTTATTAGTGATTTCAATATTGCTTTTGTAACTTCAGGTTTGTTTTCTGAAATTTTGTTAAAATCAACTTGGTCTAGTTTTAATAATTCTGTTTTTACCAATGCAGTTACAGAAGCTGATCTTGTAGAAGAATCGATTAATGAATATTCGCCAAAGAATTTGTTTTTCCCTAAGGTTGCAAATTCATAACCTTCGTTGTGAATAATTACTTTTCCGTCCTTAATAGCATACAAAGCTCTTTGATCGTCACCTTTACGAAAAAGAGTATCTCCTTGTTCGAGAGTTATTTCTTTACATTTTAGAGCAAATTCTTTCAATATATTTTCATCAGTTCCTGAAAACAAAGCAATGCTTTTTAGTAAAGAAATTTGATATTTAATTTTATCGTTATGCTTAATTATTGTCATAAAATATACCGTAAAAATAATGACTAAATCATCATGTTGTTTTCAATTTGCAATATAATAGTTTAAAATGATACATACAAATTGTTTCAATTATTTAATATTTCCTCCGCTATCATATAGCCATGAGCAGTTGCATATATTATTGAACGAGTTGCTCCAGAGCAATCGCCCATAAATTTTAAATTTGAAAATTTGTTGTTATTAATTTTGTTTGAGTAAAATTTTATTTCAGGAGCATAAACTAAATTGTCAGCATTTGCAACTCCAGGAACAATTGTTTCAAGAGTTTCAATAAAATCTACAATACTCTCAATAATTCTACGTGGAAATGCCAGATTTATATCTCCTAAAATGTATTTTTCTTTCTCTAAGGTAGGAAAAACTCTATATAAATTTTTTGTCCTTTTAGAGTTTTTAAAATGCTTATAAGTTTGAAGAATAACTTTATTTTCGCCGGCAAGTATATTTGTAAGTTTTGCAATGTGTGAGCCATAGCCAATTGGGTCGTTAAATGGCTGAGTTAGTTTTACGGTTGTTAAAATTGCAAAGTTGGTATTTTTACTTTTTTCATTTATTTTGGCATGACCGTTTACAGTAAAGAAATCACCGTAATTTTCAGTAACTACATAGCCAGAGGGATTGTTGCAAAATGTGCGAACCATATAACCGGTTTTGCTTTTATACTTAATTTTAAATTCATACATTTCTTTGTTCAATTCTTCAACAATGTGGTTAGGTAATTCAAAGCGAATACCGATGTCAACATTTGTATTATCGAGAATTAAGTCAGGATGTTTTATTGTTAGATTATTAACTAATTTATGACCACTTCGCCCAACGCAAATTACAACTCTATCGAAAGAATCTTTCTCGTTTAATATGACTTTTTCATTAGTTGGATTTATATGTTTTATTTCAGAATTGAAATGAAAGAGAACATTCTTATGAGAGTTAAAATCTTCATAAATATTATACAAAACCTGTTTAAGTTGATCTGTACCAATGTGATAAAAATCAGCACTTATAGGTAAAAATCCTTTCTCATAAAATTTTTTATAATAACCATCGTTACTAAACGATTTACCTGTCTCAACATTTTTTGTATCTGAGTGGTTAATATAATAATCAACAAATTGTTTTTGTAGTTTTACATCAACCTTTAAATCGCCTCCCATACCTTCTGACACAAACAGCTTTCCATCAGCACGAATACCCGAAATACTTGATGAATATATATCTTTGCTTTTTTCAAAGATATGTAGTTCATGATCAGTATTTTTCATTTTTTCGATAAATCCTATAGCCGCAGCTCCAAAACCTACAATTGCAATTTTCATTTTAATAATTTTTATTTTAACAAGGCAAAGGTAATAAGATAAAAGAAAAAAGTGTTAATATTATTTAGTGTTTGTCTTTAAAATTGCATATTCGTTATTTTGCACAGCCAGCTGGAGGAGAAGAAATTCCGTTCACTTAAAAAAGGGAATCCTCGTTCGCACCTAGCTTTGGAATGACAGTCTTAAGTTGTGAAATTATTCACTTCAAAATGACAGCTTAGGTAAAATTTTATGACTTTAAAGACAGACTCTTTTCAGAAATCAACAGCCTTAACAATTAACAATTAAATTTTTAGTCTCTCTTTAAATGGAAGAAAAGTCATGAAATCGGAGTGATGAACAACATAAGCTTCAGTGGTTCTTTTAACCATATTTCCTTCGCCCGCATGAGTGGCAATAATATGACAAACTTCGGGTGGAACACCGCATTCTTCAGCTAAAGAAACGCCTGAAAATGGATGTCGTAGGTATTTGCCGTAAGTTCCCTGAACAGCTTTTCCGTTTTCGTCTAAAACATATTCAACAAGTTTCCCCACATCACATAAAATAGCTCCTGAAATTAAAACATCCATATTAACAGGAAGTTCATCTTTAAAAAATTCATTCATCTTTTCGCCACTTTGCTTTGCGATATGGACAACAGCACGCTTATGAGCCATAAAACTTACTTTTAAATCGGGTCCACATAATAGTGTGAAAGGAATTTTTTGCAAGTCTTCTGCATCTAAAACACTTCTCTCAAGAGCAATTTGCCAGGTCTTTGCTGTTTTTTCTCTTAAGCCCTCATCTTTTATCCATTCTAGTTCAGTCCACAGTTGTTTTATTTTTTCAATCATGAGCTTATTTTTTAAGTTGAAAGTTTGTAAAGTTGTTTTGTTTTTATACTTGGCTTAGCTGTTATTTGGCTACACTGTTATTAGTTTCACGTCATTAGGCTTCGCCGTTATTTATTGTCATTAATTTTACCAATAGAATTTATTTAATTATTTAGTTTTATTCCAATTATATTTATATCAGACTGAAATGAATTAAAATTATCTTCGTTAATCAATTTGCGATTAAATGCTTTGGTTAACCATGTTTTTGTTTCATAAAGAGAACCTCTTGAATAATAGCAAAAGTTTTTTGCTTCTTTGTAATGATATCTGCCAAACCCTTCACTTAAATTTGCAGCTACAGAATCTATAGCTCTTACTAATTGTTTTCCTATAGTATCTTTTGAAAAATAGTCCCATTTTACTACAATTTTCCATATTCTTTCACCAATTTCCATTGATAATTGATAAATTTTTAGTTCTTCTAATTTCATGCCAATTAATTTTTAATTAACAACAAATGACAACTAATGACTATATTATCAACACCATTAAAAAGACACTTCCAGATCTGTCAGAAACTGGAAGGTCTATATCAATAAATAAAAGATTATAATTTTGCAATAATAGCATCAGTCATTTGTGCAGTTGAAGCAGCACCTTTTTCTACAACGTCTGGACGGCCACTCATTTTCATCATGTCGTAAGTTTTTACTTTACCTTCTTCTACAATTTCAGCAATAGCTTTTCTGATTTTGTTAGCTTTATCGCTTTCGTTAATATGGTCGAGCATCATACATGCAGAAGCAATCATTGCAATAGGATTAACTATTGAAACAGGAAAGTCGGCATATTTTGGAGCAGATCCGTGAGTAGGTTCAAAAACAGCTACTTCGTCACCAACGTTAGCACTGCAAGCAAAACCTAATCCACCAATTAATCCTGCAAAGCCATCAGAAATAATATCGCCAAATAAATTACCGGCTACAAGCACACCATAAGTTTCTGGATTTTTTGTAAGCCACATCATCTGTGCGTCAATATTTGTGTTTTTTAAAATTATTTCAGGATATTCTTCGGCTTGAATTTGTTTTGCCATTTTAAACATCATGCCAGAAGTCTCGCGCAAAACGTTAGGTTTTTCACATAGTGTTACTGATTTATATCCAAATTTTAGTGCATGAGCAAAAGCTGCATGTAAAATTCTGCTTGTAGCATTTTTTGAGAATATTCTTGTAGAAATAGAAAGTTCGGCTCTAGGAACATCTGCAAAGTTTTTTCGAAATTTAATATGTGTATTTAATGCTTTATAAACATTATCGTCAGGGTTTGACCATTCAACACCACCGTATAAACCTTCGGTGTTTTGACGGAAGATTACAACATCAACTTCCGGTTCTTGAATATTGCCATCAGCTGTTCTTCTAACAAAATTTAGTAAATTACCTTTGTAGGTCTTACAAGGTCTGATACAAGAATCTAAATTAAAATGTTGACGCATTGATACAATTGGGCTGAAATAAACCAATCCTTTGTTTTGCAATTCAGGAATTAATTCTGCTGCAGCATCATCTTTAGGCTTAGATGTGATTGCACCAAAAAGAGCAATTTTATGTTTTTCAATAAGTTCTATTGTTCTTTCAGGTAAAGGGTTTCCTTCTTTACACCAAAATTCCCAACCTATATCGCCTTCAACATAATCAGCTTCGAAACCAACAGCATTTAATACTCTTAAAGTTTCGTTTAATACGGTTTTTCCAATACCGTCACCCGGTAAAGTAACTATTGTCCTTCTTGCCATAATTTCTAATTAATTTAGTAAGTTTAGTAAGTTTAGATTGTAAAAATAGCATAAAATTCTCAATCAAAACTATTTAAATGAAAAATTTTATATGTTGAAAAAACTTTTTTTTTTGTAATTTACAATAAAAATAGTCTTTTTTTGTAGCTTTGTAAGAATCTAAAAAAAAAGAATAAGATGGATATATTAAAAGGATTAAAACCAGAAAAGGTATGGAGTTATTTTGAGGAGATTTGCCAAATTCCACGCCCTTCAAAAAAGGAAGAGAAAATTATTGAATATCTTGTGGCTTTTGGTAAAAAACATAATCTTAAAACCAAAAAAGATAAGGTTGGTAATGTAATTATTAAAAAACCTGCCACTAAAGGAAAAGAAAATTTAAAAGGTATTGTCTTACAGAGTCATATTGACATGGTTTGTGAGAAAAATAATGATGTTGAACATGATTTTGATAAAGACCCTATTATACCATTTATTGATGGCGGATGGGTAAAAGCCAAAGGAACAACACTTGGTGCCGACGATGGTATTGGAGTTGCTGCTGAGTTGGCTATTTTGGCTGCCAATGATATTGAACACGGACCAATTGAGTGTTTGTTTACTGTTGACGAAGAAACAGGATTGACAGGTGCTTTTGCCTTGAAAAAAGGTTTTATTGAAGATGGTGAGATTTTATTAAATCTTGATTCTGAAGACGAAGGTGAAATATTTATTGGTTGTGCAGGCGGAATAGATACTACTGCTACTTTTTTATTTAAAAATCGTTCGGTGCCTTCAAAATCTACGGCTTTTAAAGTTGAGATAAAAGGTTTAAAAGGTGGTCACTCCGGTGATGAGATTAATAAAGGGTTGGGAAATTCTAATAAAATACTTAATCGTTTTTTATGGAATGCTACCAATGATTTTAAAATTCGCCTCTCTGATTTCAACGGTGGTAATTTACGTAATGCAATTGCACGCGAAGCTAATGCTTTAGTTGTTGTTCCTAATAAGCATATTGATGATTTTAAAGAGTATTTTACTAAATTTTCTGCTGATGTTAAAAACGAGTTGTCTATTACCGAGCCTAATTTAGCATTCAGTATTGAAGAAACTTATTTGCCAAAAAATGTTATTGATAAAGACGATCAACATAAATTATTAAATGCTTTGTATGCCTGCCCTCACGGAGTTAGTGCAATGAGTCAGGAAATGCCGGGTATGGTTGAGACTTCAACGAATTTGGCTGCGGTTAAATTTATTGATGGTAAAAAAATATTTGTTACAACAAGCCAACGTAGTTCAATAGATTCGTCGATAAAGGATATTGCAGCAATGGTAGAAAGTGTATTCCGCTTGGCTGATGCAAAATTTGAACACTCTGATGGTTACCCGGGATGGAAACCAAATCCAGATTCTGAGATTTTAAAAGTTTCTGAAAAATCATATCAAAAATTATTTAATGTTAAACCTGTTGTTCGTGCTATTCATGCAGGACTTGAGTGTGGTTTATTTTTAGAGAAATATCCAAATATGGATATGGTTTCGTTTGGTCCAACTCTTAGGGCTGTTCATTCACCTGATGAGAAAATTGATATTGAAACAGTTCAGAAATTTTGGGATTTATTGCTCGATATTTTGAAAAATGTTCCTGCTAAATAAATACATTTATTTTTAAGCAAAAAAATGTATTAAGATTTTCCAAATTGTTGTGATTTGGAAAATCTTTTTTTTTGTTTTGAAAAGGGGAAATCATTGCGGATTGTGTGGTCGTGAAAATGTGATTGCCATACGAAACAGGTATTTATTTAACGGGCATTAATTGTTACCGCAAATTTAAAACCGCATATTATTGACGCCAGATTTTTGGATTGGAATCTAAATTTGTTTTGTGCCTCGTAGAGACGCATAATTATGCGTCTCTACAATATTATTGCGACCATTATAATATTTATTTATTATAATTATCCCATTAATATAATTGGGCATAACAACAAATTTGTTGAATTTCACAAATGGAAAATGTTGTGGGATTTTTTTTGATATTGTTTTTTTTTAATAAAAAGACGTGGTTTGAGACCTAGTTGAGTTGGAGTGGGGATATTCAAATTGACAGATTAATTATGTTTCTTTTAGCTTCTGACTTTTTCGTCTTCCATGTTATCCCAAAAATCAGAATCTAGTTTTTTTATTTCAATAGTTTCTTCGACTTGCATTCCTAGTCCAAAGTCATAAATGAATTTTGCTAATTTTTCACCATTAATAAGTACTATTGTAG
The DNA here is from genome assembly GCA_015222055.1 of Bacteroidota bacterium. Taxonomy (GTDB): domain Bacteria; phylum Bacteroidota; class Bacteroidia; order Bacteroidales; family B39-G9; genus B39-G9. The sequence continues at coordinate 34,598 of JADFUR010000030.1, read as the reverse complement.
TTGTTGCATTCAAGTTTTTGACGTATTCATTTGCCCCTTTTGTAAAATTGGAAGTAGTAATAAATACTCCTTTATTTGATTGTGCTACTGCTAGAGCACCAACAAATTTTTGAATATCTTCTCTTGGTACATTTGAATTCTGTTTGTACCTTTTAGCTTGAATATGTATTCTTCCCAAACCCAAGACATCCTCTTTAATAATTCCATCAATTCCTTTGTCGTTTGAATATTGTGTAACAATACCAGAATTTTTTAATTTTCCACCATAACCCATTTTTTGGAGAAGTTGAACAACAAGTCCTTCAAATTCCTTAGGAGACTTGAGTAAGATTGTATCTAAAATTTCAGAAAAAATACTTTGTTGAATTTCTTCATATGCATTAGATAGTACTTCTCTTGGGGTAAGTTCACTGTTTTTTTCTGAAATATCTTCTAACTTTTTGTCTGATTGTTTTGTTTTTCGCTTTGTTAATTTCTTTTTTATATAAGTGTCAATTCTATCAGGAGTTTTTAAAAGTTCAAGACCTTTCTCGCTTATCTCATAAACACCTCTCTTTGGTTTTTGAATAAGACTAGACATATTTAGATAACTAAGAGCCCAAAATACTCGGTTAGCAAACTTATCCTTTTGTCCCGAAGCATATTTTTTAGATTTTTCCTCTTCTGTTAAATTGAAACAATTTGCCATTGGTCCTACAAAGTCTCGTATTTGTATTTGAGCACCATTTTTTAATAAATTCAAAATTGGTAATCGTATTTCATTATGTTTAGGTATTGTCATAATTATTATTTAAAATTTTTTGAACTTTCTTAACCCTTATTAATATTTTTAGTGACAACATAAATGTAGCTGTAGGAATAAATTTTATTTTTGTAGTACAGTTTTTATTACTGTGGTAAATTTACAAAATTATGTATGAGTAAAAAATAATTTTTTGGTTTTGTTTTTGAGAAGCTGAGTTATACATTAAAAAGCGTAGTCAAAGACTACGCCTTTAGCTTTGTATTTTATAAATTATCAAATTTTTTTTAAATTTAAAAAAGAATGGGGTGAACTTTAAACTACGCCTTTATAAATTTGAGAATTTAAAAACACTATTTTTTTGCTTATTTCTTATGTAGTATTTTTTTTAAAACAGTATCCTTATCCAATTTTTTTGTGCAGAAAAACCAATCTTTACAATCAATTTCACCGTCATCCATTCTGTCTTTTGCAGCACCACATGAACCGGCAGGACCAATAATAACATCATCACCCGGACGCCAATCTGCAGGAGTAGCAACGCCAAATTCGTCGGCTGCTTGTAGTGCAATGGTTACTCTGTATAATTCGTCAAAGTTTCGTCCTAAACTTAGTGGATAATAAATTATAGCTCTAATTATTCCTTTAGGGTCGATAAAGAAAACAGCTCTAACAGCTTTTGTAGTATCCTCATTGGGTTGTATCATTCCATATTTTTTTGCAACATCCATTTTGATGTCTTCAATTAATGGAAATTTTACTTCTACATCTTTCATTCCCTTGTACTCAATTTTTTCTTTAATGGTTCTCAACCAAGCGATATGGCTATAAAGACCATCTATTGATAGTCCAATAAGTTTGCAGTTTGCTTCATTAAATTTATCTTCCATTGTGGCAAAGGTCATAAATTCGGAGGTGCAAACGGGAGTGAAGTCGGCAGGGTGACTAAAAAGAATAACCCAGCTGCCTTTATAGTCAGAAGGGAAATTAATATCACCTTGGGTTGTTACCGCTTTAAATTCAGGTGCAGCATCACCAATTCTTGGCATACTGATTACTTGTTGTTCTTGATTTTCTTCCATAACTATTTAAATTTTAAGTTAGCATTTAACAATTATTAAAAATATTGCTTAAAAAGAATTGTAGCTTAAATCATTTTGTTTTGAATATGTTTTGTTCCTGATTAGAGTAACTTTTTTATTATAAACAAATTTAAGGTATAATGTTTATAATAAAAAAAATAATTTTGAACTTAAAAACTTGAGTTACTGATTTGTAATTAAAATTTAGTTGGCTAAATTATTATTTAATATACATGAGAAGAATGGGAGTAATGGGAGTAATGCTATTTCAATTTGCTGAGTAATTCGCATAAATAGGATCACTTTTAAAAGTTGTGGAGAATCATTATAATCCGGGCTGAACCGAGCCTGAGAGCTCACGTAAGTAAAGCCCAATTTAATCTAGCCCGATGGCAACGCCTCTGGTTAGATTAAAGATCATTTTGACGTCCTGAAAGGACAATTTAATATTAGTCACTCAAATTGTTTTGTTTTGTTTTTTTAAGCTGCCCTTTACAGGACGATATTTTTTATAATATACATTTTACCCAAGGCGTTGCCTTTGGGCTGAACCGAGCTTGCGAGCTCACCGAAGGTAAATAAGTTGCTACTTCGTGGCGTAATACATTTCTCAATTGCTTTAAATGAAAAAAGATAACTTTTACATAAAATATTCAAAACACAGCCAATATAAAATTTTAATAAACTTATTTCCACAACTTTTTAAATGATTCCATAAATACTTCTTCAATTTTAGATTTTGTGTGCAATTGTTCTGCTAAGTATTTTATTATTAATGAAAGAAAAAAATAGTATTAGTTAAGTGTCTATTTTATTAGAAGCAATATTTTTTAAGAAAACATCAAGCATTGTTTTTGAAATGCAGGAAGGATATGACATTAATAATAATTCAACTGATGAACTTTCTTTATTATAAGGAGTTTGTTTGTAATAATGATTGTTTAATTTAAATCCTATTCTTTTATAAAATTCTATTCGACGCTTGTTAATATTGCTTTCAGGTAAATCTACTTCTAAAATAATAGGTTTTGTATCCCTATTAATAAATTGTTCTAAAATTGTTTTTCCAAAGCCCTTGCATCTTTCTTTGGGCAATGTTGCTAAATGCTCAATATATCTAAAATTATTGTAGTCCCACCATAATAATATTCCAATAAAATGATTGTCTTTAGTTATTATTTCAAAATTATAATTAATTTTTTCCATAATATTAGTTTGATTTGAGATTTGCCTTCTCTCGTCAGTAGGGAATGAATCTTCGTATAATTTCCAAGCCTGCTCAAAATAAATATTTGAGATATCTGTTATTCTTATTATCTTCATTTTGCTTTGCCTTTTGTTTTATTGCTAAAAATTGTTTTTGGCAATAAAAAGATTAAACACAATAATGTAAATTTTATTATATAAAACAAATAAATAACTGGGATTAATTAAAGAGCAGACAAAAAAATAGTTTTAAAAAAGGCGTAATTTAAGATTACGCCTAGATATGTTTATTCATATTCGCTAATAATTCCGCCGGTAATTCTCAATAAATCGGTATTCGAATTAATTAGATTAAAAGTGGCTAGCAATTGATTAATAGCCGCATTCATGTATGAGATTTGTACATCACGGTAATTAAAAGAGTTTATGCTTCCGTTTTTATATTTTTCTTCAGATAAATTAAGGTTTAGCTTGGCACTTGATTCTCTTTCGTTGGCTAATTCTAAAAGGGCTTTTTGCACTTCATATTTACTAAAAGTTTGCAGTAACTGGTTTTTTAAGCTGTGTTCCATTTGGCTGGTTTGCACTTGTGCCGATTCTTGATTAATTTTTGCTATTTCAACACTGCGTTTTCTGGTTCCTCCATTAAAAATGCTCCACGAAAAAGTTAATCCAAGATAAGTATCCGAAGCATTTTGAGTCAAATCAGGAGTTTTTTTTGTATAGTAATTTCCCAAATCGCTGTTTCTTATTCCTGCATTTAAATTTATTGATGGGGAATATGAGCTTTTTGTAAGTTTTGTTTCTTTTGCAAGAAGGCTTTGATACAGATACTGATTTTTTAAAGTAGCATTAGCAGCCATGAGTTTTTGTTCAAGGTCTTCAATTTTGTAAGCGGGGGCATTTGTCTCTAAATTAGTAGCTAGTTCCCATTGCTCATTGCCATCAACAGCTAAAACAAAATTAAGTGTTCTAACAGCATTCGTGAAAGTTATTTTTTGTTGCAGATAATTAGACTGATCTTCAAGCCATGAAGTTTTTGCAGTGGTGATTTCGTAAGTTGTGGAAGCTCCTATCTTTTTGCTTTCAACGGCACGATTATAACGGTCTCCCGATAAATCTGACAGTTTCTTAAATACAAAAACCATCTCCTTTTGCAATAAGCAATTGTTATAGGCCAGAATAATATCTTGTATAGTATTTTCGACCAAGATAGCAGTGTTGCCCTGAGATTTTTGCTCAAGTTCTTCAAAACGTTTTTTGTTTATTCTTGCAGAAAATCCATTAAAAACCAACCAGTTTAAACTTAAATCGGGCACTATGGTTTGAACTCTGTAGTTTTCTTTATCATTATAGTTGAAATTTTCTAGCATTGAAGCGTTAAAATTTAATGTTGGAACTACACTTGTATTACCCCATGTATTGTTGATTTTTGCAATTTTTTCGGAATTTTTTTGAACCTTAAGATCGTAATTATTCTCCAATCCAATATTTATTGCATCAGATAATGATAACATTTTTTGGGCATGAACATTTGCAAAACAAAATGTTATTAGAAATAGAATTATTATATTTTTCATTTTCATTTTTTTTAATCTTTAACTAAAAGTTTTTTACTCAAATTCTTTGGACATATTTTTGCTTAGAGCCTGCTCAATTTTCAGATTAATAACAGCTGTTTCAACATCTTCTGGTTTACTTACTTGTTTGTTGCAAATTTTTTTCCACTCAAAAGCTACTTTATTCGACAATACAACAAAAACAGGTAGAATTATTAAAATAAATACTGTTCCGAACATAATACCATAAGCTAATGAAATAGCCATTGGTATCAGCATGCGTGCATCAGGGCTGTTTTCCAGAATAAGAGGCATTAAACCTGCAGTTGTTGTTAAAGTTGTTAAGAAAATAGCTCTGAAACGAGACATTCCTGCATCTTTAATTCCATTCAGAATTGTCATTCCTTTTTCCAGATTTTGGTTGTATTTTGCCAAAAACACTATTGCATCGTTAATAACTACACCAGAAAGAGCAACGATACCCCAGAGGCTCATCATTGATATAGATTGTCCGTGAAAGCCGTGTCCCCATATTGCACCCATAATTCCCAGAGGCATCATAGCAATGACCAATAGGCCTTGACGGAACGATTTGAAATAAATCATAATCACAAGTACTATTATCAAAAAGGCAAGACCGAAATACAAAATTAAGCTTTGCATTTGTTCACTAGTGTCTTTTCGTTGTCCTTGGTGCATAAACGACACATCTTTATGTTTTTCAAGAATTGTAGGAAGAATTTCTGCTTCTATATAGTCTAAAATGTCGGGAACCGATTGTGTTTGGTTTTTTTGATAAGCATCGACACGAATTTCGCGTTTCCCGTTGAAGTGATTAATTGTGCTTAGACTTCGAGCTGTGCTAATATCTGCAATTCGTCCCAGAGAGTAATTTCCTTTTTTTGTGTGTATAAGCATATTCTCGAGCTGTCCTATGTTTTTGCGATTTTTGCGTGAGTAACGAACATAAACCCAAATTTCATCTTTCCCTTCCTGAATTCGTTGAGCCAAACCGCCATAGAAACCTTGACGCACTTCCATCATTAACGATTGATTAGTTAAGCCTAATGCATAAGCTTCAGGTTTAAGTTTCAGACGAAGCTCTTGACTTCCTATCTGGCTATTGTTTGTGATATTGAATAATGCCGGCATTTTTTCCAGCTCTGCTTCTAACTCATTTTTGGCACTTTCCAAATCATCTTCATTATATCCCAATAAGCTAATTGAAACTGGAGCACCAAAGCGGTTGCTTGCTCCAACAGCAAATTTATAAGCCTCAGGAATTCGACCTATTTTTTGAGAAATAGCTTTTTTTAAAATTTCATCAGTTACCTGTGTGCTTTCCAATGGATTAAGGAAAATTCTCATTTTACCTGCATTGCTTCCTGATTCAGTACCATTAAAAGCATTTCCCATACCAATATCTATTGATTTAATATATGATAGAGTGTCATTATTTTTTTTCATTAATTCGGAATTCACCTCCCAAATTTTATCTTCAATATAAAAAAGTTTATTTTTAGTAATTTGTTCATTAACACCTGGTTTTAGTGCCAAGTCGACAGTAAACATATCTGAAGGTGTTTGAGGGAAAAAAGTGAAAGGAATTATACCTCCAACAACCAAAGCAAAAGTTATTATAAACATCCCTATTATTGATGAAATAGAGATTGTTTTATGTTTTAATACCCAATTTAAAAAGGGAGCATAAATTTTGTCACGAAGACCAAATATTAATTTGTCTATTTTTTTTCTTAATTTACCATAGAAGGAATTTGAGGTGTTTTTCTTTAAAACTTTTGTGTTAGCAAGGTGTCCCGGGAGAACAAAAACGCTTTCTAACAATGAAAAAATAAGTGCTATAACAACAACAATTGCCATTTCATACATCATCTCCATGTGACCTTGAATAAAAAATAGTGGGGTAAAAGCAATAATAGTCGTTGTGACAGAAGTAAACACTGCTGGCAAAACTTCTAAAGTGCCATCAATTGCAGCACGTCGGGGAGATTTTCCCATTTCGAAATGTGTAAATATGTTTTCACCAATAACCACTCCGTCGTCAACCAAAATTCCAATAATCAGAATCATTCCGAATAAGCTAATTAAGTTAATGGTAACACCCATGAGATTGGCAACAATAAACATTCCAAGGAAAGAAGCTGGTATACCCCATGCAACCCATAATGACAATCGAATATTGAGCAACAATGATAATAGCAAAATAACAATAATAACTCCAAGAATACCATTGCTGGTTAATATAGAGAGTTGTGAATCAATCAATTCGAGGAAATCCATTTTTACACGCATCTTATAATCATCATGCGTTTTATTGAAGTTTATTATATAATCGTTTACAATATTCGAAATAGCTTCAAGGTCTTCGTTTACCAGTTTCTGGACAAAAAGAGTGACCGTAGGTTTCTTATTGTTATATCCGTTAGTTGGATCTTCGGGAACTTGCAATTTTACAGTTGCCACATCTCCAATTGTAAGAACATTGCCATTAATATTGGTCTTTAGTACAATTTCACGAATGTCTTTAGGATTAACGGAGCGATTTCTGCAAATGATTTTTATCTGCTCACGCGGATTTCTAATTGTACCTCCTGCAATGTCTATATTGTTTGACGAAATAGCAGTTTGTATCTCACTAAAAGTTAAATTATATCGACGCATTTGTGTCTCGTCAAGTTCAATCGCCAGTTCAAGTTTATTAGGTACTCCATAAATAGTTATTTGTGAAATTTTGCCTGTTGCCAACAAATCGTCTTCAATTCGATTTGCCATACTGTTTATTTTAAGAATATCAGAAGATTCGGATGTTAGCCCAACAAAAATGGCCATGTCTTTTGTTCTTCCTTTAGAAACAATAGGTCGTTCGGCAGAAGCCGGAAAGTTTGAGATACCATCTACAGCATTTTTTACGTCACGAAGTAATTCGTCCATATTGTAACCGGCAAGTGCTGTAATTGAAATTCGTGCAGAACTTTCACGTGATTTAGATGTAAATTCTTTAATGCCCGGTATTCCTCTAATGCTGTTTTCTACTAAAGCAGTTATTCCTTCGTCCATCTCTTTTGGTGTTGCTCCAGGATACGCTACCGATACACTAATTACCTTTGATTCGATTAGAGGAAAAGTCGCCTTGTGCATATTTATGTATGAAATACTGCCCAATAATAAAAGAATTATTATAAACATTTCCCCGTAGAAAGGATATTTGACAAATAGAGATAATATTTTTTTCATTGAAATAACTATTTAAAGTAAAAAAGTAAATTATATGCTGTGACTAACGAGCTAAGTAATCAATATTGGGATTAATATTTGCTAAGGATTCAAAAACTACGTTTTCCCCTTCATCAATACCAGAAATTATATAAGAATCGTTTAGGGTTCGTTGTATCTCAACCTTAGTTTTAATAATTTTTTTCTCTTTCAAAACATATACATATGAATCGTTTACAAGAGCTTCTCGAGGAATTTCAAAGCCCTTAATTTTTACTCCCTTAAATTTAACGTCAACATATTCGCCCTGCAAAAGATTGTCGTTAGGTTTAGGAAAATAAGTTAAATAAACGTTAACGGACTGGTTTGTTTCATCTACAAATTTTGCCAAATGCGAAATTTTGGCAATTTTAATATCTTCTTCTGACTTTTCTATTAAAACATTATCTCCTTTGTTTATGAATTTTATATCTGAAGGAAATATGGGAACTGTTATTTCAAGTTTATCGGTTCTTATAATTGTAGCTAGCTCGGCACCTGCGTTTGAAATGGCTCCAATTTCTTTGTTAACCATTTTGAATGCCCCGTTGAAAGGTGCAATAATGGTGTAACTTTCAAGGTTTATTTGTTGCTCTTGTAATTTGTAAAAGTTTGAAAGAACATTGTTTGTAGCTAAAAATATTTTTTCTTTATCCGATTTAATTTTTGGTAAGCTAGGCAGTGTTTTTTCTACATCTATTGAATGAAAAAAGTTATTCCATTTTTCATAATCGTTTGGGAAATCAATTTTTATATCGGGTAAAATTCTAGACAAGATTTGTAAAAATGAACTTTTTTCAGATTTTAATAAAATTTCTACGTCTTCTTTGTCGATATTTATAAGTACATCTCCTTTATTGAAATTTTCGCCTGTTTTAAATCGCACTTTGCCCTGCATAATTTTACCTTGCACTTCGCTAGCTAATGAAATTTGATCGAAAGCTGTTACTCTGCCACGATATTTTAAGTCAGAACTGATTTCTTTTAAATTTGCTTTTTCGACTTTTATATAAACAGAATTTTTTTGGCTTTCTTTTTTGCCGGGCAAATTTTTATTTTTAATTATATATCCTGATATAACAAAAGATATAATAATAATAGATAGCCCAATAATTCCATACAATATACTTTTTTTTTTCATCTGAATTTATTTTAAAAGTTTTTTAATATTACAAAAATGAAATTAAATGTTGAAATAATAAATTTTTTTTAACCAAAAGCCTGTTAATCTGAACCAAAAGCATAAAATAATAAATGAAGTATTATTTTACCGGTTTTGTTTTTAAAATTGATATTCATTAAAGAAATCAATAACTTGGTTTAAAATTTTTTTTAAATTGAAAGTTTTTGTTTTGTTTTGTATTTTAATTAGATATATATAAATATCATAATATATTAATATAAGAATGGGGATAGATCGTTTTAAGAGACCACAGTTTAGAGGATTTGCTGCTTTGATATTTTTATTTGGCTTTTTATTCAGCATGTCAAATTATTTTCAGCCTATGGAATTTGCATTTTATTCTGCAACTTTCGATACTCTTTCTATGTTTATTGTTTACCAGCTGAATTCAAGAATAATTTTCCCAAAATTAATCAAACAAACCAGACGCTATTTGTTAGTTTCATTTTTAATAATTTTTTTATTTTCATTGGTTTTTTATTTAATTGATGTGAATTTTATTCCTCGCCTTCCATGCAGATTTCGTTCAAAACAGCCTCATTTTTTTCATTTTATGAGAGTGTTTTTTACAACTAGCTTTGTGTATTTTGTTGCTACTTCGAGAAATCTTTTTGTATCTAACCAACGCCTCATTGAAAATGAAAGACTACTAAACAAAGAAAAGCTTGAAACAGAATTGAAACTTTTAAAAGCACAGATAAATCCACATTTTATTTTTAATGCATTGAACAATATTTATTCATTAACTTACATGAGAGCAAAAAATGCTCCTGAAGCAGTTTTAAAGTTGTCAGAAATGTTGCGTTATGTGTTTTATGATTGTAGTAAGGAACGTGTTTTTTTATCTTCTGAAATAAAATATATTGATAATTTTGCTTCATTTCAGCAAATGAAATCTAATCACAAACAAAATATTTCGTTGAAATCAGATTTAGGATTAAACAATAAAGAAATAGCTCCTATGATTTTTGTTCCTTTTATAGAAAATGCTTTTAAATATAGTAGGATTGAAGAAACAAAAGATGCTTATGTGAGAATTAGTATAGAAAATATAAACAAAAAATTATCGTTTATTATAGAAAATAACATTGATGAGTGTAATAAACCCTCACAAGGAAGTGGAATGGGAATAAAAAATGTACAGCACCGTCTTAACATTATTTACCCTGAGAAACATGAACTTACAATATCGGAGAAAGACAATAAATTTTGTGTTGAATTAATTATTGATATTTAGAGAGGGGATTAGAAATGAAAATAAAATGTTTGGTTATAGATGATGAGCGTTTGGCAAGGGAATATATAAAAAATTATATCGGCAAAATTCCTCAGTTAGAATTAGTTGGTGAGTTTAATTCGCCAATAAAAGCTTTCGATATTATAAAAGAAAAGGATATTGACTTGCTTTTTCTTGATATACAAATGCCGGATATAACGGGTATAGATTTTATTAAAAGTCTGAATAAAAAACCTGAAGTTATTTTTACTACTGCATATCATGAATATGCCATAGAAGGGTTTAATTTAAATGTTGTTGACTATTTGTTAAAGCCATTTTCTTTCGATCGTTTTTTTCAAGCTGTAAACAAGGTGTTTGATAAATTGGATAGTAAGAAGCAGGGTGTTGAATCTCATGTCATTTCAGGACAATCACAAACAATAGTTGAGGAGACTTATTTATCTGTTCGTGCTGACCGAAAGCTTTATAAAATAAATTTTTCTGAGCTAAAATATATTGAAGGTCAAAAAGCTTACGTTAAATTTTATACCGATAAAAAAAGAATTACAGCATTAGCTTCATTAAGAGAATTGGAGGAAGCCCTTCCGTCTAATCAATTTATCAGAATTCATAAGTCATATATTGTTTCTATAAATGAAATTTTGTCTCTCGAAGGAAATATGATTGAAATATTTGACACCAAACTGCCTGTTGGTAAGAATTATAAAGAAAATGTAATGAAAATATTTGGAGTGGGAAAGTGATTGTTTTTATTATTTTTTAATAAATTGAGTTCGATTATTAATTATTTGTAAATAAGCCGATTATATATTTTTTTAATCGAGAATTTCCAGAAAGGAAAAAATATGATTAGCCCCCGATTTTAATTGGGGGTGTTTCTAATTAAAAATATAACCGCAGGGAGCAGTCTGTTAATTAAAATATAAATTTTATTCCCCTGCGGAATTATGAGACATTTCCGAGAAGTATATATTTTTAGACAATTCACAACTATCGTAAGCGTTCTCGCTTGTGCTTTTATAAAATGAATAAGTAAACAAAGGTACAAGCGAAGACGCTTGCACCTTTTGGGGGGACTATCTCTAAAAAAAAGTCGTAGTTAGAAACTACGACTTTTGGAAAAACGTGTTAAATTTACCCGCAAATATCATTAATTTCTTTTGTTAACATTTTGTATTTTTTTTTGCTCAGACCTAAATTAATCAACGAATCTGGTTTCTCAATTAATTGTGAACAGGTAACAATACCCTCATTTAACAAATGTTTTATTTCTTTAGTCTTAATATTTTTTAGTATTGTTATTGGATAGAGTTTAAATTTTTCAATATTTTCTTTTAATCCATTGCCAACAGGGTAGTTCCATGCCAGTAAATTTAGTCCGCTGCAAGCACCATATCTTATAGAATCTGACGATAGTCGGGTGTTTGTAATTACCCATCCTTTAAACGAAAAATCTTTATATTCTGGCATTCCATTACGTTTACTTATAATGTCATCTACTCGGGAATGAACATATAAGGGCACCTGAACACTTACTTGTTTTCCCTGATCTTTGTGATATTTGCATTCCACAAGGTGCTGAACATGATTGTTTGTGGCAATAACATCCATTTCGTGAGTAACACAATTGCCATCTATAACAATACCAACTTCTGTTTTAAATCCCATATGCTCAAATAATTTTCCAATTAAAATTTCAAAAGGATAGCCTGTCGGACCGAGCTCCAATATTGCTTGTTTTAACCTGTATCGTAATGACGAATCTGATTTCTCGTCACGGAGAATTGAAAATGCACGGGCATAGATTTTTTTGGTAGTAACACCCGGATAAACCCATTTCTCTATTTTGGTAACAATTTTTTTTATTGTCTCATTTTTTGCTCCTGCATTAAGTAACGATTTTTTAAGCTTTTCTGATGAGAATGCCTCTTTTTCACCCGAAGCCTTTTTTATAAGTATTACTTTTTTGTTTTTTGAGTTTAAATTATCCATTATGCGTTTTTAAATTTTTGTTTTATAACAAATATGTAGCAAAAAAGGGTTTTGTGTTGATACCGTTTTTTATTATTCGGGTAAATTTATAAATTTTGGGTGAGTTAAAAAATAAATTATTGGTATAATTTTTAAAAGGTATAAATTCGTTTTGTGGTTTGTAGAGACGCATGATTATGCTTCTCTACTCTTAAAATGTTGAATCAACTCCGAAAAGCCACTAAGCGGTTAATTTTATAAAAAGACTAAAAGCTAATAACTTGTACGTCAATTTATTAGAAATCCGCTAAGCGGCTATAAATTGATAACTTTAGTTTTCATAATTTTTAATTAAAAAAAAAGGCGTAGTTTTTAACTACGCCTTTAGCTTTGTATTTTAAAGTTTATTATTTTTTAATCAATTTTTGAATAGATTCAACTCCGTTTTGTTGAACTTTAATAAAATATAAACCATTTTTCAGGCTTGCTATGTTAACTATAGACTGTTTTCCATTTTCTAATTGGTTTAATACCAATTGTCCGATAACGTTATAAATATTGATATTAAAGCCGGCAACATCACTTGAAATTTTTACAAAGTCGGATGCAGGATTTGGATAAATTTTTGAATTGATAGCGGATAATGAATTGACAATTGATGTCTCTACCTCTTTAAGCACAACATTTATTGTTTCATCCTTAACTAAAGTTATATTTCCTTCTACCTCAGAATAACCTGTTTTACCTACTTTATAATTAATTAAGTCATTTTCTTCACCCGTAAAGCTCATTGAGTTTATTGTCTCTGAATTAACTATAATATAAGGGTCATTAATTTTATTTTCTAAAGTGTTTATAACGTTAAATGTAATAGTAAATTCTTTAGAAGTACCAACATTAAGCACAATATTTATAGTTGTATCTTTAGTTAATGTTAAACTTCCCACTGCATTAATATAAGCTGTTTTACTTATTTTATAAGAATACTCAATATTTTCTTCACCTGTAAAAGTCATTGTATTCATTTCAAGCGTAGTTGAATTAACTATAATAATAGGGTTTTCAATTGCATTTCCTGAAATGTTTTTAACGGTAAATGTAATATCAAATTTTTTAGGAGGAGCAACCTCAAGCACAATATTTATAGTTGTATCTTTAGTTAATGTTAAACTTCCCTCTGCATCAATATAAGCTGTTTTACCTACTTTATAAGTATATTCAATATCTTCTTCACCTGTAAAAGTCATTGTGTTCATTTCAAGCGTAGTTGAATTAACTATAATAATAGGGTTTTCAATTACATTTCCTGAAATATCTTTAACGTTAAATGTAATAGTAAAGTTCTCAGTTGGTAATGAAAACTTTAAAATTTTGTTATTAGAAATTAAAGCATATACATTTTTTTCATTTATAGCTTGTATAGCAATAACTTTTCCTGTTTTTGTTGTATCCCATGTTTGTGCATTATCTGCTGTATGTAATATTTCAGATATTCCACCAAGCCAGCCTTCTTTTTCGCTTACAAAGTTAACAATATCAAAATCGTCTTCTTTTTCAATACCATTATTTGGCATATTAACCCATGTTTGCCCACCATCAGTGGTTTTAATAAAATGATAATTATTACCACATGTATTGTCGGCAACTGCGTAACCAACTTTTTCGTTTATAAAACTTAAACGATACATATCATCATATTTGTCAATTTTAGTTGCTTTCCATGTATTACAAGTATCGCCAGAACGTAAAATTAAACCATTCTCACCAACAATAAAAACAAGGGAATCGTTTACAACTTGTACATCATTGCAAGTTTGTTTAGGAACAGATATTTGATCTTCCCATGTTAAGCCTGTATCTTTAGTAACATAAATTACTCCATAATCGCCAACAGCAACACCAAAAGCTCCATGAAAACTAATAGAATTCAAATCTTTTTTACCATGTGTAGAGCTTTCCCAAGTTACCCCACCATCTGTAGATTTAAGAATAACACCATCGTTGCAAGCAACAAAAACAGTTGAATTGTTTATAGCGAATACATCATTTGCACATTCGGTAATTGCAGCTGAACTCCATGTTTTTCCACCATCTTTAGTGCAGAGCAATGATTTTACACCTACAGCCCAACCTGTGTTTTTATCAGAAAAATGTATACTTCTAAAAGCACCATGAATTTTTTTTCCATAAAGAGTATCCATACTTGCAAACTCCTGAGTTGTTTTTACCAAAATACCGGTTTCGCTACCCATAAAAACAATATTATCTAAAACTTCAAATGAAGAAGGTACAGGTTTAGTTTCTGCTACAGTAGTTATTTCTGTCCAGGTTTGTCCACAATCGATACTTTTATAAGCTTTCCAATCATCTGTATTGGTAGTTACAATGTAGGTTGAATCGTTTACAACCGTAACTTGTTCTAAATTTAAATCGGTGCTAATTGACTTATTATACCATTTTAAGCCAGAGTCGTAAGAATACCAAACAACACCATTGTCGCCGATAATAATACCACAAGAATCGTTACAAAATGCAGCCTTATTTAATTCGCCATTCATTAAATCTTTTTGAACCCAAGTAGTCCCGCCATCAGTAGTGCGGTATAGTGTACGATTTTGAGCAACCACAATACCTGTATCGCCTGTTGCAAAAGCTAAATCAACAAAATATTCATTATATGAATCTATAGAAATATCTTTAACTTTTGTCCATGATTTTCCTCCATCATTAGTTTTTTGAATGTAGCGTTTGTATGAGTAAATAGAGGTGGTAAGATCCTCTCTGTATTTTAAGTTTGAAATAGATACCCCTCTATATCCATCAATTGAATGAACTTTTTTTAACAGGGCAGTGCTGTATTCAGTATCTTCCCAAAGTACTTTCTTTGTTTTAAGATCAATTGCAATATGAGTTGGATTATATCCGTCTATTGCAACAACAGCAACTGAATCGTTAGGGAACGAAAAGTTTTTAACGTGTCCACTTGCACTGTAAATTTCAGTCCAGTTTTGTCCTGCATCTTCAGTAACACAGATTAGTCCATATGAATTACCTGCATAGCCTACAGAAGCGTTAATAAAATGCAATGCTGTCCAAGTACCTTTAGAATCATCTTGATAAGTCGTTTGCCATTCTTGTGAAAAGCCTAGAATAACAGCTAGTTGCAGAACTAAAATAAGTAATAATGTTTTTTTCATGTTATAAGAATTAAGTTATAAAAATTAGTTTTTAGTCGATTTATTGTTAAATATTAAGTCAACTAGATTTTTTATCTAATTTATTAGTTGCATAATATTGTTCAATTTGAAAAAAAAGATAATTTTTTTTTCAAATTAACATGCTTGAGACTAATTACTTTAATTTTATTGTGGAGTAAATATTTAATTGATTATATATTCTAAACTTTTGAGACTTGACCTAAATGATTTAAATACAGACAGCTCTATATTATTTTTCCATTGCTTCATTTTTTTTATGCAATGATTCTATTTTAAGGCATTATATAAATTATTAGCATTGAATGAGTTTGAAAACAATTTTTTTGTATAATTTTTAATGGGCATTTGTTTTTAAAAGATTCTAATTTATTTTGTGGTTTTGCGGTTTGTAGAGACGCATAATTATGCGTCTCTACCTTATTGCTTTCATCAGGTTTATTTATTGTAATTATTCCATGTATATAATTGGGCACAAGTCATTTTATTATTTTAAAGCCCGAAGGGCTGATATTATTTTAGCAAAAATATTTAATTCGTTTTTTTAACCCCAAAGGGTTGGTATTATTATATTAATAAGGCTATTCATACATTCTAAAATTTGTTTTTATATCACTCCTTCGGTGTTTTGTCTTTTTTTATTTTTTTAATTTTTAAGCATCGTGTAAATTTATAAATTTTGGGTGAGTTTTTTATTTCGGTTTATATCTCAGACTTACTTGCAAATTTATAAGGAGAACAAATATATTTGATTTCTTAAATAATTATTAATTATATTGTCATGATACAGATTGATATTTCCCAAAATATTGATTTATTAATGAAAATAATTTATCTTTTAATATTGGTTTTTTAATATATGAATTACATCCGGCTTTTATTGATTTTTTATCATCACCTGCAAGACCGTATGCTGTTTGTGCTATAATAACAACCGATTTATTGAATTTTCTTATTTGTCGAGTTGCTTCATAACCATTTATTATAGGCATTTTAACGTCCATTAATATTAAATCTAAATCTGGATTAGAACGACTTATTTCAATAGCTTCGCTTCCATTAGTGGCGATTAGAATTTTTGCATTAATTTTTTTTAATACAGTAGCAAGATATAAATTAGATGAGTCATCATCTTCAACAATTAATATTTTAAGTTTTTTTAACAATATTTTATTTTTTTTATTTTCGTTTTTTTTATTAAGCTTTATTTTTTCCGTATCAAACGGAATTGTAAAATAGAAAATTGATCCTAATCCAATTTTACTCTCAAGCCAAATTTTACCTCCAAGCATTTCAATATAAGCTTTAGAAATTGATAATCCTAAACCAGCTCCCTCACGTGCTTTTTTATCAATTATATCAGCTTGAATAAATCGTTCAAATATAGTTTGCTGTTTTTCTTTTTCAATTCCAATACCGGTATCCTTTATATAGAATTCAAGAAACTTATCTTTTTTTACATATCCAAACACTACCTTGCCATGGTCTGTGTATTTAATGGCATTTTTAACAAGATTAGAAAGAATTCCATATAATTTTTCACAATCTGTTTTAATAAAAGCTTCTTCATTAGTAATAAAATTAACATAAGATAAGTCTAATCCTTTTTTTTCAGCGTCTAATTTTAAAGAATTATAAATAAATTTCATCTGATCGTTTAAATTTATTTCTGAAAGATTAATGTCTATTGTACCGGATTCTATTTTAGAGATGGAAACAATATTATTAATTATATTCAGCATACGCTTACTACTTTTTTTAATAATTTCGATGTAATTTTTTTGTTGTTCACCAGTAAGGTCTGGTTCTTTCAGAAGATCGGCAAAGCCAAGAATTCCATTCATTGGTGTACGAATTTCGTGACTCATATTAGCAAGAAAAGCAGATTTTAATCTGTCGCTTTCTTCTGCTTGCTCTTTGGTCTTAATTAGTTCATTCTCCATCAATTTTCTTTCAGAAATATCAGTATGAGAACCCGCTAATCTGTATGGATTACTGTTTTTGTCAAATATTGCTTTGCCTCGACTGCAAATCCATTTATAACTACCATCTTTACATTTCATACGAGCTTCTACCTTGTAATATTGAGTTTTCTTTCCCAAATGTTTATTAAGTTCATCTAAAATAAAATTTTTATCATCGGGGTGTAAAAGATTTTTCCAAAATTCATAATTGCTTTCAATTTCGTTGTCTTTATAACCTAACATTGATTTCCAACGTGAGGATAAATACATGTTGTTTGATTTTATATCCCAGTCCCATATTCCATCTTGAGAACCTTCAATTGCAAGTTTAAATCTTTCTTCACTTATTTTAAGTTTTTTTTTATTGATTTCACTTTTTTCTTTTTCATCTTTCAATTCGAGTGAGTTTTTTATTACAGAGTTTAGGCGAGTAAGTCTTTCTTTAACGATGTAATCCCAAGCTCCATTTTTTATGGTTTTAGCAGCTGTTTCTTCGTTTATTGTACCGGTAACAATAATAAATGGAGTGACTGGACATTTTTGTTTAACAAGCTCTAGTGCATCCAAGCCTGTGAAGCCAATTAGGTTGTAATCTGAAAGAATAATATCTGGGACATACTCTTCAATGGCTTTACTAAAATCGTTTAATTCAGACACATGTTTAAACTGAAATTTAATAATGCTTTTTGAAATTTGATAATGAATTAATTCTGCATCATTTGGGTTATCTTCTAAAAGCAATATTTTGATTATTTTTTCCATAGTTGTTAATTTACAATAATTTTTTTATTAGTATCTATTAAAAGTACTATTTAGTAGCTTGTATTTTTTATTTTTTTTTAAGTTTAACTCAATATCACATTGATTATCTTCAATGTATAGTATTTTATTTGTTTCCATAATTCATAAATTTTCATTTGAAATTTATATTATAAAAAAGAACGTTGTCCCCTTATTTATTTCTGATTTAACCCAAATTTTACCTTCATGTTTATGAATAATTCGTTGAACAATTGACAAGCCAATACCTGTTCCTGGAAATTCGTTAACTGAGTGTAAGCGATGAAAAATATCGAATATTTTATCGGCATACTTCATATCAAATCCAATTCCGTTATCTTTTATATAAAAGATATTTTTTTTGTTTTGACTAGTACAGCCAATTTCCACTATAGCATTTTTAACCTTACTAGTAAATTTAATTGCGTTAGATATTAAGTTTAACATTACATGGTACATAAGTTTCTCGTCTGCATTTATCAAAGGCATATCCATAATATTTATTGTCAGCTTACGATTTTTGAATTCTGCAATTAATTCATTTTCTATTTTTTGTACTAAAATGTGCAAATCAACTTGTGATTTTTGCAATTCTGTACGAGACATTCGTGAAAAGTTGAGTAGGTCGTTTATATGCATACCCATATTTTCAGCATTCGTAAGAATGTGATTAAGATATCGTTTGACTTCTGAATTTAGCTGAGGTGCAAAATCATCATTTAAGATTTTAGAAAAAGAAATAACAGCCCTTAAAGGGGCTTTTAAGTCGTGAGAAACTGAATAGCAAAATGCTTCGAGTTCTTTGTTGGTATCTTCTAATTGTTCAGTTCGATCTTTAACACGTTGATCTAAGCTGATATTTAATTTTTTAATTTCATTTTCTGCTCGCTTCTGCTCAGTAATATTTACATATTGACATACTACATTAACAAGTTCTCCGTCTTCATTAGTTATTGGAAACATTGAAACATCTAACCAATGATCATTGGCAATGGATAGGTCGACATCGCCGGCTTTTAGACCTGTCCAAAACAGAATAAAACGAGCCGGCTTTAAATTGTTAAATATGTCTTCAACAACTGGCAGAAAGCCTTGCTTAATAATATTTTTATCATGGAGTACATTATATTTATTAATTATCATATCGTCGGTTAAATTTAAGATATTACGCAAGGCTTGATTAGCCCTGATCAATATTCCTTTTGCATCAGAAATCCACATGGAAAAGGGACTTTTTTCTATAATACTATCAAGAAAATTTGCTTGATTTCTGTATTTAAGTTCACTCAGATGTAAATCTTTTTCTACTTGTTTGCGCTCGGATTCTTTATAAATATATTCTATAGCAAAAGAAATATCGGTTGCCATTTCATTTAGCAAACTAATTTCAATTTCGTCAAAAAAGTTAATTTCATTAGAATAAATACAAAAGCTTCCCAATACTTCTCCACGTACACTAATTGGCAATACTGCAAATGATTTAAATCCCAAAGACAAAGATTCTTGTTTCCAGTTTTCTGGTATAGATTTATCTCCATTAATGTCATTAGAGATAAAATGTTTTTTTGTTTCTATTACAAGAAAAGCTGGATTTTTATACGTGTCTATATTTATTAAATTGTTTGATAAACCTGCCGAAGCTGATTTCTCAATTGTATTTGTTTTATTATTTATGATTCCAATCCATGCATGTTGAAATTTTCCTTTATCAACAACTATATTGCAAACATCTTTAAGCAATTGGTCTGTATTGCGAACCCAAACAATTATTTTATTGATATTACTTAATAAAGAGTAAATGCGATTTAACTTAACGACACGCTCCTCAGTTTGTTTGCGAATTGTAATTTCCTCACTTAGTTCTTTTGTTCTTTCAATTACTATTTCTTCCAAGTGTTCATTTATTGTTTTTAATTCATCCTGTGTTTGTGTTAATTCATTATTTTTTTGTACCGCCGCTTCATAGGTTGAAATAAGCAGAGTAAGCATTTGTTGCTGATTAGCTGTGATAAAACGTCTTTTTCCACTAAAATAAATTTCCACACCAACTCTTACTCGCTCATTTATACTGAGATCACTGTTCGTGAGAATTTGTTCAATATGTGATATAAGATAATTTTCGTTATAAGGTTTAGTAATAAAATTATCAGCACCGCAAGAAATACCTTCAAGTATATCCTCTGAATTTGAAAGAGATGTGAGGATAATAACAGGTATATCAAAAGTCGTTTCATCAGATTTTATTTTATGACATAGTTCATACCCATTCATTTCTGGCATTACAATATCACTTATAACCAAAGATGGTTTGTGTTTAATAACTTTTTCAAAAGCTTCTTTACCATCTTTAGCCAAAATTATTTTGTAATTGTGCTTTTCAAGTGTATACTTTAATTTTTCAGCTTGTGTAAGGCTGTCTTCAGCTATTAAAATAAGTTTCAAATTATTATTTGATTTTTCTAATACATGTTCCATAAGTTAGTCTCCATTTGTTTTTGTAAATAAAGCAGTAAGTGTATTTAATATTTCTTCAGGTGAAAGAATATGCATTGCAGCATTAAGTCTTATTGCTTCACCAGGCATTCCGAATACTGCAGAACTTTCTTCATTTTGGGCAATAGTAATAGATCCTTTATCTTTCATTAATTTTAATTCTTTTGCTCCGTCTTGTCCCATTCCTGTTAGTAATATCCCAATAGCATTTGAACCAAATATATTTGCTACAGTTCGAAACAAAAATGCTACTGATGGTTTTAAACCATTTTCTGGTTCATGTTCACTGAGTATTATTTTTGATTCTTTATCTATGCCCATGTGAAAACCATAAGGTGCAATATATCCGTGTCTGGGTAAGGCACGCTCTCCATGAGATGCAAGGTGTAGTGGAAAATTGGTTGTTGTCTTTAGCCATTCAACAAAACCTTTGGTGAACCCTTGGGAGATATGCTGGACAATTAGAATTGGAACCGGAATGTTTTTTGGTAATCCGCAAATTATTTTTTGTAATATTTTTGGACCGCCGGTTGAAGCACCAATAGCAATAATTTTAATATCCGAATTTTTTTTTGTGATTTTTTCGTTGTTACATTTTTGAGTTTTATTTTTTTTAAGAGTTCGGTTAAAACGCGTAACAACTTTAACTTCAGACATTAATTTTAGGGTGTCAATTAATTTACGTGCATCTTTTTTATATTCAGGATGATTAAGGCTTTGTGGTTTTTTTATTATTGCTACAGCTCCGGCTTCTAAAAGAGCAAAATTAATGGCAACATCTTTTGCAGTTATACTTCCCGTAACAATGACAATAGGAGTTGGGTTTGTTTCCATAATAATGCGTGTTGCTTGTCGCCCATCTAATTTTGGCATATAGCAATCCATTGCAATAATATCAGGATGTTTTTTCATAACAGCATCAATAGCATCTTCACCATTTGATACAATATCAACAATATTAAAATCAGGGTCTGATTGAATAGTATAGGCAAGTAATTCTTGCATAACCGGAGAATCTTCAACTATAAGTACTTTTATCATAATTAAACAGTTCTATTTTTTTTTGTATATAACTATTAGACCTTTGACTTTGTTAAGCAATATATATTTACATCCTTTTTGGTATGCTCTAATCAAAGTTCTATTTACATTTCAGCCTCAAACAATTTTAAGCTACAATTGTCTATTTCTGTTTTTTTGATATATGCCATGTAAATTGATAATCCAAACTGATAATGTAATTTCACAAAGTGAGTAGAAAAAATTTTTAGAAATCGAAGATATTTAGTTCGAATATCTGAAACACAATCTTCTGCAATGTTAGACGGGATAGAAGCTGTATTCATTTTAAATTGAGAGTTCAATTTGTTTGTTTTTACCTTAGATTTTTTTTCTGCAAATTCAAAAGTCAAGTTCTTTGTATAGTTTCTCATTTTTTTTCGTCTACTTTTTATATATTATATTTCTACTTGCAACTTAATTACGTTTTAGTTAGTCAATTTTATTTATAAAAGTTTTTTAACTACATCTAGTAAATTACTCTGGTCAAAACTACATTTTACAATGTAGGCATTTGCTCCAACATTAATTCCATGCTCTCGATCTTCAGGCGATTCCAGGGCTGTAACAAGCACTATCGGCAGCTTGCTAAGTTTTTTATCATTTCGAATTTTTGATGTGAGTTCAAAACCATTCATCCTTGGCATATCTACATCAGAAACTATTAAATCAAATTCTCCAATGAGGGCTTTTGTGTATCCATCTAAACCATCTACAGCAGTTTCTGTTTCATATCCTGCTGTTTCTAGTATATTTCTAATTAAATTACGCGAGGTAATTGAATCCTCTGTAATCAGAATTTTGTGTGGTTTCTCATCAGATTTCTTTTTCTTTATATTCAATCTGTTAATATTTTTTTTTATAGCAGATTTCATTAAATCAGAAACATTAATTACTAAGATTATTTTATCAAAACCTAAAATTGTTGCCCCGCTAATGTTAAGTACGCTTTTTAATTGTTTGCCTAATTTTTTAATAAGAATTTGTTGTTCTCCAAGAATTTCGTCAACCATAAAGGCGATTTGCTTGTCATTTTTTTTAAGAATTATAGCTTTTTTAAAGTTAGAAGATGTGGTTGCAGTGCTGTTTTGTGAAGCATAATTAGGTTTGTCATTCAATCCAAGAGCGTTACTAAGCTTAACAACTGCAATAATTTTCTGATTTATTTTTATAGTCTCCCTGTTTTCGACTGTTTTTATGTTTTTTGTATTAATCCTGACTGCACTTTTTATATAAGAAGAAGGTATGAAAAAAAAGTGTTCTCCTGTTCTTACAAGAACTCCTCTATAAGTTGAACGATGTAGAGGTAGCAAAAGACGGAATGTAGTACCTATATTTGGTTTGCTTTCGACAGAAATTGTTCCTCCAAGTTTTTTTACTTTTTCGTGAACAATAGCTAAGCCAAGCCCCCTACCAGAGATATCTGTGATAATTTGATTTGTTGAAATTCCTGATTTGAAAATTAAGGACAAAGTTTCCTGGGTACTCATTTTTTCTATATTATCTTTTGAAATTATACCTGCTTTGATAGCAGCAGAAACTACTTTATCTGTATTTATACCAGAACCATCATCGGAAATACTTATTTCTAGGTGACGGCTATCTTTTGCAATAAAATTAAGTGTGATATTACCATTAGACGGTTTTTGGTTTTTTAAACGCTCTTCTGGTTTCAAAATTCCATGGTCAATGCAGTTCCTAATTAAATGTATTAAAGGGTCTTTGAGTTCATCTAAAATTTTTTTATCAACAACAATTTCTTTCCCTTTAATTATTAGGTCTATTTTTTTACCCTGATTTCTTGCAAGGTCACGAACAAGTTTTGGGAAAACTTGAATAATAGTAGATACCGGAAGCATTAATATTTTTTTTATTGATTCTTGGTGCTCATCTATCAATTTTTTTAGTAAGCGAGAATCCGTTTCAATATTGGTACTAATATTAGAAACATTCTCTTCCAATTTATTTAATTGTAGTTTATTCCAATCAATTATTTTTATTAATTGTGATTTGCTCATAGAAGAGTAAATCGAATTTGATTTTTTTAATTCTGTTTTCCACAACTCAATAAATTCTCTAATATTTTTAAAGTCAACTACTCTTTGAGCAGATACAATTTTAGAATGAATCATTTGTTCTGCTTGTAAGAAAAGCGGATCCAGTTTTTCTGTTTCAATTCTTACGGTTTTCTGTTGCATTATCTTATCATCAAAGAGTGCAATTTGTTCGCATACATTTTTTATTGGTGTTATAATTTGTGTTTCTTTTTCTTGAAGTTCTACTGCTATGGAGTGTAATTGAGTTATTAATTTTTTGTTATCATCTGAAGATTTTATTTCAGTATTAGAAAGCATTTTCGATATATTACTAATGGCTTTATGAATAAAATCGTATTGTTCAACATTTAAAAAGGCTTTTTTGTTTTTAATTTGTGAGAATATTTTTTCTAAAATTTGACAAATTGATTCAATATCCTTTCTGCTTACAGAACGTGCAGCACCCTTTAAGCTGTGTATTTCACGGAAAATAATTTCAACTAATTCCAATGATTTTTTTGACGTTGGATCTTTTTCCAGTTCAATAAGCGTTGAGAAGAGTATGTTAAGATGCTCTTTAGCCTCAATTTGGAACATAGCTTGAAGTCGTTTAAGAAACGCTTCTTCTTTTTTATCCATTTTATTATTTGGTTTTTATGTTTTATATTGGTCAACTAATATTCTTAATTTTAAACCCAGTTTATTTAAGTCCTTTGCTGCATTTTTTGCTTGTATCATACTTGCTGCATTTTCTGTACCTGCTTGATTAATATTTTGCATTGCTAATACTATTTGATTCATTCCAACAGTTTGTTGCTGACTTGAAGCTACAATCTGAGTGGCTGTTTGAACAGATTCGTTAACGCTTTCAGATAGTACTCGAATTGATTCTCCAGTTTGAATCGATTGGTTTACTCCATTTTCTACTATTTTACTACCCTGTTCTGTTGCCATTACAGCTGCACTTGTCGATTTTTGTATATCGTTTAATATATTGCGTACTTGCATGGTAGCTTGTTTCGATTGTAATGCAAGATCTTTTATTTCTTGTGCAATAACAGAAAATCCTAGTCCTTGTTCTCCAACCTTTGCTGCTTCAATAGCTGCATTTACTGCCAATAAATTTGATTGGTCAGCTACATCGTTTACTGATGCAATTATGCCTCCAATCTGTTGGCTTTGCTCACTCAAGAGAATAATTGTATTTGCAATGTCTTCCATTTGATTTTGAATATTATGCATTCCGTTTACTGTTTCGTCCACTGCTTTTTGACCTGCATGGGTTACCTCAACCACTTTTTGTGCATTATCAGAAACAAGACTTGCTTTTTGACTGGATAATTTTGCTGCCTGCCGAACTTCTTCAACGGTTGTGGTGGTCTCGCTTATTGCTGAGGCTGTTTCTGTAGAACATGATGATACCTGTGTCGTTGCAGCAACAATCTCACTTGATGAGGACGCCAGTAAATTAACGCCTTCAGAAATATCGTTCATTATACGACGTAGATTGTTTAACATTTGTAAAAAGGTATTTCCTAAAATATCTTTATCTGATTGAGGGGTTATTGATCCTGTTAGATCTCCTGAAGCAATTTTTTGTGCAACCTCTGACATTGCTTTAAGGGTATTCACCATTTTGCTGAAATTCTGTAATAGAATTCCAATCTCGTCTTTTCTTTTAACAAATGGAAATTCAATATTTAAATTTCCATCACTAATTTGTTTAGCTATTTTTGTAATTTTATTAAGTGGTTTAACAATAGCTCTGTTTAATGATATTATCATAACTATACTAAATAAGAGAGCCAAGATCCCAATTAATACGAAAATTAGTATTGATAAAGATGCTTTTCGCATATCATGCTTCTGTACTTCATCTGCTTTTTTCAATGCGGTTTCCCCCATTTTACTTGCTATTAATCGAATTTTTTTATATTGATCATATCCTACACTTATTCCTAAAAGTTTTGCTTGTTCTGTTTTTCCATCTTGAATTAATGAAATTTCATCATCTCTGATTTGGAGGTATAGCTCAATTTCATTTTTTAACTCATTCATTTTATTTTGAAATTGAAAATTTTGATTGAGCTTGGACAACTTTTCGATTATGTCATTAATTGCCAGCTCTCTTCCTTTTAACGTTTTTTCAATTTCTATCTGTTTTTCTTTATCTTTTGTTAGCAATAGATTCAGACTAGCCGCTCTATTAAAATTTTGGTGAGATCTTATAGAACGCAATCCTAGGCTTGTTTGGAAATGAATATCGTATAATTCTTTCTCCGATTGAATAATTCCTTGTAATCCCATATAAGCAACAATTATTACTCCTAAAAGCATTGCCAATATCAATCCAAAACTAATTAGTAGTTTCGTCTGCATTAAGAGGTCTTCAAATTTTTTCATATCTTTTTTTTTAGTTAAAAAATCATTTTATTTCTTTAGTTACAATTATGTTTTTATCTTCTAAAATTTTTTTAGCATCAAGTATAATTAGGTGGTCTTTTGTGACACCTTTCAAATAATTGTTGTCAATATTGCTTGTGTTTAACAAAGAAGTTTGGATAGTATCAAGTGATAATGAATGTACGCCGAGTATGTTATCTGCCAAAATACCAAATTCCATCTGTTCATTTTTAATAATAATTATTTTATTCAGTTCTCCCAGTCCTTTTTTTTGTAAGTTGAATAATTTTTTAAGGTCAATCACAGAAATAATTTGTCCGCGTACATTGATAATTCCAAGAACAAAATTAGGCACACCTGGTATAATTGTGTAATTTTTTAAGGAACAACTTTCGCGAACAAATACTGTTTCAATTCCATATATTTCAGATTCTAAAACAAATTTTATTATTTTGATAAAATCACGTTTAGCAGTTTTGTCTTTTTTTTTCAGAGCCAAATCTTGTGCTCTTTTTGATAAAATTGAAAGCTTTTCTTTTCGGGAAATAATATTTTTTTGATTCACGACTTCCTCTAAATCATTCACCTTGCTTTTATCACAATCGTTATTTATTCTAGATATTAGTTTGGTTTCTATTTTATTTTTTTTCATTATATTACTATCTTTTTATTGTTGCATTAATTATTTCCCTAAACCTACCGGCTGTTAAACCTTCCGATTCCGGAAGTATTTCATCTTGGCTGTATGTATGTATAATTGATAAAATTTTCTCAAAACATTTTGTTGTATCTGTAACATTATTATTACGAAGAAATATCATTCCTAAAGAATAGTAGGAGAGTACAAAGTTTGGATTAAGATTAATGACTTTTTTAAGAATTGCTTCTGCCTCATTCTCCATATTATTTTCTTGAAGAATGGTTGCATAAAGATAATGTGTTTTATAATTAAGCTTATTTGAAGAAATTGATTTTTTACATAGTTTTAATGCTTCGTTTAGTTTGCCAAGATTTGCATAAGCTCTAATTAAAAGTATTTGTTCTTCAGGGGTTTGTTTGCGATTTTGAAGTTTGTTAATTAAAGCATCGTAGTTTCCTTGCATATATAATTTTAAATTTTTTTCATATGATAAATCTATCTGCTGCATTCTTTTTTTTTCATTATGAATTGCATTTTTTATTTCGATGGGTCTGTATTTTGGGATTTTGAAAACAGAATTTGGTTTTGATGGCATTTGGTTAATAATGGGTTTTTGAGAATTGTCTGTTACAGAATAATTTGTTTGCTTTTTAATTTTTTTTGGAGCCTTCTGATACAAGAGCATGTCTGAGAAATTAATAGGAATAAAATTTGTAAAATTTTGATAAGAGAGTTCGCTTGAAGAAACTATTAGGTAGCCATTATCTATTAAAGACTGATGGAATTTTTGAGCAATTTGTCTAAAACGTTCCTGAGTAAAATACATTAAAACATTTCTGCAATATATTATATCAATTGCATTTGTATAATTAAGCGGTGAAGGAAACACATCTTCAGCCAGATTCAGGTATTTGAACGTAACCATATTTTTAATTTTCTGGATAATTTCAAATTTTCCAATTTTTTTTTGAATAAAATATCCTTTTTTTAACCATTGTGGAGTGTTACGAAATGACCACTGGTTATATATACCAGTTTTAGCTTTTGATAAAATTTTAGGGTTTATATCAGTCGCAAGTATTGTAATATCCCATTTGTCTAAATCGGGAATTAATTTATTAATGGCTATTGCTATTGAATAAGGTTCTTCGCCAGTTGAACAGCCAGCACTCCATATTTTAATTCTTTTTTCTTTTTGACGTAATTGGATTAATTTTGGAAGAATTTTTTGTTCCAAAACTTTAAAAGAATTTGCTTCACGCCAGAAATAGGTTTCGTTAATAGTGAGATGAGATGCCAATAATTCTGAATGATTACGAGTAAGAGGAGAAGCAATAATGTGCTTAATAAATTTTTGTACATCCTGAAACCCGAATTCTTTTGCAGCCAATGTGATATTACGTTCGAGCACATCCCAGTGATTTTCGGGAAAATGTAGAGCTAGATTGGAAGCAATAAATTCGCTTAATTGTAATAGTAAAGTGTTTGAAAGAATTTGTCCCATTACATATTTACATTAAGTGATTTATCTAATTCTTGTTGCTCTTTTAAGGAAAGAAATTTTTCAAGGTCGTTTATTAAAACAATGTTGTTTTTAATTACAGTAATCCCAGATAAATAATTGGTAAATGGTAATGTTTTTTTAGTATCAATTATTTTATAATTAGCAATTTCAGTAACATTTTCTACAAAATCAACCGCAAGTGCAATAAGTCTTTTCGATGTTTTTGCAATTATGAATTGGTCTTCTAAATTTATTTCACGAGTGGGCAAACCAAAAATAAAACGAATATTTATAACAGGAATTATTTCTCCATGTAAGTTTATTACACCTAAAATTTTTTTAGGAGCGTTCGGCAAGAAAGTGATTTTAATAGAATGAATAACTTTTTTAATTGTAGATAAGTAGAGTGCGTATTGTAGTTCATCGAGTCTGAACAAAACAATATTATTTGTTGTCAATTTTTTAAAATTATTCATGTGTTTTAAATTTATCTACCTGATAGTTTCCTAAATAAATTTATTACTTTTTAATTTTTTTTCAATCAACTTAACATGTCGGCATAGTATTCTGCAAAAATGTAAAATTTAATTCCTTGATGTAACTGTATTTTGGTAATGTCGAGATATTGTTTTTTTTTTATTACCAATCATCTATTTTTTTTATAAAGATTGATTATCATAACTTTAACGAAAGTTCAGATTTTTTTTACACAAAAACAAATATTTTTTATTTATATTATTTCTGTATTTACCGAAACAAGATTTAAAGCTCCTGATGTGCATAATCTTGTTTTTGAGTTTGGAACAGAATTATTATATTCTTGAAAATAAATCAGCAATCTTCTTTTATCTGTACATTTTTATACTGAATTTAGGTTATTAATATATTTATTTAATAGTGCAGACTTTTTTTAATGTTATAAATTATTTTATTTTTTTTAGTTATTTCTCAGACGTTTTTAACGTCATGGTTTTATATAACGAATATATAATATAAAAAGGGTTCTTTAAGCTAGAGTAGCTGTTAATGTGATGTTTGTATTAAGTAGTTTAGATATTGGACATATCTCTTTAGCTTTAAGGGCAATTTCCTGAAATTTATTTTTGTCAATTCCTTTAACTTGACCAATTAATTCCAGATGGATATTAGTTACATTACCATCTTCAAAAGTAAGTTTAGCTTCAGTATCGAGATTGTCGGGAGTGAAGCCGGCTTCACCCAATAAGAAACTTAACTGCATTGTGAAACAACCTGAATGTGCCGCTGCAATTAGTTCTTCAGGGTTTGTGCCTATTCCGTCTTCAAATCTAGTCTTAAAAGAATATTGTGATTCATTTAAAATTGAACTTTGAGTGCTTAAAGTTCCTTTTCCATCTTTGCCTGAACCTTTCCAATTTGCTTTTGCTTTTCGTGTAAATTTCATCTCTGTAAATTTAAGTTAATAGATTTATTATTAGTTTATTATTGCTTTATAACATTAATACAAACCTGATTTTGAGATTTAATAGTGTTGTTTTCAAAATCGCTAAGGTTTTGTATGGTTGTTTTAGCAATTTGATTTAAAGCATTGTCGGTGAAATAAGCCTGGTGAGCTGTGACTAATACATTAGGGAAAGACATCAGTCGCGAAATTTTTTCATCAGGAATAATAATTTCTGAAAGATCTTTAAAAAAAATTTTTTCTTCTTGCTCATAAACATCAATTCCAAGATAACCTAATTGACCCTCTTTAAGGGCATCAATAGCAGCATCGGTATCAATTAATTTTCCTCTGCTTGTATTAATAATCATAACTCCTTTTTTAGTGAGAGCTAAAGACGGTTTGTTGATAAGACGATTTGTTTCGGGAGTTAACGGACAATGTAGCGAAATAATATCAGAAATTTTGAATAGTTCGTCAAGACTACAGTAGCGAACTCCTGAATTGATGAGATCATTATTTTTGTAGGTGTCAAATGCAATAACGTTACATCCAAAACCTCTCATAATAAGAGCAAAGGATGAGCCAATTTTCCCGGTGCCAATCACACCAACGGTTTTACCAGATAGCTCGAAACCTGTAAGTCTTTCAATATTAAAGTTTCCCTCTCTTACGCGGTTATAAGCTTTGTGAGTTTTTCTGTTTAAAGTAAGAATCAATGCAACGGCATGTTCGGCAACAGCGTTTGGTGAGTATGCCGGAACCCTAAGAACTTTAATATTGTTTTTACATGCACTTGCTATATCAACATTGTTAAAACCTGCACATCTTAAAACAATGACTTTAACATTTAGCGATTTTATACATTCTATAACTTCTTTAGTGAGCGAATCGTTAACAAATACACAAACGGCATCAAAATTTTCAGCCAGTCTCACAGTTTTTTCTTTTAGAGAGGAATCGAAATAAACCAATTCGTGTCTTTTATTTTTGTTAGCCTTATCAAGGTAATCCTTATCATAAGATTTGGTACTAAAAACAGCAACTTTCATTGTTTTAATTTTTTTTTATTAAACGATTTTAATAAGAAGTCAAAAAAAATATATATTTTATTTCAAAATTGAATTCACGGTTTTGTTGCTAACAATATGATTAATGTAAATTTAAGTTTTTTTGGGTGAGATAACAAATAAATTATTGAGTGTTATTTATTTATGAGATTTGGATTTTTAATATCTTTGAGCTTTGAGATTTTTTTTATTAAAAAACAAAAGTCCTTGTTGAATACTAATACTAATTTAGAATTACTCCTTAGAAAAGAGGGTAGGGGGATTGAAAATGTTTTATATTTTATTTAATTATTTGTTTTAGTGCCTCTTTTACTTCAGTTACAGGGATCTTACACGATTTATCTTGGCAAACATAAATTGTAGTTTGTCCATCTATTAGTTTACCTTCAAGCAGGGATAATTTCCCTTCATTTTTTCCTCCAGATAAGAACACATTGGGCAAATAATTCTTGTTAAATTTTTTTCGTATTGTTTCATATTCGTTGCCTAAAATAGCGACTTCGTATGGTGGACTGGTAAACCAACTCATCAAAATATCCCAATTTGCATAATAGGCACCACCTGACACGGTATTTTTTTTTACATTGTTTAGCATTCTTTTTGACATATTGATATAGTTGTCGCTATAAAAATAATTTCCGAGTATAAATAAATTTTTAGCCATTTCGGAATTTGAAGCAGGAATAACATTGTCAGTCATTTCCATTTTGCGGGCTATTAATTTGGGATCAACATCGGAAGTATAATAAAACATACCACTTGTGTTATCATAAAAATGAGCAATAGTATAGTCTGTTAATTGTTTAGCCTCTTGTAACCATTTTTCATCAAATGTGGACTGATACAACGAAATAAAAGCGGCAATAGTAAAGGCATAATCGTCTAAAAATGCGTTAATTGAAGCTTTTCCATTTTTATAGTTTCTATATAATCTATTGTCATGCAATTTTATTTTTGTATTGATAAATATGGCATTTTGCAATGCTATATCCAGATATTTTTTATTGTCAAAAATATTATAAGCATCAATATAGGCTTTAATCATAAGAGCATTCCACGAAGTGATAATTTTATCGTCAAGGGCAGGAGCAATCCGCTTTGATCTTTCTTTTAGTAATATTTTTTTTGTTTTTGCAAGCTGTTTTTTTAAATCGCTTTTAGTTATTTTATATTTATCTGCTATAGTTTTATCGCTTGCAGATTTAAATAAAATATTTTGAGAATTTTCCCAATTTCCTTTTTCTTTTACATTGTAATAATCAATTATTAAGTCTGCTTTATTGCCTAATATCTGTTTCAATTCATTCTGTGTCCATACATAAAATTTACCTTCTTCTCCTTCGCTATCTGCATCTAAAGAAGAATAAAAACCACCTTCGTTTGAGCTCAATTCTCTTTGTGTGAAATCTAATGTTTCTTTTACAATGATTTTATAGTTTTTGTTTTTAGTTTTTTGATAAGCAAACGAATATAAACTAACGAGTTGTGCATTATCATACAGCATTTTTTCAAAATGAGGTGCTTTCCAATATTCATCGGTAGAATATCGTGCAAAACCACCACCAATTTGGTCGTAGATACCGCCATCTGCCATTTTATCTAATGTTAATGTAACGGCTTTTAATGCATCTGCATTTTGGCTAAGATAATTATAGTGTAACAAAAATTGGTAGCCAACAGGCAATGGGAATTTTGGAGCTCCTTTATGTCCTCCCTGAGTATAGTCTAAGGTGTTTTTCCAGACAGCAAAAACTTTATCTAAGTCGTTTATTGAAAATTCCGAATTCTGGGTATTCAAAAAAGTTATTTCACTCGATTGCACCCCTTTTGTGAGTGCTTTCGCTTGTTGTTCGGCTTTATCAGGATTTTCCTTTACAAAGATCAATACTTCTGAAAGCATATCAATCCATTGTTCGCTTGTGAAATAAGAGCCACCAAAAATAGGTCGTCCATCAGATAAGGTAATACAATTGAGTGGCCAGCCTCCTCTGACAGAAATCAATTGAACGGCATTCATATATATTTGGTCAATATCAGGTCTTTCTTCTCTATCAACTTTAATAGAAACAAAATGTTCATTCATATATCTGGCAACTTTTTCGTTCTCAAAACTTTCGTGCTCCATAACATGGCACCAATGACAAGCTGCATAACCAATACTTATAATAATTAATTTATTTTCGTCTTTAGCTTTATCTATGGCTTTTTTTCCCCAAGGATACCAATTTACAGGATTATGGGCGTGTTGCAATAAATAAGGACTACTCTCATGAATTAGTTGATTGGTAAATTTATTTTTGGTAGAATTCATATTCTCTTTTTTATTTTGAGTTTTACCACACGAAAAAAAATAGAACAAATAAAATCAACATAATGAAATGTGTGATTTTCATAAGAGCTATTTTTATCAGATTTGAAACAGTTAAATAAAATTAATTAAAAGTGACGCTTTATAATAATTGATTGGCTTTGCCACTAAAAATTATAGAAACGAATAATTTATTTTAATTATATTCTTTAAGTAAATTTAAGATTTTTTTAGTGAGTTAACAAATAAATTGTTGGGCACTATTTATTGGAAAAGAAAACTTGAGTTTATTGCGTACATCAGGTTTATTTATTATAATTAACCCATGAATATTATTGGGCACAAGTTATTCAGATTTGCATAGAGATTTTTTTAATGTACAAAAAAAGCGTAACTAAAAATTACGCTTAGCGTGGCAGGATACTCGAATAACCATTTGCCCCCAAATGTTTTATGACCGCCTGTTGTGGCGTCATGGTTTATAGCATTGTAAATCCTAATCTCTTTCCTAATCCTTCCTCAAAAATTTTGAATAAGGTGGATATTTGAATATCAATCTTTCCATTTTCAAGTCGAGAAATATAACTTTTCTTCGTTCCTGTCTTGGAGGCTAATTGCTCTTGTGTTAAATGTGCCTCTTTTCTAGCTTCTTTAATCATTTCTCCTACAACAAAGGCTTTTGACTTTACTTCAAATTCATCACGATTCTCTGTCCCAAGCTTACCATATTTAATATCAAGAAGCTCATCGAATGTTTGTGCATCTCTAATCTGTTTCATAGCTATTTTCCTTTCTTTGTATTAAAATACTCCTGTTCAAATTTCAATGCTTTATCAATCTCTTTTTTCGGTGTTTTTTGGCTTTTTTTCTGAAATCCGTTAAATAATATAACAATCCGTCCTTTATCAAAGAAACAAAACACTATATAAATATCACTACCGACTTTAATCCGTATCTCATATAACCCATCAGTACTCTCAATATGTTTAAGAAACTTCTGAGGAATCATATCTACTGTCCTAATCACTTTAAATACATATTCAATTTTTTCTTGAAAATTTTAATCAAGTGATAAATAGAAATTTATGAAATATTTCTCATAAAATCGTATCTCTCTAGACATATGACAAAGTTAACAAGTTTGTTAACAAAATTAAAATCATTGCTGATTATTTTTTATCAATTGAGGGGTCTGTCTGCCATGCACCACAACGGTCTTGCTAAGTTTCGTGGGCAATTTCAAAGAGTAATCTTATCAATGCGCTAAAGAAGCAAGCCGAGTAAATTTGTTTATATTTTTCAGCAAACCAATTGTATTGGCTTGCTGGTGTTTATTAATTGTACTAAGCTTTCAAATGGCTCATCGGCGCCCATGAAATTTAGCTTTTGTGTGTGCCCTGCATGAGCAGCAGAGCACAGACTGTAAGTTTGAATAAAATTTTTAAAATAC
>JADFUR010000029.1 GCA_015222055.1 Bacteroidota bacterium | reverse complement strand
ATAAAGCCTTCTTTATAATAAGCAAAGATAAAAAAATTTTATAAAAAAAGTAAAAATAAATTTGGTTTTAATCACAGTATCTTGAGGCAAGTCATCGAGGTATGTGAATCGAATAAAATTTATTTAAAACAATTATACATTGATATGATATTAAATAGAATAAAATCAACTATTAAAAGTTTTTATAACTTTAAGGTTTACTCTTCCATAAATCTATTTGGATTAGTGTTGGGGATAACTTGCTCTGCTGTAATTTTTTTATATGTAAATTTTGAATATTCTTTCGATAATTTTCATAAGGATAAGGATCGAATATTTCGGGTAAATGAAATAACTACAAGTCCGAAAAATATAGATAATATTCCATTACTTAGAGCTCCTTATGGTCCGGCATTAAAAAATGAGATTTCTGAGATAGAAGATGTTGTAAGATTTGATTACAATTGGCATGTTCACACATTAAAGTTTAATGATAAAGTAATAGCACTTGAAAACGCAATTTTTGCCGATAGCAATTTGTTCAGTTTTTTTACTTTTAATATACTATATGGTCAGCCTAAGCAACTCCTGGCAAGCAAAAATAGTATTGTACTTACACAAAAAATTTCAAATCGCTTGTTTGGTAATGAAAACCCACTGGGTAAGCTTGTAGAGTACGATAGTAATTTCTATGTAATAACTGGAGTTGTTGCTGATGTTCCACGAAATTCTCATATTCAGTTTGATGCGGTTTTCCCAATGGAGAATTTGTTAAAATCACCTGATGCATATGTTGGATGGGATGGTGGAATATCTGTAACAACTTTTGTTAAGCTTTTTTCAAGCGATTTAGAAACAAATGTTGAAGAAAAGATACCTGATTTTTTATGGGAGAAAGTAAACAAAAAGAATAAAGATGCTGGGTTTTTCACTGAATTTTATTTAGAGCCTTTAAATCAAATACATCTATTCTCAAAAGTAGATTGGGATAGCCATGAAAAAGATGGTAAACAAGTATTGATATTGTTGTTTATAGGTCTTTTAATTCTGGTGATAGCGGTAATTAATTACCTGTTTATTTCCAATGGCACATTAACACTCAGACTAAAGGAGTTTAGTATAAAAAACTATTTCGGATTAGGGGAATCTGGTATTGCAAAACAAATATTTTCAGATTCACTTATACTGTTCATCCTTTCTGGAATAATTTCTGTTATACTCATATCATTGTTAAAAAGCTACATTTCTGAATTGTTTAACGTAGATTTTTTATCCTTTCAATTAAAGAACAATATATTTTTATTGGCAATTGTTCTTATTGTGCTCAGCTGTATTACAAGTTGTATTCAATTTTTTACTTATAAAAGAAAAATAATTAACAATCCGTTTGTAGGTTTATACTCACCACCTTTTTTAAGAAAAAAGTTGGTATATATTTCGGCACTTCAATTTTGTATCTCTATAGGTCTTATATCATCAATGATAATTGTTTATATGCAATTAAACTATGCCTTGCAGAAAGATTTAGGTTTTATTTCTGAAAATATAATTAATATTTCGCACGGATCCATTGGTGCAAAACAAAAAATGCTTATAAATGAAATTAGCAAGCTGCCTGGTGTAGTAAATGTGTCAGCTAGTTTTGGTATACCTGGATTAGAAACTACGGCCAACGGATACAAGCCCGAAGGAGAAGAGCAATGGCAGATTTTTAGTGCTCTTTATGTTGATGATAATTTTTTTAGTACTTTTCAGTTAGAACTGATAGAAGGGCGAAATTTTAGAGAAGGTGTTAATACCGACACAAAAGAGTTTATTGTAAATGAGACATTAGCAAAACAACTTAATTGGAATCCTGCTGTTGGAAAATCAATGTTTAGAAATGGTAATCATGAAATTATTGGTGTAGTAAAAGATTTTCATGTGGGTTTAATTTATAATAAAATCCCACCATTAATAATATCAAAAGAGGGGGCTAATAATTTTTATTCACTATCAATTGCATTAATGCCTGGTGAAACATCACAAACAATAAAACAAATAAAAAAATTGTGGAATAACATAATTCCAGATGTGCCTTTCAACTATTTTTTTATGAATTCAAAATTTGAAAGTTTGTATTCTGAGATTAAACAAACAGGAACCATTCTATTTATTTTTACCGGTATATCCATACTAATATCCATTTTAGGATTATTTGGAATTACTTTTTTATTAATAAATAGTAAGGTGAAAGAAATTGGGATTCGAAAAGTAAATGGAGCTTCTGTTTTTGAAATAATAAAAAAATTAAATTATAATTTTTTAAAATGGTTTGTATTTGCTTTTGTTATTGCGGTTCCAATAAGCTGGTATGCTATGAACCGATGGTTGCAGAGTTTTGCTTATAGGGTTGAACAGAGCTGGTGGATTTTTGCCTTGGCAGGAGTATTTGCTTTAAGCATAATTATACTTACAGTTAGCTTACAAAGTTGGAGGGCTGCTACCAGGAACCCGGTAGATGCTTTAAGATATGAGTAGATATTGTCTGAATCAGGATTAAATGGATGAAAGAATAACAAAGATTATTAGAAATAAAAAAAATAAAAAAATTAGTTAAGACAGTGTTTAGGGAAATACAAATAAATTAAATTAAACAGCCATGATTAAACTATTTTTAAAAACAGCTATTTATCGTTTACAGAAAAATAAGTTTCATTCTTTTTTAAATATTGGTGGATTGGCTCTGGGGCTCGTTGCATTTCTGTACATCGCCACATACACTTTTCATGAAATTAGTTACGATAGCTTTCATTCAAAAGCAGATCGGATATATCGTTGTGTTGCTCATATAAAATTGGGAGAATTAGTCCAAGACCTTCCAAGGTCAGAAATTCCTCTGGCTGCAACTGTTAAAAACGACTTACCCGAAATAGAAGAGACCGTAAGATTATGGCCTCTAACTGAAATAATCACACACTATAAAGATAAAAAATTTGTTGAAAGCGAAATGTGTTATGCCGATGTTGAATTGTTTAATGTGTTTGATTTTAAATTACTTGAGGGAAACCCTAAAACAGCATTGAGAGAATCCAATACAATTGTTCTGGGGAAAGAGGTGGCTCATAAATATTTTGGAAATGAAAATCCAATGGGAAAATCAATTTTGTTGACCACGAATAAAGTGCCATATGTGGTAACTGGCATTCTCGATGAAATTCCGGAAAACTCAAGTTTACAAAGCAATATATATGCGTCGTTTTGTACTTTGCCAATAAGCAAACGCCTTGATGACTGGGGCAGTTTTAAAAATACCTATACTTACATTGTCACAAAAAAAGGCACCAATATTGAAGCATTTGAAGCAAAGTTTGATGCCTCAATAAGAAAATATGAAGACGCAATGATACAAAGAGTCACGGGTGTTTCTCTGGCAGAATATGAAAGTCAGGGGAATGTATTCATTCATAAACTTCAACCTTTAATGGATATACATTTAAATGCGACCTATTCTGAAAATCTTTCTACCTATGGAAATAAGCGTTTTCTTGTCATATTTGGGATAACCGGATTATTAATATTGATTATCGCTGGTTTTAATTTTGTTAATCTTACAACTTCAAGGGCATCATTAAGGGCAAAAGAGATTGGTGTAAAAAAAATAATTGGTTCAACACGCAAATCAATCATTTTACAAATTCTAGTTGAAATTTTTATTCACACCCTGATTGCTCTTATAATATCAATTATTATTCTTTTGCTTATTCTTCCCTTTCTGAATAATTTTTCAGGAATAGTAATTAAGTCTGAGTTTTTACTAAATCCGTTAACATTATTAACCATTATTTTTATACCGCTTATTATCACAATTTTAGCAGGCATTTATCCTGCCTTTTTCATTACCGCTTTTAACCCGGTTGACGTAATAAAAAGGAAATTCAATGAAGGAAATTCAAAATCGTTAAGCAGAGGTGCATTAGTTACACTGCAATTTGTTGTATTTATCTGTCTGGTGTTTTGTACGTTTATTATACGCCGACAAATTAATTATATGCAAAAGCAAAATCCGGGATTCGAAAAAGAGAATGTATTGGTTGTTGAAAATATGGGATACTTAAATAACAATCGAAACAGTTTTAAAATGGAAATTCTTAAAAATCCATCAGTTCTATCGGCATCATATTCATCTTTAGTGCCCTCTTCAGAGGGTGGTTCTAGCAACCTCTTTTGTGAAAAAGGGAGTGATAAAAAACATTTAATAAATATAATGGACATTGATAGTGATTTTCAAAAAACACTAAAAGTTCAGTTAAAAGCAGGCAGATTTTTTACCGATAATGAGGCCTCTGAAAAAAATAATGCAATAATAAATGAAGAAGCTGCGAAACTTTTGGGATGGAGCGATTGTAATGAAAAATACATTTATGATTATGACTACAAAAAAGATTTTAAAGTTATAGGCATAATGAAAGATTTTCACATGAAATCGTTGCGGGATAAATCGCTGCCTTTTGTTATAAAATGTAGAAATACGAGTCGCTGCCTATCGTTAAACATACAAACAGGAGATTTGCCTGCACTCATAAATTCGATAAAATCTCAATGGGAAAATTTCTATAAAAAAGCTCCATTTGAATATTTTTTCTTAGATCAGTCATTCAATGCTCAATACAAATCGGAAGAACGTTTGGCGAAAGTGATTGGTGTATTTACTGTCTTTGCAATCATGATTGCTTGTATTGGATTGTTGGGATTGGTATCGTATGTGGCAACTCAAAAACAAAAAGAAATCGGCATTCGCAAAATAAACGGTGCCAAAATATCAGAGATATTAATCATGTTAAATAAAGATTTTGTTAAATGGGTAGGCATTGCATTTATTATTGCTGTTCCTGTTTCATACTATGCCATGAATAAATGGCTTGAAGGCTTTGTTTACAGAACAACATTAAGTTGGTGGATTTTTGCTCTGGCAGGAGTTGTTGCCCTTGGAATTGCATTATTAACTGTTAGTTGGCAAAGTTGGCGAGCAGCAACAAAGAATCCGGTTGATGCTTTGAGGTATGAGTAGAAAAAAGAACGGAAACTATATAAACAAATTAAAATATAATTTTTTTTTCACTAAACTGATTAAACTATAAAAATGATTATCAAGACACTAAAAACACTCAAGAATTTCAAACGAAATCCTATGCTATTATTTGTTAACCTTCCTGGTTTAACAATAGCTTTATCCGCCTTTTTGCTGCTAATTATTTATGTTAAACATGAAACTAGCTACGATCAGCATTTTGCAAATAAGGATCGAGTAGTGAGATTATACAATACCCTTATTGAGAGCAATTCTTCAACCACCTATCCACTTTGCTTAAGAGATGCCTATGCTAAAACACCTCTTCATGTTCCTGAAATTGAGGAGGCTGCACAATTATACAAGTCGGGTAATCCTCCTATTTCCTACAATAAAAATGATTTTGAAAATCAAGAGCTTTTCTATGTGGATGCAGAATTTTTTGATGTGTTTGGCTTAGATTTAATAGCGGGAGATAAAAGTGAAGCACTAAAAAGCACACAAACGGCTGTTCTTACAAAAACACTAGCGAATAAAATATTTGGGAATAAAAATTGTTTAGGTAAAACGATTAAGATTGATAATAGTGATTATGTTATTACAGGCATCATAGAAGACTTGCCCACAACCACGCATTTTCAATTCGACATCCTTGTATCTCTGAGTACAATGAGACCGGAACAATTCAACAGCCTAGAGTTTTATACCTACTATCTTCTAAAAGAAAATTCGGATTTTGAAACCACTAATCAAAAAATTGCTGCCTTTAATGACGAATTGATTAATGCACGTTTCAAGTCTAATTTTTTATCATCGAAATCAGCGATAGAGCATTTAACAAAGCTCCATATGCATACTCTTTGTGATTTCGATTTAAGCAGTAAAGGTAATCTTACGCATATATACATAAGCATTTTTCTGGCGGCTTTTATTCTTTTAATAGCCATCATCAATTATATTAATCTTTTTGTCCTGAGTGGAGAAAAGCGTTTGTTGGAAATTGGAATTCGAAAAGTGAATGGGGCAAGTCAATTTAGTTTAAGGAAATTATTCTATAACGAAACCGCTCTCTTGACTTTGATCGCCTTTATAGCTGCGTTTTTTATAGTCAAAGCAACTATTGGCACCTTTGGCCAATTAATGGGTCTTAAACTTGGTTTAGCAAGCATAATTAATCCTGTAAGTTTAGCCCTGATATTTGTTTTTTTAGGTTTGCTTATTTTTGTGGTTGGCTCATATCCTGCTATATACCTTTCTCGAATGAATATTATTTATGCAATAAAAGGAGGCGTTAAATCAATCAAACGGAATAAATGGCTATCGATAATTACCGTACTGGTTCAATTTTCTATTAGTATATTCTTAATTGTAAGTTTATTAATTGTCAATGCACAAATTAGGCATTTAAAAAGCACACCACTGGGATTTAATGCTGATAATATTATTTGCATCAGTGGCTTAAATCGAACAATAAGTAAAAATGGCAAAACTATTTCAGACGAAATTGCCAAACTACCTTTTGTTCAAAAAGTGGCGACTTCTACACATAGAATGGGTGGTGGATGCAGTGGACAAGGTCTTTATCTTTATGGAGAATCCAAAGAAAATGTAAAGATGATTAACCAATACCGAATACAAGCGGGATTTTGTGATATTCTGGAACTGGAGCTTGAAAGCGGACGATTTTATAATGGTAGTATAGAAGATAAAACCAGTATTATATTAAACCAGGCTGCTGTTAAAATGATGGGACTGAAAAATCCGATAGGAACATCTGTAGTCATGCACAGCAGCCCTTTAAAAGTGATTGGGGTAGTGAAAGATTTTTACTATAACGAAAATACTGGAGAGCCTATTGCCCCTCTGGCACTTACGGCATTCACGGATTATGCCAATGTATTCTACATTAAAGTTATTGATGATCTTTCGAGGGATCAGGAAAAACAACTCGCCGATATTCTTATCGGTTTTTCTCCTGATTATACTTATCATATTTATCAACTATCAAACACTTATCAACGTAAGTTTCAAAAAGAAGACAGAATCCTGCATCTACTCTTTAGTGGTACAGCATTAGCCATTTTCCTCAGTTTTATTGGAATGTATGCATTATCCGCATTTAGCGTTGAAAAGAGAGTGAAAGAGATTGGTGTTCGGAAAGTATTAGGTAGCAGTTCTAAGCAAGTATTGATAAAAATTCTTTCGAATACAGTTAAATGGGTATTACTCTCCATGCCTCTTTCATTTCTACTATCATATATTATTATGAGCAGATGGTTAAGTACTTTTGCGAATCGAATAGATCTTACTTTTACCTATTTCTTTTTGGGTGGTATACTTGCATTAGTTATTGCTGTTGTGGCTATTTCCATCAAAAGTCTTGGTGCTGCCAATAGCAACCCTGTGGATTGTTTAAAAAATGAATAAATGGCTTGAAAACTTTGCTTACAAAACAACATTAAGTTGGTGGATTTTTGCTCTGGCAGGAGTTATTGCCCTTGGAATTGCATTATTAACTGTTAGTTGGCAAAGTTGGCGAGCAGCAACAAAGAATTCTGTTGAGGCTTTGAGGTATGAATAAACTAAGTAAGAAAAAAGTTTACGAGTTATGAAATCTGTAAATGGAGGTAAATTGTACATGATGGTCAGAAGTAAAATAAATGGTTTCATATATATCTATATGTAAATCACAATAAAAATTAAAAAATAAATCAATAATTATGAAAAATGTAATTTTAACAATCAACTTGATTTTAGCTGTTACATCTTTATTTGGACAAAAGTTTACCGAGCTAAAAGGCGATTATTTTGGTCAAACACCCCCGGGTGATGTTCCGGCTATTTTTGCCCCCGGAATCATCTCTGTTGACAGTACCGTCGAGCATGGTGCTCCGGCTTTTTCACCCAATGGTAATGAAGTTTTCTGGCAGTCAAATTATCGACAACGGGGAAAAGAAACGCAAATTTTTAGTATGACTATGCGACGTGTAGGAAATAAATGGACGGCACCAGAAAAATCACAATTAGGTAGCGGATTTGTTTTTTCAATAAGTGGTGATCTATTATATTTCAATTGCAAAGAAGAAGAAGGCTCTGTCTGTTTTATTGAAAAACGGGGTAAAAGCTGGAGTGAGCCTAAAAGTTTTGGACTTATAGAACGCTTCCCTGAGTTGAAGTTTGCATATAATATCACATTCACCAAAAGCACACTCTATTTTTTAGGCTATGCTGAAGGATTTAAAAATAACTTTGCTATCTATCGCACCGAATTAGTCAACGGAGAATATGCGAAACCTGAATTACTACCGATGAACATCAACACACCCGGTGACAGCATCCTTAATTGGACACCCTACATTGCGCCGGATGAAAGTTACCTTATTTTTGCCCGGAGAAGAGTTCTTCCTAAGGATGACTATGGCGATTTATATATTTGTTTCCGGAATAGTGACGGAAGCTGGACGAACCCTGTTAGTCTTGGCGAATCAATTAATTCTAAAGGATATGAGAGGTTTCCCAGCGTGTCGCCCGATGGAAAGTATTTATTCTTCACACGTTTTGTGGGCAGAGGTAATGAAGATGTTTTTTGGGTGAGTGCAGAAATTATTGATAGATTAAGGGAAGAAAAGAAGCCATTAAAAAATAAAAAGTAAGAAATAAAATGCTTATCGTTATTGTAAAAAAACTTAAATATGTAATTATGAAACTAAAAGTAAATTATTTATTCTTTCTCCTGTTTATTGTATCTGGCAGTTCTTGTTTTTCTCAAGATGTTGCGAATGGTCCTTACCACGTAGGTTTTAAATATTATAGTACCTATGATGAATCAAGACTCTATGTTGTAAATAATGATACCATTTCCAGACCCTTATTAATCCATTTTTGGTACCCTTCCAACGAAAATATTCAAAAGGACAGCTATTCTTTTAAAAATTATATCGATTTAATTTCATTACGTGAAGATTTCAATAAACCTTCTTCAGAAGTTGATTCAAACAGCTATAATTTTGTAAATGCCTATGCCGGATATGCCAAGCATAATTTAGGTGTAGATACGAATCTTACTACACAAAAAATATTAGATTGTCCGGTAGCTGCACAATTTGGAATCGACATAGCAAAATCAAAAGAGAAATTCCCTTTAATTATTTATGCTCCTTCCAATAGTAAATCAGCTGTTCAAAACCATTTGATTTGTGAGTATTTGGCAAGTCATGGATTTATGGTTATTGCGGTTGGTTCGGCTGGCGATAACTCTTTAAATAGAAAGAACGATGAGAAAAGTATATTGGCTCAGGTAAATGATATGGAATATATGCTCAACTATTTTGAGGATAGTTTGAAAATAAAATATTCTGGCTTAGGATTAATGGGGTTTAGCACTGGAGGCTTAGCTACGTCAATTTTTCAAATGAAGAACGAAAACGTAAAAGCTGTATTCAGTATAGATGGAAGTCAGGAATATGGACATTATAACACATTTTTTAAAGTAGAAATTTTTAATCTTAGAAAAACCAATGTGCCTTATTGCATGTTGGTTAATAACTATAAGAATTTCTCAATATATCCCTTCTATAATTCAATCGTTTCAAAAGAAAAGCATCTGTTTCGTATGCCTTATATTGACCACAATGGGTTTGTCTCTTTTTGGCGATTTTTTGATTTATGCTCAGCCCAAAACTCCATAAGCAAATTTTGCACAAGTTATGATTACATCAGCAGTGCCGGCTTAACTTTTTTTAATGCATATTTGAAGCCTAAGCATGTATCAAATAAAGAATCAGAATTGAATTTTCAAACAAATGAATACATTCAATCCATTACCAGCGAAAATTCAATGATCGCACAATTAGGCAATGTCATTCTATCCGATGGTATTGATTCCGCGAATGAGTTCCTAAATAGCAATCAGAAAGTATTTATTAAAAAAGAAAACGAAATAAACATTCTAAGTAAGTCGTTTAGATATCCTGACGTGGATGCAGCAATACAATTATTATT
This sequence comes from Bacteroidota bacterium, assembly GCA_015222055.1. Classification (GTDB taxonomy): domain Bacteria; phylum Bacteroidota; class Bacteroidia; order Bacteroidales; family B39-G9; genus B39-G9. Next base: position 261 of record JADFUR010000029.1, on the reverse strand, counting down.
ATTTAATGTGAAAATGCATCCAAAATCCTGGCAAGCTCAATTCGAATTAGGCTTCACTTATAAACTGAAAAAAGAACTTACACTTGCGAAAGAACATTTATTAAAAGCCCAAGAATTAAACCCTGAAGATCCCGAGATCATTAAATTGTTAAATGAAATTAATGAGTCTGATAAATAAAGGATCACTTTAAAAAGTTGTGGAGAATCATTATAATCCGGGCTGAACCGAGCCTGAGAGCTCACGTAAGTAAAGCCCAATTT
>JADFUR010000028.1 GCA_015222055.1 Bacteroidota bacterium | reverse complement strand
TTTTTTCAATGGGAGAAAGTCCTTTTTATAGTTAAGGATTATAAGCAGTAAGAATTATAACTGCGAATTTATAAATGAATTAATGAGACTTCAAAAGCGAAGCACTTATGAATAGCATTAAAAAATAATAATATTTTTTAGTAATAGCCCAAAGCCGAATAATGAAATCAATTTCAACTATTTAAATTCTAAAAATTAGAGGAAAGCTATCTTTTTAATAGTTTGGGTTCTGTCTTCAATATTTTCACCTATTCTCGTATGTTTGGGATTGTAAAATAAAACGTAGAACCTTTTTCAATCTCACTATTTACCCAAATTTTCCCATTATGTTCATCAATAAATTCTTTACACAAAATTAGACCTAATCCAGTTCCCTTTTCGTTATTAGTTCCTAAAGTTGAACTGTTGTTTGTAATTTGGAAAATATTTTCAGCTTTTTCAGGAGGTATACCAACTCCAGTATCTGAAATTGAAATTTGAATATTCTCAGTCAACGCATTTGCAGATATAGTTATATCCCCTCCTTTAGTTGTATATTTAATTGAATTAGAAATCAGATTTCTTATTACAGTCTCAATCATATGTCTATCGGCATAAACTTTCAGGTCAAATGAAATTACTTTTATTATCGCAACACCTTTTTTTTCTGCAACATTTTCCAGTAAATCAATTACAGAATCGACCAATTCTGACAATAAAAAATATTCTGGATGAAAATCAATTTTTCCAGTTTGAGACCTAGACCACTCCAAAAGATTTTGTAACAAATTGAATGCGTTGTTCGAAGTTGTTTGTATAATACGGCTGTATTTTTCAATATCATCATAATTTTTGTTGATTATTTCAGTATGCAATATTTCACTAAACCCGAGAATAGAATTAAAAGGAATTTTTAAGTCATGTGCAATTATGGAAAAAAATTTATCCTTAGTTGCATTTAGTTCAACAAGTGATTGAAATGACATTGCATTTTTTGCTGCTAGAGCAAATATTCCAGAGAGTTTTTTAAGTGTATTTAATACAGTATCAAGACCTGAATCAGAAAATATGTCATGAATTAATATCACGCCTATTTTTTTTTCATCAAGGCTCAAGGGGATACAAATTGATTGTTCAACTCCAAGTTTCGTTAGACGTTGGGAAACAACTGAAGTTGAGTGCTTTTGGTCTAATATTTCAACTTCTTCCATTGCAAGGCAATGTTCTGCTAACTTTATTAATTCGATATTTTTTGCAATATCTAATCTTCTTTCAGGGCTTACTGCCATTAATTTTAATTTCTGTTTTACATCGTCGTTATAAAACATTATTACTGTTCTGCCACCAATAAGCTCTCTGATTTGCCCTGTTATATTTTGCCCTAGTTCTCCCGGCTTATCAGAGTATTTTAAAGCATTTTCAAATAATGCAAAGTATAAAAAAGTATTTGCTTTATCTTCCATAATCAAAAAGCTGATTAAGACTAAAAATGGATTTAGCTAAAAATTCAGATGTGGAGGATTTTATCTCATATGGCAAACCGCAAAAATCCGATAATTCTTTTAATGTATCATGAGGAATTTCAGCATCGCCCAAATCTAAATAAACAAATTTGGTATGCATTTCATTCATGAACAATGTGGCACTTTCTGATTTCTTAAATCCAAATTCATCTATAAAAACTTCTTTCCAGCGATGAACCCATTCATTAAACAAAATGAACGCCCCTTCTTTTCTTAATTTTCGGTATTCACTAGTTCCTAATAATATATTGGTGCAATTTAGCCCTTTAGTTCTTTTAACATTGTGTTTATTTTCAATATCAAACATTCCTGTACTACAGTCTCCAAATGCTAATATAATTTCATAATCATTATATTTTTCAATTTCTGCAGACAACAAGGCATTTAACTTATCGGGTTTCATATGAAGCATAGAATCTAAATAAATAATGGGAATATTTATTGCACCTTCTTTTTTTAAAGCTTCCAATTCTTTTTTAAAAATGCTACACGCTATACATATTTTTTTGTGCTTTACATGTTTTTTTTTGAAATTATTTACGGTATTGCAAATAGCTATAATATTTTCATGAGGTGTTTCATATGTCACATCAGGTCCTGCGTTGCAAAACACAAAATGATTATCGCTCTTCCTTCTATTAAGAATTCTTGAGGTAGCTCTTTGCACTACCTCGGGCGTTTTTTCTGCTATTGTTGCGATATTCATATTTCCAAGTAATAACTTATTTCCAACAATTTGCCGAGCTTCGTCCATATTTTCTCTATTATCGATAACAAAACCGGCTACATTAGGCAAGTTGACATAATAATGAAGAAATTTCAGGTTTGTTGCACTACCATTATGAATTATAACTGATCCCTTAATTTTTTGTAATGCATTTGTTAATGGGTCAAGTATTACTTCTTCAATAATTTTTGATGTTACCATTGTAGGACTACAAAAGGCACTAGGAATAGCTATTGCATCTACACCGATGTCAAATAAAGCATTTGAATATTCTATAAAATGCCTACTGGTTTTTTCAAATAATAATTGAAGTTCTTTGGGATGAAACAACAGAGTATCCATAAAGCCTTCTACACCCATTATCATTGCACAGGAATCTATGCAAGACAATGTAAATCCTAGAATAAAATTTTTATATTTATAGCGAGATACTAACATTTTAGCACACTCCAAACAATAGGCTTTTGCGCCTTCATTATAGGCAGGTGTTTTTAAATTTTTGATTTCATCATATGAGCTAATTACAGGACGTTTTAGTTGAGGGGTCATTTTCGCAACATATTTTATTTCACTCCCAAATGCTTCTCCTTCAAAAGGCAAGACAAAAGGTGTAGTAATAATATCAGGATTATATAAATCAACAATAGCTTCCTGTCCTTTAACATATGCTTCTGGATTAGAATAATATTCTTTAGGCGGGCTTGATGTTAACTTGCTTCCGTACAACGATAAAACCAATGCTAAAGGTGTTGTTTCTGTTGGCGTACCATTTATAGCATTGAGTATTTTCTGGTATCCATTTAATTGTGCTCTTGCATTATTCATATTTAAATGATTTTTGTTGAAGCTTATTAAATAATTCCGGAGTTTTTATTGCATTGTCGGCAGTGCCATCGGCTCCTACTTCCTGAACAAGGTTTGTCCTCACATTAAAAACAGCACCACCCACACAAAGTTGAATTTTGCCCGTTAAATTACGTTTGTCAATTTCTTTTCGTACACCGATAATACTGATGGCCGTATTGTATATCATAGCAGAAACACCAATTACTCTTGCATTTGTTTGAACTGCTTTATCAACAAATTCTTTTGGCAAAACATCATTTCCTAAATCATACACTTTCCAACCATCAAGTCTCAAAAAAATAACAACCAATTTTCGTCCAAATGAATGAAAGTCATCCTCAATATTGCCTATTACAGCTGTTCCTTTTGGGTTGGCTAAGTCTAAAGAAAGCTCATCACTCTTTGACGCAATATTAAAAATATCTTCTGCCACTTTGCCAGCAAGAAAGGCTTGAGCTAAAGATAACTCATTCCTAAACCAAAGGTCTCCAAGCTTACTTAAAACAGGTTCTAATAATTCTGAAAATGCATTTTTAAAACTTGTTTTCTCTGCCCAATTTAAAATAGTGTCTGTTGCATTTTTTTTCTCTGCATTAATAATAGTTTCCAGTAAATATTCTTGTTCCTTTTCTAATTCGCCCATATGATTAATGTTATGAATTTATATATGCAATACTCTATTTACTCAGATAAAAATGAACTTTTAGAATCCATTTTTTTGATAGATATTACTAAATTACATTAATTTTTTAAAGCTGTTCTTTTTCTAGCATTTAAAGCTCTGTGATCAAAATTCAACTATTTATTTTTCTTTCAGAAGTGCAAAAATAAACATCCTCAAGAGTAACATTATTGATAGATTCTTGATTCTGATAATAATTATAATACTCAACATATTCCTTTAATTTCTGTTCCAATTGAACAGAACTATAGTAATAATAACGATTAACGCTATTTACCCTTAAATTTGTTGGTGCAAAGGTGCCTCATACATTTTTCGTTTTTATCTTCAATATAGTTAGCTAATTCATTAAATATATAACAAGAACCATTGTCTGATTTCAATTTGGAGCCAAATTACTTTAGAATATGTTCGTTAATAAACATCGTTTACAAAAAAAAAAGATTAGACTTTACACTAAATTAGTTTCTAAGCTTATTGATTTCTCTTTGTTTATTTGTTTATTAATTCATTTCTTTCAAAACATTTTAAATATACGATTTTATAAAATAATTTCCAAATATTATTAGATAAATCCTCAATAATCAGGCATTTGCCTTTCAAAGCGATTGTTAAATATACTCAATAATATGACTTTCATCTAATAGCTCCGTTTTGAGTTAATTTTATATGATTATACTCCTATACAAAATGATTTAATCTACATTGCTGTGCTTTTAAATCGTATGCAGATGGTTTGTCACAAGCGACTTTTAAATCACGATGTATTTGAGTCGCAAATGAATAAAAAAGTGTATGCGTGCCAATTTCTATATTTTAGCTTCACACACTGCTTTTTTAAATATCAAAAATCCACCTCCTTTAGTTTAAAAGCCTTAGAAAACCTTGCTCTAGAGTACTTTTATATTTCTTAGGTTATGGGCTGATTGTTTTATTATTTCGGTAATATTCACACTTTTCCTCTGGGTCGATTGGATGAGAATATCATCAGATAATATCCGAGCATTTCAAAAATAATCGGCCTGTAATCATCATATTCCGAGTTTATGTTATTTCCAAAAAATTCGGCTACAGTCCACGAACCATTTTCAAAACAAGAGTAGTACAATTCCGCTCTCTCGGTTTGACGTAAAAACGATTATATCGTCTTTTATAAATGGCAGAATAAATATTAAAAACGGTATCGTTTCTATCTCTACAAAATAACATTTCGTTTTTACTCTTATTTATTGAAGGATACATATTATTTCCGAAGTCGTTTATGCCAAAAAATTTTATCGTTTCAGAGATAACCGATTCTCTTCCAATATTCCAATTGGTATTACTTAATCGTAAAAAATTAATAAATTTTCCGAGTTAACTTTAATTTTATTTGAATTAAAAATCTCATTTAAAAGTCGTTGTTCTCACAAAAATTTTTTTATTTAATTTTTTTTTTGTATCTTTACTTTTCTTAAACGTTTTGATACAGCGTTTTTTATTACTCGAAAAAGGTCGTTGGTAATTCAACGACCTTTTGGTTTTTATGATTTTAAGAAATCATTTTTTTTATTATTGAAGTAAGTTCTCCGTTGCCACATCAATTACAAGGTGAGGCATAGCAAAAAATAATTATAAAATATTATTGGTTAAAAAAATTATTTGGTTTGTAAGATCTTAAGTGTTTACTAAAAAATATTGAATACTATAAAAAAAAACATGTGAAATTATGCGGAATTTCGCCCTGTTTGTAACTCGCTAATAAAATTTTAAGGTATTAAAAAACTCGCAAATTAACAAAAGACAGCATGTTTTGTGACCCGATGTTGGCAATAGAACTTTCATTTTCTTGAATTATCATTAAGAAATTTAACAAGTTCATGCACCAATGTAACTGGATTTTGTTTATGATAGTCCAATTGAGATTGGGACTCATAAAGTTTGGTTGCTCGTTTTATAGCTTCTTTCTGAGAAGCATTTTTATCAAATATTAGTCTCTTATATAAATTTTGACAGAATTCATATGACTTTCCTGTTTTCTCATAATTACAATTCCATAAATCGCCCAATGCTTTATAATAAAATTTACGATGGTTTGCTTGGTCTGTAAAATTGTAATGTAAATAGAACCACAATTCAAAAGCATCATTTGAATAAGCAATATTGTAACCTTTAGCTTTCCCACTTTTTATTGCATTATCAAAATCTGCAAATTCTTTTTCTCTTTTCTTTACATCCATATCAAAGACACACCATACTTCATCGTATTTTTTTTTGCTATTTGAAATTATATTTTCGGTCATTTCTATCAACTTAAGTTTACTTTGTCCTTCTAGGTCGATAGCTTCCACAGTTAATGTTAATACAGGAAAAGATTCAAAATATAACTTTTCACTTTGACCTTCTCCAACAATTAAAATGGTCTTGTTTGGTTCTTTCACCTCTATTTCATATTCCGAAGGTCTAACTTTCTTTAACCAAGCTTTTTGTGCTCTTTTATCGGTAAATTTTATGGCTTTCGTTTTCTTAGGCATTATCTTCAAAGTTTAAAAGGTTCTCAAAATCACCTAAGAATGGAATTGCCCCATACTTGCCATTTATATAATCTTTTTCAAAAGAATCGGTATTTCTAATTCCTTTAAATTTAACCAAAGAGTATAAATGACTAGCTCCGTATTTATCCTTTTCTACAAATTCTATCTGATCCCTTCTTAGTAAATCCGCTGACAACAAATTTGTATCATGAGTTGTGAAAATTAATTGGGAACTCCCGTTTTTATTTGAATTAAATAATTCAATAATTTTTTTTGTTAGCAAAGGATGAAACCTCGCATCAAATTCATCAATAATCAGTGGTCTATTTTCTTTCAGTGCTTCAAAAATAAAAGGACTAAGTTCAAATAATTTTAAAGTTCCCTCAGATTCCATCATTCGAAAAGGGAAAGATTCTTCTTTAGAAAATTCTAAATTTTCATTATACTTTTTTCTAGTCGATACAACTATTTTTGTTTTTTTATTTTTCTCTGTTTCAGAATCCTTTAAAGAATCTTCAGATGGAATGTCAAAAGTGTCAATATTTTCAATCCCTGTATCACCGTTTTTCAAAAAATTAACAATATATTTTTTTCTTTTTTCGTCACTTAATGAATCAAGAGCAAATGAGAAAAGACCACTGTGACCTAGACCATTAATTACAATAATAGATGCAATGTTCTCGATTATTTGTTTTGACAACTTCCCAAAACCTAATGATGAAATGGAAGAAAGCAATAAAGAATTATTTCTAAAAATTTCATTATCAGACGTATAATCACCAAATAGACTAACAAGTTTGTTACCTTCACTAAAATTAGTTTTATCAATTTCAATAATTTTTTGATTATCTCGAATAAAATAAGCTAACTCTCTTTCTCCAGGCTTTGCATAAAGCCATTCTGCATAAATCTTTTCATTGTCCAATTCAAAGCCATATCTATATCTAACATTATCAATCCAAAAAATCAATTGAAAAAAACTTGGTTCGTTCTCTGTTTCTGTTGAAAGTCTAAAGGGTTCAACAAGATTTAAAATCTCCTCATCCTTAACAGATTGCCGAATAATTCGAATAAATGTAACAAACGCTTTTACAACATTACTTTTTCCACATGCATTGGCTCCGTAAATTGCTTTTGATTTTAGAAATGAAGCATCTTTATATTTTGAATCCTTAATAATATTATTGTTATCAATTGATTCATATTTTGACTTGATTTTAGCTGACGAAAGATTTAAGGTTTGAATATCCTTAAACGACCTAAAATTTCCAAAACTAAATTCTTGAATAATCATTTTATCTTATTTTAATATTTGCAATTATTTTACAAATATATAAATAAGAATTAAATTATTCAATTTGTGTCGATGTTTTTTTTGTATTATTACTAACAGCAGTTCGCTAAAAATCTCCGTATTTTATTTGTAATTTATTCAGAAACAAGACTTATTTTGATGGAAAAACAATTAAAAAAATCGAGCTACACACAAGTTATTAAAAGTTGCTTCCCCATCAATTACAAATTGAGGCATAGCAAAAAATAATTATAAAATATTATTGGGTAAAAAATTATTTGGTTTGTAAGATCTTAAGTGTTTACTAAAAAATATTGAATACTATAAAAAAAAATCTTCAGGTAAAAAAGAGTTGTAGCTGGGGTTTATGACCGCGTTTTATCAATAGGAATTACTTGCAATTTTTCTTAATTAATTCTAAAAATTTATAAAAGGCTTCAAGATCATGTTCTTTTTCATGACTTTTGAAATATTTCTTAAAAAACTCGGATTTCTCAACATTATCTTCAAAACATTCTGGCACTTTTTTATTAAAATACAATTGATGAAAATTTTTATTTCTCTTTTCTGAATTTATTTTATCATGTTTCTTTATAAATTCCTTGAACAAATCGTTATCCTCGCTTTTAAAATTCCATTTGTAGAAGTTATGATTATCTTCGTCAGAATTTAAAATTTTATTACTTAAATTAATATTTGAAATAAATTGCTTGTAATTATCTAATTTTTCTATTTCATCTTTCTTAAATAACTCCTTTTGCAATCTTTCAAATAATTTAATTTTATAGAGATTGTCTATTTCGTCGATTGAGCTATCACTTATTCCCAATTCAAGCGTTCGTTTCCCTTCCTCTAAAAATGAGGATGTACTATATATGTGAAAAAGGTTTATTGCTGATTTAGTATAAATTTCTGATTGTAAATTAGCATGCGAACCAATTATTTTTTTTCCTCTCGAATTAATAATATACCACCAATCTTTTTGGCATCATCTGTTACAAAAATCACATTCTCTATTTTATTCTCTTTAGCTTTATTAATTATTTGATTCCATAAAATTAAATCACCGAACTGTCTTTCATACCTAATATTATCATAAGTAAATGATGATTTATCATCTTTATCCTTAGTAGAATCTTGATATCCAGAAGGAATTTGATTTTTATACCTTTCCTCTCCTTCTTTTTAAATTATATCAATTTCTTCTTGGTTTTTAGGTTTTAAACCAACCTTACTTTCTAATAACACGTTAAGTTTTTCTCTAATTTTATCGTGAGACCTAACACATGGTTGCTTATTATCCCATTGGGTTAATGATTTTTTATAATTACTAATTAGTTTCAAAATCTCTTTCTGTAATTTTTTTGTGTTTTCATGAAGTTCTGGAAATCTTCTTTCTAAGCTTAATTGCTCAATATCTCCACTAAAAACTTTTTCTATTTTTGTTAAACTGTCATCAATTTTATTAAAAACAGTTTTTTCGTTTCTAATAATTGTTAATCTCCTCCTTTGATATTTAAGTCCAACATGATATGAAACCCAAATTTGTTTTTTAATCTTATTTAGAACCTCTAAAAAATCTTCTCGAGTCTTTTCAGCATAACTATATAGGTTCAAAAAAATATTTATTAGCTTAAAATCTGCAAGCAAAATTGGATTTTTGTTATAACTAATATGTAGCAAAAAAGGTCTTGTTTTAGGTACAGTTTTTTGTTAGGATAAATTTACAAAATTTTGTATGAGTAAAAATTTTTATTTATTCGTTGTTAGTGTAAATTATTAAAATTTATGCTTTAGTATGTAATCGTTTTGTAGCAGGAGATTAGTTTAGTTCAAAATTTTAATGGGCTTTAAAAATTAAATATCCAAAGCATCAATTGTGTTTTTAATTTCAAAAATTCCTATTGTTGAAACTCTTGTTTATATTTCGATGGTTTTAGGGCTTTAATACGCATTTTTTGATAACACGAAAATCTTTTATATTAGCATTAAAAAATTAAACAAAATTACTGAAATTGAAAATTTATACCCGAAAAGACAGCAAATGAATATGGGTAAACAGAATTATATTTATTAATTGATTTTAACGAATACTTAAATGTAGGTTCAATTATGAATGAAAAATTTTTAAAAAGCGGATATACAAGATTTACACCAAAGATTCCCGAATAAATAACTGAATTAATATCTGTTGTCTTGCCAACCTTAAATTTACCTTCATCATTTTTAACGGTAACATTATTGCCAATCAAAATTCCGGTGTTCATACCGCTAAGTATATTAACATCAATTTTTTTATCAATAATTTTGTATTTAATAATTGCAGGAATTTCCAGATAATCAAAATTTTGTATTATATCAGAGATTTTTGAATTTGAAAAGTCTAAATTATCTACATTGTTAACAGGAACGACTGTTTTAGTTGCTTCAATAACATTTCCAACGCTTGTGTTTAATAAAAATGTGTTTCCTTTTCCATTATACATTGATTCGGAAAAAAGCATTGCATTTTTAGTTATTTGTCCGGTTTCTGAATAATAAATTCCTGTTTGAAACTTTAATCTATCACTTATTTTATATTTGATATTTGCTCCCACCGAAAAAGCTGAAATGGGTTTTTCTTTACTGTTGCTACTATTGATATTTGAGTTTGCACTTGCTTCATATAATTCATCAACTTCATTTACCTCTCTAAACGCATAAAGAGGAGAAAATTGCCCTTCAACAGACCAACGAGATTCCTTTTTTTTCTCAAGTTCAACATCTAAAATAGGAACTTGTCCGTAAACAGAAACTAAATTCGTTTCCAAATTAATTTCCAGTTTAATATTATCTACATCTAATAATTTTAATTTTTTATAATTTATTTCATAATTAGCCACCCTTTTTACAGGTAGCTTGTCAAAATTTTCATTATCGTCTACGCTTGTTAATATAACCTTTTGAGCAAGTTGTTCGTTTTTTTTATTATTAATCTGTGATGGGCTCTTTTCTGTGTTTGCCAAAAACGATTTGTTTTGACTTTTATTTTGTAATGCTAAATTATTTCTAAATTGAGAATCAGAATCTTTATTCATTTTCTTGTCTGAACTCTTAAGTTTCTTGTCTGAACTCTTATTATTTTTTACTGCCTTCTTATCAATTTTTTTTATTTGTATTTCAGCTTGCACAAATTTTTGTTTTTCAGTAGGGAATAAATCAGTAAAAAAATAACCTCCGGCAAAAGTTAACAATATAATAATTGAAGCTGCAATATTTCGCAAAACATTTCGTACTCTCTTTCTTTTCTTTGCTAACAATTCATCTTTAATGTTATCCCAAACATAATTTGGAACATCATGCTCATCATCAAATAATGCATCATGAAACAATTTATCAATATTTTTTTTATCATCAATCATTTAAAAAATTTAATCTTATCATCGGTTTTAAAATACTTATTAATTTTAATTTGCAAAATATGTCTAGCCCTTGAAAGATTTGACTTTGATGTACCAATAGATATACCTAACATCTCACTAATCTCTTTGTGCGAATATCCTTCAATTGCATAAGAAACAAACACCATTTTATATTTTGGTGAAAGTTCTTGAATTAATTTTAAAATATCTTTTGAAGTAATATTACTGATAACTTCGTCGTAATTAAAGTTTTCCGAATATTCATTCATATCATCAACTGTATGTAATAAATTTTGCTTTCGATATTTATCTAAAGCGGTATTAACAATAACTCTTCTCATCCACCCCTCAAAAGAACCTTTAAATTTAAACTGATTAATTTTTTCAAATACCTTTATAAATCCTTCTTGCAAAACATCTTCAGCCTCAGTGTAATCTTTTGCATATCTTAAACAAACAGCGAACATTTTTCCAGAAAATTGTTTATACAACAATTCCTGATATTTAGTGTTGCCAGCAACACACCCTTTAATTATTTTATCGATTCCGTGCAAAGATTCTTTACTCGACATTTTTTAAATTCTAATATATAGATGTAATTTTTGTTATTATGGTTGCTTAATGATAAAAAAAATTAAAGCAACCTTTTTCTACTTAAAATCATCTAATTATTTAAAAGACGGTTTGTCTTATTATTTTCCACTGTTTACAAAATTATAATTATTTTTTAATTAAAATCTATAAAACTATGAAGACTATAAAATTATTTTTTTTGATAATCTTTTTGTCAATAATATCATTTTCTTGTAAAAAAGATAATAATCCAACTCCTGAAATACCTGATATTAACCTTAATTTAAAAGAACAATCGCTGGTTAATTCCAGCAACAAATTTGGTTTTAATTTGTTTTATAAGTTAAATAATTTGGAGGAGCAAAACAAAAATGTTTTTGTTTCACCTTTGAGCGTATCCATTGCTCTTGCCATGACTTATAATGGAGCCGATAATGAAACAAAAACAGCTATGGAGGAAACTCTCAGATTAAATGGACTAACTACTGAAGAAATTAACAGCTCGTTTAAAAATATAATGAATTCCTTAATAGGTCTTGACCCCAAGGTAGCATTTAATATTGCTAATTCAATTTGGTACAGAGACAGCTATCATGTTGAACAAAATTTTATTGATGTAAATAAAAATTTCTATGATGCTGAAGTTAATGCTCTTGATTTTGCAGATTCTCAAGCTAAAGATATTATTAACAAATGGGTAGCCGATAAGACAAACAATAAAATTAAAAAAATTGTTGATGAGATATCCCCTGAAACAGTTATGTTTTTGATAAATGCAATATATTTTAAAGGTGACTGGAAATATAAATTTGATAATTCTGATACAGAATCAAAAGCTTTTTACCTTGCTGATGGAACAACAAAAAATGTATTAATGATGCAGCAAGAAGGTAGTTTTAATTATTTGTCAAACGATATTTTTGAGGCAGTTGAGTTACCTTACGGTGGTGAAAAATTCAGTATGGTGGTTCTTTTGCCAAACGAAGGTAAAATAACTGCTGATATTATTAATAAATTAAATGATGATAATTGGAATGTCTGGCTAAGCAACTTTCAAAAAGTGAGTGATATTCATATTATTATGCCAAAATTCAAGTTTGAATACGAAAAAAATTTAAATAATGTATTAATTGATATGGGATTAGGAATAGCATTTTCTGAAAAAGCTGATTTTACAAAAATCAACTCTGCCGGTGGTATAGCAATTACAAAAGTAAAACATAAAACCTTTGTTGATGTAAATGAAGAAGGAACCGAAGCAGCAGCTGCAACTTCGGTTGAAATTGGGAATACTAGTGTCGGGCCATCAAGAGTTTTTAATGCAAACAAGCCTTTTGTATTTACAATAAAAGAAAAGAGCACTAACTCTATTATATTTATTGGGAAGATGGCAGAACCTTATTACGAATAACAGCAATTCAGAATAGTTTCATTCTTTGTATTGCATATTAAACTCTGTTAATTATTTTTAAAGTCGGCTGAAATCCTATTTGCTTCCATTTTCCACCACGCTGAAGCGTGGTGTTAGTCTGATGTTTATATTTTATTAACATTATAGCAATAAAAATATTATGTTCATTAGATTAATAATTAAATAAATGAATTGAAATATCAAATTAGCACCACAATTTATTGTGGTGGTTAATTGATAAGCTTGTTTTTTATAGTCGGCTTTTAGCCGACTTTGTTTTTAACGCATGCCGACAATGCTGTTCGGAATTTGTAATTCCGAACTAACCAGTTATTAATACTTGCGGATTGCAAATCCGAAAGAGCGAGGTTGTTAAAATTTTCCAAATCTTTGAAATTTTGAAAATTAATTAAAAAAAAATGACATACATATTCATATGCCATTTCTTTTTTTACTCAACATTATCAACTATTTAACGACAATAAACTTTTTTGTAATAAACGATGTTTTATCATTTATTCTTACAAAATACATACCTTCGGGATAAGTGTTTGAATTGAAAACGAACATTTCGTTTCCTTTTTTAATTTTAACAGACTTAACAACACGTCCAAGCTGATTATAAATCTGTATGTAGATATCATTCTCTAAAGCTTTGTTAAATAAAACATAAGTCTCTCCCACCGACGGATTAGGATAAAGCATGAAATTAAAACCATTATTCTTGGCAAAGAATGAAGCTATTCCGGTTGACGATGTTGTAGTATCATCAGTTTCAGCTTGATAAATTTCTTTAGAGTTATCGTCTTGAACAAAAGCAACAACAATTAAGTTATCAATATTAACATCATCATCAATTTGCCATGATTTATTAACTGTCTCACTACTACCCGGCAGCCAATTTTGACTGTAATTTATTCCTCCAGAGTTAGGAAGCATTTTTCTTAATACATTTCTAAATTCAATTGATTTACCATCAATGGCAATCTCTTTTTCAACAGCAGCAAGGTATAAAGAAACATTCTTATTTTCCATTGTGTCAATTGCAGTAATAGTTGCACTTACGCTTATTGAATTATTGCTTTTCTCTGTTTGCAATTCAATATCAAATTCAGGACTTTCTAATGAACGCTGTTTTATACTTTTTTCAGATAAAGAAGAAGATAGATAATCATAAGTCAATTTCCCATCAATAATTGAATAAGGAACTCCAGAAACACCATAATAAATTGAACGTGCACTTGGTGCAGCAGGGTTATAAGTGTTCATTGGATCTTCACCCGGATAAGCTGTGTGATATTGAATATCAACAACATCAGAAGCATTTGCTTCAAGTATGGGATTTATTTGAGATCTAACTGTATTACACTTAGTTGACGAAGAATTTGTAAAATGTTCAAACAGTACCTTTCGTGAACGTTCGCCAATCCATACATTATCAAAAGCAAAACCTTCATAATCTGAGTTAGAAGCATCAGAAGCAAAGGCTATTCTGAAACGCACATTATTTTCATTTATTAAAACATCAAGATCGTGTCTAACCTCTACCCAAGCATTATCGTTGTCTCCCGACCATCCTTCCTGATAAAGTTTTTGATCTCCCGGGTTACTTGCAATTCCTGAAATATTAAACCACTTAATACCATCATCTAAAGTTCCTAGGTTTGTCCATAAAGAATCGTCAAGGCTATATTGCAAAACAGATCCGTCATATTTCTCCTGAGAGCTAGAGAAAACTTTCATTTTTATCATTGGTCGTTTCAATGCTGTAAAGTCGAAACAAGGACTTGTAATATGAGATTTCTCGTTGTCGTTATAATTACCCAATAAATTTGTACACCAAACAGAATCTTCATCATTAGAATTAATTATATTTCCTTGAGGAATACCAAACTGCCAACTGCTGTTACTTACATCTCTATACTGACTATACCAACCATTTTTACCAGAATTAAAATTCTCGTTATATGAAGGATGCTCATCAAATTTAATATATGGTCTGATATGAACTTTTTGTACTATTGTATCGTTACAAGAGTTATCTGTAGTAACAATAAGTTTCACATCATAATCGCCAACAGAAGTATATAAATGCTTTGGATTTTTATTTAGAGAAGTTTCTGTATCTCCAAAATTCCAATAATAATTATTAGATGTCCCGGGAGTGTTATTAAAAAACATAACCGAATCTCCGCCATAACAAACATTTTTCCATGAGAAGTCGGCAACAGGAGGAACACCAAAACTGATAATTGAATCTTTTATGTTACTACATCCTGACAAAGTAGTTGCTGTTAAATTAATATTATATTCACCCGGACTTGTATAAAAATGATTAGGATTAAATCTTGTATCGGTTCCACCATCACCAAATGTCCATAAAGAAGACATTATTGAATCTAAAGGAAGTGACGAGATAAATGTAAAGCGTATTGAATCGGCAATACAAGCATCATTAATATTAAAATCAATTTCCGGCACTTCGTTAATTATAACATTTTTATATATATCAACCCAGCAACCAGTTACGTTATTAGTATATCTGTAACGGATAAAATTTTCACCAATATCAGCATCATTTGGAGAAAAATTAGCGGAGCCATCACCTCTGTCAACAATTCCGTTACCATAAAAGCTTCCGCTTGAACTTTTAGGAACACCTGTTAACTCAGTAGTAGCAGCATCCTGACAATAGCTATTATCTAAATTAGTATAATCGACAAAGCCAATAGAATCGACAGTAATTGTTTTATCTAAATAAAATGTTGCTGTATCATGTTCTCCTTTCATTTTGTACTGAAAACGTATATTATGTTCGCCCGAACCTGCTTGAGCAGGATCGAACTGAGCTGTATCAGGTGCAAAATTATTTATTCCATCACCTATAAAGAAACCTCCATTAAGAGCATTATCTGGATTACCAACAAAAACATCAACTTTACCGTCGTAACAATAAACATCTCCTGTGCTTTCAATATTTCCTGAAGCTTGTTTTACACTTGTAGTATCTGCTATTGAGTTAGAACAAGAATGATTATCTGTATAAGTATATGTAATTTTAAATTCGGAACCTAAACCAGCCTGTTCAGGTAAAAAATAATTACCCGAAACTCCTGATCCAGAAAAAATCCCGCCTGAATGCGAAGCAATTAAAGTATCTTTTGTTTCTTCAATATTATATATATCACGCATACTAAAAGTAACATCAGGTAAAGAATAAAAAGTAACAGGTTTACTTATAGAATCTTTACATATACCATCTCCAACAGAAGACGTAAATACATATTTTATATCGTAATAACCTGTGGGGATAATTCCGGGATCTATAGTTGCACTATTTCCATAATCGATAAAACCATTGCCTGAATAGCCTGAAAAACTTCCTGTCCCTGGATGGTAAACACTTGATTTTAATGAGATAACAGGGTCTCCAAAACAATAAGTTGTATCTAATGTTGCAAAATCAATAATTCCAATTGAATCAATAATAATTGGCTTAATTATTTCATATTTGGTTTCATTTCTGTAATATGTAAACACAACAGTATCGTTTCCTGCACCGGCATCTACAACATTAAATGAAGCAGTATTATTATCACTATTATTTGAAATACCTCCACGAGTGTCTCTAAAAGTACCAAAACCAGATAATCCTTCGTCATCTCCAGTAATTTCAATAACGACATCTTTATAACAGATTGTTGAATTTAAATTTATTATATCACCTTGTGCAATTCTAACCTGGGTAGTGATACTTGTATCATTTGCACATCCGGTAATTGTATCGGTATATCGATAATTGATATCAACCTGAGAACCTGCAGAAATAAGGTTTGGATAAAAAATATTATCACTTACACCTGTTCCGGAGAAATCACCTTCTGTATGATTTCCAACTAACGGAACAGGGTCTCCGTCTTTATTATAATTATCATACAATATAAATGATACTTCCGGCAATGGATTTATTTTAACATCCTGTACAATTTCTTTAGAACAAATGCTTGGTGCAGGTGACGAATAAACATACTTAATATTATAATTATTTCCGGGAACAGTAAGATTAGGATAAAAATAAGCTGTTCCGTCACTATTATCAGTAATTCCTTCACCTGTAAAGTGTCCATTATTATTTTCTGGGAATCCACTAATTAGCACTCTTTCATCTTCAGCACAATAAGCAGTGTCAAGATCAAGAATCATTACTTCGCCAATAGAATCTACTTGCAAAATTTTCTCAACATAAAGTAAAGTTGTTCCATCACTAGCACTTGTATAATTATATCGAATAGTATCCTTTCCACTACCAGCCTTAACAGGGTCGTAAGTTGCCGAATCAGAAGTTAGGTTTTTAATTCCTTTTCCCGTAAATTTTCCTGAACCGGGTACTCCATCATTATTAGTTCCCCACAAAGTATCAACATCTTCGTAGTAGCAATAAATATTATTATCATTTGCTCCTACAATTGAGGCGTTTGCAGCAATAATATTTGTAAAATGTGATATTGATGATGAACAACCGGTAAGAGTGTTTTCATAAGTATAAGAAATCTCTGCATTTGAACGAACACCTGCTAATTCAGGATCAAAATTATGTTGATATATCCCTGGACCGCTGAATGTACCGTTTAAAGTAGTGTCAGCGTTAACAATACTAACTAACTCAACAGCATCAGAATTTACATTGTAATTACTAAGTAAATTGAATGAGACAACAGGTACTGAATTTATTCTAACGTTTCTTTCTTTCGAAGCAAAGCATCCACTTATATTTGAAGTATAAGTATAATTAATAACATAATTTGCATCTGCAGGTATCTCTCTTAAATTTAGAGTAGCAGAATTTCCATTATTATTCAAACCCTGAATTGTGTTTGTAAAAGCACCATAACCATCAGGGTGAGAATAAATTGCATTTAGATTAATTACATCATCACTAACACAATATGAAGGATCAAGAGTAATAAAATCTACATTACCAATAGAATCAACATAAACAATCTGTTTAACATCGAAGCGTGTCTCTCCAAAATAATATGTATATGTAACTGTATCTCTTCCATTACCTGCCGAAACAAGATTATATTCTGCTTGATTATCATTTAAATCAACATCAGTAATAGCATTTTTATAACTGGTAAAAGTTCCAGTTTTAGCAGGAAAACCAATAGGTGAACATGAAATTGCAAAAGATGTATCTTTGTAACAATATGAGTTTTTTAATTCAGGAATAGTCTCATTTGCAGCCCTGATATTTGTAGTGGCGTCCACATTGTTTGAACATCCTGTTGTTGAATTAGTGTATGCATAATTAATAATTTTACCGTCACCTGTTCCTGCCAGATTTGGATATAAATCTCCTGCAACAACACCCGGTCCGCTAAATATTCCGGGAGTAACAACATCTTCTACCTTACCTTCTAAAGTAACAGGGTCGCCTGCATAATTATAATAATCGAGAAGAGTAAACGATACATTTGGCTTGCTGTTTACAGTAACACTTTTTGTAACAGTATTGCTTTTACAACCATTAGGCGAAGTGTAATAAAAACTAATATCATAAGTTGTTCCAAAAGTAGCCTGATTTGGGTCTAATTGTGCAGTATTACCATTAATAATATTAGGATTTAAAAAAGGAGCTGTTGCACCAGACCACGAACCTTGACCACCTGCAGGATAAAATCCTACTCCTTGCACAAGATCAGTAGGAGTTAAGGTAAATACAGGATCTCCCTCACAATATTTCTCAGCCATATCAAAATCAACAGCACCAACAGAATCAACAGTAAAAGTACGAACAACCTCAATGGGAATACCATCAGGGTAGGTATAAGTAATAGTATCTTTACCTGGTCCAATTTCACTTGGATTTATATATGCACTATTATCCCCGTTATCGTGAAGTCCAGCACCTCCTGAAATTGAAAAAGAACCAATTGAGTCCGCAGTATTTGGATTTGTACCATATATGTTATAATTCTGATTAGTATAGCAATAAATTGCTTCGAGACGGTCAATTTTACCGCCAGAAGTAACAACATTTACTAATTTTGTATCAACGCTTGTACAACCATTGCCGTCTGTATATGAATATAATATTTGGTTAGGAGATAAAGTATCAGCTGAGCTTGGATGGAAAGTATTATTACTTGGTATAATTCCTGGTCCTGAGAATGTTCCTCCTGCAGGAGAACCAATTAGCACTACAGGATTGTCTGTATAATTGTAAGTTGAAGCAAGATTTGTAATATTAACAGGAGTTAAAGAATTTTTAATTACAATTGCACTACCTGTCATTGTTTGATTACATAATGTTGTCTTAGTTGTATCTGTTGCTTCTATTGTATATGTACCTTCGGTTTTATTATTCCATGAAAGTGGCGAACCTGTTCCGGCAAGCGGAGAACCATCATCAGAGCCACCTATTAAAAGTTGATAATTAACACCAATTTCAGAGCCATCGAGACCAACTGTGACTGACGAACCATCACAATATTCTCCTGTGCCTGTAACATTAAATGCTGTTGGTAAAGAATTTTCTATTAGCTCTACACTGCCTGTCATTGTTTGTGTACATAATGTTGCATTAGTTGTATCTGTTGCTTCTATTGTATATGTACCTTCGGTTTTATTATTCCATGAAAGTGGCGAACCTGTTCCGGCAAGCTGAGAACCATCATCAGAATCTTCTTTTAAAAGTTGGTAATTAACACCGGTTTGTGAATTTTCAAGACCAACGGTAACTGATGAACCTGCACAATACTCTGTTGTTCCTGTAACATTATAAGCTATTGGCAAAGGATTTTCGGTAACAACTGCATTATCTGACATTGTCTGAGTACACGAAGTTGAAACATTTATTGCTTCTACTGTATATGTTCCATCTGTTTTATTATCCCACGAAAGAGGATTGTCTGTTCCTACAACAAGAGCTCCTTCATCAGCACCTCCTGTTTTCAGTTGATAATTAACTCCTGTTTCGGAGCCTGAAAGACTTACTGTAATTCCTAACGAACCTGCACAATATGAATCTGAACCTGTAACATTAAATACTGTAGGTAAAGAATTTTCTGTTACAATTGCACTGCCAGTCATTGTTTGAGTACATAATGTTGTATTAGTTGTATCTGTTGCTTCTATTGTATATGTACCTTCTGTTTTATTATCCCATGATAGAGAAGAGCCATCTGCTCCTGCACGAGAGGCACCATCATTTGAACCATCTTTTAAAAGTTGGTACTTAGCGCCTGTTTCAGAGTCATCAAGACCAACTGTTACTGTAGAACCTGCACAATATGCACCTGTGCCTGTAACATTAAATGCTGTTGGCAAGGAGTTTTCTGTTACAACCGCACTGCCAGTCATTGTCTGTGGGCATGATGTTGTGGCATTTGTTGCTTCAACGGTATATTCTCCTTCAGCTTTTTCTTCCCACGAAAGTGGATTGCCTGTTCCTACAACAAGAGCTCCTTCATCAACTCCTCCTTTTTTCAACTGATAATTAACTCCTGTTTCGGAGCCCGAAAGACGCACTGTAATTCCTGACGAACCTGCACAATATGCATTTGTACCTGTAACATTAAATACTGCTATTGCATCAGGTTCGTTTATTGTAACACCATCAACAATTGTACATGAATTATCGTCAGTAACTGTTACTGTGTAAGTAGCAGAATATAAATTACTTATTGTGGGGATATCTGTTTCGAATGGAGTACCGCCTTTTTCCCACGAATATGTATATGATCCAGTTCCTCCGCCGGGAGTTGCAGTTATTGATCCATCTTTTTCACCATTACAGCTTATATCGGATTTAACTAAACTTAGCGTTAATGCAGGTTCTTCGTTAATAATAAAGCTGGTATCAACAAAACATCCGTTAACATCAGTTGCTGTTACATAATATTCACCCCCCTTTAGTGTATTTAAATTTTGTGAAGTTGATGAATAAGAATCGGGACCTGTCCATTCATAAGATATTGGTGTTGTTCCACTTACATCTAAATTAATTTCACCATCGTAGTTGCCGTTACAACTAACATCGGTAGTTGTAGTGATAGTAGTGGATACTTGTGTATGACCTTGCCATGCCATTGAGAAACCAGTTCCAACAATTGCTATACTTGATGTAAATTTCAAAGTAACACTTGATCCGCTTGAAGTCCAATCCACAGGTAATACAGATGTATTTGTTATATCATATATTGGAGTTGTAATTGTATTGTCTCCGTCATAAACATAAAGATGATCGTGATTTTCAATGTTAAAACTAATAAAAGAAATAGAAAGAAAAGAAGCATTTGTAGGGCTAATTGTTATTGTAAAATCTTCGCCATTTCCATAGTCTCCGGAAGAACCACCAGAATCGTAAAGAGTATCGACACAGGAAGTAACAGTTCCTTCTTGGTCAATTGTAACTTCTTGAGAATATAAATTATTTATAAAAATAAATAATACTGATATTGATAATATAATTATTTTTTTCATGATGGCTATATTTAGATAAACTCCATAAGTTACGAAGTAATTTATTCTGCTAAAATATATTTTGACAAACTTTATTAATATATTGATTAATAAATTATTAAAATCTTTCGTCTTTCGGATTACAAATCCGAAAGAGCAAGTTGGTAATTATAAACAGATTGCTTTGGGCTTCGCCCTCGCAATGACGTCTATGATGACTTTTTCCCGAATAGCTCAAGCGTCCTCGCTTGTGCTTTTATTAAAAAGAATGATCCAAATAAATTAATGTACAAGCGAAGACGCTTGCACCATTTTTAGAACTCACTCTGAAAACAAATCTTTCGGATTACAAATCCGAAAGAGCTATTTTATTTATTATTGTTATATTTTAAAACTAATTCAAATTGCCGAGTTCATCTGTTTTAACAAGACAAATCATTTTATTACCTTCCACTTCACTTGAACCAATAATTATAAAACCATCATTTGATGTGTTAAAAATATTGTTTCCTTCTTCAATACCGACTCCACCAAAAGTTTGTGTAATAATCTCATTTCCTGAGTTATCGGTTTTAATAAAATACATGTCTTTTGAACCGTCATTATAGCTTTGTGTTGTACCAATAATTGCGATTTCGTTATCATTTGTAATTTGCAATGCATTACCAATATCATCGGCAGAACCTCCAAATTCTTTTTTCCACTCAAAATTAGAAATGTTACTACTAATTTTTGCAAGGAAAACATCTCTTTTACCATTTTTTCCATTTAGAATTGTTCCGGTTAACATATATCCTGAACCATCTGGCAGTGCCTTAATATTTTGTCCTTCTGCTCCCTGCAATTGTGAATATTGAGGAGCATTACTAATAATACCATTTGCATTAGTCTCAATAACAATTACATTATTATTTTGAGATAATGTTGGAAAACTTTTTGTGCTTCCAATAATAACAAAACCGTCATCACTTTTTTGTAAAACATCATTAGCTATATCGTCATAAATACCTCCAAAATTTTTTGTCCATAAAGTATCTCCTGTCTGGTCTGTTCTAATAAGATAAACATCAGTGTTATTATTTGCTGTTGTGCTACCAACTATAATATATCCGCCATCGCTTGTTTGTTTAATGCATTTCCCCGACTGTTTATTAGTTATGCTAATTTGCTTCTCCCATTGTTTATCTCCGTTATTGCTTACTTTAGCAATAAACAAATCTTCATACATTGAATTATTATCAACAGTTTTAGTTCCCAGTAAAGTATATGAACCATCGGCATTAACCACAACGCTGTTTGCATAATCGTTTAAAGTATCACCATAAGTAATTGACCATTGTTCATTACCATATTCATTTGTTTTAATAAGCACTATATCGGTTCCTTGGTCAGCGATTGTTGTTGTTGTTGATAGCAAAATATAACCATCGTCGGTTTGTTTCACATCAACACCATAATCAAGACTTGAGCTACCGAAAAGTTTTATAAAAAAATCTTTCTGCTCGGGTTTTAAATTCGTTTTATTGCAGGCACTTACAAAAAATATGATTGTAAGAATTATTAATGGTAAAATTCGTTTCATTATTTAATTTTTTTGTGATTAAATATTGAATAAAGATAACCAACAGAAATGGTTAAGTTATTAATATTAAAATTACTATCGTAAGAATAATATCTTGAGATAAAATCAAAATCTGACAAACGATTGTCAACATTCACCTGATTTAACAAATCAAGACTATATTTTATATTGAAAAATATATTCCCGTGAGGGATTTTGTATCGAGCACCTGCACCTACAATAATAGACACATTATTTTTTCGTCTAAAGTCTTTTAATGAGAAATCAGAACCAGACACGTCATTACTTGAATTGTCAGTATATTGTCTCACTGGCTTATACGAAGCATCAAAAAGATAAGAGTAAGCAAGTCCTGACAGGACATAAGGTTTAATTTTTTCGGTGAGCTCAAATTTATAATAAGCCACAACAGGAATGTGTATTAATTTTTGGGTTTCGATAAGTGAAGTTTTCGAAAAATCGGATAAAGCACTTGTTAATTCAAATTTTTTCTGCGAATAAACAACTTGTGTTCCAATATCATATTTATCGGAAATATGGCAAATAAATTTTGGTCCGAACTGCACACCCATTCCCGAAGACTTATATTTACTTACATCAGTGGCAACATTTCCCGGTCCAAATAATTTGGTAATAAAAGGAAATGAATAATTTAAACCTGCAGTAACACCTAGTTCAAAAATTGGTTTTGTATTATATGAATTAAAAAGAAAAATGAATTCAGCAGGATCAATAGCCGGATTAAGTTTATATTCAGGGTTTGTTTTTAAAAATTTCAGCATTGTTTCTTCTGCCAATTCTTTATTATCATCAAACAAATAAGTTAAAATAAGAAGTTTATATGCCTGAATTTTATCTTCAGTATTAAAGCCTTGCTCTAAGCATGGATTTAGTAAAGCAGGTATTTCCTCAATAATTCCTTGCGTATATAACTTTTGTGCTTCTTTTAAATTTAAGGCACAGTCATCTTGAGCACTTATATTAGCACTTAATAACAAAAAAGATATTAAGAGAATAATATTTTTAAAAAAGAGCTTCATATTTTTATATTTTAAGGTAAATCTAATTTAATTTTTTTATACTCAATATCAGCACCTACAAATTTATTCCATTCATTATGTGTCATATTTCGTTCAATTTTAGACCCAATATCATCAGCAATAATAACTGGTTTTGTAGCCCATTTTTGAATTAATCCGTCAGAGTAAGCTGTGTATAAATATTTTGAATCATTAGTGAAATCAATTTTCAATATCCACGCATCATTATCTTTTAACACAATTGGCTGGTTATTAATGCTTTCCATTTCCCATAATTGAGTTGTTCCGTCAGAACTTGCCGCAGCAATAAATTTATTATCGGGGCTAAACTGAATATCGTTAATACGTGCATTTTGTCCTTGTAAAACTATAATTTTATTAGAAGCTACATCAAGCAAAAACACTTTCCCTTTGATATCACCCATTGCCAATTTTGTTCCGTTTTTATTATACCTTACAACATTTAAAATATCGTGAGAAAGCTTATTTTTTAAGTTTGCAGAATCTAAAATATTAACAAGAGATACCGTATTATCTTTATTTGTAACAGCAACAAATTTTTCATATGAATAATTTTTAATTTTATCCCAAATAATTAATTCCCCTTTATTTGTAAATCCTGCTATTGATTTCTCTGTATCGCTACAAGTAAGCCCCTTAACCATTACATCGTTAGCAATAATAATATTTTTTTTGGTCGATAAATTAGTTATAGTTACAGATTTGTCAGTACTCGACGAAACAAGTGAATTATTATCATTTGATAAAAACAATGACAAAACAGCTCCTTTATGATTTTTTATAACAACAAAATTCGTATCATTTTTATTTGTTATGTTAAATAATTGAATTTTTGCATCATTAGTCCCGCAGGCAAGAGTTTTTCCATCGTGACTAATTGCCAGACTACGATTTATTGCATCATTTTGATTAACTAAAATAAAATTTGAGGTGTCGGTTTTTTCATAGGCAATAATTTTCCCATCACTTGACGTGCTATACAAAACATTTTCGACATTATTAAAAACAAGACCTTTTACTGGATTATTATGTTCATTAAAAACATCATTATTGTTTAAACCGAATGCCTTAGAAGCCAAATACAGTCCATTATAAACATCGGGATTTTGCTCAATGCCTTTATATTTTTTGTTTAACAAGTAAGCTTTGTAAGCGACAAGAGCTTTAAGGTTATTATCGTTATCAATTTGGGCTGATTTAACCGACATTGACTGAGAAATAGATAACATACGAAGAGAGAAAGCTTTTTCACTTGCTTCTTCAGCAATTGCTTTTTGTTTAAGAGCAACTTTCTCACTTTCAAGGGCAAGTTTTCTCTGTTTATCAGCTTCAATGGATTCCTTCTTTGCTATTTCTTTTTGGTATAAAGCATATTTTGCACTTCTTGCGGCCTCTTTTTCTTTTTGCTGGGCAATAGCCTTTTGTTCTAGAGCTTCTTTTTCTTTTACCTTAGCAATAGCAGTTTGTTCTTCCGCTTTTTTAAAATTTTGATTAGCTAAAACAGTTTGTTTCTCGGCAAGAACTCTATTCTTATCAGATTCTTGTTTCATCACAACCGAATAAAGCATAAAACCTAGAGATATGATTGAAGCAATACCAAGCACTAATGCAAAAACACGAGTACGGCGAAGTTGTCTTTTTTGTAATTTTATTTTATTCTCTTCCTCGGCATCATAATCTTTTTTACTTGTTTGAAGATAAACCATGGTTCTTTCGAAAGCAGGGTTGTATTTTTGAGCCCAAGCAAGAGTAGGTTTTTGCTTTTCTTTCCAGTTTATAGCTAATTGCAAATCAGGTGGTCGCCATAAACCGGTTTTTCCTTCTTGATATTTTGCTGCAGCGTCAGAAAGTCTGCTATACATTTGTATTGAGTCATTCTCTTCTTTTACCCAATTTGTTAATTTATCCCAAATTCTCATTAAACTCTCGTGAGAAATATCAATAATAGAATTTTCGTTAATTGGATACTCAATAGAAGGATAAATAAAAGACCTGCCACGACCTCTAAAATTATCAATCACAGCAATTGTATCTTCTACAGAAGAATTTGTAATTGCAGCTATTTCTTTAGCACTCGAAGGCCGTCTTACACCTCTGTTATCTGAGCCCTTCTCTGTTAAAGTTTTAAATAAATTCTGGCAAATAATTTGTTGATTATGATTTAGTTCATCAAATGCTTCATTTGCGTGAAGAGACAATGCTTTTTCCATTCTCCCTATAGAGTTATAATCTTCAATATTAATAGAAGAATTATTGTCATGATTTTTCAACCAATAATCCCAAGTTCTCATAAGTGAATGCTGGAGAATAGGAAGTTGATCGGGATTATCGCCAATATCATTTAATAATTGTTGCTCTAAAAAAGGAGTTATTTGTGCACCACCAACGGCAATTGGTCCTAATATTGCTTGACGAAGATCGTTACGGGTCATCTGGGGAACCAAATAATTACTTTGATTAATGAGCTTGGTAAAAGTCTGAAACTGAGAACATTCACCAATAAAGTCAGATCGCATGGTAATAACCACGTAAATAGGAACAGCGGTTTGATTTATTGCTTCAATTAAAAGATTTACAAAAGCAATTGATTCGTTAATTGAATTTAAGTTATTTGTATTTTTCTTAAATCTAAAAAGTTCTTCAAATTGGTCGATAATAAGAAGTACATTTTCATCTTTTTCGCTTTTAAATTGTTTAATAGCCTCAACAAGACCTAAAGAGCTTGAGTTTAAAAAAGATGAAATAATATTTTTTTTGTCAGAAGATTCGGCGTCTGAGCTAAGCTTGAAAGAATCAATAATTGAATCGGAAAGATTATTAACAGGAGAATTACCTGGTTTAGATTTAATAATTTTCCATTTTGAGCCAGCATCGGTAATAAATCCACCATAAAGAATTGGTATTACACCACAATAAATAAGAGATGATTTTCCACTTCCTGAGGCACCTATAACAGCAATAAATCTATTGTCGGATAATTTTTGTAATATCTCGTCGCTTTGCCCGTCACGACCAAAAAACAAATGACTTTCATTAATGTTAAATGGTCTTAACCCGGGAAATGGATTAAAATAAGTTTTTTTATTATTTTTTGATGATATTGATTTATCCATTTTGTTTTTTTAGTTTAGTTAAAACAGAAGATAAACGATCAGGATTAAACTGTTTTTGTTTATCAAAAATCACGAAATCGTCATCAAATAAAGTACTGTCATTACATTCTATATCAGAATAAAAAACTTTAGCCATAAAAGCTTTATCTCGACCAAAGCCCGGTGATTTTTTTATATCTTTTATCTTACTTTTAATCCATTGTAAGTTGTTATTTGAATAAATAAATACAGCATCACATTTTACTAAATTTTCTCTGTGTTTATTAAGTATATCAATCTGTTTGCCTGTATATGAAGATGCTAATATTTTAATATTATTATTTTCAAAATACTTAATAATATCATCTACTTTATCTTCATCTTTTTTATCGTTTATTATATAAATTCTAATATCATCATTTGCTTTTTCTTCAATTAAATCATTATTGTTTTGGGTATTTATTTGTTCGGTTTTTGTTAAAACAATTTGTTTTAACACTTCAATAGGCGTTTGAACAATTTCGGCACCTTTTACGGCATTAATATTTTGTATGAGTTGATTTACATACAATTCCTGCTTTTTACTTTTAAATTCAATTTTTTGAGGCATCCAAATAATGCGAGAAAAATGAGGGTTTTCCGAGCTTATTTCTTCATAAAATTTGGCAGCAATTTTATTCTGAAGAGTCATAATCGATTCTTCTGAATTATCGAGTAAATCGCCGTAATCGCCACCAATAATATGAATAGATAAGAGCGAATGTTTTAAATTATTTAATATTTCAGGTTTTAATTTCTCAGGGTCGCTTGATAAATAAGAACGGGGAATAACATTTAGTTTATGATGAAGAAATTCTCTTTTTAATCTATTGTAATTTTCAAGTTGGTCGGAACTTGATTTTGATAAATATATTGTTTTTCTTGCATCTAGCAACTCTATATCTTGATTTTTTTCCATAATAATAGAGTTTTGAATATCATAAGTTAAGTCAATTAATTTTAACCAGAGAGCTTTCTCTAAAAAGTTACCTTGTAATGAATTAAAATCAATAATTCGTCCTGCCTCTTTATCAAGCTCAAAAAAACGATAATTAATAAAATGTTGTAACAGTTTTGGTTGATTTTCTATTGTTTTTTTACTATCAATAATTTTAAAAATTCTGTTTTCTTGTCGTAAACTTTGTTGTTTTAACGTTTCTAGAATCAAGTCTAACTCGTTAATACATTTTTCTGTTTTAAGGTAGTTCTCGGTTAAAACAATAACGAATAGCAATGTTTTTGAAAATATATCTAACTTATCTTTTTTTGATTTATTAAGCTCAGAGCTATTTAGAATATTTGGTTTCTTGTTTGACGATTGCTCCAAAATAAGTGGTAAATAATGGCAAATATTATTTACCAACAAATTATTTTTATCAGAAGATATATCTTCCTCTGATAGACTTATAAAAATATCATTGTCAAATTTCATCATTATTTTTATATATTTTATCTGAAAAAAAATGTCTTTACTAACTAAGCTTTTCAAATTATGAAAACCGCTAGTATAAGATATTCTTTCTTAGATTTTAATTCCAATTACTATTATATCATCAATCTGTTCAAGATCTCCTTTCCAATCATTAATCGTTTTATTAAGAATTTCTTCTTGTTTATCAATTGGCTCATTGCTAATTTCTATCAAGAGATTTCTAAAGGCTTTATACATAAATTTTTTCCCTTTAGGACCGCCAAACTGGTCTGCATAACCATCAGAAAAAATGTATAAAGTATCTCCCTTTTTAACATCAACTTCATTATTAGTATATTTCTTAAACTCATCAACGCCACTTTGCCCAATTGGAAACTTATCGGCTTTATATTGAATTAATTCATTATCGCGTATCAAATACAGCGGATTATATGCACCAGCATACTGTACTTTATTATTTTTATAATCTATTGAGCACATAGCAATATCCATCCCATCTCTTATTGAGGAATCTCCTTTTTCTCTCAAGGTATCGGTAACACCCTCATTTAAAGCATCTAAAATATCTGATGGAGTTCGTGCATTTACTACATTTACAGCATGATTCAACTGATTGCTTCCTACAATTGACATAAATGCTCCCGGCACTCCGTGTCCGGTACAATCTACTGCGGCAACAACAATTTTACCATCAAGGTCGTTAATCCAATAAAAATCACCACTTACAATATCCTTTGGTCTGTATAAAATAAATGAGTTTGGCATTATATTTTCGATATATTTGTCAGGAGGTAGAATAGCATTTTGAATTCTTTTTGCATATCTAATACTATCTGTAATATGTTTATTTTGTTCTTCAATCTGTTCTTTTTGTTTAGATATTTTAGCTGTTCGTACTCTTACTTTTTCTTCCAATTCATAGTAATAACTTTCTAATTCAGAAATCATCATATTGAACTTTTGCGACAAAGTAGTAATTTCGTTATTACCTATAACCTCTGCCCTTTCGTTAAGATGGCCGTCGGTTATTCTATTTACATTAGTTACCAGATGTTTTATAGGATCGGTAATAACACGGGTTTTATTATAGATTAATAATATTACTACACATAAAGTTAATCCAAATATTATGAAAAATTTAATTAGTTCGTTTCGTAAGCGTTTAATTTCTGTTGTTTTATCAGAAACGATTCTAATTACAGCATTTTTATATAATTCTGTATTCTTTCTATACATATAAATATACTCATGGCTTATTGTGAAACCGTTTTCTTTTTCAACTAAAGTAATTGTGTCTTTATTTTGAAAAGCCTCATATAATATTTTTTTATGTGTTTCTTTAATCTTAGTGCTTATATCTAATGAAAAAGGTATGGCTGCACCAATAAACAAATCAACGGCATTAATGCTTGCTTGTTTTTTAGCAATATCTTTCAAGGTATTTCTTATGAAATTAATTATCTCATCAGCTTTTTGTGAATACATACCAATTTCAATAATGTAATTGCCATCATTAGTAGCTTGATAGGTATATTTTCTTAATCGGCGTGTAGATGCTTCTATAGCAAATCTTTCGCTTTTAAATTTTTTATTTTTTAAAATACCCAAAAGCATATTTTTATGTTCTTCACCAAAACTAAAAAAATTAAGATTCTTGTCTTTTTTATAAGTAGTATTAATCACAATACCCTCATTATTAATTACATAAATATCACATAACTTAGGGTTCATGCCGATTTCTTTTCTCACTTTATAAAGATCGACTTTTTTAATATTTTTTGTGTTATAAAGATATTTATTAACAACAGAATTGCTGTAACCTTCAATTTTTTTATCTAAATTTTGTTCTAAAACATCAAGTGCAACATCTTGAAATTCAAGAACTTTCATTATCTCGTCAGATATTATATGATTTTTAGCTTCACTAGATTCTACAAGAATCTTTTTTGTGTTTTGATAATTAAGAATACCTAGTATAAGCAATGCTACAACAGCAGGTAATACTACATTTATTATTAATTGTCGAAAAATTGTTGTTGATTTTTTAAACATAATTTTTTTATTAAAATAATTCTAAACTATAAATTTAAAAATGATGTGATAATTTCGTTATTATTAAAAATTAGTTCTTTAATTTTATTACTCTCTATTTGGAACAGCAAAGAATCTTCTTTAACTGTATATTCATTTTCTTTATCGATGGAATAATTATTCCAAATTATTGTATTGTCAATAAACTCTTGTTGGGTATTGTTCAAAACAATTTTTCCTTTAACAATAATGTTCAAATCATTTGGTGCTATATTTATTGTGGCTCCTTTTTTCAAATGCTTTTCGCTAATATTTTCAACTACTTTGGAAAGAAGCTCAGAAGAAAAATCATCAAATTGTTTCATTTGTTTCAAGCTTAAAATTTTATCATAAAGCATAACAAATTCTCCATTATTATCATATTCAATAATCTCTTTAAGTCGTTTTTTTATATTCACATCAACTCTGCTAATACAATTATTATAGGCATCTTTATCTTTACTATATATTAACTGAGCCGAAGTTTCACATAAAAGCATGTCGGAATTAAAAAGCTGTGCTATTAAGTCGTCACTAAGTTTAAAGTTTTCAAATTTAAAAAAGTTTTTTATGGCACAAGCTTTTGTCCAACGATGAATATAATTTGGGTCTCTATTAATTATTGCTGTTAATAATTCTTCGGTTGTTAAAATATTTACAGGAAAAAAATTCTGAAGTTTTTTTATTTTTTCAATATTTGTAATATCATCAAGTACAGGAAATAATGTTGGTTTTAGTTCATCGGCAACAAACAGGTCTAATAACTCAAGGGCAAAACCAATTCCTTCATTTGTACCGCTTTCTAAATTTTCTTTCACATGTAAAACCGATTTAGCATCGTATGCGAGTGAGAGTAAATTAAAAAGAGTTTTGTAATTATTTTTCAATTCTTCTTGTAGAGCATTCTTCAATTCATTGGTATCGTTATTATCTTTAAGACTTGTTATTGCTGCCAAATTCCAGGCAATAATGCGAATATTTAATTCAATAATATTATTAATTTTATGCTCGCTATGCTCATCGGCTTGAAAATTACACAAGTTTAACGAGTTAACTGTTTGACGCAATATTTCGTTATTTGTATTATCTAATTTATTTAATAAGAGCACTTTAATTTTTTCACCTCCAAAATAACCATAGAGTTTTATAAGGTCAATTAATATGTTATTCTCAATATTCGATTTATTAAAAATTTGCTCAAGGTAATCAACCGATACTCCCCCATAGTTATATACCGAAGCATAAACATATCTGTGATAATCTGGCAAAGGAAATAAATCAACAAGCAATGGAATTAACTCTTCATCCTTAACAATACCACAAGTTTTTATTGCTTCACTTTTTACTGAAATCTCGTTATTTTTTAACAATAAAATTAATAATGGACGATATTCCTCTTTATATGATACAGCTATAATTTTTGCAGCTAATACCTTATTAATCGTCTTATTCGATTTAATTAATGTCGATAAAGAATCTAAAGACGAATATTTCTTAAGAAGATTAGAAAATCTTTGCTCAAGATCAATTAGCAAATCTTTAATCTTAATATTTTTCTCTTTTTTAATATATTTTTTTAAACGATCATACGCTGACAATATATTTTTTTCCCTAATTTTATTTATAGAAAAGACCTTTAATTCTTCCGATTGATGCTCTAGCAAATTAGTGAGCATTGTTTCGTACAAAATTGGATTAATAATATTAACAGATTCTGTTATATTTTCTAATTCATTATTATCGGCATTATTAATTTTTTCAATAATTTTATCTAACACAGTTTTTTCTTCATTCTCTTCAACGGTATCATCTGTTTTAGAAATCGTTAATGATTTTTCTAGAGATTTACGGTATTGTTTATATAGCTGAAAAGCAACAAAAATCCAAATAACAAGAATAATAATTAATGTGTATGAGAAATGAATTATTTTAAAAAAACTCAACAAACCTAAAGCAGATAATAACAATCCCGAAAACAAGGCAGAGAACTCATTAACAGTACCATCAACACGGGATTGCACATTAAACCTTATGTTTTTATCTAAAGACTGGTAAAGCAATTTAAATGCAGGAAATTCTATCGAATCTTTAATAGATTTTGAAAATAATTTACTTAAAGAAATAAGTAAGAAAAATAATATAAATCCTCCTGAAGCTGCCATAAAGCCAAAATAGTAACCAGATACAGAAGCGAGAATTGTTAAAAGAAGCATTAATACAGGAAGTATTAACAAACAAACCTTTAAGCCATAAGTTTTCATTAACTTGCTATAAACAAATAATTTAATAATGATTGAAAAAATCATCATTGTACCCGTAAATACTCCAAGATATTTTGCTAAGTCTGCTTCTTCAGGATATTTAAAATTTGTTACTACAAGAAAAGAATATTGAACAAAAAATGCCACAATCATCGAAAAGATTACAAATAGTGACATTAATAAGATATACTTATCTTTTAATAATTTAAAAAAGCCGACACTCTTTTTTTCTCCTTTTTCTTCAAGTTCTTTTTCCTCTTCTTGTGCTACATTCAAATTGAAAAAACCTTGAATAATAAATTGAAAGAAAAAAGCAATAATAATGCTTATTGCACTAATCAATAATATGCTTTTAGTGCCGTGTAAATAATTTAAAATTATTGGAATAGAATAACTGATAGCAATAACTCCTATTATCTGACCCATGTCAATTATTCCGTAAATTCGTTTCCCCTGACGAAGGGTGAAAATTCTACTTACAGTTCCCCAAAAACCTAGAAGTGCAACAATATTTAGGGGTCCTAACATTAAAAATATAACAAAAACGACAAGCTTAGTGCTAACAAAGTCAAAACCAAAAAATAATAAAACTGTGATTGCCGATATTGTGAACAGATTTAATAGAGTAAGTTTAGAAAAATTAATCTTTTTTTGGAACTCTGAAAAAATTGATGTCATAATAATTCCAATAATTCCGGAAATTAAATAGGCATTTGGAATAAGTGAAGAATCGAAAGTCTTTAAAAACAAGGTGTTAGCTACAACTTCAAAAGAGCCGTAAAAAATTCCCAGAAAGACAGATTGTGTTATTAATAGAGATACAGATTTAGCTTCATTTTTTTCAATGTTTAATGCCTTATAAAAAGATATGCTCATGTTATAATTTTCTGAGTTTCTGTAAATTTCATGCAATATATAAATAAATAAAATTTTTAAAAAATTTTATTTTAACTAAAAATTAAATATATTTGATAATTAATATAGTCAAAAAAAATATGTTTAAAGGCTCAGATGATATTTATTCAAGAAGAAGAGAATTTGTTTTTCTAATTTTAACGGGATTTTTCTTAGGGTCTTTAACAATGCTTAATATTCTTGGGCTGACTAAACTCATTGACCTTTCTTTTACAATCTTCAATTTTAAAGTTCCTTTTTTTGTATTTATAGGTGTTTTACCTTACCCAATAACTTTTTTATGCACAGATTTTATTAGTGAGCTATACGGCAAAAGAAGAGCAAATACCGTTGTATGGGTCGGCTTATTTTTAAATATTTGGGTTATCTTTATTTTATGGATAGGTGGCTTTCTGCCTCCTCAATCAACTATTGTTCCCAGCACAGGACTTCCTCCTTTGAGCGACCATAACAGAGTTTTTTACGAAATTCAACGATTAACTTTTGGTGCTGTGGGTGCTTCTATGGTAGCTTATCTTACGGCTCAATTTGTTGATGTGCAAATCTTTCATATGTTACGACGGTTGACTAAAGGTAAAAAATTATGGCTCAGAAATAACGGATCAACTTTAACAAGTCAAATGGTCGATTCTCTGGCTGTAATTTTAATAACTTATTATTATGCAAAAGCAATACATATTCCTGAAGGACAAACAGTTTTTCATCACCTAAGAATACTTATCTTATCAAACTATATTTATAAAATGGTTACTGCTTTGATTGACACTATTCCTTTTTATATTGGTGTTAAACTGCTATCGAAATATTTAAATATTGACACTACTTACCACGAAACACAATCGAAATATTAATTTGACAATCTGAGGATATTATTCAAAAAATATTTTAAAAGGTGCAAGCGTCTTCGCTTGTACCTTTTACTTTTTTGTTTTACATAAGCACAAGCGAGGACGCTTGTGCTAGTTATCAAATCAAATTTAAGTTATAAATTAACCACTGTTTGTCTAATTTTTACAAGTTTTGTTAATAAATCTTCAAGATAATTTAAATTAAGCATATTGGCTCCGTCAGATTTTGCTTTTGCAGGATTTGGATGTGTCTCAATAAAAATACCATCTACTCCAACTGCAATACCAGCTTTAGCAATTGTCTCTATTAATTCGGGTTTGCCACCTGTTACACCTGAGCTTTGATTTGGCTGCTGCAACGAGTGAGTAATATCGAGAATAACAGGATAACCAATCTCTTGCATCTCCGGTATTCCTCTGTAATCAATAATTAAATCTTGATAACCAAACATTGTGCCTCTGTCGGTAAACATTACTTTGTTGTTTCCTGACTGAACAACCTTGTCTGCGGCAAATTTCATTGCAGAAGGTGAAAGAAACTGACCTTTTTTTATGTTTATTATTTTACCTGTTTTGGCTGCTGCAACAAGCAAATTTGTTTGACGACACAAAAAAGCCGGTATTTGTAAAATATCAACATATTGTGCTGCCAATGCGGCTTCCTCTTCGGTGTGAATATCGGTAACTATAGGAACGTGCAGTTTTTCTTTTACATTTTTTAAGATGTTTAATGCTTTTTCGTCGCCAATGCCTGCAAAAGAATCTAAGCGCGAACGATTAGCTTTACGGTAAGATGCCTTAAAAATAAACGGAATTTTTAATCTGTCGGCTATCTCTTTAATTCTTTGAGCTGTTTCAAAAACTATTTCTTCACCCTCAACAACACAAGGACCGGCTAAAAGAAAAAAATTATTAGAATCTAAATTTTTAATATAAGGTAATGTGCTAAGCATCTTTTATAAATTTGTTTGGTTTATAATTGTTTTGCGACAAAGTTATTAATTTTATTTAAGAACTTAATGTTTTAATAAATTTTGTGGTTATTAAGGAGAAGTATTGTTGATTTACCACCTGCTTTACCTGCAAATTTTCAATAATTTTTTGTGAACAATAATTAATTTCCAAAAAAATACAATCCCAATTAATATCTTTATTGTCTTTTTTTGATAACTTTGGGTTTCACTATTAAATATATAGTGGAGATAAGACATTCTAGGGTGTTTTATTTAGGTGTTGGCATAAATTAGAAAGAATGATTTGCTAATTATAAAATTAAGTGTTTTTATAAAAATCTCAATCTGATTTCTTACTTTTGAAAAATGAATAAAAAAGAACAAGAAATAATATTAAACAAAGCGAAAGATTTTTTCAGAAATGAAATAGTTGAAGCTCATATAATTGAAGGATGTAAAAGGGCTAGTAAACTTTCTGAATATAATGTAAATCCATTCTTATATAAATATCTAGCTAATTTTTTAAAAGGGAATTCAAAACCGAGAAGTATAGCCGAAGCTCTTGTTTTGCCTAGGGTTTTAGGCTCTTCAATTACCACGTCTTTCGGCATGAAGATTCAAAAATTAATAAGTAAACTTTTTGACGGTTATGGTTCAACTACTTCTGGAATAGATATCGAATATATTGATGCAATAGATGGAAGAAAAAAATATTGCCAATTAAAATCAGGACCAAATACAATTAACAAAGACGATGTAGAAACTGTTTATGGCCATTTTAAAGCAATCATAAATTTAGCTAGAACCAACAATCTTATCATTGGGGTTAATGATATGGTTATTGGTGTTTTATATGGTGAAGAATCAGAACTTAGTTCTCATTATAAAAAAATTAAGGAAAAATATCCTGTTATAATTGGTCAAGAATTCTGGTATCGACTTACAGGAAATAAAGGATTCTATTTAGATTTAATCAATACCTTAGGTGAAGTTGCTATTGAAGTTGATGGAACAAAAATATTGGAAGAAACAATTGATGTTTTAGCCAAAGAAATTGAAGATAAATTATCCTGATTTTGCTTTGAGTAAGTATTTAAAAATTTAACAATAGAATACCCAACCTCTTGTCCTAAATTACAAGGAACAGCATTACCAATTTGTTTATATTGTTGAGAAATAGAGCCAAAAAATTTCCAATTGTCAGGAAAAGTTTGAATACGGGCATATTCTCTAACAGTAAAAGGTCTTGTTTCATCGGGATGACATCTCTCTGTTTGTTTTTGTGCAGGACTACAAGTTAAAGTAAGACTTGGTTCGTCCCAACCTATTCGTCTTGCCATTCCTGTTTTTCCACCACTTAGATAAAAACTTTTGCCCATATAATCTTTTTGAATATCCAATGGTAAATCTCTCCAATAACCTTTTGGTGGAACTAAGTCTAAAACGTCTTTTTTATGTTGTGGATATTCAGAACCTTTTGATTTAGGAACATCACAGTCATATAAAGCACCTTTTTTCAAAGCATCTGATAAAGTATAAATTTGATTGTGCGGTTTAGGGTAATTAAATTCAATATCAATATCTTTCCTAATACCAACTAATATTAATCTTTCTCGTTTTTGAGGAACTTTGTAATTAATTGCTTTTAATATTTTTATTGGTGCGACTTTATAACCAATTTCATCTAAAATTGAAATCATACCTTCTAATGTTTTGCCTTTGTCGTGAGATAATAATCCCTTTACATTTTCGCCTATACATATTGGAGGATTAACTTCTTTTACAACTCTTGCAAATTCGTAAAACAATGTTCCTCTTGCATCTTTAAAGCCTAATCTTTTACCAGCATAACTAAATGATTGACAAGGGAAACCACCTGTGACTACTTCAACTTTGTTTCTGTATTTTGTAAAATCAAAAGATTTAACGTCTCCTTCTAAAATATTCCAATTTGGTCTATTCTTTCTTAATGTTTGACAAGCCCACTTGTCAATTTCATTTAAAGCTACACATTTTAAACCCGCTTTTTCTAAACCAAGAGCAAGTCCACCTGCTCCGGCAAATAATTCTAAAACATTATAATCAACATAAGGTGTAACTGAATTGTCAGTTGTATCTTCTAATTCGTTTGAAAGAAGATTTGAAAATATACTTAATTGTTCTTTTCTATATACTCTATAATTACTAATAGGTTCACGTACAGCTTCTAATTTACCATCTCTGTCCCATCGTCTGAGAGTTTCCTTACTTTTACCTAAAATATCTGCTGCTTCTGAAAGCGAATAATAATCTTTTATAACCATGTTACACAACCTTACACATTGGTTACAAAAATACAAATAAATTTTGAACAAACAACTCTGTGCCTAAAAAATATAAAAATAATTACAAAATAAGTCTAAAATTGACACAGGTGAAAAATAATTAACAATATAGCATTTTGAAAAATATATGCAATAAATAACGCACAATCAAACATCAATCATCAGATCGTCTAAAAATCTCATTTTTTTTTATAGTTAATAATCCTACCCGCTACCCACCGCTCGTCAAAATATCTAACTACCACAACTTTCAGCACCAATCAATTGTCTTTTTTTTCATTACTTAAATCAACTTTTCAAAAAATACAATCCCAATTAATATCTTTATTGTCTTTTTTTTTTCTAACTTTGGGTTTGATATATTAAATATATAGTGAATATAAGACACACTAGTGTGTCTTATTGAAGTGTTATGTGCAATGGCAAGAGACATTTCGTCAACTTAATAACCTAATATAAATGGAAAATAAATCTCAAAAGATTTTTACA
>JADFUR010000027.1 GCA_015222055.1 Bacteroidota bacterium | reverse complement strand
TATATCCATTTTTATTCTATTTAATTATTTTTTCTACAAAGTTAATTTTTATTAGATAGTCCACAAAAATATTACTTGACCCGAAAGATGTTTGACTTTTCCGAGGCTTATTAATCTGATATAAATAAAAATGGCTCAAGAAAAAATTCCTGAGCCATTTCAAATAATTTTTATAAAAATTATTGCTTATAAATACCCAAATCTTTTAAATTAGAATTTTTAATATAAACAGCTTTTTCACTATTTTCTGCATACGATTTTTTAATAAATATCTCTGCAGAATTTTTATATTCACTATCTCTTAGAGTATCATTAACAAGAAGATATCCCATAATAATATTTCCTGCCATTTCAACTAAACGACGAGCATGAAAATCGAGAAACTCATTATCACTTTCTTTTTCATTTACATCGTGAACATGCTTAACCGATTTTTCGTAAGCATTGGTCATCTCAATTAATTCTCGTCTTAAATAATCAAATTCAGGTTTAATCTCTTGAGCTTCATATTCTTTTATTTGTTTTAAATAAGAGCCGGTTGTAACACCTCTAATAGCTGCCACAACTTGAAGTTGAGAAGTTCCCTCATAAATTGAAGTAATACGAGCATCACGATAGATTCTCTCAATAGGATAATCTTTCATAAAACCTGAACCACCGTGAATTTGTAAAGAATCGTAAGCTATTTGGTTGCTGTACTCACTCGAAACTAATTTTAATAAAGGAGTATAAACATCAGCCAGACGTTGATATTTTTTTTGGTCGTTTCTTTCTTCTTTATCTAACTTTCTTTCTTCACCAAAAATATTATATGCTTTATAAACATCAACAAAACGAGCAGTCTCATATAATAATGAACGTTCAGCTTGAAGTTTAACTTTCATATTTGTGAGCATTTCGTAAACAGCAGGGAACTTAATAATTGGTTTTCCAAATTGCATACGCTCTTGAGCATAATTATAAGCCTCACGATAAGCAGCATCGGAAAGACCAACAGCTTGAGCACCAATACCAAGACGTGCTCCGTTCATAAGAGACATTACATATTTTATAAGTCCCATTTTTCGCTGACCAATCAATAATGCAGGAGCATTAGTAAATACCAATTCACAAGTTGGAGATCCAATAATACCGAGTTTATGTTCAATACGCCGAACTTTAAGGGCATCGCTTCGTTTGTCATAAAGGAAGAGAGATAAACCTCTACCATCAGAAGTACCTTCTTCGGAGCGAGCCAGCACTAATGATATATCAGCGTCTCCGTTTGTAATAAAACGTTTCACACCATTCAAACACCATTTATCATTTTCCTCATCATAAGAAGCTTTTAGCTGAACTGCCTGAAGGTCAGAACCTGCATCAGGCTCAGTCAAATCCATTGCAGCAGTAGCACCAAATTTAGCAAAACGATATAAATATTCGTCTTTAATTTTCTCTGAAGCAAATTCGTGAATTGTCTCAGCACAATCTTGCAATCCCCAGATGTTAGTAAAACTACCATCAGCTCTTGAAACTATTTCGGCAGCCATAATATAAGGAACAATTGGGAAATTTAATCCTTCATATTTTCTTGGTAACGACATTCCAATCATGCCTGCTTTAACTAAGGCATCATAATTTTCCTGAGTTCCGCGAGCATATTTCACATGATCGTTAATAACTTCAGGTCCTTCAGCATCAACAGATTCTGCATTTGGTTCAATAATATTACCACAAATATCACCCACAATTTCTAGTACTTTATTGTAACTATCTATAGCATCTTCAACATCAAGTGGAGCATAATCAAATTTTTCCTTATCGATAAAATCACGCTCTTTAAGAGCAATAATTTTTTTCATTAAAGGATGAGACAAATGAAATTTTATGTCTTTATTATCTAAATAGAAATTAGCCATTTTCTTAAAAATTAGTTATTAAAACTATTTTGAATTCATTTTATAATATTTAATCATCTTAGGTAAAACCTCAGCAACATTGCCATTAATAACATAATCGGCAATACTGTTAATAGGAGCTTCCGGGTCATTATTAACAGAAATAATTATTGCAGATTCTTCCATTCCTGAACGATGCTGAATTTGTCCTGAAATGCCACAGGCAATATATAATTTTGGCCTTACTGTAATACCTGTCTGACCAATTTGTCTGTCGTGCTCAACATAACCTGCATCAACAGCAGCACGTGAAGCACCTACTTCACCTCCCAAAACATCGGCAAGCTCAAATAATAATTTAAAATTTTCTTTTGAGCCAACACCATAACCACCAGCAACAATAATTGATGATTTTTTAATATCAATTTTATTTGCCTCAATATGACGTTCAATAATTTTAACTGCAAAATCAGTATCGTTCAAATAATCATCAACATTAATGTTAACAACAGAACCTGAGTAATTATGTTTAAAAATCTCTTTTTTCATCACACCTTCACGCACAGTTGCCATCTGAGGACGATGCTCAGGGTTAACAATGGTTGCAATAATGTTACCACCAAATGCAGGACGAATTTGATACAATAAATTTTTATAA
Organism: Bacteroidota bacterium; assembly: GCA_015222055.1. Taxonomy (GTDB): domain Bacteria; phylum Bacteroidota; class Bacteroidia; order Bacteroidales; family B39-G9; genus B39-G9. The sequence continues at coordinate 29,221 of JADFUR010000027.1, read as the reverse complement.
TTCTTTTTAGTTTTAGGATCGTCATAATCGCCAACAACCAGACCAGTACAATCGGCAGTAAGTCCACTAACCAAAGCTGAAGAAATTCTCGGACCGAGATCTCTACCAACACTAGTTGCTCCAAACAATGCAACTTGCGGGTTTTCTTTTTTAAACAAATTAATTACAATTGATGAAAAAGGAAGAGTTAAATAATACTCTAATCTTTTATCATCAGCAATATGAAGTTTGTCTACTCCATAAGGGAAAATTTGTTTTCCAATTTCTTTTAAATTATATCCTATTGCTACTGCTTCTAAATCACATTTAAGTTGATTAGCTAAATCACGACCTTTGGTTAAAAGTTCTAAGCTAACATCAGCAACAATACTATCTTCTATTTCACAATATACAAAAACGTTATTCACTTTTTTATAAATTTAAGTTTCTAAAATATAAAATTAATAATTCTCTTCATTTATATTGATTTGGGTAATCAAATTTGCCACAGATTCACAGATTACAAAATTAATCTTTTTGTAATGGATATTCCTGTTCTGAGTATTTCATAAAAAAATTTTATCTGTGAATCTGTGGCTTTTTTATTTATTTTCCACTCTAAATTATATAGAACCACTAATTCTTAACACTAATTTTATCCAATAGTATGATTTTCAACAAGTTCTTTAATTAAGAAATCAATATCTTTGTCGTCAGATGTTAATTTCTTAGATTCTTTAGCTTGCAAAACAACATTGTCAATTTGTTTTACTTTAGTAGGAGAACCAGAAAGACCTAAGGCTTCTTTATCGGCACTAACGTCAGACACATTCCATTCTTTAATTTGGAGGTAAGTTCTTTCTTTTTGCAGTTTAATATAATCATCAGATTCATTTTGTAATTCACTTACAGTCTTTGCATGTTTATATTTCATTAATAATTTAGAATTTCGAACTCTACAATCTGCTGCAGAACCGTTAACAGTAATAAGAACGGGCATAGGAGATGAAACAATTTCAACACCTCTTTCTAATCTGCGTTTAATATTAACAATTTTGTTTTCAACAGATATAATTTCTTCTGCATAAGTAACCTGAGGTAAATCTAATTTCTCGGCAACTTGCGGACCAACCTGAGCGGTGTCTCCATCAATAGCTTGTCGTCCTGAAATAATAATATCAAAAGGTTCTATTTTTTTAATAGCACAAGATAATGCATAAGATGTTGCCAAAGTATCGGAACCTGCAAAAGCTCTGTCTGTTAATAAATACCCATTGTCAGCACCTCTGAACAATCCTTCACGAACTATATCAGCTGCACGTCCGGGTCCCATTGTAACTATAGATACTGTTGAACCTTTGTATTTATCTTTTAATCGCAAGGCTTGCTCTAAAGCATTCAAATCTTCGGGATTAAAAATTGCCGGTAATGCTGCTCTGTTAATAGTACCATCACTTTTCATGGCATCTTTACCAACATTACGAGTGTCAGGGACTTGCTTAGCAAGAACAATTATTTTCAAACCTTTCATATTTTCCAATTTATTCAATTTAATATTTTATATAAAAATCTACAAATATAGATATAACATATTTAATTCAAAAAACAATTAACATTTAGAAAAGAACTAAACACTAATATTATTATTCAATTACTTATTTATCAAGGGAATACCTTACTTTTATGTTTTATTTTTTTTATTAAAAAAACCTTTATTTACTAAGCGATTTAATTGAACCGTAATTTTTATAAAATTCAATTTTACTTTTATTAATTAAATCTTTAGGTAGCGACCCTAATTTACCAAATTGAGCAATTAACATTTTTTTTGAGGCAATAACATTATTTCCTTTTATTATGCGAATATTTGCATAATCGGGTATTCGATAAAAGAAGCTATTGGTTTGGGATTCCGTATTCTCTAAATTACTAACTAATTTATTTGTAAAATTCAGATTTTCAACATCAATAATAATGGGATAACCACTAATTTGCTTATTGGCAAGGGTACGATTTATAATATTTTTATTAAAAAATGCACCATTATCTGATGAAAAATAAAACAATATGTTTTGATTTGTTTCTATACTTTCATCAGGCGTGTAGTTTAATGTGTATTTCTGTTTTGTTTCAATTGTTTTGCCTATAAATAAGGACAAATATTCTTTTTCGATTTTATCCATCTCCTTAATCATAAGGTCAACAGCTTCTCCATCAGGAAATTTCTCATACATTCCGGAAATTAATTTGAATTTTCGTTTCCTTATTTTAACAATAAAATTGGCAGCTTCTTCTGCTTTTAATTCTGTGCTTTTTACAACTGTATATTTTCTTGTAAAAGGTATTTTTACTGATGAACTATCATTTTTTACAATTTTATATTCTTTCTTATTTATTTCTTGGAGATTTCTTTTTATAGATTGATTTATAAAAAAGAAGTCGTCATCATCATCCTGTAAATAAAAATTTGTTCCTTGTTTATCGTTGTCAATATCTACATTTTTATTTATTGATAATAGCAATCCATTTTGCGAAAGGTTTAAAAAATTAGCCATATCACAATTTTGTGATTTCACTAAAAACAAGCAATTTGTATCGGGCTGTGAATAGCTATCAATTTCAATATTTGATATATCATAATTAACATTATCCGAATAGATTACACCATTGTCAATTCCAAGATATTTTTTTGCATATTCATAATATGGCCCGCTGTAAATTTCCGTTTTTGTTATCTCAACATTTATTTTGAGCCCGGTTCTTGGTAAAGCATAAACCAAAGCATTTTGAGAAAAACTAGTGTCACTTTTAATATTAACAACTTTAAAACTTGGGCTAACGATTTTTTTCGAAGCACAAGAAACTGTAACAAATGCAATTATGAGTATATAAATTATTCTTTTCATCACTTTTAACTTTTAACTTTCGACTTTATACTGAACTGATTTAAATTTTCTGCACTGGATTAAGTTTGTAACTTAATCCGTATTTTCAACTTTTCCCCATTATTTAAATTATTATAGATATACTTAATTCTTAAAATCAATAAAAAAATCAACTTAAGAATCTATACTATTCAAAACCTTTTATTAATTCCGCAGGGGAATAAAATTTATTTTCAAATTAGCAGACTACTCACTGCGTTTATCTTTTTTTTATCAATACCTACGATTAAAATCGTGGGCTATTCATATTTTTTCCTTTCAGGAAATTACCAACAAAAAAAACTGCACTGGATTACGTTTGTAACTTAATCCATATTTTCAATTTAGATTCCATTCCGAAAAAGACTTCGAGCTTCGCCCTCGCAATGACTGCTATGAAAGCTTTTCGTAGTAAACACAACTTTTAACTTCCAACTTTCAAACTAATAAACGCTTTACCAAGGCAATAAATTATATCACTTGCAATTAAAGCTTCCTGGCTCATTTCGCCGGCAGCAATATCACCTGCCAAGCCATGAATAAACACTCCAATTAATGCAGCATCTTTTGATGAATAAGCTTGAGCCAGCAAAGATAATATAATTCCTGTTAAGACATCACCACTTCCGGCGGTTGCCATTCCGGGATTGCCGCTTGAGTTAAAATATGTTTTTCCGTCAGGGCAAGCAATAGCAGTATTAGCACCTTTTAAAACAATGTAAGCATTATATTTTTTGGCAAAATCAACTTGCATTTTATTTCTTTCAAAATTATTGGATGATTTACCAACTAATCGTTCAAACTCTTTTGGGTGAGGTGTAAATATGCTGTTTGCTGGAATATTCTTTAACCATTCTTTATTTTCACCAAGAATATTTATTGCATCAGCATCGAAAATAATTGGCACTTCAGAATTTTCAATTAAATTTTTTAATGCCATTTTCATTGATTTTTTCTTACCAATGCCTGGACCAATACCTATTGCATTAAATTTATGAAGCTCCTCATTATTACAATAATTTGTTTCTGTTTCATCAATATTCAACATTGCTTCAGGCACAGCTGTTTGCATAATTTCATAAGCTGATTCGGGAACATGTACCGTTAATCGACCTACACCAGATCTCAAACAAGCTCTTGATGCTAAAACAGCAGCTCCTGTTTTTTCATAACTACCTGCAATTAATAATGCATGTCCGAAATTCCCTTTATGTGCAAATTTTTTACGAGTTTTTAATTTAAGCTCGTTTTTTAAAAAATAAAAATAGTCTGTTTCCGATTTATTAATAAAATTCTTATCCAGTCGAATATCAAGAACATGCCACTCTCCAACATACCTATCATTTTCAGGGAAAAGAAAAGACAATTTCGGAAATTGAAAAGTTAATGTAAAATCAGCATTTATAATCTTTTCGTTGTTTTGAGAATTGTCTTCACCAAATAATCCGGAAGGTATATCAATAGCAACAACTTCTGCTTCAGCTTTATTAATATAATTTACAACAATTGCAGGCAAATTCTCAAGCGGTCGAGATAAACCCGAACCAAAAATCCCATCAACAACAACATTGCTTGAATTAATAACTGGCAATTGCGATTCTTGAGTTAATGTGTTAATAACTAATTGATTATTTTGTTCAGATAATTCTTTTAATCTCTTAAAATTAATATTAAAATCATCAGAAAATTTTTCAGTTATCTTTACTATAAAAACGTTTATCTTATAATTATTCACCGCCAATAATCTGGCAACAACCAAAGCATCTCCCCCATTATTACCTGGGCCGACAAAAACAAAAAATTCTTTTTCAACACTATACTTATTAATTAACCAGTCAGCAACTTTTGTTGCTGCTCGTTCCATTAAATTAATAGATGAGATTGTTTCGTTTTCAATAGTATATTTATCAATTAATTTAATAAACTGCGTTTTAAAAATTTTCATACCTAATATTTTAAGAAAAACAAAAATGTAATATAAAAGTATTGTTTTTTTTAAACAAAAAAATAAATATTAAAATAAAAAAAAACTAATCAAAAATAAAAACTTAAAATACTTCTGGTATTTATTTTTTTTTATCTTTGTATACTTCAAAAAAAATATGAATTAATTATTAACTTAAATTATTAAATTATGTTAAAAGAGCACCCAAAAGGACTATTCGTCGCCCTCTTCTCCAATATGGGCGAACGATTTGGCTACTATACCATGTTGGCTATTTTCGTTTTGTTTTTACAAGCCAAATACGGTTTTGATTACGAAATAGCTTCACAATATTTTGGAATTTTTCTTGCCTTTGTATATTTCATGCCATTAATTGGTGGTATTGTTGCCGATAAATTTTTAGGTTATGGAAAAACTATTACTATCGGACTTGTCGTCATGTTTCTGGGCTACGTAATGCTAGCCATTCCGACAAAGATGGATGGTGGTTTAGCACTTGTTATTGGTGCATTAGCTGTCATTTCATTAGGTACAGGATTTTTTAAAGGTAATTTACAGGCTTTGGTTGGAAATATGTATGATGACCCAAAATTCTCCAAAAATAGAGATGTTGGTTTTAATATTTTTTATATGGGTATTAATCTTGGAGCCATGTTTGCCCCAACTGCTGCCGGAGCTGTAAGCAATTGGATTTTAAAAGGTTCTGGATATTTTTACAAAGCAGACATACCTGCCCTAGCTCATAAATTTCTTAATGGAAGTGGTGGAGATATAATCTCTGGTTCATCAATAACTATTCAACAAAAGCTTACAGAACTAGCAACTGCACAAGGGGTTCCTTTCTCGAACCTTACAGAATTTTCTACAAATTATATTAATGCATTAAGTGAATCTTATCATTGGGCATTTGGTGTTGCAACAATTAGTTTAGTTGTTTCAATGGTAATTTTTAAGGCCTTTAAAAAATATTATAAAAAAGCTGATATTACTGAAAAACAAAAAGCTGCTAGTGAAGAGCATAAAAATGAAGTTATTGAACTAAGCCCTGAACAAACGAAAGAAAGATTAATTGCTTTAGGTCTAGTTTTCTTTGTAGTTATTTTCTTCTGGATGGCTTTCCACCAAAATGGTGCAGCAATGACGGCTTTTGCTAGAGATTATGTTGTTGATCATGTTGGGAAATTCACAAACATAGCTTTCGATTTATTTGGTCTACTATCAATATTTGCATCTGTTATAGGTTTAATATTTGTATTTAAAAAATCAAGTGATGGTAAAACAAAACTAATTGGAGGAATTGCTTCTGCTGCATTTATGATACTAGCATATTATAGAATAGGCGGTTATTCAGAATCTAATGTTTTTACTCCTCAAATGTTCCAACATTTTAACCCATTCTTTATCGTTGCTTTAACTCCGGTAATAGTAGGTTTCTTTAATTGGTTAAGACTTAAAGGAAAAGAGCCTTCAGCTCCTAAAAAAATTGGTATTGGTATGTTAATTGCTGCAGGTGCATTTGTCATTATGTTAATAGGGTCACTAAGTCTTATTGGATATGCTCCTGGTGATATAGGTGAAATGAGAGCTCCTGACAATATGTTAGTTAGCACTAATTGGTTAATTGGAACTTATCTTACTCTTACTATTGCAGAATTATTCTTAAGCCCAATGGGAATTTCATTTGTTTCAAAAGTTGCTCCTCCAAAATACAAAGGTTTAATGCAAGGTGGTTGGTTAGCTGCTACTGCTGTTGGTAATTATGCAGTTGCTCTTGTAGGATTTTTCTGGAACGATGTTCAACTATGGGTTTTCTGGGGAATATTAGTTGTATTTGCTACATTATCAGGCATATTTATTTTCTCAATTCTTAAAAAACTTGAGAATGCAACAAAATAATAAAATCGCAAATTAAATATATTTAAAAAAGGGGATGAATATCCCCTTTTTTTTAACTAAATTTTATACTATTTTTGATTAAAAATTGTTATTTATTATAGAAGAAATTAATTTAAAAAATAGAAAACATGAAAAGAAAGAGTTGGATAATACTAGGCATTATTGTAGTAATATTATTAATTTTTTATTCTTCTGCAAAGAATACATATAACACAATGGTTGATTTGCAAGAAGGCGTTAACAAACAATGGTCGGATGTAGAAAATGTTTATCAACGACGAGCCGATTTAATCCCAAACTTAGTTAACACAGTTAAAGGATATGCCTCTCACGAAAAAGAAACTTTAACACAGGTTATTGAAGCCAGAGCAAAAGCAACAAAAGTGAGTATTAATGCAGATAATTTAAATGCACAAAACATACAACAGTTTCAACAAGCACAGCAAGGTTTATCTTCAGCACTATCGAAACTTATGGTTGTAGTTGAAAAATATCCTGATTTAAAAGCTAACCAAAACTTTTTAGAGCTTCAGTCTCAATTAGAGGGAACAGAAAACCGCATTGCCGTTGAAAGAAGAAAATTTAATCAATCGGCTAAAAATTACAATACTTTCATAAGAAAATTTCCAAAAAATATTTATGCAAGTATATTTAATTTTGATAAAAAAACTTATTTTGAGGCAATGAAAGGTGCAGACAAAGCACCCGAAGTAAAATTTTAAAAATACAAAAATGAGAACTTCTGATTTTTTTACAAAAAAAGAAAAAATTGAAATTGTAACTGCAGTAAAACAAGCAGAGCTAAACACATCGGGTGAAATTAGAGTGCACATCGAAAAATCGTGCAAAGGAGAAGTACTCGATCGAGCAGCTTATATTTTTGAAAAACTTAGTATGCAAAAGACAGAACTAAGAAATGGTGTTGTTTTTTATCTAGCTATTCAAAATAAAAAATTTGCAATTTTAGGTGATGCCGGAATAAACGAAAAAGTTCCAGCTGACTTTTGGGAAAACATTAAAACCACTATGCTAGATCTCTTTAAAGAACAAAAATTTTCTGAAGGATTGGCTAAAGGTATTACAATGGCAGGCGAGCAACTAAAAGCTCATTTCCCTTATCAAAGCAATGATGTAAATGAATTGTCTGATGACATTTCATTTGGCAAATAAACACATTAAGATAATTAGGAATTAATGCGTAATGACAATGAATGACGGCGAAGCCAAATGACAAATAATGACAAAACAATATAAAAGAATAGACACATGAAACTATCAAAAATTATATTCCTTGCAGGTTTATTTTTGCTTAACTTTAATAGTTTTGCTCAAAATATTCCAGATAAGCCAAATCCTCCTCGCTTAGTTAATGACTTTGCTGAGATATTAACAGTTAGAGAAAAACAGGCATTAGAGAATAAATTAGTAACATTTAGCAACGAAACATCTACACAAATAGCAATAGTAACTGTAAAAAGTTTAAACGGCTACGACAAGGCAAGTTTTTCGTTCCAACTTGGCGAAAAATGGGGTGTTGGGCAAAAAGGTTCCGACAACGGTATTATAATCCTTGTTAAACCTAAGACAAGACAAGAACGTGGACAAGTATTTGTTGCTCCAGGCTACGGGCTTGAAGGAGTTGTTCCTGATGCGACAGCAAAAAAAATTGTAGAACACGACATGCTCCCTTTATTCAAAAGAAGTGAATATTATTCAGGCTTAGATGCTGCAACAAATACATTAATATCACTTACAAAAGGAGAGTTTACAGCCACACAATATAATAAAGCTACACGAAAAAAATCTTCACATTTGCCAATTTTATTTATTCTTATCGCAATTTTCTTCACAATTTTTGGACGCTCAGGAAGGCATCGCTCTATGGGACACAATTTGCCATTTTGGATGTTACTTGGAATGATGGGCGGTAGTTCAAATAGTGGAAGTTTTGGTGATTTCTCATCGGGCGGTGGTAGTTTTGGTGGAGGTTTTGGCGGTGGCAGTTTCGGTGGCGGTGGTGCCGGAGGAAGTTGGTAAAACCTATATAAATAAAAAATTTAGCAAAATAAATTATATTTTTATAAATATGATCTATTTTGCTAATCACCCAAATATTAAACTAAGAATGATTATAGCTAAAGAAAAAAAGACAAGCAACATAGCCGAATATATTTTATATATGTGGCAAATTGAAGATTTAATTAGAGCCTGTAATTTTAATTTTGAAATTATTGATAAAAAAGTTCTAACTCAATTTAAGCAACCTGACAATGTACTTATTGAAATAAAAAATTGGTATGCAGGGCTTATTCACATGATGGTTGAAGAAGGAATAAAAGAAAAGGGTCATTTTCAATTTATAGACAATATTGTTGCAGACTTAAATAAATTTCATTCGGCATTATTAATGTCTGGCAAACACAACAAATATCAGCAACTTTATTTGCAGGCAGCTGACAATATAAACGCCTTTAAACAAAAATCAAACGACAAAAAATTTAATGATATTGAAATTTGCCTAAATGGCTTATATGCTCTATTAATTTTAAGACTAAGGAAAGAAAAAATATCTGATGGCACAAACTCTGCAGTATCGACATTCAGTAAGTTATTAGCTTACTTATCACAACAATATAAAAAATTTGAAGAAGGAGAGTTAGAATTGGTATATTAATATTGTTATAAAACAATATTTTTACCTGTCGGATTCACATTAAAAAACTATTTCCACATAATTTTTTACAAAGAATAAATTATTTCTTTTTTAACGTTTAATATCTAATCCCTAAAACAAACACATCGTCAACTTGTTCGTTTTCACCTTTCCAATCGTTAAAACCATCAACAATAATTTGTTTTTGCTCTTTCATATCCATAAAATAAATATCTTTTAGAACTTGCTGAAACCTTTTAGATAAAAATTTTTTATTTCTTTCGCCACCAAATTGGTCTATTATTCCATCCGAAAAAATATAAAAAACATCTCCTTTGTTAATATTAATAAGATGATTAGTGAATGATTGAACATCATGGTTAGCAATATCGCTTTTAATAGATTTTTTATCTCCATTAATTTCCACAAACTTGTTCCCATTAAAAAGAAATAATGGACGCATAGCACCGGCATATTCTAAAGTATTGTTTTCTTTATCAACAACACAAACAGACATATCCATACCATCGTTAGTATAAACCGAAGGATCTTCAACTTTCAAAGCAATCTTCACCTTCCTATTTAATAATTTTAAAATTTTTGCGGGGTCAGTAACTTGATTATGTATAATAATATCATTTAATAAATAAGTGCCTACAATAGACATAAATGCACCGGGCACTCCATGCCCTGTACAATCAACACCAATAATAACATGCTTCCCCTTTATGTGCTGATACCAGTAAAAATCACCACTCACAATATCTTTTGGTTTTAAGATCACAAAACCTTCAAAAGTTGAAAATAATTTCTTTGTATTAGGGAGAATAGCATCTTGAATTCTTTGTGCATATTTCAGACTGTCAGTAATTTCTTTCTTTTGGGTTTCAATGGCACTTCGTCTTAATACTGCAATATTTTTTTGCTCTTCTAAATCTTGTTTCTGTTTAGATATTTCTTTCTCATACTTTTTGAGCTTTGTAATATCTGTATCAATAGCAATTATGCTTTTGAAAACACCATTCTCATCAATAATAGGATTTAATGTGGTTTGAAAACATTCTTCAATACCGTCTTTTTTAAAAATTGTTTCATAGGTAATATTTTGCCTTTTTAAAACACAATTCTCTAATTTATTTTTTACATCTTTATTATAACTAATATCGCAAATATTAATATTAATTTTATCCAAATCAGGAAATCTTTCTATAGATTTCTCCAACAAACTACTAAATGATGCATTATACCATAGTAAATAACCTTCTGTATTAAATATATAAATCAGACTTTTAGTTTTACCAATAGCTATTTTTAATTTCCCAAGCTCAACATTATTCGCTTTAATTACATCTTGTTGTGTATTAAGCTCTTCTTTTTGAGATTCTAACTCTGCGTTTTGTTGTTGTAAAACATCATTTTGGGTTTGTAATTCTTCATAAATATCATTTCTAATATTGTTATAAAACGGTAATAAATTTAAATTTAAATATTTATTAATACTAATTAGAAACACAAATAATATATGAGTTATAAAAGCAATTTTTAGAGCATTATTTGTAAAAAAATTATTGCCAATTAGTCCAAAATTATGAATTATAGCAAACAACACAAAAATAGTAAACAACGAATAAGTTATTATGTAATATAAAAAATGTAAATTTTTCCTGTTAAAAACTTTAAAATAATTCTTTAAACATAAAATTGGTGTAACTACTAAAAAGACGTCGATAAGCCCAATACACGATTTCAATAATGGCTTATAAATTGATAAAATTAAAATTGCAAGTGTTAAAATTAGGACGAAAATAAATGTCCTATTCATACTCACAACTTTACAATTTGATTTTATTACTGATTTTGAGAACATTGCTAAAGAAATAATCACAGCTCCTTGTAGAAAAAGAGATGAATATTCATTCCATAAATACGATGTTTCCCAAAAATATTCAAAGAAAAATCCGTCAATATTTAGAAGAAAAAAAATGGTTAAAATAGTATAAATTGAGAATGACAAAAACTTAAAATCCGCAACTAAAAAATAAGAAATTAAAGCAAAAACAAACATAAAAAACAGCACCCCGAAATAAATTCCATCAAAGAATAAATATTTACTTTTTTCTTTAATAAGTTGTTTATGTGTTCTAAGTAGAAAAGAAAATTTAGTTGGATGATAATTTTTTATTCTAATAAAATATGTATAATTACTGCCCGTTTTTAAATGAATAGAAAAGAAAGTTCTTCTTTGCTTCACTTGCTTTTTTAAATTTATTAAATCCCGGTTATTACCATTATTAATAAATGATGTGTTCTTAAATTCGTAAAAATCTATATTTTGAATTTTCGAATTTTTCACTTCTAATAATAAATTTTTATTTATACTACTTACATTAACAAAATTTATTTTGAACCAAAAGGTTGAATTTATACTATCAACATCAAAGTTAGATCGTTTGCAAATCTTGAAATTAGATTGAAAGTCCAGTGCAATAACACTATCGATTATTAATGAAGAACTTTTATCTTCATAAGAATAAAAATTGTTATCCAGACTATAGGAATTAGAAAGGGAATCTACTTCTATATATGATAGAGTTTGTTCTTCAGCTTTAAGGTTGAAAAATAAAAAAAACGACAAAAAAAATGCTATTAAATATCTCAATTTCATAATTATCTATTGAAAAATAAATTTAAATATTATTTTACAATTTCATAAAAAAAAAACTAGAAATAAAAATCCTTTTTATTGTTAAATATATCATTAATAAATTGACTTATCTCATATAAAAACATGATGACTAACAAAGGTTGTTAAAATTATTTATGTCGTTTTTTGAATTCTGATAATCCCCTATCTAAAAAACTTATAAAACCATCTACGTCTAAACTATAGGCTCTGGGAGAAATTAAGATATTGCCATCAGTATCTAATAATGTATAATAAGGTTGAGCATTTACCTGAAATCTTGAAATTTGAAAATCTGCATTTTTTTTACCTATTGTCTTTTTTATCTTACCATCAAAAGATGAAGTTATCCAGTCAAATTCTTGCAATTTAGTTTTGTCGTCTACATATAAAGCAACAATAATATAATCTTCGCGTAAACGTTTCAGTACTCTGTGATCTGACCACACATTAGATTCCATTTCTCTACAATTTACACAACCATGACCGGTAAAATCAAGAAAAATAGGTTTGTTCATTTGTTTTGCACAAGCTAAACCTTGTTCGTAATCAAAATAGCCTTCTAAACCATGAGCAAGATGAAGGAAGTCTGCGTATTTTGGTTTTTCACATATTTCTTTATTCTTTTCAGTGTAATACGCTCCAGAATTCTCACGAATAATTGCATGTAAATCAAAGTCATGTGTGTTTAATGGTGGCATATAACCTGACAATGCTTTTAATGGAGCTCCAAGCATTCCTGGAATCAAATAAACAACAAAAGAAAACGTTATTATAGCCATAACAAGTCGAGGAACAGTTACATGAGAGACATTACTATCATGAGAAAATTTTATTTTACCTAAAAAGTACAAACCCATTAAAGTAAAAATCACAATCCAAATTGCAATATAAACCTCTCTATCAAGTATCCCCCAGTGATATGTTTGATCTGCAATGCTTAAAAACTTCAAACCAAGAGCCAATTCAATAAATCCTAATACTACTTTAACAGAATTCATCCATCCGCCTGATTTTGGCAAACTGCTTAACCATGAAGGGAAAACAGCAAATAATGTAAAAGGCAAAGAAAAAGCCAAAGAAAAACCAAACATTCCAATTATTGGCTGAAGCACTTCTCCTCCGGCAGAAGCTACCAAAATAGCTCCTACTATAGGACCTGTGCATGAGAATGAAACTAATACAAGAGTAAAAGCCATAAAAAATGCACCAGTAAAGCCCCCTTTGTCTGATTTTTTGTCAGATTTATTTACAAGCCAACTGGGTAATGTTATTTCAAACATTCCGAAGAATGATGCTGCAAAAATAAAAAATATTAAGAAAAATAAAATATTTGGCAACCAATGAGTACTAAGCCAATTAGCAAAATTTGCACCTAATGTAACAGCTACCAAAGTTCCAATTATAGTATAAATAGCAATAATCGAAATACCGAAAACCAAAGCCTGTATTTTCGCTTTTCGTTTATTTTCATTGTCATGCATAAAAAAGCTAACCGTCATTGGTATCATTGGGAAAACACACGGAGTTAATATAGCTGCCAATCCCGCCAAAAAAGATATTAAGAAAAACACCCACAGAGATTTGTGTGTTAAATCGATAGGCGACTTTGCTTTAAACTCAACTTTAGATTCTGTGTTTACTTGATTTTTTTCTTGTACTTCTTTATTAAATTCAAAATCAAAATCAGCTTCCGCTGGCGGAGTACACTGATTGTTGTCACAACTCATAAATTCAACATATCCTGTTAGCTTGAGTGCTTGATTTGTTAAGATTTTTATCTTTTGTTTAAATGTTGCATTATTGTTAAAATATTTTGTTTGTACACCTAATTGTTTATCAAACACAACAATCGGTTCGGTAACTTCTATCAGCAAGCTATCAAGCTCATAAAATTCCGACTTTTCTATTTGAACTGAAGTTGGTATTGAAATATTTCCCTCTGGTAAATTTGAAGAATATAAATGCCACTGTTTATCAATTTTGGCTTTAAAAATTAATTCATAATTATTACCATCAATATGTTTTTTTGAAAATTCCCATTTTACAGGCTGTAATATTTGAGAATTTACAGTAATACTTGCAACTATTAAAAATATAATTGTCAATAATTTTTTTTTCATTTTTTTATATTTATTTATTAATACAAAAAATTTTTTATAAAGATAAAAGGATATAAAACAAAAGACAAAAAAATTTTTAAATTTTTATAGGATATAAATATGAAACTATATAGGAATATTAATGAGTAAATAAATTTACTTTAGTTAAAGATAAAAATACCATGTTAATTAATTAGAAGACAGGTATTTCTGTATTTTTTTCGAACATGTGATATTCCAAATATGAATAAGAAGACATTGAAATAATTTTAATTCTTTTTTTAAACATAAAGCACCATTTCATTTTAATTGAAAAAAGTCCTTTGTTTAAATATGATGCTAAATATGGATGAACACGAATAACCAATTTATTTCCTTTTACTTTCTTGATATTCCATAAAATATTATTTTCAATTTCATTATCAAGAAATAAAGTTGGTGTAATTTCTCCTGAACCACCACATGTTGGGCATTTTTCAAGAACTTTTACATCCATTACCGGTCTTACTCTTTGACGAGTAATTTGCATTAATCCAAATTTGCTGAGAGGAAGAATATGATGTTTTGCACGATCTTCTAACATCAATTCTTTCATTTTATCAAAAAGCAACTGACGGTTATTAAAATTATGCATATCAATATAATCAATAACAATAATGCCTCCCATATCTCTCAACCTGAGTTGTCGGGCAATTTCCTCAGCTGCCAACAAATTCACATCTAGTGCATTAGCTTCCTGATTATTGTCTGATTTTGTTCTATTTCCACTATTCACATCAACGACATGAAAAGCTTCAGTATGTTCAATAATAAGATAAGCACCTTTCTTTAAAGCAACATTTTTACCAAAATGTGCTTTTATTTGCTTTTCAACGCTGTATTGTTCGAATATTGGCAAATTGCCTTTATAATGGCTTACAATATTTTGTTTTTCAGGTGCAATGGTTTTTATATAATCTACAACTTCGTAATAACATGCCTCATCATTAACAATAATACTATTAAACGATGAATTAAGCATATCTCGTAATATTGCAGATGTTTGCTTAAGTTCTCCAATAATTAATTGTGGGGGCTTTCCTGATTTAATTTTATTTAAAGCAAGTTCCCATTTTGCAATTAGTTCACGCAGTTCACTGTCAAAATTAGCGACTTTTTTAGATTCTGCTACTGTTCTAACAATTACGCCATAATTTTTTGGCTTAATACTCTGCAATAATCTTTTGAGTCGTACTTTCTCGTCCTGTGATTTAATTTTTTGAGAAATTGAAACCTTGTCTGTAAAAGGTAATAGAACAATATTTCTTCCAGCAATTGAAATTTCAGAACTTAGTCGCGGTCCTTTTGTAGAAATTGGCTCTTTAGCAATTTGAACTAAAATAACTTGACCTTGAGTTAATACATCTGAAATTTTACCTTCTTTATCAATATCAGGTTCGTTCTTGATTTTTGATAAAGCTGGCAATTTCTGCTTAGAATTAATTGCTAATTTAAGGAATTTATTAAAAGATAAAAACTGATGTCCTAAATCAAGATAATGTAAAAAGGCATCTCTCTCGTATCCAACATCTACAAAAGCTGCATTTAAGCCAGGCATAACTTTTTTTACTTTGCCTAGATAAATATCACCAACTGAAAATTGAATATTTTTTTTCTCTTTTCTTAATTCAACTAATCGCTTATCTTCTAATAATGCGATAACAATTTCTGAAGAACTGACATTAATTACTAATTCCCTATTCACTACTCCACTATATTAAGAAAACTAAAAGTTATGAGTTACAATTATTTATAAAATAATAAACCTAAAGAGCAAAGCCCTATAGGTTTATTATACTCAAAATATTACATAAAATAAAAATAAGCAAATTGCTATTTTTTAGTTTTATGTCTATTTTTTCTTAAACGTTTTTTACGTTTATGCGTAGACATTTTATGTCTTTTTCTTTTTTTTCCGCTTGGCATTTTTTAATCTATTTTAAACTATTCTTAACTTTATTTACAAATGATTTGGCTGGCTTAAAAGCAGGGATAAAATGCTCAGGAATAATTATCGTAGTATTTTTAGAAATATTACGAGCTGTTTTTTCAGCTCTTTTCTTAACAATAAAACTACCAAAACCTCTTAAATATACATTATTACCATCTTCTAGAGAATTCTTCACACTATCCATCAAAGCTTCAACAGTCTTCTGTACAGCTACTTTTTCGATTCCTGTGTTTTTCGAAATCTCATTAATTATATCTGCTTTTGTCATTTTAATACCTTTTTAATCAATATTTTAATTAAATAATTAGTTTGCAAATATAAAATATAATATTTACAAAAAAAAGAATTAGAGTGTTTTTTGTTTAAGTAATTTACTTTTAACAACAATCATATCTTTTTATATATTTAAGTGTACAAAGTTAAATATAATAAAGTATTAATGTTTGATAATAATATAAAAGGTTGTAATTTTACTTTTTAATTTTTAATCTCATCAAAAACTTAAAATCATGGCTGTAAATAAAGTTATTTTACTTGGTAATGTAGGTAAAGATCCAGAAGTAAGACACCTTGAAAGTGGTGCAACAGTAGCTAATTTCACATTAGCAACCAGCGAAAAATACACAAACAAAAATGGAGAAAAGGTAGAAACAACCGAATGGCATAATATTGTTGTGTGGAGAAAATTAGCGGAAATAGTTGAGAAATACGTAAAAAAAGGCAACCAAATATATCTTGAAGGTAAAATAACTACTCGTTCTTACGAAAAAGATAATGAGACGAAATATTTTACTGAAATTGTAGCTAACAGTTTACAAATGTTAGGAAGTAAAAAAGAAACCAATATTTCAGCACCTGTTTCAAACACAACAAATAATGCTCCTAAAAAAGAAGATATTATTGAAGAAGAAACTGATGATTTGCCATTTTAACAATTACATAATTTAATTAAATTTGGAAACAGAACCTGCTTCGACGGTAATATATAATATTCTGAACATTATTACTGTCAACAATATAGCTATCGCAAACATTATTGGGTTTATATTGGTGCTACTATTATTGGTAGCATCTGCCCTTATTTCTGGATCTGAAGTTGCTTTTTTCTCGCTAAATCCATCGCATATTCACACTTTTAAAACGGGAAAGACTAACAATGACAAATTTGTCACCAAACTTTTAAACGAACCTAAAAGACTGTTGGGCACGATATTAGTCTCTAATAATTTTGTAAATATTGCAATTATTATTATCTCAACTTATATAAACAAATCAATTTTTAATTTTTCGAATTCTCCAATTTTAGGTTTTGTTTTCCAAATAGTAATTATTACTTTCTCTTTACTTCTTTTTGGGGAAATCATTCCTAAGGTACTTGCAACCAATTACCCTCAAAAATTCGTTGTATTTACAGCATCTCCATTATTTATATTAGAAAAAATATTTCGCCCAATAAGTTCATTATTAATTTATTCAACATCTTTTTTTGATAAAAAGTTTCAATCTAAACAAAATATTTCAATGCAAGATCTTTCAAAAGCTCTTGACATTACATCAAGTTCAATTACTGAAGATAAAGAATTACTTAAAGGAATTGCTGACTTTGGAAATATTGATGTTAATGAAATAATGAAGCCTAGAGTTGATGTTGTGGCTGTTGATATAAAGACAGATTTCAAAAAACTACTATCAATTATTATTGATTCTGGATTTTCGAGAATTCCTGTTTACTCAAAAACTTTTGACGATATTAAAGGTGTGCTTTATATAAAAGATTTATTAGCACATATTAATAAACCGGCATCTTTTAAATGGCAAAGCTTAATTAGGCCACCGTATTTCATTCCTGAAAAGAAAAAAATTAATGACCTACTTGAAGAAATTCAAGCTAAAAAAGTTCATATTGCTATTGTAGTTGACGAATATGGAGGAACGTCTGGAATAGTAACATTAGAAAATATTTTGGAAGAAATTGTTGGAGAGATTATCGAAGAATCTGATGAAGAAGAAATTAATTATTCCAAAATTGATGACAACAATTTTATTTTTGAAGGTAAAACATTACTAAATGATTTTTATAAAATAACTTCGAATGAAAATACAATTTTTGATGATATTAAAGGAGAAGCTGACACTTTAGCCGGTTTAATTCTTGAAATAAAATGTGAAATACCAAAGCTTTATGAAAAAATTACTTATAAAAATTTCACTTTCAGAATTGAAGATGCTAATAATAGACGAATTAAAATGATTAAAATTACTATTGATTAGCTGTAGATATTGCCTCTTACTAACAAAAAATAACTTATCTAAATTTTTAAAACAATATAATTTATTATGAATAAAAAATTATTATTTATTATATTTCTTACTATTGCATTTTTTTCATGTAAACATGAGTACACTCCGAAACCTCCTGGATATATGCGAATTGACTTTCCAAAAAAAGAATATCAACATTATTCAAATAACAGTCCTTACAGATTTGATTTTCCTACATATGCAAAAATAGAATTAGACAAAGAAAAAAACTCCGAAGCATTTTGGATTAATATAGTATTCCCCAAATTAAACGGTAAAATATATATTTCTTATAAAGAAATTAATAATAACCTATCAAAATACATTGAGGATTCTCGAAAATTTGCTTATAAGCATACTGTTAAAGCAGATGCTATTAACGAGAAAATTTATTACAACAAAGAAAAAAATGTTTACGGAATTTTATACGATATTAAAGGTAATACGGCTTCTAATATCCAATTTTTCTTAACAGACAGCACTACACATTTTCTGCGTGGAGCCTTATATTTTAATGCCCGACCAAACAAAGATTCTCTGGCACCTGTAGTTAAATTTATCAGAACTGATATATTAAATTTAATTGAAACTTTTGAATGGGTAGATAAACAGAAGTCCAATTAAATATGTCCATATAGTCACAAAGTTTTATTAAAACTGTAATTTCGTTCCGCCAGCTGGCTGAGAAGAACCTACCTCAATTAAAAAAAGGAGATTCCTCGCTCGCACCTCGCTTCGGAACGAAAAACAGACAGCTTTACTATTATCTGGAACATGTTTCGTAATAAAGAAGCAATTTTGTAAAAATTCTAAAATCTAAAATTATTATTAACTTAATAAGTTAGACACTGTATAAAAATAAAAGAATATGGGTTTAATATTAAAAAAAGAAATTGCAATTAATTGTATAATTGGTGTTTGGGAAATAACCGAAAACATAAACGAACTTCTTTCTGTTCATAAATTAAATATTAACGACCAAAAATATTTTGACAAAATAACTAATCAAAGTCGTAAACTTGAATGGATTACGACTCGCATTCTTTTAAAAAATCTATTGTCAGAAAATAAAAAAATTATATACAACGAAAATGGTAAGCCCTTTTTGAGCGACAACTCATATAAAATAAGTATAGCACATTCAAAAAAAATGGTAACATTAATATTAAGCAAAAAGAATAATGTTGCTATTGATGTTGAAAATATTTTATCGGAAAGGGTGAACAAAGTAAATTCGAAATTTCTTTCAGAAAAAGAAATAAAATCAATTAATTCAAAAAACAAAACCGCTCAATTATATGTATACTGGTGTGCAAAAGAAGCACTTTACAAGATCTTTAATGAAAAAAACCTCAACTTTAAAAAAAATATTTTTATAGAACCGTTTAATTTAAAAAAAGAAGGTAGCTTTGTTGGTAATATTATATCACAAGAATCAACAGATAAATTTTTATTAAATTATTTTTTTTTAAGCAATTACGTAATTGTGTGGTGTAGCAAATAACTTAAGTTTATATTAATGATTTACAATAATATCCTTCAAAGACAAAAACAAAACAAAAAACAACTTGCTTTATTAATAGACCCCGACAAACATAACACCCAATCTTTATTTGAAGTAACACAAAAAGCAAAAGAAAACAAAGTCGATTTTATCTTAATTGGCGGAAGCATTATTTCAAATTCAATTGAAGAGGCTATTGAGACGGTTAAAAAAAATTGCACAATTCCTGTAGTCTTATTTCCTGGAAGTTTGTTGCAAATTTCAAACAAAGCAGACGGTATATTATTATCGTCACTCATCTCGGGAAGAAATCCCGATTTTTTAATCGGGAATCATGTTGTTGTAGCACCTTTACTAAAAAAAAGTAAATTGGAAATATTATCAACCGGCTATATATTAATAGACAGTGGAGCTTCAACTTCTGTGGCATATATGAGTAACTCCACTCCCATTCCATATAACAAAACAGATATTGCAGTTGCAACAGCAATAGCAGGAGAAATGATTGGACACAAGCTTATTTATCTCGAAGCCGGCAGTGGTGCACCTAAACCTGTTGACACAGAGATGGTAAAAGAAGTTAAAAAAAATATTAATGTTCCACTTATTGTTGGAGGTGGCATATCAACAACAAACGATTTAATTTCAATTTGTGATGCAGGTGCCGATGTTATTGTTATTGGAACTGCTTTTGAAAAAAACCTTAATTTGTTAAAAGATTTTTCGGAAGTTATACATAACTATTAGTGATAATTATTCCCCAAAATTTATTTCGTAATATCATAAATAACATTCCCCGAACAAGCATTTGGTTGTGCAATATTTAAAAAATTTGCAATAGTTGGAGCAATATCATTAATTAAAACTTTCCTATTTAAAGTGCTTCGTTTAATTTTCCAACCATACCAAATCAATGGAACATGCGTATCGTAGTTATAAGGTGAATTGCTTTGAGTAACATAATCGCCTTTTTCAATCCAGGCAGGTTCAAGGTTAATAATTACATCTCCCGAACGTTCCTGATTAAAGCTGTTTTGCATTTTTTTGAAAATTCCTTTTGAGAAATCGGTATTTTCTAAAGTTGAAGCAGTAACAGCATTTGCAACACCTGAAAATTGAATTAAAAATTGTGCGACTTTTGTTTGAACATCTTTAAGTGAGAGTTGAGAATCTTCAATTAAGTTACGGTTTAAATAAATTGATTTGTCATAATAAGCTTTAATCCAGTCACCACTACCGTAAACGGCATTCATATATGTTCGTAACAAAAGCATAGCTCTGTCACTGTTAAAATAACCGGCAGGAATTTTTTTATCAATCAATGTTTGTGGTGCATAGGAAGAACCATGGTCAGATGTAAGAAAAATAAGCACATTATTTTTACCAATATTTTCATCAACAAAAGATAAAAAATGAGCAATTTCTTTATCGAGTCTCACATAAGCATCTTCAAGCTCAACCGAATTGATGCCACATGCTTCACTAATATTTCCTGTTGATGTAAATCCAACAGATAAATAATCGGGATAATTATCTTTACCTAAATTCTCATTTAATATTGCAGCTATTGCAAAATCTTTAGTGTAAGTATTTCCAAAAGGAGTGTTTTCTAAAATAGTATAGGTTTTCGATTTCTTCTTTAAACTTAATAAATCGTAGGGAAAGCCGGATTTTTTAAAGAACCCAATTCGCTTAGAAATACCCTGAGTGTTTCCATCGGAATATTTTTCAATCGGCAAAAAAGGATTCCACTGTCTGTCAAGATAAATATCTGGAATTTTTTTACTATTAAAATTACTTACCCAATTGGGAAGAGAATCTAAATAAAATGAACTGGTAACCCAATTTCCGCTTTTGTTATCAAACCAATATGCCACATCTGAGGTATGTCCTCCTGATAAAATTGACGCACCTGCATTTATTGAAACTGTTATTATTTTCGATTTATCATTATTTGACAATTTCAATTCATCTGCAATAGTTGATGTTAAAAGTTCTTTAGGAGACATTTTACCATTTTCATTATCAGAACCAACACATTCAACAGTAGGGTCATTTGTACAATAAACCATTTTCCCTTTATTGCGTTTAAATAATTTGTCAGATATTATTCCATGACTTGATGGCATAGCTCCAGTTGATATTGTTGCATAACCAACATTCGACTGAGTAAACAGGTAATTATAATTCGCATTTTTACAAAAAGTGCCTTCGTTAATTAACTTCTTAAATCCATTTTCTTGAAAATTATCCCAATAACGATAAACGTAGTCATATCGCATACCATCGACAACTATACCAATTATTAATTTTGGTTTCTCAGGAGGAATTCTGTTTTGCTTTTGTGCTAAACTGTTAAATGTAAATGTTGCAAATATTATTAATGTTAATAGTTTTACTTTCATGTATTTACAAATTAATTACGAATTATGACTTTTTGAACTTTTTACTGTTTAAATAACACTTCCAAATTTCAAGTTTCAATCTTTTGTTTTAAAACGGACTTTAACTTTAAACTTTCCAACTTTAAACTTTAAACTTTAAACTTTATATACTTAGTCTCACATTTTAATTACTTTCTTATCAATGGAAAAATCATCACTTATAATTCTGAATATATATAGTCCCTTCTCTAAACTATTAACATCAATATTAAAATTGTTATCTCCCATTGGCAATTTACCAATTTTGTAGCTAATTATTTTTTTTCCTAAAATATTATATATCTCAATTTCAAGCTTCCCAGACTTTGTCAATTGAAAATTTAAGATAGCTTTTTGACTTACAGGATTTGGATAAACTCTAAACGAAGTAAATATTTTTGGAAATTGATTGATAAAACTATTTTCAACAACCGTAACTTTATAATATACCGTATCGGTTAAAACTGGTGAACCATCATCATTTACAACAATTTGCAACAAATCGTCTCCAACAAAACCTAAATTTGGAGTATAAACAAAGCTTGTGTCATTATAAGGATATATATTAACTCCTCCATTTTGAAACAAAGAAATTCCATGATTCACATCAAGATTATCACCATCTTCATCGTAAGCGTTTAATTTAACAGAAATACTGGAATCTTTATAAACATTTAATGGCAATGTATCTGCGGAATGTCCAACAGAATCTAATATTTCCGGACTATGATTAGTTATAGGAATAAATTTTATGTTTAAAATGGTAGTGTCATTATTTTCTACAGAAACATTTGTCACATGATAAGTTTGATAATTAGGAGCCGAAAAAGTTAAGGAATAAGTACCTTTATATATAGGTCGGTAATAACTACCAAAAGATGTATTTGAATAAACAAAAGAATTATCTTTATCATGATTATCGATTTCCACTTTAGCTTCAACAGGGTTGCCGGTATTTGCGTCTGTAACTTTCCCGATAATACCATATGAACATTCTTGCATATAATCAAGCATGGCTTGACGATTATAATCCCAATAGTGGGGTAGCTCATCAGATGATAGTAGTTTAGAATTTGACAACTCCAATGTGAATTCACGGCAATGTTTATAATGATTTATATAATCTTGACGGCTACCATAACAAACATACCAATCACCACCATTTGAAATTCCATTTTTTGAGACACCTGTTAAATATCCATCGGGACTATTGCTAATTGCAGAATTTGCATATGCTAGAGATACAAATTGCCACCAATCATCATCAGCATGTTTATTGGCTGAGCTGGTCCACGAATCCCAAGGATAATTTACAACTTCTGCTCCACTATGAGTATTTGCCGACATTACAAAGCGATGATTTTCAGCAAAATTCATCATTAAAATAGTTTCCTTAGCCCAATCATTTCCATCAGGATGTTCACCTAAAAGAGGATTTGGAAAATTCCTATTTTGGTCTACACCATTGTCAAGATAACGACTTGCACCAGACACATCATTATCGCTTCTATGATATGTGCCATCAGGGTTTGACAAAGGATTAATCCAAATTTCAAGATTATTAATTAAATTTGTAACCTGATCATCAGTACCATAATTAGAAGTTAAATAATTGATTAAACGTAAAAATAAAATATAATCGACTAATTCATCTCCATGCATCTGACCGGTATAAAAAAATTGAGGCTTATCATTTTCAACATCAGGATGGTCTGAAATTTTTACAGCAAGAATGGGTCTATTATTTTGCGAAAATCCTATTGTGTCTAACTTGCAAATATTAGGATAATTTGTAGCAAAATTATGCATCATTTGTAAATAAACATCATGAGTAGGGTAACGATTCCAATCTAGCATCTCTGCAACTGTTTTTGCCATTGTTAAAGACTTAAGGTCTTTAGACTTTTTTATTACAGTAAAAGGTATTTCAAAATTTACAAACTCTTCAAAATCTCTTTCGTTAATATAGGCATATATAATGCCATTTTTAAGATTATCAATAGAAACGAAACTTGGTATTGTTTCTAAATTATTTGTTTTTGTTATTGGAAAATAAAAATACAAATCGCCATATCTTGCTAATTCAATTTTTGCCTTTTCAATATTTTTGTCTCTCTGTGCAAACAAGCTAACTGATAGAATAGAGACTATAAAAAAAAGTAAAAATTTTTTCATACTTATTTAGTTTTAATCAAAAGCTATTTTGCATTAACTCTTAATATAAAATTTAAACATTAAATCTAAAATGCATAATATCACCATCTTGAACTACATATTCTTTTCCTTCAACTGAAATTTTCCCTGCTTCTCGACATGCTTTTTCAGAACCAAGAGAAACATAATCAACGTATTTAATAACTTCGGCTCTGATAAATCCTTTTTCAAAATCAGTGTGAATAATACCAGCAGCTTGAGGAGCTTTTGTTCCATTATAAAAAGTCCATGCTCTTGATTCGTCTGCTCCTGTGGTAAAATATGTTTCTAGGTTCAATAATCTATATGCAGATTTAATTAATTTATTAACACCAGATTCTTTTAAACCCAAATCGTCGAGAAACATTTGACGCTCTTCAAAAGTTTCCAACTCAGCAATATCGGCTTCGGTAGCAGCTGCAATAATTAGCAATTCAGCACTTTCTTTTTTAATGGCTTGTTTAACTGCTTCGGTATATTTATTGCCTGAAACAGCTGAAGCTTCATCAACATTGCAAACATAAAGAATTGGTTTATTAGTTAATAATTGCAAGTCAAACAACATCTTTTCGTCATGCTCATCAACTTGTAGATTACGAGCAGACTTACCCTGTTCAAGAATTTCTTTGTATTGAAAAAGGTATTCAAGAATTTTCTTAGCATTTTTATCACCACCAGATTTTGCTTGTTTTTCTGTTTTAGCAATTCTGTTCTCTATAGTTTCCAAATCTTTAATTTGCAATTCGGCTTCAATAATTTCTTTATCACGCACAGGATCTATACTACCATCAACATGAGTTACATTATCATCGTCGAAACAACGAATAACATGAATAATTGCATCTGTTTCGCGAATATTTGCTAGAAATTTATTTCCTAATCCCTCTCCTTTACTTGCTCCTTTTACTAAGCCTGCAATATCAACAATTTCAATAGTTGTTGGTATAACTTTAGCTGGATTATCAATTTTCTCAAGCTGAATTAATCGTTCATCGGGCACTGTAATTACACCAACATTTGGCTCAATAGTACAAAACGGAAAATTTGCCGATTGTGCTTTTGCATTTGATAAACAATTAAATAAAGTAGATTTGCCAACATTCGGCAATCCAATAATCCCACACTGAAGTCCCATAAAATTTATTAATTATATTATTTAAAATAAAAACACAAAGATAAATATTTATTGACATCTTTCATATTCAGCTTAATAATAAATTAAGTTTGAAAATATTCATTAATTAATGAATATGGTAAAAAAAAGTTAATGTTTATTAAGTTAAAAATTGATAATAAAAATTTATTACCTTTGCCATCAATAAAAATTTAAAAAAATTAATAAGATGACCACAATTAAAGAGCTTGAGCAAACTGCATCACAAGTCAGAAGAGATATAATAAGAATGATAAACAAACCAAAATCAGGTCATACCGGTGGTTCTTTAGGTTGTGCCGATTTTTTAGTTGCTTTATATTTCAAAATTCTAGATCATAATCCAAAAAATTTTGATATGGATGGTAAGAATCAAGACTTGTTTTTTCTTTCAAATGGTCATATTGCTCCTGTTTGGTATAGTGTTTTAGCACGTAGCGGTTATTTTGATATTAAAGAACTTAGCACTTTGCGAGAATTAAACTCTCGCCTTCAAGGTCATCCTACTCCAGAAGAAAAATTACCTGGCATAAGAATTGCTTCGGGTTCTCTTGGACAAGGATTGTCTGTAGCATGTGGTGCCGCTCTAACAAAAAAATTAGAAAATGACAGCAAACTGGTTTATTCTCTTCATGGTGATGGTGAGATTGAAGAAGGTCAGATTTGGGAAGCTGCTATGTTTGCTTCTGCTCGAAAAATTGATAATATTATTGCAACTATTGACTACAACGGAAAACAGATTGATGGTCCTGTTGAAGAGGTTCTTCCTTTAGGAGACTTAAAAGCAAAATGGTTAGCATTTGGTTGGGATGTGCTCGAAATGAACGGCAACGACATGAATGATTCTGTTAATACTCTTATTGAAGCAAAAAAACACACAGGCAAAGGAAAGCCAGTTGTTATTTTAATGAAAACGGAAATGGGAAAAGGAGTTGATTTTATGGAAGGCACACATACATGGCACGGAAAAGCTCCTAGCGATGAACAAATGGAAAAAGCTCTCAGTCAATTACCAGAAACATTAGGCGATTATTAGAGTTGAATTGATAAATGGTTATATTGTTAAATTGATAAAATTTCAGCTCTTTCAAATTTGTAATTCGAAAGTTATTAAAAACAAAATTTACAACTCAAATATTAATAAGCTACCCGTAGTAACGTGAGTAAGATAAATTATAATTTTAAAAAATGGTTAACAAATTTTGTTTAGACAAAATTTATTAACCATTTTTTTATATTCTTTTTGCTTTGGAAAAAATTTTAGTCCTTCCGTTTTTAACATATAAAAAAGCATTATATATTAATAACAATATTGAGATAACCGCAGCTATTCTGCCAATAAAATCTCCATGTTTTACATAAAATGTTATTTCATCATTAGCATTAAGTGTTGATTTTATTACATCTTTTTTCCACCAAGAAGTAGATTTTATTAAATCGCCTCTCTGATTAACAAAACACGAAATTCCTGTATTTGCCGATCGAGCCACACTTCTTCTTGTTTCAATAGCTCGTAATCGTGACAGACTCAAATGAATTTTATAACCGGCAGTATTCCCCCACCATCCGTCATTGGTAATAATAAAAATAAAATTGGCTCCGTTTTTTATATATTTTGTTACATACTCACCATAAATGGATTCATAACAAATTACAGGTGCGATTCTAGTTCCATCGCTAGGAGATGTAAATACTGAACGATCTTTTTGAGTACCAAGACTACCAACAATACCCCCCATATCTATAGCAAAGCTTTCTAGGAAACCAAACAATTTTGGGAATGGCATTTTTTCCACACCAACTACTAATTTTGATTTGTGATACAATTGTATATTCTGTGAGGTATCAATCTGAATAGCTGTATTAAAAGCATCATAATATTTATTTACACCTGAGAATTTACGTGCAGTTGTCGAAATTTTTTCTCCTTCATTAAACAATTTATATGATGATAAACCAAGAATAAATTTTGATTTAGGATATTTTCTAACAAACTGTTTAAGCCGAATAATATCAGATTCTTTTTTTAATTTGCTTTGCCATATACCTTTTGGAAGAGCGGTCTCAGGACCAATAAAATAATCCACAGAGTCATCAGCTAGAGAATCTGCCATAAACAACAAATCCCCTAATTGTTGTCTTTCCAAAGATCCATCATATTTTTCGTTATATGGGTCAATATTTGGCTGTAAAACGACAATATTGCATGGATTTTTTTTCTCTTCATAACTATAATAAATATATACAGATATAGCTATAGGGATAAAAATAATTAAGAAAACAGAAATCAATCTGTAAATGATGCTCTTATTAATATGACTTATTGATAAATATTTTTTTACAGTTAAAAATATTAAAACATTCACTATAAGTATCCATAAAGAGCCTCCCAAGACTCCTGTATATTCGTACCATTGAATTAATTTAACATCATTAGCAAATCCATTTCCAAGAGCCAAGCCGGCAAATGAAATCTCTGCATTAAAATAATAATATTCAAAGCCAATCCAAAATGCAAACAGGGCGATATATGAATATGCATTTCCAATTTTCCGTTTGACGATATGATATAGCCAAAACACTAAGGACATTAAGAAAGCGTTATAAATTATAATTGCAATTCCTCCAAAGACTGTTGAATTACAAATCCACCATAATGATAATGCATTCCAAACAAAAAACGTAATAAAGGAATAATTGAAGGCCTTAACAGAACGATACTTATCTTTATTATTATATAAATAATCGTCAACAAAAAGAAGAGGAACAAATGCGACTAACATTACTAAACCTGATGCCCACTTGAACCAACCTAGGCTTAATAAAACTCCGGAAAGTATTAATAAAAAATATAATTTTCTTTTCATTTCTTTTATCTTTTTAAAAGACAAAATTAAAAAAATAAAATTATAAGAAAATAAATTCAGCTCTATATTTGAAATCAGTTATAAATTAGCAAAAAAGCCTTGAAATTTAATTCAGAATAAAATTAGTTTAACAACTTAAAAAAAGGTTTTACATATATACTAATAGGTTTTACAAAACTTAGAAATAACTTTTGATACTTTTCCTTTTAAGTATGGTTTTGTAATTAATCCATCAAAACCGGCTCTTTGAAATTCCTCAAAAAAATCACTAGGGTTATAAGCCGTTATAGCAACTATTGGTATATTACTTTTGGGTTCCTTAAATTTATCTCGTATATATCTTGTTGTTTCTAAACCATTCATAACTGGCATCTCAATATCCATCAACACCATGTCATAATCTTTGTCCTTTAAAAAATCTACTGCTTCTTTACCATTTTTTGCTTCCTGATAATTACAGCCTATTTTTTTTATAATTTCTGATAATAATAATCTATTAACAAATATATCATCAACAATTAAAATATTATATTTTTCTTTTTCCATGATTACAAATTTATTCATTTTTTTTTTAATCATAGTATTTAATCCATCAATTATTAATATTT
>JADFUR010000026.1 GCA_015222055.1 Bacteroidota bacterium | reverse complement strand
GTTTATTTTTTTTTTGCAAATATTTTATTATAAACAAATGCGACCTAATTTGGGTATGAAAAGAAACCACGTAGTGGTGATCTGTTTATAGCACAGAGTTTATAAAATATTTTAAAGTGCCGTAGGTACGTCCTATTTCAATATTTAGATAGTATTAAAATTTATCGTACAATAATAATTATTTTATTATAATCCACCCTAATTTTAAATTGACCCTTTATAATTCGAAGCTAATTAATTTAAAGAATTTAATTCTTTTTGGTAATATATTTCGGATTGAAAATCTGAAATATCAGTGGCAGATAAAACAAAATTTTCCAAATCTGCGAGATTTTGAAAATTGCACAGAATAAATAGATTCTGAAATTTAGCACGACACATAAAAATTGATTAGTTTAATTTCACACGTGGGTCAAGCATGGTGTAGATAATATCTACCAAAATATTTATAACAACAAAGATGATTGATATTGTTAAAATACATCCGAGAATAAGCGGTAAGTCGTATTTGTTTAAAGCATCAACAATAATATAACCTAAACCTTTCCAGCCAAAAATATATTCGACAAAAACAACACCTGCCATTAATGAAGCAAACCAACCTGAAATAGTTGTTATTAATGGGTTTAATGAGTTTTTTAAAGCGTGACGTGTAATAACCTTATAAAAGCTCAATCCTTTTGCAAAAGCAGTTCGAATATAATCCTGAGAAAGAACTTCTAATAATGAGTTTCGTGATAGTTGGGTGAAAACAGCAAGTGGTCTGATGCCAAGAGTGAGAGCAGGCAGTATTAAATTTTTTAACATTAAATGTTCGCCATTGCCAAAATCATCAACAACATAGAGATTGCCGGTTAAATTTAAACCTGTGTATTTGCCTAAAACAAAAGCAAAAAACCAGCCAATTAATATTGCCGCAAAAAATGAAGGCAAAGACATTCCAAGAGCTGAAAAAAATAATATAGCACGATCGAATAAACTGTCTTTTTTTATTGCAGATATTATTCCGAAGAAAATACCAACAATAGAAGCAAGTAGAATTGCAGTTAAAGCCAAAATGAAAGTGTTTGGTAATGTTTCTGATATTATAGATGAAACGGTTTTCTTACTTTGATAAGAACGTCTTAAATATGGAAATTTTAAAATAATTGTCTTGTCTTTTCCAAAGGTAAAAAGTTGTTGAAAATGTGAATATTTATTTTTATCCAAATAAAAATAGTCGTCTTTGTTAAGGCTGTGGAATGAAATAGGAGAGAGGTCATCTAAATATTTTAGGTACTGCATTCCTACCGGTTTATCTAAACCTAAATCTTTACGTATTGTCTCAATAGAATTAATGTCGGCTCGTTGACCCAACATCATTCTTGCAGGGTCGCCGGGTAAAATATTAAACAAGAAAAAAATTATTGATACTACTCCAAATAGTACCAATATACCGTAGAATATTTTTCTTATTAAATATTTAATCACGAGATTTCGTTTTTAGCCGCTTAGCGGATTTATAATCTACTGACCTGCAGATTTGTAATCTTTTAGTCTTTTGCAAAGAGAACCGCTTAGCTGCTTTTCTACAACTCAACAATTTAACCATTTAACAATATATTAAAGCCATAAAATAATCTGTATTGTATAAAGTAATTCATTTTTAACCGCTTAGCGACTTTTCAAAGTGGACTCCTAAATATAAATTTATTATTTTTTAAACCTAATTCTCAATCTATCATACAAACAAATTAATAGTAAAGAAGAAACTATAAGGCTAATAATCAAATAATTATCTTTTTGACCTTTGTATTTACTTAAGGAAGTAGCAATAAATTTATCGCTAAGTTCCTTAATTTCAGGAATATCATTAAAATGCCATTTGTCAATAATTACACCATGTTTAAGCAAAACCAATCCGGGATTAGCTCTAATAATTGTTTTTAGAGTAATTTCATCGGTATTACCAAAATCGTACTGAGCATTTGTTCTTTTTTGATACTCTTCAATTTGATTGTTTGTTGATGATGTTACACAAATAAATTTAAAATTATTATCCAGACAGTAATCTGCAAAATCGTTTATTCTATTTTGGTTGTCAATATTAGCTGTCTCTATGTTATAAGCAATTAGTAAAAAATAATAATCATCGCTTTCAAGAATTAAATCGGTAATGTCATCACCATCAAGCGTTGAAATACTAAAGTCGTGAATAGGAGGATGATAACCCTGCTTAAGTAATTTATTTTTAGTTTTTATCCATGTCCAAGTTGAATCGGGTATGTTTTTTAAAGTAAATTCTTTTATTTCTCCATCTTTTTCATAAAAAAGTATAGTCTCATATTCATCTTGAGGTGCATTGTCGGGAATATTCATTTTTTCGGTAATATTTGCCCCAACATTATAAGGTCTGAAATCAATTATTGGTAGATGATTGTACGAATATATTGAAATATAAAGCATAATAATTGTAAAAAATCCAACTATAGACCACTGTTCAATGCATGAATAGGAAGTTGAAAATTTATTTCTTTCAAGAAATATTATTATTGTAGGAACAATAATGATTAAGTTTTTGAAAAATGTTTGCCAATTGGTTAAGATTAAAGCATCGCCAAAGCATCCACAGTCGCTAACCGGATTGTAAATTGCTAATATGAAAGTAAGAAATGTGAAAAACGACATAAAGAGTAAGACTGACCATGCACCAATTTTTATTTTTACATTAAATAGGAGAGATACGCCAATTATTAATTCGGCTATTGAAAGCAGAATGCCTAGATAAATTGCAAAAGGAATAAAAAATGACATGTTAAAAGCGTTGAAGTAATCAACAAATTTATAAGTCGAGCCCAGAGGGTCAATTACTTTTACAAATCCAGAAAAGATAAATATTATCCCAACAAAAATTCTGCTTATTGTTCGTGCTGTTTTCATTTTTTTCATTTTTAAACTTTTAACATTAAACTTTTAACATTGAACTCTTAACTCTATAACTTTAGTACAGAAATGATTTTCTTAAAAATTTCATTGGGTGAAAGAATAGTATTTTCATTTTTTGAGCAATCAATAAGTTCAAAGTCTGTTTCCAAATTTATTATTTTTAAATATTCTTTTTTCACATTATATTGAAAATCTATATTTTCTTCGTGAATATCTTTTTTGCCATGTAAATAATCCCTGTCGTTGCCAGTGCGTTGCTCTGTTAATTTTTGAGAAGTAAAAGAAAAAGGCACGTCAACAAAAATACTTAAATCAGGTTTAGGTATTTTGAAATGTTCATATTCAAGATGATTAATCCAGTCATGTAGTTTGTTTTTCTCATCTTCATCGGTTAATTTGGCACACTGAAAAGCAATATTAGAGTTTACATAGCGGTCAACAATCACAAGACAATCATCTTTCAACCAATTGTTAATCATTGTTTTTGCATTATCTCTGTCGCCGGCATAAAGCAAAGCAACAAGATAAGGACTAACCGAGTTTATATCTCCTAATTCACCTCTTAGAAATTTGGCAATCAATTCCCCGTAAATTTCAGAATCTGTTCGGGGAAAGTGAAGATATTTATATTTTATATTTTTGTTTTCAAGATGTTTTTTTAAAAGGTTTATCTGGGTTGATTTACCAGAACCGTCTAATCCTTCTATTACTATAAACTTTTTATTTTTTTGCATCTAATAAACTTTTTCAATGTTATTTATGTAAATGCAAATGTAAAAAAATGAAATAAAGAATTCGCTTAATAAGAAAAAAAAATGTTATTTTCGTAGCTTATTTTTTAATAATTAATAATTTTTATTTTATGAGAAAATTTCACAAACAAAAAATTAGCATTGCAACTCTTGCAATAGCAGTAGTTTTTTTATCAGGATGTGCTTCAATGTCATCATTGCAAACAGCACGAACAACCAATAAAGGAAAATTAGGTTATGGATATGGTGCAGGCTTTGTAAAATCAGAACTTCCCTTAGAAGGAGTTGATACAATTGACATTGGTGCTCCATTTATGGAAGTAAGTGCAAGATATGGTATAACTGATAATTTAGATTTGGGAGCAAAAATTACTTTAATCGGAACAGGCGTTATTGATGCAAAATATCAATTTTTAGGTGATAAAGAATCAAAAATAGCAGGTAGTGCAGGTTTAGGTTTAGGATATTTAAGTATGTCAAGTGGCGATACAGAATCGAAAATGTTTGATATTATGGTTCCTATGTATTTTTCATATCACCCTCTTAGTTGGGTTGCTGTATATGTAAATCCTAGGTATGTTTTGAGATTGAACTCTTATAGTAATGATACAGAATCTGGTTCAAGCAATTCTGGTTGGTATGGAGTAACAACAGGTATCAGACTAGGTAAACGTGTTGGTTTTTTACTTGAATACTCATATTTTGGAAATAGCGAAATTTCACAACCTTTTTCTCAAGTTACCGGAGGTATTGCTATAGGGATTAACTAAAATTAATCACAAGCTAGCTTACTATTTTTATATTTACAAAAAGCACTCTTTTTTAAATTGAGTGCTTTTTTTTGCATTATATTATTTGTAATTTAATATTTTAAAAATTAAGAAAAGAATTGATATTATTATTCACTTGACATTTATGTAATTTTATTTATTTTTTATATATTGCAAATATGTTTAACTAAAATTTGAAAAAAACAATGTTTGAAAAAAGCAAAAGTGTATTAATAATTATATTTTTATTCGGCTTTTTATTTATTGGATGTGAAACAACATATTATAGCATGAGCACTGCTATGCAAAATCCAGATAATGTTAAAGTGCTTAATTTAAATTATACATTTCTGCGAGAAGTACCCCCAGAAATTGTTAAGTTTAAAAATCTTGAGAAATTAATATTGTCAAAAAATAGAATTACAGAAATCCCTCCTCAAATAAGTGAATTAAAAAATCTTAAAGTATTAAAATTAAGCAGTAACAAAATACAAAGCTTGCCTGCTGAAATTGGAGAGTTGAGAAATTTGACTAAATTATCTATTAAACACAATAAGCTAAAACATTTACCTCCTGAAATAGGCAAACTTGAAAATTTAAAATCTTTATATCTTGAATATAATAAATTAGAAGATTTGCCAAAAGAAATTGGAAGCTTAAAAAATTTGCAATATTTATATTTGAACGAAAATCATTTGACATCACTTCCACATCAAATAGGCGAATTGTCAAAAATAAGACATCTTTATATTGGCAGAAATTATTTGGATAGCCTACCTGAGGAAATTTGGAAGCTAACAAATTTAACCGAACTGGATATTTCTTCGGGTCCTATGTTAACAATTTCTAATGAAATAATAAATTTAAGATTACTTGAGTATTTATATGTTCATGAATGCTTTATTTTACCTTATTCAATTAATAATGTAAATCCAAGGTTGAGAGTTGTTATAGTGAGTCCTAATGTAATTTACCCCTATAAGATTTTTGAATTAATTTATCTAAATTAGAGCAATAAAGCAATTATTAGAACGATTATAGTAAAGAAAATTCATAAATTTTATTTACTATAATTCAAATTTTTGTATTACAAATTGACGAATAAAATTAACCGTTTCGTCAATACCAAGAACAGAAGAATTTACACATAAATGATAGGATGTTGCATTTCCCCATACTTTATTACTAAAATAGTTATAATAATCTGTACGGTTCTTGTCCATCTTTTCAATAAGCTCTTTAGCCTGTTTCCCAGATAAATTTTGTTTTTCAGAAACATGCTTAATTCTGTCATTCATATCTGCACTAATAAAAATATTAATACAGAGAGGGTTGCTTTTAAGCACATAATCGGCACATCTGCCAACGAAAACAGCAGATTTCTCTTTTGCCAGTTTTTCTATTACATCACTTTGTATTGTAAACAGTCTTTCGTTGCTTAAATAATTGCCGGAATAATTTCCGCTTCCCAAAGATCCAAATATTGCTAATCGTCCTCCCAAAAAATGATGTCTGGTTTTTTCATCCACCTTTTCAAAAAATTCTTTTCCCAGACCACTCTCGTGCGAAGCAATTTGAATGAGTTTTTTATCGTAAAAAAATATTCCCAATTGAGAAGCCAGTTTTTCACCAATTTGACGTCCTCCGCTTCCCAATTGCCGTCCGATTGTAATACTAAATTTTTTGTCCATAATTATGATGTTTATTTCGATATTTTAAATTTTTTATACTGATTTATAAGTAAATAAGCAGCAAGTATTGATGCTAATGCATCCGATACCGGCAGACTATACCAAACTCCTTTTGTTCCCCAAAATATTGGCAAAATTAGAAGACAAGGCAATAAGAAGATTACTTGTCTGGATAGAGACATAAAAATGGCTTTTTTTACCATTCCTATACTTTCGAAAAAAATTGAAGTAACCATTTGAAAGCCGACAATAGGAAAGAATATTAAGACAATACGCAAACCAGGAATAACCAAGTCTAATAATGCCACATCTTTTGTAAAAATAGAAGCTACAGCACGTGGAAAAAATTCGCTGACAAAAAATCCCAACGTCATTATTATTGTAGCTAAAACAATAGAATATTTTAGTACTTGTCTTACCCTGTCGATTTGTTTAGCTCCATAATTATAACCTGCAATAGGTTGCATTCCCATATTAAGTCCCATAACAATCATAACAAAAAGGAAAGCAACCCTATTTATTATTCCAAAAGCACCAACATCTAAATCGCCTCCATATTTTAAAAGTTGTTTATTAATGATAATAATAATCACACAAGCTGCTACATTCATCAAAAAAGGAGCCATTCCAATAGACAAGGAATCTTTCACTATCTTTCGTTTTAATTTAAAAATACCTTTTTGAAGATGTATGAAACTTTTTTTGTTGCTGTAAAATTTTAGTTGCCACATCAACATAGATGCCTGAGCAATAATGGTTGCAATGGCAGCTCCGCGGATTCCCCATTTAAAGACAAAAATAAACAGATAGGAGAGAACTGCATTAATAATTACAGTAAAGATAGTAGCATACATCGATTTTTCAGGATTCCCTGTGGCACGCAACATGGCATTTAATCCAAAATACATATGGGTGATTACATTACCAATCGTGATAATTTTCATATATTCACGTGCATATTGTATGGTATCAATACTAGCTCCAAAAAAGTAAAGTATCGGGTTTAGAAAAATAAGGATTATAATTGAATAAGTAATTCCAAAAATAAGATTTAAAGCCACAACATTTCCCAAAATGTTGTTGGCAGTGGTGTAATCTTTTTGACCTAATCTCAATGACATCAATGTAGAAGCACCCGCACCAACTAATGAACCAAATGCAGCAGCAAGGTTCATCAGAGGAAACGTGATAGCTAATCCGGATATCGCCAGAGCACCTACTCCTTGTCCAATAAAAATACTATCGGTTATATTATAAAGCGATGCTGCTGTCATTGCAATTACAGATGGTATTGCATATTGTAAAAGCAAACGCCAAACATTCTCAGTACCTAATGCTGTTAATGATGCCTTTTTTTTCATGTGTTTTTTTATTAGATTGATTTAATCAGAAAGCCTGATATGATATTCATCATCAGTTTTTCCATTTGTTTTTATCATAACCAATAAATATTTAAGATTTTAATACTTGGTTAAAAAATGAATGTATTTATTTATACATTGTATTGTTGTTTGCAGATTTTTCAGGTATTTGTTGAATAGAATCCCAATGTTCTACAATTTTTCCGTTAGCATCAAACCTAAAAAAATCCATTGTAACATATTCGTCGTTGTTAGGCCAAGTTTGATGTGTATGTAATGCTACTAAATTATTTTCAGCAACTACTCGTACGAATTCAATTGATTTATTTGGGTATTCCTTAGCCATTCTATCAAAGTAATCAATAAACGATTGAATTCCATCTCCAACTAATGGATTATGTTGAATGTATTCAGAACCAACATATAAATCCACAGCTTTTTTTGGGTTCCCTTTATAGGCCATCTGATAGAAATCAATGGCTGTTGTTTTATTTTGATTCGGTTTTTTGTTCATTGTTCTGAGTGTTAAATTTGTTTCAGTCACACCAGTGACTTGAAACAAATATAGCAAATATTTGTCAAACAAATACCCAAAACCACATGCTTTATGACCCAATGTTATAAATTTTTCGACTATTACAAGCTTGCCAGTTTAAATAATTTTTCACTTAGCTTATTTCTTTGTGGACGCAAAAATTGTTCATGATTTATAACTGTCCCAGCTTTGAAGAATTTTTATTGAATACTTTTATTTTTGCTTTTATAGACTGATACAAATCAGAGAATGCCTATACCTACAAAGAATATTCATAAACCGCCCAAGAGGGAAAATAATAATTGAGTTGCTATTAACGCTTGTTCCATTTATATATATAATTAAATTTTCACATGCAATCATATTATTTAATAATCTACTTGAAAAATTGTTTTTACAAATTTATATTTTTTACTCTATCTGCCAAATGCACTATGCTTTTTGTTGTGTGATGGCTTTAATTAATTTTCGTTCAATTTTGTCAACAGTAATATCCGTTTCTTTCAAAATTTTAAAGATATATTTTTGAATTTTTTTTTTGAAAATTTGACATTTAACTTTTTATTTAGTCCTTTCGTAAATAAGTTCTGTATAACAAATATTTTTTTATGTTCATATCTGAAAATAAATTATTGTTGTTTTCCAAAATATTGATTTATTAATGAAAACAATTTATTTTTTAATACTGGTTTTTTAATATATGAATTACATCCGGCTTTTATTGCTTTTTCATCATCACCTGCAAGACCATATGCTGTTTGGGCGATAATAACAACCGATTTATTAAATTCTCTTATTTGTCGAGTTGCTTCATAACCGTTTATTACGGGCATTTTAATATCCATTAATATTAAATCTAAGTCAGGATTTGAACGGCATATTTCAATTGCTTCGCTACCATTAGTGGCTGTTAGAGTTTCAGTATTTAGTTTTTTTAATAAAGCAACTAGAAATAAATTAGAAGCTTCGTCATCTTCAACAATTAATATTTTAATTTTTTTTATTTGACTTGTTAAATTATCATTTTTTTGATTTTCTGTATTTCGATTTATTTTTGTTTTTTCCACATCGCATGGTATTGTAAAATAAAAAGTTGAACCTAATTTATCTTCACTCTCAAGCCATATTTTACCTCCAAGCATTTCAATATAAGCTTTAGAAATTGACAATCCTAAACCTGCTCCCTCTCGTGCCTTTTTATCAATTATATCAGCCTGAATAAATCGTTCAAATATGGTTTGCTGTTTTTCTTTGGGAATGCCAATTCCTGTATCCTTAATATAGAATTCAAGAAATTTATCTTTTTTCTTATATCCAAATACTATCTTGCCTTGGTCGGTGTATTTAATGGCATTTTTAACAAGATTAGAAAGAATTCCATATAATTTATCACTATCTGTTTTAATAATAGCTTCGTCATC
>JADFUR010000025.1 GCA_015222055.1 Bacteroidota bacterium | reverse complement strand
GATGACGAAGCTATTATTAAAACAGATAGTGATAAATTATATGGAATTCTTTCTAATCTTGTTAAAAATGCCATTAAATACACTGACCAAGGCAAAATAGTATTTGGTTATAAGAAAAAAGATAGATTTCTTGAATTCTATATTAAGGATACGGGTATTGGCATTCCCAAAGAAAAACAGCAAATCATATTTGAACGATTTATTCAAGCTGATATAATTGATAAAAAGGCACGAGAGGGAGCAGGTTTAGGATTGTCAATTTCTAAAGCTTATATTGAAATGCTTAGAGGTAAAATATGGCTTGAGAGTAAAATTGGATTAGGCTCAACTTTTTATTTTACAATTCCATATGTTGTAGAAATAATAGAAATTAACCAAAAAACAAAAAAACAAAAAATAAAAATTTAACAAGTCAAATAAAAACATTAATTGTTGAAGATGACGAACCATCTATTTTGTTTCTAGTTGCTTTATTAAAAAAGCTAAATACTGAAACTCTAACCGCCCCTAATGGGAACGAAGGGATTGACATATTCCGTTCAAATCCCGACTTAGATTTAATATTAAAAAGCGGTATTACATCCCCATTATTTTTGTCTAATTAAACCTTTGTTTGTGAATTTTATTGCTGGTTAAAATTTTATCCACACCAAAACATGGCGATATTATGCACATACCAAAGATGCAATAAAAATCATAAAAGATTGCACTCAAGATGGCAATTCCAATGCGTCAATTAGCAATAATTAGCTTTTCGAACAAACGACCAATTATTGTATCCGTATTTGGAAAATAAATTTGAATTCTGCTAACAGAAATGGCGTTGACTTTAATTCTTATTTCATCTATCAAAAAGATAATAATGCGATACCAGATAATTTTAAGGAACTTTATTCGTACGCTGACATCAAAAGTAGTTTGTGAATGAAAATTGAAACCAACAAAAAACAAACAGATAAAACTTAATAAAGATGTTAATATAATCCAATATTTTCCAAACTATTAAAATAACAGTAAACTATTTTAAGCTAAATTGAATAGTAATATAGATATTATTATGACGAAAATGTTACTAGGTTCATATTTATTATATGATAAGCAAAACGCCTACAAACAAAATCAAAGGAACTCTAAAATTAAAAATGGCAACAGCAAAGTTAATGAGTCTTGTCAGCCAAAAAATGTTAAGCATTGTTAAAAAGCCTAAAAGAATCCTGTTAAAATTAAAAAACAAATTTTCGCCTTCTTGAATAAATATCAGCTGAGCATTTAAACATTTTTTTTGGCTATATTAATTATCAATTATATTTAATTTTTAGTTAAAAAAAACGTTTTAAAAATTTTATTTATTTCTATATTGTAAAAGTTTATTGAGACAAAAAAAATCGGACACTTCCAAAATATGTATTATTTGAATGGAATAGATGAAGAATTATTTGATGATATAAAAAAAGATAACAAGCTTGCATTTGATAGATTATTTAAAAAGTACTATCATCAACTTTGTTATTTTATTGAATCTTATACTAAAGACAATTATATAGCTGAAGAGCTTGTAGCAGACGTTTTTACTAAGATTTGGCTTAAACGAAAAAAAATAAATATCCATGTTAGTATAAAATCATATCTTTATACGAGTGCAAAAAATGAGGCTTTGATGTATTTACGAAAAAAACGTATAAAGACTGAAGACTTAGAAAAAGCTAAACTTAACATAATTCATGAAACAAATCCTGAGAAAATAATGATTAATAAAGAAAATGATGTCTGGGTTAATAATTTGCTAGAATTAATTCCAAATAGATGCCGTCAGGTTTTTATTCTACATCGTTTAGAAGGATTTCGGTATAAAGAAATTGCTGAAATTATGTCGATATCAATTAAAACTGTAGAAAATCATATGGGTAAGGCACTAAAAATTTTGAGAAAAAATTCAAATAACCTTTAATGCCTTCCATTACTTTTAATTAATCTGTTACTAACTAAGCCTAAAAATTTGTCATAAAATCTATTGTTTTCTTAATCTCGGTAATAACTGAGGAATCCTTTTCACACTTTAAAGCTTGTTTTAAATCATTTAAAGCGGAAGTATATTCTGTCTTCCTTAATAGATAAGCAGCATGTTTTCTTATTTCAGGATTAATATCACGAAGTAATCCAATATTATACCTGACTGCTGGACGAGATCTTAACTTATGTAAATTGTCCATTGCCTTAATCTGAATATTAGAACTATCATCAAATAGCTTCCAGAAATTATCCTTTTCAATTTTTCTCAGGTTCGCATCAAAAACAATAGAAGAATCATTAATTTCAGGACGAATCCATTTTTTATTGTATGAAACAAGCTCTAAACCTGCAGTTTTTCTTACCATGCGAGCTACAATCCAACGCATTCCAGGTGTTGATTCGGGATGCCCTGCTACAGTCATTATAATTCCTTCTCCGTATTTTTCTTCGAGCATAAATGTTTTTCCAGGAGTTATTCCTTTGGGTGCGAAATCATCTGGGTGAATATCCGTTTTAAAAGTTGCTAACTCATTATAAGCTTTTTCAGAACCGTTAGGTGTTAAAACAGGTCCATCATAATATTGTAAAAAAAGTGATTGGTTTATTAGTTCAGGGAATATTTCTAAACCTTTTTTAGTAAGTTCAATCTCAACAAGTCCCCTTCCTCTGTTGTAATGCTTGCGATCGGTTTCTCTTGCTGAAATAATTTCAAGGCTGGGATATCCGGGTGTTGTACTCAACAAATACCCTCCTGCACAAATACCTACAATCCCTTTTCCTCGTTTTTTTGCAAAATTCTTTACCTGATAAACCACAGCTTTACCAATGTTATTTAATTCTTTACTGCCACTGCCACCAGGGAAAATTAGCACATCGAAATTATCGAGTTCGCCATTTTGTATTTGATAAGATTGAATAACTAAAGCTTTTATTTCAGTATCTATTTTTAAAGCTTCCATTGTTTCCAAAATACAAACGCTACTTGCACCACTACCACCGAAAACAGCTACATCTATTTTATTATTTTTAACTGTATTATTGCATGATACAGTTAAAAATACTGCAATAATTAAATAAAAAATTACAAAACTTATTTTTCTTAAATAGTACATGAGGGTTTAATTTAAATAGATTTTAAATTCTTCTTTGTATGAATCAATTACATATTGATTAACCCATTTAT
Organism: Bacteroidota bacterium; assembly: GCA_015222055.1. Lineage (GTDB taxonomy): Bacteria > Bacteroidota > Bacteroidia > Bacteroidales > B39-G9 > B39-G9. The sequence goes on along the minus strand of JADFUR010000025.1, from coordinate 17,616 downwards.
AGAATTCTTCAATTTCTTTTTTATTTGCACTTCCTCTATTTCTCATCTTACTCTGTAAAGAGTTAGCTTTGCTGTAAATTTCATTTTCTTTTTTGGTAATTATTTGTGTAATACCGCTTTCATTTTTGTTAAATAAAGCATTTATATCAATATAAGAGCTTGCAAATTTTCCCCATCTGATATTAAGAATTTTTTCATTCTTAAGTTTTAAAGCAGCATAGCATATTGGTGAATCATTGAATTTTTCGTTGTACTTAACTACATATGGTAATTCATTAGCTCCTTCAATCCAAACAGGAACCATGATCGAAGCAAGAGGGAAACCAACATTTGTCCACATTGTGATAAGATTTGGATTTTCTCCTGTTTTTATTCCCTGTATAACAGATGATGATGATGAACCTATGCGAGGGATATAATCTTTTAAAATTTCATACTGTGGACTATTTTCAGGAAGATCCCCATAAATCTTATACAAATCTCTTTTAGTAAGTGAGTTATATAAGCTTTTTGTTAAATTTTGCTCAATATCTTTTGGTGTAAGTCCAACAGTAGATGCCTTTTGATAAAACAATTGATCAACAGTATGGTATCTTATATACCCGCTACTTTCTTTTCCAAGTTTTCCGGAAAATGAATAATTTGATCTTATTAAATATCCAAAAGGAGCAACTTTTGGGTCATTTGCATCGAATTTAACATAGCCTTCATGTCCAAATTCGTAATAAGCAGCACCACCATAAGCATCAATTACTCCAAAGTTAGCTTCTTGTCCACTAGGTTTTTTTATATTATTTAGGTATGCTTCAAAATCTTCTATAGTTTTACACGAAGACAATGCGTCCTTCATTATTCGACCTTCGGTTCCAACATTATCTGCATCGCTGTTTAGGTTTAGGTTGTATGATGCAGAATTCATAATAGCAAAACCGGTTCTATTCATTCCTATCCATACACTTGACTTTTTTTTATCGTGGGAGTTTACTAAACCCACGTATGAATACTTACCATCATCGAAATACATCAGAGAGTTGTTTATAGCGTGAGTATCTCGATTTTTCCACAGCATAGGTCTACCATCTTTTGTGTATTTACCTGATATAACTGCAGTTGTACAAGGGAAAGTTTCTTTAGTAATAAAAATTGCAAAAAAAAGTATTATTAAAATCTTAAGATTGAAGAGTTTATATTTCATGTTAATTTGAATTTTTAAATAAAAAAATTGTTTTGTAAGTATTTACTTCTCAGGAAACCATCCACCATTCGAAGTGTTAATTCCATCAGCATTTCCTATGCCTCCAAAAGTATAAATACTCTTTTGTAAAAGCATAAGCTCTTTAGCTGGTATTGGTAAGTGAAGCAATGTACCAGTTTGTAGCATATCACGGCGTCTCATATCAAAAAATGCTGTTCCAAATCCCGTCATAATAAGTTCAATATCCCGTTCATAAAAAATAGCTTTTAAAACTTGATCTTCAGTAGCATTTGCAGGCACAGGATCAAGACTTCCACGTATTACTCTACTTCCATTGTTTATGATTCCTATAGCTGCTGGCAAATTACTCAGGTGAACAAGAGCCTCAGCTTTGAAAAGCATATTCTCTTCAGCACTAAATTCTGTAACTTCACCTGTGTTTACTCCTAAAACATAGTTATACTCATAACGAGAATATTCATAATTTGAAAAATGATAGTATCCTCTTTCTGGTTTCATATTAATTATAGAAACATAGTTGAAATCAGTTTCAAGACGTTTATCTTTTGAGCTTGCAGGTGGTAAAGCTGAACCATCTTCAGGATAATAATATGGATAACTAGAATCCATTAGATTAATAATTCGAAGATCAATTTTTGCCCAATCAGGACGCACGGTGTAGTGATAAAACCAATTTATCCAGTTCACATTATCCATATAAGGAGCTAAATCTCTTTGTATTCCATTATTTGCATGGTCGTATACAGCTTGCCAATCAGTTAAAGAATTTTCGCTTGCATTACGAGGCATGTATACCATAAAACGTGCAGAAAATGAATGGGCTAATTGAGCTAACTCTGTATTGGTATATTCTGATCCTCCAAACCAATCTGCAGGAATAGAAAAATCATTCTTTTCTGAAATCTCAATACATTTTTCCAAGGATGCAAGTGCGGCTTGTGTTACCTCTGAATAAGGATAAGTTGTAATTGTATCTATTTCAGTATTTACATTTTCATCCATAATGAATGCTTTGTCGTATACTAATCCCAAGTATCCCAAGCTTAAACCCTGAATAAAATAGCAATTTGCACGAATCATTTCAGTATCTTTGCTATCGTCACCAATTTCCATACCTTCGTTAATAACGCTTAACACATCATTTACTTGTGATATATTTCCATAGATATCTGCCCAATAGGTTTCAAAAATATTGGCATAAGTATAAGAAACATCATTGTTAAAAGGCATACGTGGTTCAGATGACAGATCAAGCATACCGCTATTTCCCCATGAGCATGTTCCCTGATCTGCCATTACCCACATTGACATTCTCGGTGAAATACTTGAGGTATTAATCATATAATAATTAAAGAATCCAGCTTTGGCAACATTATACACATTTGTGGGATCATTGTATACAGTTTCCATATCCGGTAAATTTTTGTATTTAATATCCAAATCCTGACAACTGTTCAATAATAAAACTAAAAGAACACTTACAATTTCTAATATTTTGTATTTATAATTCATGGTATTCATTTTTTAATTAAATTTAAATTGAATTGAACCTGTTATGGTCCTGTAGTTTGGATAACCAAAATTATCAAAAGAGTAATTACTCAAATCACCACCTGATGAAACTTCAGGATCATACCCTGAATAATTGGTAAAAATAAACAGATTATGTCCTACCAATCCGAATCGAATTGATGAAACTAGTTTGCCTATTCTTTTCATACTTTTAGTTTTTAAATCATAGTAAAGTGATAATTCTCGTAATTTTACATACGAGCCATCTTCGATAAAATAGGAATTAATAGCTGTATGATTATAAAAAGTTGAATAATAGTCGATGGTTTTTTTCTCGTCATCAGGAACTCCAAATTGATCGAATTCCATTGCACGATTATCCCTGAAAGTGTATTGATGCGTATAATTGTAAATATCACCGCCCTTTTTCCAGTCCAATAAGGTATAAAGAGAAATATTTTTCCATCTGAATGTCATATTAAACCCCATGTGAAAATCAGGATTACCATCACCAATTTTTACTATATCAGCAGCACCATCAGCTGCTTCATCATATAAGATTGGACTTTCATTTACTGTGCCTTCTGTTCCTCTTTCAATTACATAACCATCACTGTTTAGCATATAATTATATATAGACATACCTGCTGGTAATTGATTCTGCATTTGATCAAGGCTAGTTAACCATTTATTTCCGTACATTGTCCCAATTGTTTCTCCTTCTCTCATGAAGAAAGCATTTTTGGGACCAGTCTTGTACTCAGGGATATAGAGTTCAGTTATTTTTTGTATAACTTTATCAAATGTAACATTAAACTGTAATGATAAATCTTTTTCATTCAAGGCTACATAGCCCAGTGTAGCTTCAAAAGAATTGCTTTTTATTGTAGCTACATTTTTCCATTGTGAAGGATATCCAAGGTTCGAGGGTAGAGGTGCTAATGCAAAAGCGTCATTTGTATTCGTGATGGAATAACTTGCATTGAAAGTAATTCTATTCATAATCTCAGCATCAATGGCAAATTCAGTTTCTGCAGATTGCGAAGGTTTTAAATTTTTATTACCTAACTGTTCTTTTTTTGGTTCTCCGTTTACTAAAGACATTGTTTCATATTGATTATTGAAACCAGGTCGTTGCCCTGCAGTACCATAAGCTATCCTGATTTTTAATTCGTTTATACCAGGAATATCAAAATCTTCGGTAATACGGTAAGCTCCTGAAAATCTGCAATAAGGATGCCATCTTTCGTCTACTCCAAATAATGATGATCCATCCATCCTGTAAAGTCCTGATAAAAGATATTTACTTTTATAGTCGACATCAAGTATCCCAAAAACATTTTCTGCCCTGATAATTCCTTCATATGAATTCAGCTTTGAAATCGCAGGATCTGTGGTATTAAGTTGATAAATGTTACTGAAAATAAGATTGGAGCCTGTTGCACTGAAATCATGATAATCATTGTCTTCGAACAAATAACTAATTTTAGATTTTAAATTAAAATCATGAATACTTTTATTAAGGTTAAGTGTATATTGAAAAGTTTTGAATGTACTTGTATATTGCTCTTTGTAAACTCTACCACCAATTGAAGTGCCCCCGCCATATAAATAGCCACGAGGTGTAATTGTTGACCAATGTTTATTTAATTTTTCGAATGTATATTTCGCTTTGAGTGAAAGCCAGTCAAAAGGACTGTATGATGCAATAATATTACTTAAAATAGAGTTACGAGTCGATGATCTTTCCCTGTAATACAAAGGATATAATGGATTTTCCTCAATACTCCAGATATCTGGAGTAATATTATAAGGCGAACCATCTTCATTGACAGTTTCTAGATTTACATCAGGTGAAATAAATAATAGGTCAAAAAAGGCACTGGTTGAACCCGGATTGTCTGATTCTGTATTTATAATTAAATTAGATGTTGATAATTTTAATTTATCAGTAATGTGGTAATCAACATTAACCCTGTAATTGTTACGCTTGTATCCATTCGTTGAAAAAAGTATTCCATCCTGTTGATTATTTTCATAGGACATAAAAACATTGCTTTTCTTGCTACGGCCTGCAAGGCTTATATAGTTCGTTTTAAAACTACCTGGATTAAAAAAATCACCTTGATTATCATTTACATAGGCGTATGGCTGATCTGCATAATGTGTCTCGTTCAGGGAACGACTTCCTCTTTTTACATTTCCATTGTCATCATATTTTACACCACTGTATTTTGTAAAAGTTGAAAACTGATCGTAATCTGAGGCTAGTTTATATGGATGTCGTTCGGCAAGTTCAATTTGATTTTCCAGTGAAGAGCGACCAAATTCACTTCGGAATGTTACTTCTGAGGTTCCTTCTTTTAAACTTTTTCCTCGTTTAGTAGTAACAAGGATTACACCATTCCCTGCTTTTGATCCATAAAGAGATGCCGCTGCAGCTCCCTTTACTACTTCCATCGATTTAATATCATCTACATTGATATCAGCTAAGGAACTTTCAAGTATATTTCCATCTACTAGTATTAAAGGAGCCGAATTACCAACTATGGAAGTTGATCCTCTCAAACGTATTGAAGCACCACTTCCAGGTGTTCCGCCAGACTTAACAACTTGGACTCCTGACACTTTTCCACGAAGTGCTGATGAAGCAGATGCTGCTGGGGCTTGATTTAATTTATCAGCATTTACTTTCGCTACTGTTACTGTAAGCTTTTTAACAGGTGTATTAGCTGCTACTCCAGAAACAACAACTTCGTCTATACCGAAAAAATCTTCTTCTAATTTAACGTTTATAGGAACTCTATCTGTCGCATTTCTATTCACAGATTTATAACCAATAAAACTTATGGTTAATACTACTGATTTGTCAGTAAAATTAAGTGTAAAATTTCCATCGGGATCTGTTGCCGTTCCAATGGTAGTATTTTTTATATAAACAGTAGCTCCAGGTAAAGGCATATTATGACTATCAAACACTTGTCCTCTAAAGGTATGCTGTTTGCCTAACTCAACACCAATTACGTCGCTTTTGAGTTTCTTTTTAAGTATAATCACATAAAAATCATCTCTCATTTTTTTAAAAGTAACATCAGAATCTTTGAGTAAGACTTTTAAAGCATCTTCAATATTATTTTGTTTCAATATTTCAACTTTTGAAAACTTTTTAATTTTATTGAGTACTTCGGCTTCGTAAATAATTGAAACATTGTGTTTTTGCTCCAGACTTTTAATAATTACTTGTAATGAATCCTTATTTGTATCATTTTTAACTTCAAAAGAGAACGCTGCTAAGGATGTTATCCCAATAAGAGAGAGCAGTATAAATAGTTTTCTAGAGAACGAATATAATCTTTCCATTTATTTAAAATTTATTCTATTATTATTGAATCGTTTTGAATATTAATTTCTTTTCCTAATATCTCAGAAAATGATTTTAATAGTAAATTAAGATTATTTGTTGGTGCTGATCCCATAATTATACCGTTAAATTCATTATCATTAATTACTAATGTCTTTTGATATTGAATTTTGAAAATCTCTGATAAATCTTCAATAGAAAAATTATCAAAGATGAGTTTATCCTTGCTCCAAATATTATACACAGAAGCATTTACTTTTTTTTGTTCAGTTTTATTTAAATCAGAATTGTAGCTTACCAAATCACCAGGATGCATAATTATTTGCTCATTCTTGTCTTTTTCAAAATTTAATAATCTTACTTTTCCTTCGTTAAGAGTAACTGTAGTTTGGATGCGATTTTGTTTAACATTAAACTTTGTTCCAAGTACTTGAACATCAAGATTTCCGGCATCTACAATAAACTTTCTGTTATCTAGTTTTTCAATTTCGAAGTAAGCTTCTCCGGATAATTTAACTTTTCTGTCGAATTTTTTTAAACGGGATGAATTATATGATATCTGAGAATTCTTATTTAAATTTACAACTGAACTATCGGGTAAAACAAAGCGGATAATTTTATTTTCCGACGCCATAATGGTTTCTTCTCTAGATAGTTCTTGTTTTGTCAAAAATGAGATTAGCATAATACCAACAAAAATTGCCGCATATTTAATTGTTTGTTGCAAGCGAATAATGAATGTGTTTTGAGATTGGTCAATTTTTTTATTTACCAGATACATTCCTCTGTTTAAATCGTATTTTTTTTGTGTTATGTCCGATTTCTGCCAAACAGCTTTTGATTGATTATATTTTTTTTCTATTTCTTTGTTTTTAAGAATTAATTCCTGTAGTTGTTTCTCATCAGCTTCCGAAGATTCATTTGCCAGATGTTTAGCTATTAGTTTATCAATATAATCTTCCATATTTCTCCGTTTTTTATTATGATGTAATTTATAGATATTAGCATTTAATTGAGATGCATAAAATATCTAATGATGCATTTTTTTTGTTAAAATAGTTTCCAAAACTCTTTAAAACTGATTGCTCGTCAACCTTTTGTGAAAAAAGCAAATTAGCTATACTTAAAAATAAAATTACAAATGTAAATAATCTCTTTTTCATAATTCAATAGCTTAATTTAGTTATTTACTTTTATAAAAGTATGGGTGACATATTGATTATTAAAATTAACTCTTAATACATATATATCGGGTGGTAAATTCTTTACATCTATTTCCATAGTATTCCCATTTAAAGAATAGTCGACAATATAATATTTAGCCATAGTATTGAATATCTGAATCGTATTAACCTTTAGATTAATGTTGTTAAGTTCAACATATAACTTATCGCTAACTGGGTTTGGGTAATATTTTAGATTATTATGTATGGTTTTATCATTAATACCATTTGCATAATCAGAAAAAGTAACATAATTTGACCATCCCCATAAAATATTCTCATCTAAACTTTGTGGTTGAACTCTAAATGAATAAGTGCTAGAACCGTCAAGAATTAACGAATAGGAATCTTCATTATAAGAATCGTTAATAGTTGTCCAATTTTCACGACCGAGCTTCATTTGTAATTTATAATTGTTTAATTCAGGGAATTTTGGATAAATCCATTCTAAGTCTAGTTCATTATTTTCAATGTTAAATTCAGGCTTAATGAAATGAGGATTTGGAATAATATTAAAAACAGCACCTGTTACACTAGAATAACCGCCTGCGTTAAATTCATCCTGAATTTGATACCAGCCATTTGCTGAGCCCCACCATCCCATGTTAAGATGATAATATTTTTTACCAGATTCAAAGGTTTTTAATCCTGAACAAACAACAGAGTGTCCAAAGCCACCAGAAGTAGCAACAGCAAGTATTACTGGGAGCCCAACAACAATATTTGAATCGATGTTTTGCCAAAAACCTGAAGTGCTTATAGAATTGTAAGTACTGGAAAATCGAAAATAAGATTTTAAAGCTTGGGGAATTCTATTAACATTTGAAGTTGATCCTCCATCTTCAAAATCCGTATTTATGGATAATGCTACTTCATAAACTAGTTTCCCAAAAGCTTTTCGTTCTTCAGTAGTACTTTCTTGATTATTGTAACAATCTTTTATTTTATCCATTTCATAAAATGAGTTGTCAAAATTAATCGTATGTTCTCCATTAATACTACCATAACTATCGAAATAGCTATGAGTTCCCATACATTGATTTGGCCATCCAAAATAATGCAAAACAGTTGCCTGACTTAAAGCTACACAGCCGGCTGCAACATTTTGTGGAGTATATAGATTGCTTACATTAATTAGATTTCCATTTTCATCTTTACAATTTACTTGCCCAAAAGATGATTGGATAAAAGGTTCATAAATATTTTCATTAATATCATTTTTTGTTAACAAATTATCCCATTGTTCCTGATACTTATTAGCAGTGTTAAAATTTTTCAATAATTTTTGTTCTTGTTTCTCATATAGGGATCCAATAAACTGTTTGAATTCTTCAATATAAGAATCATCAATTCCATTAATTTTTGAATATGCCATTACAGGCGTAAAATTTTTATCAGAACTTATTACAACAAAAAATCCATTATTATAGAAAGCATTTGCAAATTCTCGTTTAGATTTTCGAGAATATATTTTTAAATTTTTAACTGTTCTTTGATTTTTATATAATGATAGCACATGCTCAATTTCAACATTTTGAACCTTTTGAGCAAAAAGATTAAAAGACATGGCAACGATTACAAAAACAAAAATTAGTTTCTTCATAAAACTGAAAAATTAAAGCTGGAGTATGAAACCCCAGCTTTAGTATATTAAATTTACTTAATCACAATAAGCTTATTTGTACTACGAGAATTACCGGATGATATTTGATAGAAATATGCTCCCTCAGTAAAATCACAAAGATTTAATTCATAAGTATGATTTCCAGCTACTTTGATTCCAAGATTTTTATGTTCAACAACTTTCCCTGTAATATCTATTACATTCAACATCACTTCTCCCGATAATGGAAGAGAATATGTAATATTAGTTTTGTCGTTAGCAGGATTAGGATAGGTGCTTAATTCAAAAGCCCCTAATTCTGAAACCTCAGAAACAGATGTAGATGATTCTTTAAAATAATCTAAAACTTCTTTTATGTAAAGATTTAGATTTGACTGAGTATTAATTTCAGAAGGATCAAAGGTACTAGTAATAAATTTTGAATTTGCATTTGTATTGTAAACCATCCCATAACACAAAGAGAAAGCGTATGTGTTTGGTCCTAAGTAATATAAAGGAACCGCATTGTCTGTTACTTCAACAGCATCTGCGTAACACATTGGCGATGATGCAGATGTCCATGTTATAGGATCCAAGTCAGTTATTTCATTTTCTTCAGCAATATCTAGTTGTACAAGACCAATACCGCCATCATTTGAATGCGTTTGTCCAACATAACTTTTTATACCAAGATAATCATATACAAAATCACCTGCTTTGTATTTTGCAATTACAGAATCACCTTGAGAATTTATGTCAGTATATTTAGATCCCCAAATATCGTATAAAAAATCGCGACCTTGCAACCAAACAGTACCTCCATTGTCGGCATATTTTTTTAACGCACTATTACATTTTATATTTGTTAAATCAGTTACATCCCAGAATTTTAAATTCATACCATCGCGGGCATTATACCAAATAACGAAATTGAAATTTGTTAAATAATTGAAATCAGGAATTGTTCCATTTATTGCTGCATTATAAATTTTATAAGAATATCCGGTTTCAACTAAAGCAGTATCAATATTAAGATATTTTGTAAAATCTCTTGCATCATCATTAACAAGTAATACTTTAAAACCTTCACCCAAGGTTTGGTTAGATATAGTCACATCCGCTTCATCAGACATATTTGACCCATCGTTAGCTGTAGCTACAACCGTAATTATTCCGTTACCGTTATCTATCCCTGATGCAGTAAGTAAGCCATTTATAGTAATTGATACAGAAGCAGATCCGTCTTTTATTGACCATGTTACTGTTTTATTAGTAGCATCTTCAGGTAATACAGAAACTCCTAATTGTAATGTTCCATTATTTTCTGAAATGGTAAAATTATTATCATCATTTGTAATTTCAATAGAAGTTACATCAATGCTTGGTATTGAAAATTGATTGAAATAATCTAAAATTTCAGTTGTAACAGCCACTCCTAAATCATACGTCTCAAAACCATCCCATCGAATTAATGCTGAAAGAATTTTAGCATCTCCCTTTTCATTATATACCATACATGATTTACCAGCAAAATCGTAATCAGCAGGTCCCATATTGTAAATGCTTTTTGCATTTGCTGTAGGAACAACTGCATCTGCACCCCACATCGTATCCCAACGCCATCTGACTGTATCGATAGTGCAAATACCATTACCTTCTTCTAAAACCATCATTGGCACGCCATCATAAACAGAAACATAATCATCATAATGAGCTTGAGCCACATATTTTTCTATACCTAAATAATCATACGCAAAATCACCAACATAAAACGTGTCGGGAGCAGACCCAAAAGCATCATACATAACATCAAGCCCTTCTAACCACAACATTCCACCATTATCAAGATAAGATTTGATTCCATCATTTGGCAACTCTCCATTCCAGAAATTAGTAGTTCCATCTTTTCCTGTTGTCCAAATAACTAATTCATAAGGCGTAAGGATATCTACAGAAGGAGCACCATTAGCAACTGCATCATAATCTGTGTAGTTGTATCCAGCTGCATCAATAAAATGTCTTACTGAATCTGTAATTGATGCTTGTGCATCATTATCATGCACTAATAAAATTGACAGATCTTTTTGTGCAAATAAAGAACTTGCAATAAAAAAAAGAACAAGTAAAAAAGTAAAAGTTCGTTTCATAATAATAAATTTTAGTTAATAAGATATTAGTATGATGCAAAAAATTAATTTTTACCCCTATGTTCTAACTTTTTTTATTTTCTATGCAACCGCCATAATTCTGAAGTAACAAGGCATATCACATTATCAATCATGAAATAAGGTTTCTCAATTTTTGAAATATTCTCGTATAGTATCTTTATTAAGCTTTTTACTTATTTTTGATAATAAAAGATTCTTAAAGCATAAATAGTTAAATAAGGAGTAATATAGCCAACAAACCTTATTACTCTGCAAATTTTTAATACTGAGAGTTGTTCAGCTTCTTTATTGCTCAGTTTTCTCAATTTTCGCAATTCGCAGGCAATTTTTGAATTTCCTTGCAATTTTACATAAATGCTTGTTTTGAAACCCAGAAACGAAACTGATATTTCTCACAAACTTTTGTTTTTAAAGAGTTAATATTTACATCACACAAGGAATTATAATAGTGGCTGTTGCATTTGAATACGAATAGTATGTCTATTTTTTCCAGTACTTAAAACAACTTTAAAAAAAATATTCAAGCTACTACGAATTTGTAATCCATAGCTTATTATTATTTGAATATAAATCTTTTTTTTAGAAATAGTCAGAAGGACTTAAACAACTTAACTTGGGGCATCGCCCTAAGAAAAAAATAATAAATGAAATATCTCATCAGCCTGAAATGCTAAGACAAAAGCCGTAGTAAGGATATACTTAATTATTAACTATTTGTTTTTTGTGTGTTCCACATTAAATTAACAAAACCGTGCCACTGCTATTAAACTATTAATTTATTATTAAGCGAAGCAACCGACCTTAAATTCATTTCGTAAATTTCCGAGTGAAATGGAACGTTAAAAATCATAAACTGGTTGAACGACCAACGGGAGTGAATTTTTATGATTTAACGTAGTTTCTACAAAACTTCTTCAAGTTATTATAAATGAGGAAGTAGTTTTGTTAATACCGATAGACTATCCATTTTAAAATACAAACAAAGTGCAGTATTTTAATTATTTGATAGCTTTTCGGTAGCAATGTAAAAAATAAGAAATCAATTTTCCATCATGATTTTTTGTAACTTTTTTATCAAGAAATATTCATGCAAAAAAATAAAAAAAGATATGGATATTCTATTGAAATTAAAGACATTTGTAATTTAAAGTGTATAAGTTCAATATTAAAAAATTGGTAGTTAAAAAAAATTAAAGTAAAAAAAATAAAAAAAAATTACTTTTACATTCATAATTAGAACATTTCATTTTTTCAAAAACAAATATGATTAATAAAAAAGATATTATCGAATATTATGATAAATCAAAAGTCTCGTATAAAGATGTTTGGCATTTAGATTCTTGTCTGGCTCTCCACTATGGTTTTTGGGGAAAGGGAGTGCACAATCTTAAACAAGCTCTTTATAAAGAAAATAAAATTCTTGCAAAAACGATTAATATAAAATCCACCGATTTTGTTCTTGATGCAGGTTGTGGTGTTGGAGGCAGTTCAATTTATCTATCAAAAAAATTCAATTGTCATGTTTGTGGAATTACATTAAGCAAAAAGCAAGTTGCTGATGCAAGCCAAGCAGCAAAACAACATGGCGTTGCCGATTTAGTTAATTTTTCGGTTGCTGATTTTCACAATACTTCATTTGAAAACAACTCGTTTGATGTGGTTTGGTTTGTTGAGAGTTTTTGTCATTCAGATAATCCAAATAAACTTTTAATGGAGATGCACCGCATTTTAAAACCAAATGGCAGAATCATTATTGCTGATGCATTCTTATCTAAAAAAAATTATAACGAAAAAAATAAATTAATCTTAAAAAAATGGCTTAACAGTTGGGCTGTTAATTCTGTACCAAATATATCAACTGTTAACCAAGCATTGTTAGATAACGGTTTTGAAAAAATTAAAATTTTTGATTATTCAAAAAAAATATCACGTTCTTCTTTTCTACTTTATTTCTATGCAAATCTAGCCTTAGCATACGGGCAATTACGCCGCTTAATTGGCAAATCGTATGGGAATAACATTACAATAAAAAATACAATTGGTGCGAAATTTCAATATCTTGCACTTCGAAAAAAATTGTGGCAATACAATGTTGTAAGTGCCACAATACCAACGACTAAAATCGATTACTAATTATGAAACGAATACTAAACACAGCTCTATTATTAATAATTTTCTCATCATTAACAGCACAAAATTTTGACGATCTATCATTTGGTACAGACTCAACATTTGAAGTATTGACTTGGAATATTGAGTGGTTCCCAAAAAATGGAGATATCACTGTAAATAATGTAAAAAATATTATTAAAGCTTTAGATGTTGATGTTATTGCAATTCAAGAAGTTGATGACACTATTAAATTTAATAAAATGGTAGACAGCCTCGAAAATTATGTTGGCTATTTAAAATCATCATACTTTGCCGGCTTGGCTTATATTTACAAATCGGATATTATTCAAATAAATAGTATTTATGAAATATACACCTCTCAACCCTATTGGAAAATTTTTCCACGCTCTCCCATGGTAATGGATATGAGCTTTGTGGATAAAAGAATTATTGTAATAAACAATCATTTTAAGTGTTGTGGCGATGGAATTCTTGATATTGATAATCCCGATGACGAAGAAGCACGAAGATATAAAGCTACCAATTTATTGAAACAATATATTGACACAAATTTTGCAAATGAAAACGTAATTGTTTTAGGTGATTTTAACGATATATTAACAGACAAAACAAAAAACAATGTATTTCAATCAATAATTAATGATTATGAAAATTATTATTTTGCTGATTTTAATATTGCAAATGGCAACAGTGCCGGATGGTCTTATCCTTCGTGGCCTTCACATCTCGACCATATTTTAATTACTAATGATTTGTTTGATGATTTCAAAAATGATGCTTCTGTTATTCAAACTATTAAAATAGAGGAATATATTAGCGGTGGCTGGTCAGCGTATGACAAAGACATTTCGGATCACCGACCGGAGGGAATAAAACTGTTGATGAACAAAAACGTGGGTGTTAATAGTATAAACAAAGCTAAAACGCACTTAGTAAATTATCCAAATCCTTTTCATTCAACAACAAAATTTTCTTTTGAAGCCTCTAATGGTTTACAAGAAATTAAAATAATAAATCTGCAAGGTCAAACAGTGTTCTCAAAAAAAATAAGCAAGGGTCAATCTTCAATAAGCTGGGATGGTCAAAATTTTCCTAATGGAATATATTTTGCAAAATTACTGTTAAACAATAATGAAATAGCTAATACAAAACTCATCTTGATAAAATAAAAAACGGGTAACTTACCAATCAAGTTTCCCTTTAAGCAGACTATAGCCTGATTTACTGGCTTTGGCAATAATATTATTTTTCATAATAATGTAATGGCAATCTTTCTCGGCGTTTTCTATTTTTTCAATGTAATTAATATTAATGATGTATGACCTGTGTACACGCACAAATATCTCTTTATTTAAATGAGCCTCAAGATATTTCATTGTCAGGTTTTTTAAATATTTTGTTTTATCCGAATAAATCTGCACATAGTCGTCCTGTGCTTCAAAAAGGATAATTTTCTCTACAGGAATAACCTCTACTTTTGAGCGATTTTTAACAGCAATTCTTTCGGTCGTTTTATCTTGGATAATTGTTTTTTGTATTTCTTCATATTTCTCATGCGGAATTATTTTCCTGTTAAATTTATCTTTAACTTTTGTGAGAGTATCTGCAAAACGTTTTTTCGAATATGGTTTTAACAAATAATCAACAGCATTATGTTCAAAAGCCTTAACAGCAAATTCGTCATAAGCAGTAACAAAAACTATAAGAGGAATATTCTCGAGCAATTCAAGCACTTCAAAACCTGTCAACTTAGGCATTTGGATATCTAAAAAAACAAGGTCGGGCTGCAATTCATTTATTCTTTTTGTAGCAGAAAAACCATCGGCACACTGATCAATAATTTCAAAATCGGTATCATCTTTCAAAAAATTTGCGATTAGTTTTCTTGCAGGTTCTTCGTCGTCAACAATTATTACTTTTATCTTTTCGTTTTTCATTGTTAAATATTTTTCGGGATATCAATTTTTATCTCAAATGTTTCTTCTGTTTTATTAATCGACAACAAATCGTTTCTGTCATAAATCAATCGCAATCGCTTTCTAATATTTTCTAATCCGGTTGAAGTGCTTATTGATTTTGATGTAGAATCTTCGAAATTATTCTTAAAAATTATTGAATAAAAATCCACATCATCTCTTACGCTAATATCAATGTAAGATTTTTCAATGTTTTGATAAACACCGTGTTTAACAGCATTTTCAGCTATGGGCTGAAGAATTAAAACAGGTATTAAAAAATCATTGCACGACAAATCAATCTTATAATTGATTCCCATTTTTTCGGGAAAACGAATCTTTTCTATCTCAAAATATCTTTCAACATTTTCAATCTCTTCTTTAACTTTAGTAAACTGATTTTTCGACAATGTAAGAGTATATCTAAAATAGTCAGATAATTTCACAATAGCCTCATGAGCATCATCGGCATTGTCGTAAACCAACGAGCTTATTGAATTTAAACTATTAAACAAAAAATGTGGGTTTATCTGAGCCTTTAGACTGTTCAGTTCTTCTTGCTGGAGCATTGTAGAAAGCTCTCGTCGTTGCTCATTATTAATTTTATTTTTTCTACTGATAATGACTAAATTATAAAAGAACATCATTATAAAATATATCATTAAACCAATAAAAAATTTTACCTCAAAAATATTTTGCAGAAAACTGAAATAATCATCCTGATTTTGAATGAAAAATAAAAAGACCAAACTTGATAACAAAAACCAAATTAACGAATAAATTACCGAAACAGTAAGTTGCTGTATTACTAAGCGAAAGACATCCTGTTTTTCTGATTGATTATAAAAAATATAAAACCAAAGTCCTAAATTCATCAATCCAATAATGAGAAAACTAATAGCAGTATCCGACAAGGTGATGTAAGTGCTATAATCGAAAAGATTTGATGATAACAAAAAATAGAAATAAGTCAAAACAGATAGCAAAAACAAATAAGTAATTGTTTTCCAGATATTATCTAAAATTGGATGTTTCATTGACTTAGTAAAAATTTTTATAAAATTAAGAATAATAGTTTAATATCAAAAACCCTTTTATTATTGAATAAAAAGAGAAAAGCAAAAATTGCTTTTCTCTAAATAGTGTCAGAAAAAAACTACCTGTTTTTAAGTCTTTGATATGAAAATGTCATAGACAAGGCTTTCGAAATGTTGAAAATCAAGGAGTTTGCTTTTGTAAATGACTGTTTTCAACACAAGAATAAAGCAGTATTTGGCATTTTCTTGTAAAGACTAAATTAATATATTAATATCGTTTAATATTTCCACCGCCAAAAATAGTGTTACCAACAATAATCAATTCTTTGGCAGGATCAATGTCATTACGATAGAGATTGCGTTTTTCTGAAAAGCCACCCAGAATTGAGTTAGTTTTTATCACAATATTCCAATCGTGAGGAACAATAAGGTCGATTCCGCCAAAAACCAAATCTACTTCGAGAACATTTTTGCCTTCGGTGGATAATTCAGCATTAAGCAAATTAATTTTCCCGCCACCAAAAACGGCTTCAATTTTTCCGCCTTTGAATTGCTTTGATATTACATTCAATTTAATTTCGCCAAACACACATTTCTCGTTAACAAAATCATTAGATAAATCCATTTCATTACCCTCAAATCGACGATGAAAATCGTGGTGAGAAATACTTTTAGGGAAAATTGCTGAGCGAAAAATAATTAAAACCCCCACAATAATTAATACTCCCGGAAATGTCATATTACCATATCCCATAGGCATTGGCATTACTTTTGGAAGAATAAAAATTGTGCCTATTATAATAAGTATTACTCCGCCAAATGAATTTTTGTTTGATGTTAATTGCATTATTCCAAGCCCAATTAACAATGCTTGCCAACTAATAATAATATGAAATAAATTATTAGATATATAATCCATTCTATTTCCAAGAATTACGGCTCCTACAAACACAAACAAAATACCTATAACAACTTGCTTCATAGTATTGTGGCGAAATTTATTCTCCGGTCTGTCGGCCTTATCAAATCTGCTGCCTTGTTTAAATTCTTTCATAACATTTTTTTTTATATGTTTATATATTTATGAGTACAAATTAAAAGCAAACTGCTTAATGCTGCAATCAATTTTCGGTGAATGGCACTTATTTTTCGGTGAAGCTGTAATTAATGTTAGCAGCACTATCCTTAATATATTGTCTATTTTTTTTCAGGACTTAAAAAAAATTAGAATCTCAATTAATATCTTTTTTGTTTTTTTTTGCTAACTTTGGGTTTAACTATTAAATATATAATGAAAATAAGACACACTAGTGTGTCTTATTGAAGTGTTGTGTGCAAGCGAAAAAGAACAAGTGGCAAATATTCAACTAACATAAATTGAAATTATAATGGAATGGTTTTTTAGTGG
>JADFUR010000024.1 GCA_015222055.1 Bacteroidota bacterium | reverse complement strand
TCATTAAAAGAAAATTACACAACATACAACCAGAGATTAAAAAACAAAGATAACCAAAGACAAAAAAAATGGGAAGCTAGAAAAGCGGAATTTCTGTTTAAACAAGAAGAAAAAAATAAAAAAATTGGCAAACTCTTTTTAAGTTACAAAAATTGCGAAACTGAAGGTATTACATTTTTTATTGATAAAATAATTTTAAAATTAGAACTCCCAGTTGATATTAAAGTTGATTGGGAAGTAACAACTGACACAGAAAACAAAATCGTGTTGATTGATTTTCGCTTACCAAATAAGGAATTTATACCAAAAACAAAATCAGTAAAATACTATGTAACCAAAAAGGAATTCTCAGAAACCTTTATTACAGAAAAAGAAATTGATCGAATTTATGATTTGTTTATAATTCAACTAAGTCTAATAGTTCAAAACACCATTTATACTGCCGACTCTGAAAATGCGATTGACTCGATTGTTTTTAATGGTTGGGTGAATACTATTGAAAAAGCTACCGGGCATCCTAAAACTTTCTGTATCATATCACTTCAAACGAAAAAAGATGAATTAAAAAAAATAAATCTGGCATTAGTTGAACCAAAAGCTTGTTTTAAACAATTAAAGGGTATTGCAGCAAACAAACTTAGTGATCTAATCCCTGTTGCACCAATTCTGGAGATAAATAAAGAAGATAAAAGATTCGTAGAATCAGAGGGAATTTCTAAAAAATTAGAAAGTGAAAATATTGCTGCCATGCATTGGGAAAAATTTGAACATCTTATCAGGGAATTATTTGAAAAAGAATTCAGTTCAAATGGTGGTGAAGTGAAAATAACTCAAACGAGTCATGATGGAGGTGTTGATGCAATAGCTTTCGACCCAGACCCATTAAAAGGAGGGAAAATAGTAATCCAGGCAAAAAGATACACAAATGTTGTTAGTGTATCAGCAGTTCGTGACTTATATGGTACGGTAATGAATGAAGGAGCCAACAAAGGGATTTTAGTAACAACTTCAAATTACGGTCCCGACGCTTACAACTTTGCAAAAGACAAACCATTAACTTTATTAAATGGCTCAAACCTTTTACATTTGATGGAAAAACATGGATATTCTTGTAGGATTGACATAAATGAGGCTAAAAAAATACTAAAAAACAACTAAACCCTTAAAAAATTATATGTTACGAAATGTTATAATCACAGGAGCCGGAGCCGTTTTACCTTGGGGTGCTGTAGGGACTAAAAAGATAACAGATTATTTAATAAAAGATAAAATTTTTGTTAATGATAGATTCTTGTCTATTGGTTCCTATTTATACAATCTTTTAATGCAGAATGCATATTATAAAACAACACAACCTAATTTTGAAACATTACTAAATTTTGTTGAAACGATTTACCAATCTAAGTTACCGAAGCTCTCAAACGATCTAAGCAATTTTGATTTTACCGATTATTTTATTTTGAATGATAAAATAACAAAAACACTTTCTTCATTTGAATTATACAATCCAAATATTAAAAAAGACATAAATAGTTCCGGTCTACTTGATACTTCGTTTGGTAAAAATAGGCCCATATTGAATGAACGGTATTATTATGAGCTCTATCTACACTACATTTTTAAAATTATAGAAAAAATTAAATTATATGATAATATAAAAAATATTAATCAGGCCAAATACAAACAGATAAATTCACATTTTTGTAAATTCTTGCAAAAATTAAAAGAAAATGGAATTGTCCGGTATTATACAGTAAATTATGATTATTTACCAACTAAAATTTCACCATTTAAATTTTTTGATGGATATAACTCAAATGGCAAACTTGATACTTATAAAATTGTAAATTCCCTAGATATTGACTGTTATTTTCATTTGCATGGCTCACATGAACTAAATTTTATTGGGGAAAAATCAAATAATTATCGTGGTACAAAATGTGCATTTGATTTTAGACGTAATGAACTCATTTTTTCAAACATTATAACTGGTTATAATAAATTAGACAGGATTCAAAGTGAATCTTTTCGACATTTTAACAATCAACTTTTATTTGATTGTAACAAAGCAGATACATTATACATTGTTGGTTACTCTTTTGGCGACACCCATATTAACAATGCCATTAATGTTGCAATGCAAAAAAAAACAAAGATTATTGTAATTGATTATTTTGAAAATGCCGATGAAGATTCAATAGATTTATTCAAACAAAAGTATTACCGGATTCAACCTTTACCTGAGTATGATATTGCTGATATGGAACGAAATAAATTTATCTTCAAAAAAAACAGGGTTGAAATCTACTTCAAGGGCTTTGAATCATATTTATCGAATAAATTTGCCTCACCTGTATAACATAGCCCTAGAAACTAAGCTTTTATCATCCAAAAAAAACCTCACCCGCATCACTTCAAAACCAACCGCCAAGCTTTATTTTTCCAATAATCGCCGGCATAGTCAATGCCAATGCGAACATCAGTAGTGTATTCTGCTTTTAAGTCATTTTTTTCAATCCAAATTCTTTTTGATTTGCCTAAATCTTCGCCGTTAAAACTCTTGTCTATTTTTAATTTTTTGGCTGTTCTGCCCGGACCAACAATACCGTCTATTCCTCTGAGCAAAATTGCTTGTGGGTTGTTTGCATCACCTGTAACAAAATTAAGCATCCAGTGCATCCCATATATCAAATAAATATACAGAACACCGCCATTTTTATACATAATTTCATTACGTGCTGTTTTGCCTTTGCTGGCGTGGCAGGCTAAATCTTCTTCTCCGCGGTAAATTTCAATCTCGGTAATTCGTTTCTTTATTATTGAACCATCATCAAAAGCTCTGCATAAATATTTGCCTATTAATTTTGGCGCAACATCAAGTACATCTTCCTGAAAAAAAGCAGAGTTTATTCTATTTCCAGTAATAGACAAATTTCTCATTAGCTTATAATTTCCCTATTTATCATTAAAAAATAAATGATTGAATTAGGCTTTTATCAACACCATCTAAGGCTGTCATTCTGTCCGCCAGCTGGCGGATCGCAATGACGAGAACGATAATTCATTTATTGAAAAACAAACCAAAGACATTACGCAAAAAAATAAGCTTTGCAGATTGAGATCAACAAAGCTTATTGCATATAATAAAAGTTCTAATATTCTACCTTATCTTCTTTTTCTTTCCAATTTTCAAAAGCTACAATAGCTTCATTATGTAATATTTGGGAAGTATCAATTTTTCGTTCAATTATTGGGCGTTCAATCTCATCGTAAATAAAAGAATCGTCAAAGCCAATATCTTTAGCATCGTGTTTTGTGTTTCCGTAAAATATTTTATCAAGATGTGCCCAATAAATAGCACCGAGGCACATTGGACAAGGTTCGCATGAAGCATAAATAACACAACCCGACAAATCGAATGTACCTAATTTCTTTGACGCTTCTCTAATTGCAACAACTTCTGCATGGGCAGTAGGGTCATTATCTTTTGTTACGTTATTAACTCCTCTTGCAATAATCTCCCCATCCTTAACTATAACTGCACCAAATGGACCTCCACCAATTTTTATGTTTTCAATTGATAAATCAATTGCTTCTGTCATAAATTGCTCGTCTCTATTTTTCATTCTTTCTTCTTTCTATTTAATTTTTAAACAACCTATAAAAATATTAGTGATTTAAATCTAAAAGATAATACAAAAATGGTTAAATTGTTTTATTGTTACATTGTTATATTTCAATTATTAAATACCAAACTGTAAAAGCCTTATTATCAACACATTCCCTTTAGTATCAAAAACAATTTAACAAAAACTAAAAAATTGTAAATTGTAATCGAAATCAAAATAATTAACTCTGCTATTAACAAATTAATTTAACATTTTTCGACTCTAATAATATGCATTGGGCAACTACTTTCTACCTCTTTATTTTGTTCATACTCATCATTCGTTAGTTCTATGGTGTAGAAACCTTTCTTGCCTTTTGCATCTATTAAAATAGATTTTCCGTCAAGTTTATTCATTTGCCATCTGTCAGGTGCAACTTCAACGCACGAACCACAGCCAATACATTTTTGTCTTTGAAAAATTATTCTAAGCATAATTAATTATTATCTGTCCATAAACGCAAGAGTTCTTACAAAAATTCTGAATAGAAAGTTTGCTAACAAGGCTTGCGAGTTTTGAATATCAGGAATTTACTTTTGTAAATGACTGATGTGAAAAACGAGTATAACGAAGTTAGCTGGCTTTCTAGATGAACTCTAATCTGCATCAACAACTTTATAAAGTCTATCCGAACGCCTAACCACTGTATCAATTGGCATTGAAAAACTCTCTCCTTTTTTTGTTTCGCTCACACTTTTCAAATCGACTCTTATTTCTTTCACCGTGGTTTCAATAACTCCTGTTGTAGGACCGGTAATAAGAATCTGGTCACCAACCGACAACGTCCCCGTTTCCATTTTAAACTCAGCAACTTTTAATTTGGTAAAATAATTAGTGCCTTTTGCAAGATAAACTTTACGCTTAGTCGCTTTTGAGCCATACTGACCACTCCATTCACCAAGTCGACGACCAAGATAATATCCATCCCAAAAACCTCGGTTAAAAACTGTTTGTAATCGTTCTTCCCAATTTTGAATTTTTTCTTTCGAATAGCTGCCATCATAATATGATTGAACAGCTTCTTTATAACATTCAACAACTCTTTTTACATATTCGGGTGGACGGGCTCTTCCTTCAATTTTGAAAACCCTTACTCCTGCTGCAATTATCTTATCAACAAAACCAATGGTACATAAATCTTTTGGCGACATTATATACTCATTATCAATTTCAAGTTGATTTCCTGTTTCCTTTTCGGTTACCACATATTCTTTTCTGCAAGTTTGTATACACGCTCCTCTGTTTGCCGATGAATTTGATTCATGCAGGCTCAAATAACATTTACCTGAAACAGCCATGCATAAAGCACCATGCACAAAAATTTCTATTCTAACTAAATTCCCTGAAGGACCTTTAATCTGTTCTTCCTCAATTTGTTTTGTTATTGCAGCAACTTGTTTCAAACTCAATTCACGAGCAGTTACTACTACATCGCAAAATTTTGAGTAAAATTTCAAGGCCTCAATATTACTTACATTCAATTGTGTTGATGCATGAATCTCCACACCTATTGAATTAGCATATTGCAAAACAGCAAGGTCTGAAGCAATAATAGCTGTAACTCCACTATTTTTAGCTGCATCAACAACTTTACGCATCAATATTAAATCGTGGTCATAAATAATTGTGTTAACAGTAAGGTAGGTCTTAATGTTGTTTTCCTTACAGATATTCACTATTTCTTTTAAATCATCAGTAGAAAAATTATTTGACGATTTTGCACGCATATTTAATTGCTCAATGCCAAAATATATTGAGTTTGCTCCTGCATTAATTGCTGCCATTAACGATTCGTAAGAACCAACAGGAGCCATTATTTCGATGTTATTATTGCCCATAAGGAATAAAATAAAAATTTCTCAAAATTACTTATTTGTTTTGTTTCTGACAAGCAAGAATTTTTCTATTAAAATAGAATAAGCGACTCTAAACTTTTTGGCTTCGTAGCATTTCCCATTTACCCGGAGGTCCTGGTAATCGTTTCACTTTAAATCCCACTTCTCGCAAAGCTCTTTTAACAATTCCTTTTGCAGAATAGGTTGTTAATATTCCATTTTCATTAAGATGATTATACAATTTTCTAAAAACCTCAACGCTCCATAATTCTGGTTGTTTATCGGGAGCAAAAGCATCAAAATAAATTAAATCAAAATATTCATTTGGCTGATATAAAAGCAAATCCTGATTTATCTTATTTAGTATAAAAGAATCATTAATGCGGTTCTCACAGTTCCAATCTGCTTTGTGAAGATTATAAAAAAATTCTTTCTCTTCATTATTTATAAATTCGGGGTAATTTAATTGCTCAACAATATCACTTGCAACAGGATACAGCTCCACCGAAGTGTATTTAACAATACGATTTGTTTTTTTCGATTCGAGATAAGTTAAAAAAGCATTTAAGCCTGTTCCAAAACCAATTTCGAGAATCGATATTGGACTAATATCGCTAAAATTAAATCCATTATTAATATATACATGCATAGCTTCTTGCACAGCACCATAAACAGAATGATAATGTTCATCTAACTCAGGCACATATAGTGAATCTGAACCGTCGTTGGTTTTAATAATTGTTGATTTCAAGATAAAAAATTAAAATTTTGTTAGCTCATTAAAAAGACGAATAATAAAATTATCAGTCATCGATGATAAATAATGAATAATTGACATCAGATAATCGTTATAATCATTAAGGTTGTAAATAACAGCATTGTCAACCTTGTAAAACTGTCGCTGACCAAAGTCGCTTTCAGAATAGGTAACCAGCCAGTCGTAAAAAGAATCTGACAATAAAGGATAAGTACCCTGTAATTTTTTCACCTCATCTACAGTTTTTTCTTTTGTGTATAGATTTGCCAGCACATCAAAAATAGAAGTGATTATTAATTCTGCATATTTATGAAAATGCACTAATCTTTCATGATTGTATATATTGCGATAGTTAAATTTTTTAATTGAATTAATTAACTGCAAATAATCGTCTGAAAAACGAATTCCGTCTTCGGGCGAACTCATCTGGCATAAATTAATAATAAAATCGTGCATTAAAACGGTATTATTAATTTCTCTAATATGAGTGTTTGTAATTTTGTCGGAAATTAATTTCAACTCTTTAAGCTGAGTTCTTGAAAGAATCTTTAGAGAAATAGCATCCTCAATATCACGACCGAGATATGATATTTTATCTGCAATTTTCACAACACAAGCTTCCCAAGTATATGGCGAATATTGGTTAGGACGGTCAATCTCATATAAATCAATAGCAGCGTTGCGTGGAAAAATAGCATTCTCGTTTACTTCGCCACAATGCGAAATAATACCATCTCTAACTGCATATGTCAATGCCAAATTTTCTTTTCGTCCTTCTTGGTTTTGTAATGTTTCAATTTTATCGATAAACCAAAGACTATTTTTTTCGTGCCAGAATGTTTGGTTAATTTCTTTTTTAGCAATTTGATTTAAAACGACTTCTCCTTTATGCCCAAATGGTGCATGTCCAAGGTCGTGACCAATAGCAATAGCTCGTGTTAACTCAGTATTGAGTCCTAAAAATTTTGATATTGTTTCGCTTACCGATGCCACATGGCTAACATGCTCTATTCGTGTGCAAATATGGTCGTTAGTAGTTGCAAAAAAAACTTGTGTCTTATGCTTTAGTCGTCTATATGCCTTGCAGTGTAGTATTCTGTTATAATCACGCCAAAATTCTGTTCTAATATCGTCTTCACGATTCTCTAATAATCCGTATCTCTCAATGGATTTTTCCCATTTTGGACTTCCGAGGAACGTTCCTGAGTTTTTAAATTTTCCTTTTTGCATTTATCTTTTATTGTTTAGCAAAAATAAGACTTTTGTATTAGAAGACAATATAAAACAATCTATTTGTAACTATTCAGTTAACAGTTTTGGCAAATAAATTAATTAATAATATTCTTTGCATTTAATATTAAAATCATCTTACTTTGTTTCATATTAAAATCGTTTTAATGGTTCATAAAGTTGATTCCAATTTTATGAGAAGAGGGAATCGGGTGAAAATCCTGAACAGTACCCGCTGCTGTAATCTCACTCTGTTTTACAGAGCTTATTAACAATACAAAACCACTATTCTAAAAATTTGGAATGGGAAGGAGTTAAAATTGAGAAAGTCAGAAGACCTGCCATTAAAAATAAATTTTGTATTCGCTTTCGGGTCAAAGGCTTTTGGATTATACTTTTTATTTAATCTTGTTGTTTCCCGTGTAGCTTTATATTTTTTAATTACGAATTAGGAATTTGGAATTAGGAATTTTTGATTTGTTTTAATTTGAAAAAAATTAGACATGGAAAAAATTGGTTTATCAACATTATTATTATTGCTGTTTTTAGTACCGGTTACTTTGTTAGGACAAAGCTCTTTTGCTCCGGCAGCAGGCGAACCCGGTTCTACTGCAATATACAAAGACAGTTCTGTATTTAAAACTTGGGCTTCTCAATGCCTCGTAAACCGTGGATATATTAATATTGAAGACACAAGCAAAACTTTCACACAAGGTGATATTACATCTAACAAAGCTTTTTTTGGTAACGACACCTTAGCCTTAGGGCAACCCAATGGAATTATGGATGTTGTTAGTCTTGGCGATGGAGGAAGTGCCACTATTACATTTAAAGATGCAATGATAAACGACGATGGTCCTGATTTTGCAATCTTTGAAAATGGATTTAAACAAAGCGGCCCTCCATATTTATTTTATCTTGAATTAGCTTTTGTCGAAGTGAGCTCTGATGGTAATAATTTTGTTCGCTTTCCTTCGGTTTCACTAACTCAAGACACTTCTCAAATTAATAGTTTTGGCGGTATCGACCCAGAAAACATTCACAATCTGGCAGGTAAATATATTGTTGATTATGGCACTCCGTTCGATCTCGAAGATTTAAAAGACAGCTCAAATATTGATATCAACAATATTACTCACATTAAGATTGTTGATGTTGTTGGTGATGTTAATGATAATTTTGCAAACTACGATTCTAAAGGCAACAAAATTAACGACACTTGGCCTACTCCTTTTTGGTCGTGCGGATTCGATTTAGAAGCTGTTGGAATCATTAATTTAAAAAGCACAGATATTAAACAAACCGAAAATTTAAACTTACATGCTTTAATATATCCTAATCCAATAAAACAAGATGAGTTGTTAAAAATTTCTATCAATAATAATAAAAACACAAAAGTTAATATATCAATAATTAATATAAACGGTAAGCTTCTGTACAATCAAACAGCTTTTTCGGATAAATACAGAATAAACACGTCGATGTTTTCAAAGGGGATTTATTTGCTGAAAATAATTTCTGACAATAAAATTTTTACAAATAAATTCATCGTTTATTAATTGGATTCAATAAAATGAAGAAATATTTTTTTATTCTTCTTCTTATAATAACACATTTAACTGGTTTCTCGCAGACTTATAAACATGTTGCAATTCGTGAAATTAATGTATTCGCAAAACGTCCAATTGAAGAAATTGGCTTAATCAGAACAACTGTAGACACTTTAATATTAAAGGAATCTATAAATTCTTCTTTGGCAGATGTTTTGAACGAAACAACATCTGTGTTTATAAAATCGGAAGGTCGCGGTGCTATGGCAACGGTTTCTTTTCGTGGTACATCTCCATCTCACACCGAGGTTTTGTGGAATGGCATAAGCATTAAATCGCCAATGCTCGGCCAGGTCGATTTTTCACTTATCCCAATATCTATTATTGATGATATCTCACTGCTGTATGGTGCCAGTTCAATTCAAAGCACCAGTGGAGCGTTAGGCGGCAACGTTAGCCTAAACAACAAACCCGATTGGGACAATAAAATTAGCGGGAAATTTCTTCAAGCTGTAGGAAGCTACAATACGTTTAATGATTTTCTGCAATTTAATGTTGGGAATAAAACCATACAGTCTAAGACAAGAATATTTAACAATTACTCAAAAAATAATTTTAAATTTTTAAATAAAAACATTGCCGATATTGACCCTGCTACGGGTAACTACATTTATCCTTTACAGGAAAACAAAAATGCAGAATATCTCCAATATGGATTGCTGCAAGAGGTTTATGCCCGCAAAAAGAACATTACTTTTTCATTAAAATACTGGTATCAGAAAACCGACCGAAGTCTGCCTCGGCTAAACACCTATGAAGGAGACGACTACTCTAACATCAACAATCAAATGGATGAAAACCACCGTTTAATTGGCGAAATAATACGCTATGGGGAAAAATCTAAACTCAATTTTCATTCGGCTTTAATAGCAAAAGACCTTGACTATTATTTAAAAAACTATACCGGTAATGGATATGATAATGCAATTTTTTCAAAAAGCAATTCTTTAAGTTCTTACAATAAACTTTCGTATAAATATAATTATTCCGACAAAACGTATTTCAAAATAAGCTACTCACTAAACCATCACGATGTTAACACAATAGACACAGTAAAAAATATTGGTTACGACACAAGGCAAACTGAGCATTTATCATTTTTTTCATGGCACCAAAAATTTGGCAATCGCTTTGCTACTTCATTAATTTTAAGGAAAAATTTTATTGATAATAAATCAATTCCAATTATTTCATTCATCGGTTTTGATTATTTAATATCTAAAAAACAACAACTGTTTTTAAAAGGAAATATTGGAAAAAATTACAGACATCCAACACTCAACGATATGTATTGGCAACCGGGCGGAAATCCTGATTTGCTTCCTGAAAATGGCATCTCGTCTGACATAAGTTTTAATAATAAAATAAAACTTAATAATTTATTACTTGAAAATAAGTTAGGTGTTTTTTATTCCAACATCAATAATTGGATAATCTGGCTTCCCAGCGAAAGAGGCTATTGGCAACCATTCAATATTAAAAATGTTGTTTCAAGAGGATTGGAATTTCAGACAAAAGCAAGTTTTAAAATTCAAAAATTCCTTGTTAAAATAAGTGCGAATTATGCTTTAACAAAGTCAATTAATTATGGGGATAAACAAAAATGGGGCGACGATTCTTATGGCAAACAACTTCCCTATGTTCCTGTTCATTCAGAAAATATTTTTGTAAGCATTTCCCGAAAAGGTTATTCTGTTTCATACATTCATAATACTTATAGTGATAGATTTACAACCAGCTCCAATATTATTTCATCAAGAGATGGGCTTTATCCATATTTCATGAATAATTTATTTATTGATAAAGAAATAAAAATAAAAAAGACATATATTGATTTACAATTTAAAATTTTCAACCTGTTTAACGAAGAATATTGTTCCGTTCTAGGAAGACCAATGCCTAAAAGAAATTTTTTGTTCTTAATAAAGCTAAGGTTCTAAAACTGAGCTAAATGTACACAAAAATTAAATACACATTTATATAATGAAATTGGAAATTAGAAATTTGGAAAAAACAATAATATATATAATCTGTATTCTGGCTCTAATGCAATCGTGCATGGACGACGATTCTATGCACGTCAGATTGCAGATAAACGACAAAAGCAAGGGTGTATTTATTATTAACGAAGGTAATTTCATGTATGGAAATGCATCATTGTCATATTACAATATTGAGACAAAAAAGGTTCTAAACGATGTGTTTTATGAAACCAATGACCTGCCTCTGGGCGATGTTGCACAGTCGATGACTATTAACGATTCTTTAGGCTATATTGTAGTAAACAATTCGGGTAAAATATATGTCATAAATATAAATACTTATAAATATGTTGGGAAAATAACAGATTTGATATCACCGCGTTATATTCACTTTGTTAATGATAATAAAGCATATATTACTGATCTTTATTCAAAAAAAATTACAATTATCGATCCTCAATCTTGTTTCATTATTGGAAATATTAATGTTGACAACTCAGAATCAAAATTCCTGCAACACCCAACAGAGCAAATGCTGCAATACAAAAATTTTCTTTTTGTCAGTTGTTGGTCATACGACAATAAAATTCTTGTGATAGATACAGACATTGATGAAGTAATTGATTCTATTGAAGTCGCAAAACAACCAAACAGCATGGTGATTGACAAAAACAATAAATTGTGGATATTGTCTGATGGTGGCTTTGCCGATTCTCCTTATGGTCAAGACACTGCTGCAATAACAAAAATTAATGCAGATAATTTTGAAGTTGAAAAAATTTACAAATTCCCAACACTTAATTCATCGCCAACGAAGCTACAGATAAACGGAGCGAAAGACACATTATCGTTTATTTACGGTAACTGGGGAAATGGAAATATTGATGATGGAGGTATTTATCAGATGCCAATAAATGATGACACTTTACCAAAAACACCTTTTATTGAACAAAAAACAAGACTCTTTTACGGATTAGCTATTGACCCTAACAACTCTGATATTTACATTTCAGATGCAATTGACAACAACCAAAACGGATGTGTTTTTAGATATAATGCAAAAGGATTTCCCATTGATACTTTTAAAGTTGGTATAGTTCCCGGAGCTTTTTGTTTTAAATAAAACCTAAAAAAAATATTACTCCTCAACCAAACCTGCAATCCAGCTTGCGTCTTCTTTAATTTTTGTAAAGCTTGACGTTAAATATCTTTTTGAAAATTTCGAATCCCAAAACCATTTTTCAATATCTTTTTTGTGCTCTCCATTAATTGATTTAGCACCTGATTTAAAAAAATAATATTGAATAACCGGAATAAATGATTGGTATGATGACAAGTCATTATTAATTCTCATATCCTTAAAAAAATCAATTGTATAATCAATCGATTTCTTGGTTTTGTTCCACAGCTTATCACAAATTTGAGGTGTTAATTTCAATTGATAAAAATTACGACAATCGCCAAAAGCATTTAATGCCAACGACTGAGTAAAAACTTTATCGCTAATTGTAGCATGTTTTTTATTTTTTGCCGCATTGTTAAAATCACTTATTCGTTGTTTCATATCAAAATTTGTGCTCCAGGTTGCAGCATGAACCAAATCGAAAGATGAGAGCCGCTTTCCCCCTTGGTTTATTCTTTCAAATATCTCAACAACATCATCTAAATCATTACTATAAGTTTTAACTATGCTTATTGGGTAAGTGTTTAATATATCGTAACAGTTGTTAATTACCGACACATACTTTGTTTTATTTTTTTTATCGAATTTGGTATAGTCAGACACTAACTTATCTAATTCCTTTTTATTAAATATTTTCCACAAAGGAATATTGTGTTTTTGTTTTTTTAAACGAGGAATCTGGCACTCTTTTTTATCTAAATTATAACAAATTGTACTAAAATCAGTTTCAGCGGTTTTCTTTCCTTTCAATGTATAATATAAAGATATTATTCGCTGCTGACCATCTAAAATAAAAAGAGAATGATTAGAATCTAAATTTTGAGGAATATCAATATCTTCAAATTTATTAACAAACGAATTATATTCTTTAGATGCTTTCCACAAAAAAACTGAACCAATTGGGTATTGTGAGCAAATACTGTTTAATAAACTTACAACCTTTGACCTTTCCCAAATATAATCTCTCTGAAATCGTGGGATTTTAATTTCTCCTTTTCCCAGTTCCGAAATGAGTTTTTTTAAATCCCAGTCTTTTAAAATTTCAATTTTTGGCTCCATAGTAAAAAATTTTTTTAAATGTAAATTTAAATAAAATTAGGAATACTAAAAATAAAAACCATAAACTTATATACATTACCCGTTCCACGGCAAGAAAAGAGCCGTTGCACAATTGTCACCTCTATCCGTGGAACCGCTCCAAGCGGCAACGGATAACAAAAACTACTCAATTACCCCCTCCTTCTTTGCAAATTCAATTATTTTTTTTGAATTTTCAATTGGATTATCTTCTTGCAATTTTAAGTTATAAATATTGCTGTGATTTTTCTCTAATGAATAATTATATGCTTTATCATAATAAGTCAAGCTAATATCGGCAACCTTAGCAAAATCTTTATTATCAAGAGCGTCAAGAGCCAATTGCACATTTTGACCCCCCAGTCGTTTGCCAATTCTCAAAACAATATTCTTTAAATCATCTATATCAAATGAAGCATATTCCTTAACCAATCGTTGTATTCTAATACTTTTATCAATTTCAATTTCTACAAGCTTACCGTTTTTCATTTGAGAAAACAATGTTTCGGGCACTCTCACCTTTCCAATTGAAGCACTTTCACCTTCAATCCAAACAGGTTTGTTCAAATCAAAGCTTTTCCATATATGAAATAAATTGTTTTCAAACTGCTCGTTTGATGGTTGTTTATCTTGACCGAGAGAACCAAAAGCCGATCCTTTATGGTTAGCAAAACCCTCCAAATCAAGAACCTGACTACCGGCATCTTGCATAACATGTAAAATATCACTCTTACCACTACCTGTCATACCCCCCAAAATAACGACTTTAGCCTTTTTCGAAAAGTCATCTCTGACAAATTTCCTGTAAGCCTTATATCCGTCAATCAGAACACTGACATTAATTCCTGCCACATCGAATAACCAGGCCAGACTTCCGCTTCGCATTCCACCACGCCAACAATAAATCATAAGTTCATTATTTTTAGCAATTTTCTTAGCTTGCTTTACATAATCAACCATTTTTGGTCCTACAATTTCCAAACCTGACATTATTGCAGATTCTCTATTTACTTTATGATATTTTGTTCCCACAACAGCTCTTTCATCATCATCAAACAAGGGAATATTTAATGCATTTACAACATGTCCAAATTCATATTCTTTTGGTGAGCGAACATCAACTATAGGAATGTTGTCAATTTTTTGTATAAAATCTTTAATCTCAATTCGTTTAATCATCTTTTTTTATTTGCTATTAGGAGACAAATGTCGTTATTATATGTTGTCATTTCGAAGCGAGGCACGAGCGAGAAATCCCTTTTTAAATTATAGGGGATTCCTCACCGCCAGATGGCGGATCGGAATGACAAATAAGCAAATTTATGGACCAGCATTAATTATTTTTCTAATCTTCCAAAAAATTTCCTAAGATTGAACTTGCTCCTTTACCAGCATTGGTGCTACGAGGAGAAATAGCTTTAATAAGTTTACGAATTGGCATTGATTGCAACCAAACTCTACCTGTTCCCTGAAGTGTAGCAAGGAAAAGTCCTTCGCCACCAAAAACCATTGACTTTAATCCGCCTGCTTTTTGGATATCAAAATTTATATTCTCTTCAAAAGCAACCACACATCCTGTATCAACTCTTAAAGTTTCATTATTAAGTTGTTTCTCAACAACAGTACCACCTGCATGAACAAAAGCCATACCGTCGCCCTGAAGTTTTTCCAATATAAAACCTTCGCCACCAACCAAGCCTGCACCAAACTTTTTATTAAAAAACATCGACACTTTAGTTCCAAGTGCAGCACAAAGGAAACCGTCTTTTTGAACAATTATTGTGCCATTAGATTTCATTAAATCAACAGCCATTATTGTTCCGGGATATGGTGCCGAAAAAGAGACATGTCGTTTGCCTAAACCCCGATTAGTAAAATGTGTTAAAAAAAGAGATTCTCCTGTTATCAACCTAGAACCGGCAGAAAAAAGTTTCCCCATAAATCCTTTATTTGGTTCAGAGCCATCTCCCATCTTTGTTTCAAACTCAACACCTTCTTCCATATACATCATGGCTCCGGCTTCTGCTATAACGGTTTCGCTTGGGTCTAATTCAACTTCAACTAACTGAATATCGTTCCCCAAAATTTTGTAATCTATTTCGTGTGATTTCATAACTATTTATTTTAAATAATGCTTTCCTACAAATATATATATTTTTTCTCGCTGATTTAAAAAACACTTCATTTTAATAAAAAAATTGGTACTAATTTTGATAGTGTAATATAAATTTGTAAATTATACAGAATCTAAAATTATATATTATGGAAACCAATAATTCTTTTAGAGACAATCTTGACAAGCTAATTGAGCTGTTTAAAAAAATTAAAGACAAATCGAAAGATAAATATGTCAACGATATGGATAAATCATTCTTAATGAATTTTGATATGCTTATCAATAATTACGAAATGATTAAAAACAATGTGCCAGATGAGGTATTAAATGAAATGGGCGAGCCAATAAAAAAATATATTTATGAAATGATTGAAAAATTAAAAGACGAATTAAATGAAGATTACAAAAATGATATTGAAGCTATGAAAGAAATTGCTGAAATAAAAAACAGCATTGAAGAAATTG
>JADFUR010000023.1 GCA_015222055.1 Bacteroidota bacterium | reverse complement strand
GGTTTAAAGGATAAGGTTTAAAGGATAAGGTTTAAAGGATAAGGTTTAAAGGATAAGGTTTAAAGGATAAAGTTTAAAGGCTAAAGGATATAACTCTAAATAAATAAATTATAATTATTCTCACTTTATCAATTTTATTCATAAAAAAAAGCATCATCAGCGTTCATCTTATTCAACCAATTAGAAATAATTTACTATAAAACAATTAATAAATGCATAACATTTTAGTAACCGGTGCAGACGGTCAACTTGGTAATGAGTTAAGAAATATTGCTTTAAATTATAAAAAATTTAATTTTATTTTTACTGATGTCAAAAATTTAGACATCACCAATATTAATGATGTTGAACTTTTTTTTGAATCTCATCCAATAGATTATATAATTAACTGTGCAGCATACACTGCTGTTGATAAAGCTGAGACAAACGAAGATGCTGCAAATAAAATAAATGTAATTGGGGTGAAAAACTTAGTTGCTTTATCTCAAAAATATTCTTCAAAGCTTGTTCATATTTCAACCGACTATGTTTTTGATGGAACAAATTTCAAACCTTATGTTGAATCAGATGCTACTAATCCCGTTTCAGTATATGGTAAAACAAAACTTGAAGCCGAAAAAGCTATTCGAAGCTCAGCTATTGAAGCAATAATTATCAGAACATCGTGGTTGTATTCATCTTTTGGTAACAATTTTGTAAAAACCATGATTAAACTTGGTACGGAACGAGATGAGCTCAATGTAATTTTCGATCAAGTTGGAACTCCCACTTATGCATACGATTTGGCTAAAACGATTCTGGATATTATAAATCAATCAACAGAAAACGATAGTGTGTTTTCACAAGATATTTACCATTTTTCAAATCATGGTGTTTGCAGTTGGTACGATTTTGCAAAAGCAATTATGGAACTAAGTAAAATAAACTGTAAAATTAATGCAATAGAATCTAAAGACTACCCTACTCCTGCTACACGTCCTTTTTACAGCGTTTTAAACAAATCAAAAATACAAAACACTTTTAATATATTAATCCCTTTTTGGAGAGATAGTTTAAGTCAATGTATAAAAAAAATTATGACCGTTCAAAATTTATGATAAGTTGTATAAAGATGAATGGTTAAATTGCTATATTGTTAAATTGTTTATATAAAAAATCACTATTGTCCGATATATTTTAAAAAATTGTATAAATATAATACAGGTCGTACCTATGGCACTTTTAAATTTATTATAAATCGTTGTACTATAAACAGTTCGCCACTACGTGGCTATTATTAAGCCCTGTTAAGGGCGTACTGTTTATAGAACAATATATTTTTTTAATAAGTTAGCCCTGTAAAGGCGACCTGTCAAAAAACATCAATTTATTCGCACCTTTTAGGGTATATAATTAATTTTTTGTCAGACACTAATGATAAAAAATAAATATTCAGTAGTTGCACAACTCTTTCAGATTGCAAATCCGAAAAAGTTGTAGGCATTGATTGTCATTGATTGCCATTGAACAACAATGATAGCAGACACAAATGATGACAAATGACAAATCATATTACGGCTCGACTGAGCTTGCGAAATGCAAAGTAAAAAATTAGACAATAGTTTAACAATTAAAAATATATACAATGAATAATTCAGACCTCTTATCAACAGTAAAAGAAAAAGCAAATAATTGGCTTAAAGGCAACTACGACGAAGAAACAAAGAAACAAGTTAATTCTCTTTTAAAAAATGACCAAGACGAATTAATTGATGCTTTTTATAAAAATTTAGAGTTTGGGACTGGCGGATTAAGAGGAGTTATGGGTGCCGGAACAAACAGAATGAACATTTATACTCTTGGGATGGCAACTCAGGGTCTTAGTAATTATTTATTAAAACAATTCACAAACCTTGATAAAATAAAAGTTGCAATTGCTTACGATTGCAGAAATAACAGCAAACTATTTGCCGAAACTACTGCAAACATATTTGCTGCAAACGGCATTTCTGTTTACTTGTTTGATTCTTTACGCCCCACTCCTGAATTATCATTTGCTATCAGACATTTCAATTGTCAGAGTGGGATTGTAATTACAGCCTCACACAACCCTAAAGAATATAACGGCTATAAAGTTTATTGGGAAGATGGCGGACAAATTATTGCTCCTCATGATGTAAATATTATTAATGAAGTGAAAAAAATTTCAGATATTAATGATATAAAATTTCATCCCAATAAATCACAAGAGAATAATATTACTCTTATTGGTGAAGAAGTTGATAATATTTATCTTAATAAGATTAAAGACCTTTCTTTATCACCCGATATTATTAAAAAACACAATAATTTAAAAATTGTTTACACTCCTATTCATGGAACGGGTGTAAAATTAGTGCCGGATATTTTAAAAAAATTCGGATTTAAAAACATATACAACGTTCCCGAGCAAGATATTAATGATGGCAACTTCCCAACTGTAAAATCGCCAAACCCTGAAGAAGCAGAAGCTCTTAACATGGCTATTAATAAAGCCTGTGAAATTGATGCAGATATTGTATTAGCCACCGACCCCGATGGCGACCGAGTTGGTATTGCAGTAAAAGACAATAACAATAAATTTATTCTTTTAAATGGAAACCAAACAGGTGCTTTACTTTTTAATTATATAATATCGCAATGGCACGACAAAAATAAACTTACCGGCAATGAATTTATGGTGAAAACTATTGTAACAAGCGAACTATTAACACAAATTACAAACAAATATGATTTAAAATATTTTGATGTTTTAACTGGATTTAAATATATAGCAAACATTATTAAACTAAACCCTGAACAAACATTTATATGCGGCGGAGAAGAAAGTTATGGTTATCTGGCAGGTGATTTTGTTCGCGATAAAGATGCTGTAATGGCGTGTGCCTTAATAGCAGAAGCTGCTGCTTATGCTCAAGAACAAAGAAAAACTGTTTATGAAACACTTATTGATATTTATAAAGAGTTTGGCTTTTACAAAGAAAAACTAACTTACATTGTTAAAAAAGGAAAATCAGGGGCTGCTGAAATTCAAGATATAATGAATAATTTTCGAAGTTCTTCTCCTGAAAAAATAAATAATTCTAAAGTAATATTAGTTAAAGATTATTTATCGCAAAAAGAAACAAATATATCATCGGGTAAACAATCAGAAATTGAATTACCAAAATCAAATGTACTACAATTTTTTCTCGAAGACGGCTCTAAAATTTCTGTTCGACCTTCAGGTACCGAGCCCAAAATTAAATTTTACATTAGTGTAAATCAAAAACTAAACTCAATTAATGAGTTTGAAGAAACTAATATAATTTTAGACAAAAAAATTCAAGATATTAGTAAATCACTTGATATTATTTAAATT
Organism: Bacteroidota bacterium; assembly: GCA_015222055.1. GTDB lineage: Bacteria > Bacteroidota > Bacteroidia > Bacteroidales > B39-G9 > B39-G9. Next base: position 14,637 of record JADFUR010000023.1, on the reverse strand, counting down.
TAAATTTTTCTTATTATCTGATTAGCGTTTTAGAATCACTTATCGGATGTGACTATATCATGTATTATAATTAGCAACGCCATTTATGGCGTTGTATATTATTTCAAATATTATTGGGTTTTAACCCAAAATTATTTTTGGCTAAAGCCATTTCAATTTTACGTATTTAATTTAACGGCATAAATGCCGTTGCTAATTATTATTGCATTATCAATTGTTTCTTCGTATTATTCACCCGTATATTTGGAAAGCAAGTGCCTCACTTGTGCTTTGATATGTCGGGAAAAAACTCGCTAAGTGAAGTCTCTTTCTTAGCTTCAAAAAACTATTTGATTCTTGATGTTTTATTTGGCACCCGAAAAACCATATTCTCAATATAAACACAACACTTTTGAAGATAATGCTGATGCTCATCTTAAAAGAACAGTCATGGGAAGAGAAGTTGTTGTAGCTATTTCAGACGGCAAACTCGACTTTGGTCCTTGGGAACAAATATTTTACGGTGAGTTTGATGGCAAACGAAAAAAAAGAGTACTTGTAAAAATTATTGGTGAATAAAAAAATTATATTTACTTTTAAGTTTTAAATATTGAGACTAGTCTGAAAACCAAAATTATCAAGTTGTTAGCTTCTAGTCTTTTTATAAAATTAATCACTTAGCGATTTTTCGGAATGTATTCTACATTAATACGTTTTACTATTGATAATAGTAATATTAAAAATTTAGAAATTATTGAATTGACATTTTAAACTTGAGAATGATAACGAACAACATTTTACGAATTACAATCCCAATGTTTATTCTTATTGCTAACTTTAAAATTGATTATTAAAAATATAACAAATATTAGACAAATTGGTGTGTCTTATTTGGATGTTAGCAAAAAAAACATATCACACAAAAGTTCCCATATTGCGAATTTTTATTTTACCTTTGTTCTCTTATTGAGAATTAATGAAACGAATATTTGCAAAAAACACTTTGAGAAAATTCTGGGAGAAACATCCAGATTCCGAGCAGTACTTAAAAACTTGGTATGATACTGCAATGAATGCAGATTGGAAAACTCCCAATGATGTTAAACAATATTATGCTAATGCAAATATATTAAAAAATAGTAGGATTATTTTTAACATAAAAGGCAATTCTTATCGAATGATTATAAAATTCAATTTCGAACATCAATTAACATTTGTTCGATTTATGGGGACTCATGCAGATTATGATAAAATTGATGCTAATAGTATTTAAATTTAGTAATTATGGATTTAAAACCGATTAAGACAGAAAACGATTATAGACTTGCATTAAAAAGATTGGGTAAAATTTTTGATGTTAAATTAGGTACTCCTGAAAGTGATGAATTGGATATTCTTGGATTAATGGTCGACGATTATGAAAATAAGCATTATCCAATTGAGTCGCCAGACCCTATTGAAGCTATAAAAATTAGGATGGAAGAAATGAATCTTAAACAAGTAGATTTAATTCCAGAAATTGGAGGAAAAAGTAGAGTTTCCGAAATTTTAAATCGTAAACGAAGATTAACTGTTGAAATGATTAGAAAATTAGCAACACGATTAAATCTCTCTGCTAGTTTACTGATTAAGGATTATAGATTAGCTTAATAAAAAAGATTTTTTGCTAACACACAGACAAAACAGTGTGCAGAAAGTGGTATAATTAAATGAATTACATTAATTTTGCAACATGATAATTGAGTTAGATTAGGAATGTAAAAATTATGAGTAAAATAAAAATTAAATATAATATAATATGACCAATAATGATGTATTACGACGTATTCGTTACTTGTTTGACTTTAATGATTTCAAAATGATTGCACTTTTTAAGTTAGCCAATTACAATGTCAAGAAAGAAGATGTGTGTGCATGGTTAAAAAAAGAAGATGACCCTTTATCAATAGAAATTACAGATAAAGAACTGTCCACTTTCCTCAACGGATTAATCATTGAAAAACGTGGAAGAAAAGAAGGTCCTCTACCAGAAGCGGAAGATCCTATAAATAATAATATAATTCTTAGGAAACTAAAAATTGCTTTAAATTTGAAAGCAGAAGACATCATAAATCTGTTCGCCTTAGTAGATATAAAAATAAGCAAACCTGAGTTGAGTGCTTTTTTCCGTAGACCTAATCATAAATACTATAAACTTTTTCTGGATCAGTACCTAAGAAATTTTCTCAATGCATTACAAACAAAATACAAGAATAAGCCAGAAAATATTTCATAGATAGTATAGTTCTGTGAAATGAAATCCAATTTTAGGATGGCTCATATACCTACTTATTTGGCTTCTCTGCATGATGAATTAAAAAATATTCGAAAAACAAACTTCGGGAGAGACTACGGTTTGAACCTGATGGCTCGATAAAATTAATAGGACGGAATAGCATAAAAGGAAACTATTAACTCCTTTCAACAAAGTAAATTGACATTTATATGTGCCATATACTTAGCGTTCATGCAAAAAAAATGAGAAGCAAATGAATAATAAAAATAAAAAAAATGATATAACATTACCGAAATCAATAAGTTCAAGAATTAAATTTAAACGCAAATTCAGTTTACGGGAAATGTATTTTGCTGCTGTTTTTGCCCCAAGGGCAATGTCGAAGCTAAATGGAAATAAAAAAAGTAAATTAGTTGATAAAAATTTTGTGAAACGTTTACAATTGGCAGTAACCGAAGTAAACGGTTGTGCAATCTGCTCATATGGCCATGCTAAAATGGCTTTGCGTCAAGGGATGGGTAGCGAAGAGATAAACAGCTTTTTAAGCGGAGGTGCAGGAGATAATTTCATTAAGATTGAAGAAGCAAAAGCTATCATGTTTGCTCAACATTTTGCTGATTCAAGAGGATACCCTAAAAAATACGCTTATAATTCTATTGTAAAAGAATATGGAGAAAAAAAAGCACAAATTATACTTTCGGCTACTCAAATGATGATTGCAGGAAATATGTACGGAATTCCCCTCAGTGCATTTCTATCCAGACTCAAAGGAAAACCATACAAAGACAGTTCATTGTTTTACGAATTGAAAATGCAAATATTAGGTATCCTTTTTTTGCCAATTGCAATTGTTCATGGTTTCATTAGAGGTTTCATTGGTTTATCGAACGAAAGATTTGACAAAAGCACTGATGACGAATAGGGTGAAATCTTAATGATTAACAAATTAATTTAATCAACTTATTGACAAGGATAAAAAATTCAAGAAACGCTAACACGCAATATAAAAAATTGGGTGGAAAGTAGTATCTTTGAGCAATATAAAATTTAACAAACGGTATCGAAATTTGATAAGTAAGTATTTAAAATACTCAAAATTTTATATTGCCACCTTTGTATGCAAGTCTACAATATATCTAATAAAAAATCACAAATTTTCATTACAATTTTACAATTAAAATAAATAGAATATTTACGAAATGTCAAAAACTATTAAAGATCAACAAGAAATTTCCGACGATAAGTTCACTGGCTCATTTCTAAATAAATTTGGAATTACAGCACTAAATCCTATGCAGGAAGAGGCAAGTAAAACTATACGAAAAAAGTCGGATGTAGTATTACTTTCACCTACAGGAACAGGTAAAACTCTGGCCTTTCTATTGCCTTTAATAGAAACACTCGATATGAACTGTGCAGAAATTCAAATTCTTATACTTGTCCCCTCGCGTGAATTGGCCCAACAAATTGAACAAGTAACCAGAAAAATGGGATCGGGTTTTAAGGTAAATGCCGTATATGGTGGACGTGCTGGTTCGCTCGATAAAATTGATTTAAAACATCGACCGGCAATTCTTATTGGCACACCCGGGCGAATAGCAGATAGATTTAGAAGGGATGAAATTTCTTTGGAATATATTAATACCCTTATACTTGATGAGTTTGATAAATCATTGGAAATAGGCTTCGAAAAGGAAATGACCGAGATTGTTGAAACCCTGCCCAATGTTCATCAAAGAATTCTAACATCAGCTACCAGCGATGCCAAAATACCTGAGTTTGTAGGCTTACAAAAACCCGTTTTTCTCAACTACATTCAGAAAGGTATTTCTCAACTAACTATAAAAATAATTATTTCGCCCGAAAAAGATAAGTTAAAAACATTAGTAAAAGCACTTGCTTTTATTGGTCCCCAACCAGGAATTATTTTTTGTAGTTTCAAAGATTCTCTGGAACGGGTAAGTGATTTTTTAACTAAAAATCATATTCATCATGAGTGCTTTCATGGAGGTATGGAACAAATTGATAGAGAGCAAGCACTAATTAAATTTAGAAATGGTACAAATCAACTCCTTCTAGCAACCGATTTGGCTGCCCGTGGACTTGATATTCCTGAAATAAAATTTATTCTTCATTATCACCTTCCGCTACGTAATAAAGAATTCACCCACAGGAACGGACGAACGGCACGTATGAACCGCAATGGCATTGCTTATATTCTGCACTGCGAAAAAGAGGAACTTCCAGATTTTATTAAAGAAATTGCTCCAGAGAAGCTAAATATTGAAAACCAACAAAAAGCTACGCTTCCTTCACCAGTAAAGTGGGAAACCTTGTATATTACCGGAGGGAGACGAGATAAAATATCAAAAGGAGATGTCGCTGGTTTATTTCTTAAGCAGGGTCAGATTAAAAAAGATCAACTTGGTGTTATTGAAATTAAACAGAATTGTACGTATGTTGGTGTACAAGCTGAAATAGCTAAAATGCTTATTGAAAAAACCAATAATACCAAACTTAAAAAAAAGAAGGTGAGAATTAGTCTCATTTGATAATTAATAAAAACCGGCATAACACCTAAGAATATAAAAGTTCTGTAGAGCAAGGTTTTCTACAGCTTTTATATTCGATGTTGAGCGAAACCAAAGGTAGCGGATTGCTTATTATGAAGGTGATTTGAGCTAGTATGTAATTTTAATAATTTAGTTTTTGTAACAAATTTTAATTTCAAAAATATTTATTTTTTTCGAAATTTGAGATTTTAACTTCCCCCGCTTTTCCCTTTATCTGACTTTGCTTCCATCTAAGCCCAAAATATAGTCTATTTTTTTTCAGTACTTAAAACGATTTTGAAAAAATTAGAAACTCAATTTTTATTTTTATTGTTTTTTTCACTAACTTTGATTTTATCTTTTAAATATATAGATATTAGCACCAATTTAGAATTAACAAAAATCATGGAATATAAATTATTCAAAAATTACAATACAGGTTAAATGAAATATAAAAACAAACTAGCTTTACAAATTTTTACAGTAGGTTCAATTATTCTCTTTTTTGTATTGTATGCCGCCTTTAGATACAATTATGAATCTACCATACTTCAGGAGTTAAATTATACGGTTTCAATTGTTGATGAAGTAGCTGTGAATGTTCAACACCAACTTTTGGAAAAAATAAAAACTAACCAGACACTTTCCATCACACCTATTTTAAAAAATGCAATAAAAGCCAGTAACAATAAATATGGTAGCTTATCTGAAAAAGATAGAAATAAAAAAATTTATTCACAAAATGAGAAATGGAAAGCAACGGAGGATGAAAACGATGCTTTTATTCTTGAATTTACACATAACAGAATAGCAAATTTTTTAAAAGAACAACAAAATAATTTGCAAGGAGAATACGGCGAAATTTTTCTAACGAATAAGTACGGTGCTCTTGTAGCTTCCACCGCAAAACTGACCACTTTTGCACATGTTAACAAATACTGGTGGCAAGGAGCTTTTAATAAGGGCTTAGGGACTGTATTTTTTGATGATCGGGGTTATGATGAGAGTGTGGACGGATATGTATTAGGGCTGGTTATTCCGATAAAAGAGAACAGCAAAATAATTGGAATATTAAAAGTAAACCTTAATATTTTAGGTGCAATAAGTGAAATGTTATTGAGTTCTCAGAATGAGAAAGCAGGAGATTTCAAATTGATACGCAGTGGAGGTGAAATTGTATTTGAAGAAAAAATTGTACCCCTGAGTACTCGTATACCTGATTTGCTTTATAAAAAATTACTAGCTACAGATGAGCACTCTTTCCTTTTTAATGATTCCGATAATAAATGGGTAATTGGAAAATCTGAGATAAAAATAACCTCAAAAGATGCTGAAGGTTATCTTTTCGGAGGTTCCTTTGAATCCATAGACCACAAAAAGGGTAACGCCGGGGAGTCATGGTATATTATTAATTTCCGTAATTTAGATACAGTTTTAGAACCTTTAAAAAATTCTACATTAATCATTTCAATTACGGTTTTTCTTCTAATAGTTATTTTGGCTTTTGTTGCATTTATATTTGGCAAACTATCTATAAAACCTCTGAATCAATTAATTGAACAAAGTAAGAAAATTGCCACAACCGATTTTAGTACCCGAATTTTAGTCACACGAACAGATGAATTCGGACTTCTGGGTAATGCTTTTAATAAAATGACAGAAGAGCTAGAAAAAAATACCACTTCTATAAAAAATCTCGAAGCAGAAATAAGTCAGCGACTTAAAGCCGAACAAAAACTCAAAGAACAAAATGGAAAATACGCAACATTAAATGGAGAGTATAAAACAATAAACGAAGAATTGATAATTGCCAAAGACGAAGTAAAAAAAAGCGAAGAAAAATTTAAAAGCATAGTAACATCGTCACCATCTGCTATGTATTTTTATCAACTTGAAGAAAACAACCAATTAATATTAATTGGAGCAAATCCGGCAGCCGAAAAATTAACTGGAATATCTTCAAAACTTTTGATTGGTAAAACAATTGAAAAAGCATTTCCTAGTCTTGTTCAAACTGACATGCCAGAAATGTATAAAAAAATAGCTAGAAAAAAAATAGGACCACAGTATTTTGAAATACAATATACAGATAGTAATGTTTTATTTTATTTTAATGTATCTGTTTTTACAACGCAAACCAATGCAATTGCTGTTGAATTTTTTGACATTTCTGATAGAAAAAAAGCAGAACAAACACTTAAAGAAAACGAATTAAAATTACACGAATTAAATGCTACTAAAGATAAATTTTTCTCAATTATTGCACATGATCTAAGAGGTCCGTTAAGCTCAATATTAAGGTTGTCTGAAATACTAAATAAAGATTTCGAAAAGCATGAAACAGAAGAACAAAAAGAATTTTCTGGCGTAATACATAAAGGAATTAAAAACACATATAAATTACTTGAAAATTTACTTCTTTGGTCTCGTTCCCAGCAAGGAAGGATTAGTTTTAATCCCGAAAAAACAAATCTGTATTTATTAGCCAATGAAACAATTGAATTACTAAACCAATCAACAACAGAAAAAGCAATTAAAATATCAAATAAAATACAAAAGGATATTTATGTTAATGTAGATAAATATATGTCTTTAACAATTTTCCGAAATTTAGTATCAAATGCCATAAAATTCACCTCAAAAGGTGGCAATATTACACTACAATCACACATGCCTTCAAATAAAAGCAATCAAAAATTTTTAGAAATATCAATAGAAGACAATGGCGTTGGAATTTCAAAAGAAATACAATCTAAATTATTCAACATTAACGAAAATTCATCAACACCAGGAACTGAAAATGAAAAAGGTACAGGTTTAGGTTTAATTCTCTGCAAAGAGTTTGTGGAAAAACAAGGTGGCAAAATTAGGGTTGAAAGTGAAGTTAACAAAGGAAGTAAGTTTATTTTTAATTTACCCCTAGTTTTGTAAAAAATCAACAGTTTGCATGAATTTATTTAAAAATTGAATATAGTAATATATGAAATCAATATGAGAATGGAACAGAAACTGCACTTGGAAAATTTGGAAACTAAAAATATGCTCTGCATGTGATACGAATATTTATAAATAAGTATAAACTGAGACTTAAAGAGGAGAAAAAAATATAGAGGAATTGATAAAGTATTAGCTTACAAGATTAATTATTACTAGTATGAAATCTATAAAAAATAATATCCCCAAGCATATTGTAGAAAAAATAAAAGCATTGAGCTTAGTCAAAAATCAATATGCTGCATTTGATTTAGATAACACATTGCTTATTGGCGATATAGGTGAAGCCGTTTTTGCATTGCTTGTAAAAAATAAAAACATTAAAAACTTTGCTTGGAATGATTATATAAATTTGATAAAAACAGATAGAGAAAAAGCCTATTTTAAAGTGATAGAAGTTATGGATAATCTTGAACTAATGGTATTAGAAAATACTACTCATGACATTATCCATACCGATGATATTGAAATTGAACTTGAGGGATATAGAATTCCTATTCCAAAACCAAATACAATAATGCAATCAATAGTAACTCTTCTTAATGCTTCAGGCATTGAAGTTAATGTTGTTAGTGCAAGCAATAGAGTTTCTGTTGAAATAATTTGTGAGGAATATTTTGGCATACCTGCAAGTAATGTTTTTGGTGCAAGAGTTGATATAAACGATAATAAAAGAATAAAAATTAAATTCAATGAAGTACCATATGGCAAGCAAAAGGTAAATGTGTTAAAAAGAGAATTTAAAGATAAACCTGTTTTTACAGCAGGTGATGCTTATTGGGATAGGTTTTTACTTAGTTACACCACTCATAACGGGATTAGACTTTGGACAGGAAAAGACGGTGACTTTAAAAAATTAAAAGAAAATTATTACAAAGATTTGGAGTTTTACCAATTATTATCCGAATAAAATAAAACTTTGCTAAAATGGAAATTATATATTTCTGTATTTATGAATTAGATTAAAAAATATTATAATAGCAATTTATATTTTTTTGTTTTTTTTTGATAACTTTGAAATTAACTATTAAATTAACTATTAAATATATAATAAAAATAAGACATGCTAGTGTGTTTTATTTAGTTGTTGTGCCCAATGCTATTTTAAACATAAAAAATCATTCTAAATCATGACAATAAAAGAACGAATTAAAAAGTCTATTACCCTAGCGATTATTATTTTTTCAATTGTATCATTTTTAGCTGGAATTGTAACGTACAAAGGAATACTGGCGATTTCACAATTGAAAATGAAGGATAATAAACAGAATAGTATAAAAAATGAAATCAATAATACAGACAATTCAGTTGTTGTTGGCAAAGACAAAGATGGCAGAATGTATTGCATTGCCACTGGTAGGTCAATAATAAGAGGTTCACAAATGATTGCATTTCAAAAGGCAAAAATGAATGCTAAGGTTAAATTGACTGAAAAAATTCATGGTATTCAAATAACCCATGAAGATGGATTAGAATCTAGAAAAACATCAACTGTTAGTGAAGGAACAATAACAGGTGTACAAGAAATTGAGAGAAACATTATAAATGATTCAATTGCTGAAATAAAATTGCAATTATTTTTTGACGAGCAAAATTAAAATTCGTGTAAATATTTCTATTACAAAAATAAAAAGCTAATAAATTTAATGAAACAAAAGAGGAAGACAACATTGTGTTTTCCCCACTTGTCGTAATCTTTAACTACGAGACTTGTTAGCAAAAATTTATTGTTTTTTTTTAGTACTTAAAACGACTTTGAAAAAATTAGAATCCCAATTAATATCTTTATTGTATTTTTTTGATAACTTTGGGTTTGATTATTAAATATATAGTGAATATAAGACACACTAGTGGGTCTTATTTAGGTGTTAGCAACAAAACTAAAAGAATAGCAGTGCAATTAATTAAAGATTTAACTAATGGGTAATAAACGGAAAACAGCATCTGACAACCAAAATATGGTGTTATTTGATGAGGTTGATGGAATATGTCCTCTCTGCTCAGCTTCATTAATATATGATAAAAATGGAAACAAATACAAACAGTTTGAAAAGGCGCACATATATCCACTAAATCCTACTGATGAAGAAAAAGATCTTTTGAAAGACGAGAAAAGGTTAAGTACAGATGTAAATAGCCTTGATAATTTAATCGCATTATGCAAAGATTGCCATGGTCAATTTGATAAGCCACGAACAGTTCAAGAATACAGAAAAGTTTTTGCTATCAAAGAAAAACTTATAAAAAATGGTAAAAGTAAGAGTGTCTGGAATTCCTTTAATATAGAAGAAGATATTAATAAAATAATTGAAGAATTAGCATTTGAAGACAATTTAAATAGTTATGCAAAAATTGAATATGACCCTAAGACAATAGATTCAAAAATTGATAAAACACTTTCAGCATTAACAAAAAGAAAGATTAAAGGTCATGTCTCAGAATATTATAATGTAGTTAAATCAAAGCTTATTGCTGTTGATGCTATTAAGCAATCTTCATCAGAATTAATTTCTAGCCAAATAAAATCATACTACATAAAAATGAGCCAAATACATGATGACCAGCAAAGCATTTATGAAGAAATGGTGACTTGGCTTAATAAGAAAACAAATTCAGTTTCTTATGATGCATCAAGTATTATTATTTCATTTTTTATACAGAATTGTGAGGTGTTCAAATGATTTTCCCAAATAAGTTTATAAAATACGAGGAATCAATCTTATTCAAGATGCTAAGGTTACTCATAATATGTCAAGAAAAAGAAGTTGTAGGGATTTCAGAATTATATTCTCTTTCTGAAAAGAAGTTTGATGGTATTGATGAGTTTCTTTATTCAATTGATATCCTGCATATTTTAGATACAATCGAAGTAGATTTTAAAACAAAGCAAATTAGATATGTTAAAACAAATTAGCTGTGAATTATTTCGCACGAAAACTATAACTTTTAATGAGCATTTAAATGTTGTGCTTGGAGATAATCAAGCGACCAACTCTATTGGAAAGTCAACATTGCTAATGATTATTGATTTCATTTTTGGTGGATCAACATATCTTGAACACAACAAAGACGTAGTTCAAGAGCTTGGAGAACATGAATACAAAGTTGAATTTATATTCAATGGAGAGTCTTACTATTTCAGAAGGTCAACAGTCAATAAATCTGTAGTTTCTAAATGTGATTCAAATTATAATATACTCAACGAGCTTACTACTAATGAATATACAAGCTTTCTTAAAACTAAATATGATTTAGATACTGTCAACCTATCATTTAGAGAGATTACCAGTTTGTATTTACGAGTTTGGGGTAAACCTAATTCTTTTGTAAAAAAGCCTTTACAGTCATTTGATAAAGACGTTGATAAAAAAGAAATTATTAGGTTATTAAAGCTATTCGAAAAATACAAACTAATTGAACAGCTAAACGATAAAATCAATACAGAAAAAGAGTTAAGAACAAATTTCAACAAAGCCGTTAGAGATGAACTAATTCCTAATGTAACAAAATCAGAATACAATAAGACTACTGAAGTAATTAAAAATGTAGAAGCTGAATTAGAAGACATTAAGAATAACATCTTAAAATATACAATTAACACAAGCGAATTAGTAAATAAAGAACTACTAGAATTAAAAAAAGAAAAAGAAGATTTACTGAAAATAAAATTTCGTCTTAACAATAAAAGAGAAAGGTTGTTATCTAATCTCAATCAAAAAAATCCAATCAAAAGTCGTCAATTAAATCAACTTACAGAGTTTTTTCCGACTAGTAATGTAGATAAGATTGCTCAAATAGAACAATTCCACACAAAAATATCGAAGATTCTCAAGCATGAATTTATCACAGAAAAAGAACATATCGAAGAACGTTTATTCGTAGTTCAAGATGAAATTAATGACATTGATTTAAAAATTGAGAATTTATTAGGTGATACTGGAAATCCGATAAAAGTTGTAAATAGGATATATGATTTAACGTATCAAACAAAAGACCTCAAACAATTAGAAAAAACATTCGAAAGGAAAGATACAATTAAAACGAATATTACTAAATGGAATGAAGAATTAGAAGAAAATGCAAAAAAACTAACAGATAATATTTCCGAATTGATAAATAAGGAATTGGTGAAAATTAATAATGAAGTCCATGAAGAAAAAAGAACTGCTCCAGTATTTCTATTGAACAAGGATAGATACTCGTTTGAATTACCTAAAAACACAGGAACAGGTAAAGCTTTCATTGATTTAGTAATCTTTGATTTGGCTATATATAATTTGTCAAGACTTCCAATTCTAATACATGATTCATTTCTTTTTAAGAATATTGAAAATTCAAGTTTAAGTAACCTTGCAAAACTATATAAATCATATAAAAAGCAAACTTTCATTGCAATTGATGAGATTAATAAATATGATATTAACGCCCAAGATATATTTAAAACAAACAAATGCATAGAACTTGATAGTAAGAACCTATTATTTACAAAGGATTGGAGAGAGAAATCGTAAAAAAGTTCAGTTGCTAACATGCAATATAAAAAATTGGGCTAAAAGTCCTGAATATGAGCAAATTGGCAATAAATAAACTATGTGATAAATTGAAAGATTGGAGTTTAAAAAAGCCCAAAATTTCATATTGCCATCGTACGCAAGCCAAACATCGCCTAAACGTAAAATAACAGAACTATAAATGAGAAAGAAATTAGAAAGAATTGGAATATTGATTGTAATAATTGGATTAGGATTTATTTTTCAGTATAAATATTTAAACGAATTCCCGTCTCATATTCATGCTTGGGCTCAATCTGATAGGTATGCACTTTCGTTAGGTTTTCTTGAAAACGGACTTGACTTTTTTAAACCTCAGACATTTGTTTATAATCACCAATTCCCTCATAAATGGAAAGTTCCATCAGAAACGACTATTACAGCTGTAGATTTCCCAATACATGATTACATACCAGCCTTATTAATGAAAATTTCAGGAAATACTTCACCTTATCTTTTCCGATTATATATTTTATTGTACAGTTTTATTGGACTTTTCTTTTTATTCAGATTATCATTCGCTATAACCAAAGATTATTTAAAATCGGTTTTCGTTATAGTTTTTGCAGCAACTTCACCAGTATTTGTTTACTATCAAGGAGGATTTCTTCCTACAATACCCTCACTTGCCAATGCCATTATAGGAATATATTTCTACCACCGATTTATTAATGGAAGCAAGAATAAGAATTTTTGGTTAAGTATATTTTTTCTCACTTTGGCAGCACTCTCGAGGACAACATTTGCGATTCCTTTAGTTGCTTTATTGGGAGTTGAGTTAATTAGGCTTATTAGGAAGGAAACAAGGGTTATTCCCAAATTAATACCTTTAGGAATTTCGTTTTTATCTATATTATCATATCTTTTTTATAACGGATATCTTAGAGAAAAATATGGTTCAATTTTTTTAAATCACATATTGCCAGCAAGCAACATTGAACAGGCAAAGGAAATAATAAAATATGTTTATGACAGCTGGTTTTTCCAATATTTCACAAAACCTCATTATTTTATATTAATTGCTGTAATAGTTGTTTCCGCATACTTTATTGTCATAAAAAAATCCCAAATTCAGAAAGCGAAGATTTATCTCGGAATTTTATCAATAGCTTATTTGTTTGGATGCTTGATTTTCGCATTTTTAATGTTAAGGCAATTTCCTGCACACGATTACTATTTTATTGATACTTTTTTCCTACCGATAATTCTGTTTTTAATATTTGTTTTATCGTTGTTTCCAGTTATCGAAAAGAGGAATTATAAAATTATATCAATAGTTATTCTTTTTGTATTTTCTGTGATTTTAATACTGCAACCTATTAAATCACAGAAAAAAAGAAGAGAAACTGGTTATTGGGACAGAACTGAAATAACTATTAATAATTATCGTAATTCATCTTGTTTTTTAGATTCGATAAATGTTCCTAAAGACTCAAAAATACTTGTTATAGATGCTGTTGCACCAAATATTCCTTTTATATTAATGCAGAGAAAGGGATATGCGGTAATGACTACAAATCAGAAAAACATAGAAGAAGCTTTGAAGTGGGATTACGATTTTATCGTTATACAAAACGAATATTTTATTTCTGAAATTTATACACCTTATCCTAATATTTTATCAAAACTGGAAAAAATTGCAGATAATGGTAATATCTCTGTTTGTAGGTATTCGGAAAGCAATCAGCAAAGTCTTCTTGATTTTATAGGGATAAAAAATAAAGAGCCAGTATTTGAAACATCAGTAAATTTTGATATTACACCTGACAGTTTATGGCAGAACTTCAATTCGACTATTGATTCTTCTTATAATAGTGGTTATTCGGGTCATTTAACAAGTGATATTTTATATGGCTTGACGTATAAATCAACAAATCTTCCTGAATTAGAAACAAGTAGCCGAACTTTATTTTTCTCTTCTTATTTTCTAAGAGACACGATAGTAAATTGCGAGTTAGTTGTTTCAATTAATTCAAACGGGCAGAATATATATTACAAGTCAAATAATTTAAAAGACCTAATTAAGAAGGAAGGTGAATGGGAAAACGTTTCATTGATATTTCAGTTGCCAAAGGTTCAAAGTAGCGATTATGAATTTGCAATATTTATATGGAATACTGGAAAATCTGAATTGTATTATGACAACTTTGCATTCTCAATTTACTGAGGATAAAACTATTGATAAAACGTTACAAGGCCAGCGTACAATCGAGATACTGTGTTAAATTCCAAATAAATTATCAATTATTTTTTATACTTTTGTGGCACAGAAAGAAGGCTCGAAGCG
>JADFUR010000022.1 GCA_015222055.1 Bacteroidota bacterium | reverse complement strand
CGAGCTTGCGAGCTCACCGAAGGTAAATAAGTTGCCACTTCGTGGCGTAATACATTTCTCAATTGCTTTAAATGAATCAAGATGACTTCTACATAAAATATTCAAAACACAGCAAATATAAAATTTTAATAGATTTATTTCCACAACTTTTGTACTTGACCCGCTTTTATTACTAAAAATTTTTAATCAACAATTTAACAATTCAACAATATATCAATTTCCCAAATTTATTTATTATCTTCAACATATTCAATACCAGTATGATAAATGTTTTTAATAGTTGCAATATTTTTAAAAGATAGATATTAAAACATTGATTTGTTTTATATTGAAACATTTTGTATTTTTGTCTTGAAAACTAAAACTATGAAGACAATAACTCAAAAAGAAATAGGATTCCGAATATCAGAGTTGAGAAAAAGTAAAGGGTATTCTCAGGACGATTTAGCAAAGATGCTTAATATGTCTCGACCATCTGTTACTCAAATAGAGTTAGGAAATAGAAATCTTTCAGTTCTTGAACTAAAGAAAATATCTGATATTTTATCAATTTCAATTGATAAACTCTTATCATCCGATTATAGATTAACAGAGTATATAATTGAAGAAGATAAAGCATTAGAACAGCAAACTTTAAGGGTTTCAATACCAGAGCTCAAAGTGAATAAGTTTAAGAATATTTTATTGTATATTCTTGAAAGGTGTGCTGGAAAACCGAATGTGGGAGAAACACTTTTATATAAACTCCTATATTTTATGGATTTTAATTATTATGAATTATTTGAAGAGCATTTAAGTGGTGCTGAATACAGAAAATTGCCCTACGGTCCGGTTCCTCAAAAGCTTGACTCAATTATTAATCAAATGATTAATCAGAAACAATTAAAAAGATTTAAGACTGATTATCATGGATATCTTCAAACAAGGTATTTACCCTTATCAAAACCTAATTTATTAAATTTAAGTGCAACGGAAAAAGATGTTATTGATAAAGTAATTGATCAATATTCTGATTGGTCAGCATCAGCAATAAGTGATTATTCACATAGAGATATGCCTTGGTTAGCTTCTAAGGATGGAGAAGTAATAGATTATGAGTTGGTTTTTTATAGAGAAGCACCATTTTCAGTTAGGAATTATGATGAAAATGACGAAGCTTTATGACTATTGAAGAATTAAATGAATTTAAAAAAGATTTAAAAAAACTTACAAAAAAGTATAGAACTATTATAGAAGATGTAGCGATTGTAAAGAAAGTTTTGAATGTAAATCCAAATGGAAGACCGCCTTTTAGCTTTAGAATAGATAATTTGGGATTAGAGACATGTGTAATAAAAGTTAAAAAGATTGCTAGTAAAAGCTTTAAAGGTAAAGGAGTTAATTCTGGATTTCGAATTATATATGCTCATTTTGAAAAAGAGGATAAAATAGTATTTATTGAGATATATCATAAATCAAAAAAGGATATAGAAGACAAAGAAAGAATATATAATAATTTTAAATAAGTAGGAATATAAAATGACAGAAATAGGAAATTTTTCAACAATTAACTAAGCAAAAATCATCAGAATACAACAGTTGTAGAGAAAAATAAGAAATAGCTACTATGCCTATTATGCTTTTATATTAGTTGCCCCGCTACCGCACGGTGTGCCGTGAATGCAATGAATGGCACAAAGAAAAGTTCTTTGAATAGAAAACATTGCAATGCTGTAAATAAGATGGAGGAATTTTTAAATTAGAGACGACCCTCCGCATACGCTTTACAGGAAGTGTTTGCAAACCGCCCTACGGTGCTTTATTGGCAACAATATGGTATTGAGCGGATAGGGGAAAAGGCTAACAAGAGTAGTCAGGTATGAATAAAAGAGATGAACGAAAGTAAATCTTCCGATGAAGTCTCGAGAAGCGATACAAGTTGTCAAAACTAATTTTGTCGTGCGAAAGTTAGGATAATTACAGAGGAAATCTGTTTACTGTCTGTAAGGCAACCGGGATATAGGGGACATGACTTTTATTTGGGCTTATTTACGGAACACGGGAAGCATTACATAAATGCTAAGGGAAAATCACAAGGAGAACTCCTCACAAGGCTGAAAACCGATGTTGTGTAATGTGACGGATTAGCTCGTAGTAGCGATGAAGGTTTTGTAATGAAACTGGAGCAAAGGGGCTGACAAGTTCAGGAATGCTGAGCCAATTATGTTTAAATAAGATGAGCTTAATAGCAAAACCGTAACCTGAAATGGTTACACGAACTTGAAGAGCTGTATGAAGGGAGACTTTCACGTACGGTTCTGTGAGAGGCTTGGGGTGAAATTCCCCTTGCCTACTCGACATTGTATCGTGTGGTATAAACACTATTTAACAGTAGTCACCAACAATCAACAATTCAACAATTTAACAATTCAACAATATATCAATTCCCCAATTTATTTATTCTCTTCAGGATATTCAATACGAGTATGATAAATGTTTTTAATTTTATTTTTAAATATGTTTTTGAGAGAATTTATGTCTTTAAAAGTTAATTCTACATTATTAAATTGTCCTTCGTCTATTTGAGAATTAATAATAGTATCTATTAAATCGTTAATTGTTTTATCGGTATAGACTTTTAAGCTTCTCGATGCTGCTTCAATGGAATCTGCCATCATTAATACAGCTGTTTCTTTTGAGAAAGGAGCAGGCCCCGGATAAGTATATTTGCTTATATCTATTTTTTTGTCGGGATATTTGTTCATAAACGAGCGATAAAAATATTTAGCTTGAGTTGTACCATGATGGGTTTCTATAAACGAAATAATTTGATGAGGCAGTTTATTCTTTTTTGCCAGTTCAACGCCTTTGGTAACATGTTCAATAATTATTTCGGCACTTTTTTCAAAGCTTAACTTATCGTGAGGATTAGTTCCTGCAATTTGATTTTCGGTAAAATACTCAGGGTTTAACGATTTTCCAATATCATGATAAAGTGCACCTGTTCTCACTAGAAGCGGATTGCCTCCGAGTTTGAAAATTGCTTCTTCGGCTAAACTTGCAACTTGAAGAGAATGTTGAAAACTACCCGGTGCTTTTTCGGCTAATTGGCGTAATAAAGTATTATTAGTGTCTGATAGTTCCATTAAACTGATGTCTGATAAAAATCCAAACATTTTCTCAAATAAATAAATTAACGGATAAGCCGATAATAATAATAAACCATTACCTGCAAACCATGCAAAATTATATAAATTTATTTCGCGAATATTTCCTTCTTGAATAATTGCCATACCAAAATATACAATGCAGTAAGAAATAACTACCAAAATTGAGGAAACAAATAACTGTCCGCGTCTGTGAATTTGCGATAAGCTGAAAATAGCAACAATACCCACAATAAATTGTAGAAATACAAATTCAAAACCATTTGGGACAATAAATCCTATCAATAATATAGTAATTGTATGAATAAACAAAGCCAGCCTATCGTCGTAAAAAGTGCTTATTATTATTGGTAATATTGCAAAAGGAATAATATTAAGACTTACAGTATCCGATTTTATTACCCTCGACGATGTAAATACCATTAATAAAACCAGTAACAAAATGAATGAGGTTTTAAGGTTGTGTTTCAGTATCTCTTTTCGAAAATTGTAGAGAAAAAGAAACAGTACTAATACAGATGCGAATATTAAGATTATTTGCCCTAGCAGAATTAAATGATAATTTGTTGACGAACCTAAAGATTTTTCATACTCAGATCTTAATGATTTTAAAATTAGAAATTTTTTCGTGTTAATAATTTCACCCTTGGTAACAATTAATTCTCCAGCCTGAACCATACCTTTTGTAAGCGAAAGATCATTAATTAAGTTTTGTTTTATTTTGTTCGAAGTCTCTTCATCATAAAATAAGTTTGGAACAACATAGTCGTATAATTTTAATGAATTAAGAAAATTAATTTTATCAGATGATTTATTATTTGTTTCAAATTTTTTTATGATATTTTGTTTTATGTAGTTGTAAGAAATTTTTGGAGTAAAAATTTTTGATATATCACGCTCTTCTGCCACATTATTTTTGACAACTATAATTGAAGACCCTTTTTTTGTTTGTTTTAATATTTCGGAAAATTGAACAACCCCATTTATGTATATATTATTCAATATAATGTCGCAGTAAGTTAAAAATTCTGTTTTAAGTACATTTGTTTTGGCTTTTGATATATTTTTATTGGCAAAATTCTTAAAATTATTCTTGAAATTTTTATGAAATAAGTCAAGTTGTGTTTTTTGTATTTTATTGTCAAATTTAAAATATGGCTTAAAATTATTTAGTATGCTGTCTTTTTCAGCAGATATTTCTTTTCCGGATTTTTGTATGGCAAAATTAAAGGGAGCAATTAAATTTTGGTGTTTCCATGGTGAGCCCTTTTGAAACTCAAAACGAAATTTTCCTTGCGAAGGGAATAAAAAAAGTATTATTACAACTGTTATTAAGAAGAGTAATGTTTTAAAAGTAAGGTTATAATATCTTTTTAGGGTATTGAAAAATTTTGTCATAATGAATTTCGTTTGATTTGTTTTTAGAGAGATTATTTAATATTTTCTCAGTAATAAAATTAGGGTTTTATTGCAACATCTCATAACAAATGTATAAATAATTTTATTTTTTTTTCAAAGCTAATTAAAAAATAAAATAATCTTTATTTTTTATTATATTTGACATACTAAAACAAACGCAAATGGAATATGGTATTGCATATTTAAGTATAATTCCTGTAAGGAATGAACCAACTGATAAAAGCGAGATGGTAACACAAATTTTGTTTGGTGAATATTTTTCGATACTTGAAAAAAATAACGGTTGGTGTCTCGTACATCTATTTTATGATGATTATGAAGGTTGGATTGATGAAAAAATGTGTTATTACATTACCTCCACTATTTATAAAAAATTATGTTTAGATAGTAGTTTTGTATCTCACGAAACGGTTAATGTTATACAAAGAGCTAAAAAAGAGACTCCTTTTATGATTGTTTCTGGAAGCACATTGCCTTTTTATAATTCAGAGAACAAATCATTTAATATTGATGATGAGCAGTTTTATTTTTATGGTGATATTTCAGAAAGCAAAGAAGACGATATTCGCTCAGCAATTGAAGATTCTGCCTTAAACTATGTTGATACACCATATCTTTGGGGAGGTCGCACCCCTTTTGGTATCGATTGTTCGGGATTTACTCAAATTGTATATAAACTTAATGGGATAAAAATTCCCAGAGATGCATCGAAACAAGTTGAGTTAGGGAAAGAAGTTAGTTTTATTGAAAAATCAAAGCCTGGCGATTTAGCTTTTTTTGATGATGAAGAAGGTAATATTATTCATGTTGGCGTTATTTTGAATGGCAAAAAAATAATTCATGCCTCGGGTAAAGTGCGAGTTGATTTAATTGACCATCAAGGAATTTTTAATAATGAAATAAAGAAATATACACATCGATTAAGAGTTATTAAACAAATATTGTAATTTTAGCTTTTTAATGAGAAAAGCTGCTAAAAGGTTAACTTTTGAGTTTATTTATACTTTAGTAGTCATTAATTGTTATTAACAGCTAAATGACACGAAGTTAATGACGTGAAACAAAATTACAAATAGTAAAATGCAATGTATTAACACTTATATATAATTTTAATATTATGATAATTACAACATCTGACACGATTGTAGGAAAAGAAATAGTAAAAACCATTGGTTTGGTAAGAGGTAGCACTGTTAGAGCCAGAAATATAGGGAGTGATATTTTCGCAGGATTGAAAAATATTGTTGGCGGGGAAATATCTGAATATACAAAACTCCTTGCTGATGCCCGCGAACAGTCAATTAAACGTATGCTTGATGATGCAAAAAGTGTAGGTGCTGATGCAATTGTTGAGGTTCGATTTACAACTTCAGCCGTTATGTCGGGATGTTCCGAAATTTTAGCTTACGGAACCGCTGTTAACTTAAAATAGAATAAAATGACTTATAGTCTAATACCAAAAGTAATATTTTTTGTTATTGTTGTTGTTCTTATTTATTTAATAATTAAGAAAGAGAATAATAAGAAGAACGAAAAGTTTGAAGATCGAGAGAATTAGTATCTAAATGTAATTTTGTACTTCAACAGTTTGCGTTTTTTAATGACTGGTATTTTTAAATTATTTAATGGTTATTAATTGTTATTTTATTGTATTTCGAATAATAAAATAGTAGCGAAACGAGAAACACAAAGTTTTGATAAATTAGAAAATGCAATTTCAGCTGTGATTAATGTCATTTTCAGCAACTTTAATCCTTCAATCCTTAAGTGTCGGAATTTTGCTCAACTTTGAATCTTAAACCTTAAACGAAAATATGTCTGTTACATATAAATATCCAAGACCTGCATTAACAGTAGATAGTTTAATTTTTTATAAAGATAATTCTGATATTAAAATTTTATTAATTCAAAGAGGCAACCCTCCATTTGAAAATAGTTGGGCTTTTCCAGGTGGATTTGTCGATATGGATGAAACGTTAAAGAATGCCGCTTCACGAGAATTATACGAAGAATCAGGTATACAAAATATTGATTTGCAGCAATTATTTGCTTTTGATGCAATTGACAGAGACCCTCGACACAGAACAATATCTGTTGCTTTTTATGGTTTTATCAAATCGCTTGATATAAATATAAAGGCAGGCGATGATGCAAAAAATGTAGCATGGTATTCGTTGAATAATATGCCTGAATTAGCCTTTGATCATAAATCAATATTAGATTTTGCAATAAAAAAATTGGAATTAAACAATTAGTGTTAATTATTTAATTCCAATTTAAGAAAATTCAATATAAATTATTTTTTATAAAATCATTCCAGCAGCAACAGTCTCATTTGTTGCTTCATCAATAAGAATTATGCTTCCGGTAATTCTATTTTTTCTATAAGAATCGTATAACAACGGTTTTGTTGTTCTAATAGAAATTCTGCCAATATCGTTTAAACCTATTGTTTTATCTTCAGTGTTATTTTCCAGATTGTTAATATTAACTTTATATTTTATTTCAGTAACCATACATCTTACGTCTTTGGTTGTATGCTTTACTGCATATTTACCTTTAAGTTGCAAGGGTTTTTCATTAAACCAACAAACCATTAAATCAATATCCTGACCTATATTAGGACCATTAGTGGCTCTAACAATCATGTCGCCACGACTTATGTCAATATCGTCTTTAAGAGTAATTGTAACCGATTGAGGAGGAAAGGCTTCTTCGAGACTTTCTCCCATAGTGTCAATAGATTTTATTACTGATGTAAAGCCAGAAGGTAAAATTTTAACTTTATCGTTTATTTTAAAAACTCCTCCGGCAACTCTTCCAGCATAGCCTCTGTAATCAGGAAATTCTTTTGATTGAGGCCTAATAACGTATTGAACAGGAAATCTGCAATCGACAAAATTATAATCGTTGCTAATGTGAATATTTTCTAAAAGATATAATAGGGTAGGACCATTGTACCAATCCATATTTTCAGAGCGGTCAACTATATTATCACCAACTTTGGCACTAACAGGAACAAATCTAACGTCTTTAACATTTAATTTTGCTGAGAATTTGTTGAAATCATTACGAATATTCTCGAAATTTTCTTTATTGTAATCAACCAAATCCATTTTGTTTACACAAACAATAATATGTGGAATTTGTAAAAGAGAAGCAATATAAGCATGCCGTATTGTTTGTTCTAATACCCCATTACGTGCATCAATTAATATGACAGCAACATTAGCCGTTGATGCACCAGTAACCATATTGCGAGTATATTGAATATGACCAGGTGTGTCGGCAATAATAAATTTGCGTTTAGGAGTTGCAAAATAACGATATGCAACATCTATAGTAATCCCTTGTTCTCTCTCTGCACGAAGACCATCTGTTAGTAAAGCCAAATTAACCTCTTCATCACCTTTTCTTTCGCTAGCAATTTCAATGGCTTCCATTTGGTCTTGAAATATTGCTTTGCTATCGTATAATAATCTGCCAATTAAAGTACTTTTGCCATCGTCAACACTACCAGCAGTAGTGAAACGTAAAAGTTCCATATTTAAATAACCGGATTTTTTTTCTTCGGTATAGTTTTTTATTTCTTTTGCCATAAATACAAAAAATTAAAATCTTTTATTAATGATAATTGAATATTAAAAATATCCTTCTTTTTTCCTGTCTTCCATTGCAGCTTCTGAGCGTTTGTCATCAGCTCTTCCTCCACGTTCAGTAGTTCTTGTAGCGGCAACTTCCTGTATAATATCTTCAAGAGTGTTTGCTTTAGAAAGAGTTACTCCCGTGCATGTAATGTCTCCAATTGTACGACAACGAACATCTCTAACTTCAATTTGTTCGTCTTTTTTTAGTTGCATAAATGGTGCATTAGCAAGCCAAATACCGTCACGATTAAAAACTTCTCGTTTGTGAGTAAAATAGAGCTTTGGTATCTCAATATTTTCCATAAGAATATATTGCCAAATATCCATTTCTGTCCAATTACTTATTGGAAATACTCTGAAATGCTCACCCATATTTTTTTTGCCATTAAAGATATTCCATAGTTCAGGTCTTTGGTTTTTCGGATCCCATTGCCCAAATTCATCTCTGTGAGAGAAAAAACGTTCTTTAGCTCTTGCTTTTTCTTCATCTCTGCGTGCACCACCCATAGCAGCATCGAATTTATTTTTTTCAATGGAATCAAGCAAAGTTGTTGTTTGTAAAATATTTCTACTGGCATTAACTCCTTTCTCTTCAATAGATTTGCCGGAATCAATAGCGTCTTGCACATAACCAACTATAAGTTTGGCTTCTGTCTTTTTTACAAGATTATCTCTAAATTCAATAGTTTCTTTAAAATTATGACCTGTGTCTATATGTAATAGAGGAAAAGGTACTTTTGCAGGCCAAAAAGCTTTCCTTGCCAGATGAAACATGACAATAGAATCTTTTCCACCTGAAAATAACATAGTTGGATGTTCAAATTGTGATGCAACTTCACGAATTACATATATTGATTCTGCTTCTAATTCAAGAAGATGATTAATATGATTTTTTTCCATATTTTTTTTAAATTGTCTTTCTTTTGGCAAAAGTAATAAAATTATAATTAGTTATATAATAACTTTTGTCTTCTTTAATTGTGAG
The DNA here is from genome assembly GCA_015222055.1 of Bacteroidota bacterium. Lineage (GTDB taxonomy): Bacteria > Bacteroidota > Bacteroidia > Bacteroidales > B39-G9 > B39-G9. Next base: position 27,254 of record JADFUR010000022.1, on the reverse strand, counting down.
GTCTGTAAATTTAAATTAACTAAAATTAGTATGTGATAATAGAAGCAAAAATTTATATATTTGTGAAGATAAATAAAAATAAGTGATGGAAAGTAAAGATATTGTTAGTGAGCTAAATAGAAAATTAAAAAATAAAACACCCGAACAAATTATTGCATTTTTTATTGAAAAGTATAATGATAAAATTGCTCTTTCATCAAGTCTTGGTGCTGAAGATCAGATTTTGACTCATATGATTGCTTCAATAAATAAATCAACAAAAATTTTCACCCTCGATACTGGTCGATGTTTTCAAGAATCGTATGATTTAATTGATAAAACAAATAAAAAATATGACATAAAAATACAAATTTATTTTCCTGATAATGAGCAGGTAGAGAAAATGGTTAATGAAAAAGGGGCTAATCTGTTTTACAAAAGTGTTGAAAACAGGAAGCTTTGTTGTAAAATTAGAAAGCTTGAACCCCTGCAAAGAGCCTTTAAAAGTTTAGATGTTTGGATTTGTGGCTTAAGACAAGCACAATCAATTACACGAATTAATGCAAAATTAGTTGAGTGGGATGAAAAGAATAATTTAATAAAGTTAAATCCACTAATAGAATGGACTGAAGAGCAAGTGTGGAAATATATTAAAGAGAAAGACATTCCTTATAATGTTTTACACGACAAAGGATATCCAAGTATAGGATGCAAGCCATGCACCAGAGCTATAGAAAAAGGAGAAGACCTGCGTGCCGGTCGATGGTGGTGGGAAGCCCCAGAAAGTAAAGAATGTGGTTTACATATTAAATAAATTTTTTTGTATACTATTTATAAGCTACATAACGATTTATGTGAGTGTGGAATTTTTATAAAAAAATAATTAATATATTATTATGAAAATTTAATTTAAAAGATGTTAAAATCATTAATCCGAAAACTAAATTTTAAAGAAAAGAGTATTTCCGATAAATATTTTTTTGTCAGTTTTTTCATATTACTTGGTTTAATAATTATTTTTGCTGCCTTTTCTATTTATCAAGTAAATAGCAGATATGAAACGGATGTCAAAAAGATAAGTACGTTCTACTTAGATGCACAAAAACAAATTGCTAAAGGCAAAGTTGAGGCTGCCTTAGATATTATTAAATATGAAAAAATTCAAACGGAAAACAAAGCTAAATTAGAAATAAAAGGAAGGGTATTTAATGCTTATAATATTGCTTTAAATATTTATAAAAAGAATAAAAATATTAAATCAACGCTAGAGATTAAAGCACTAATAAAGCAAGCATTGAGACCAATAAGATTTGATAATGGTGAAAATTATATTTTTATATTCGATTTAAAAGGAACTGAGATACTTTATCCACTTGAGCCACAAACAGAAAATGTAAACCTGTTATACTTAAAAGATGCATATGGTAACTTTGTTATTAAAGACGAATTGGAAATTGTTAAAAAGCAAGATGAAGGATTTGTGAAAATTTTTTGGAAAGGCAAAACAAACAAATCTAAAATGATAAGTCCGGGAATATCTTTTGTTAAACTTTTTAAACCTTTAGGATGGGTAATTGGTTCGGGAATTTATCTTAATGAAATGGAGCAAAATATCCAAAAAGAAGTTGTTAAAGAAGTTGCGTCTATTCGTTTTGGCAGCGAAGGATATGTTTTTATAAATAAATATAATGGAGATGCTCTAATTACTGATGGTAATGTTGTAACAGACAATAGAAATTTATGGGAATTCTCCGATCCTAATGGAGTAAATGTTATTCAAGAAGAGAGAAAAGCGGTTGAAAATCCAGAAGGAGATTATCTCTATTATATTTGGAATAAACGTTCAGAACCCATACCATGCAAAAAAGTATCGTTTATAAAGGGCTTTCCTGATTGGGAATGGATGATTGGATCTGGTGTATATCTAGAAGAAATTGATAAAATTATTGAAAAGCAGAAAGCTGAATTTAAAGCTGAGGTTTTTCATCAGATTTTGATTATTGTAATTGTTTTTATTTTATTATCTATTATAATTTATTTTATTGCACGGAGTCTTGCTAAATCAATTAATTTTAATATCCAATCATTAATTAAATTTTTAAAAAAAGCAACAACTGAATATATTACCGTTGACGTTAGTAAAATTCAATTTTCAGAATTTAAATTATTAGCAGTTGCGGCTAATAAAATGATTGAAGAAATAAACAAGGCGTATAATGATTTGTCAATAGAGAAAGCATATTTCGAAGAATTGTTTGAAAGTTCTCCTGAAGCAATTATTTTAACAGATAAAAGTAGTAAATTGATTCGAATGAATAAAAAGTTTTCTGATATGTTCGGTTATACTTATCAGGAAACACTATCTAAAGAAATAGATAATTTAATTATTCCTTCACATTTACAAAGAGAAGCTCAAGAAATTACACGCAAAGTAGCAAGAGGTAAAATTGTTTTTAAAGAATCTATACGAAAACGGAAAGATGACAAGTTGATTTATGTGTCTATACTTATGACTCCCGTTGTTATTAAAGGAGGACATGTAGCTGTTTATGGTATTTACAGAGATATTAGTGAGCAAAAAGAATATGAAAACAGCCTAAAAGAAGCTAAAGAAAAAGCAGAAAAAGCAGTTAAGTTCCAATCAGCTTTTTTAAAAAATTTATCTCATGAAATTCGTACTCCAATGAATGCAATTATTGGATTTTCAAATTTATTAAATAGTGCTAAAAATATCAAAACAAGAGATAAGTATGTTAAGTTAATCAATGATAATAGTCTGTCTCTTTTAGGCATAATTGAAGATATTCTTGAAGTATCAAAAATTGAAGCAGGTCAACATAAGTTAAATTTTTTAGAATGCAATGTTAATGATGTCTTAATAGAATTATATAAATATTTTCAGAACGAAATACAACTAATGAATAAAGAAATTGAGTTGTTTCTCAAAAGTCCATCGGAAGATGAAAGGTTTACTGTTTCTACTGATATTCTTAAATTTAAACAAATATTAAATAAATTGATTGTAAATGCTATTAAGTTTACTGATAAAGGATTTGTGGAATTTGGCTATTTTGCAAGAAAGAATAGTTTAGTATTTTACGTTAAAGATACAGGCAAAGGTATTGCAGATAATCAATTTGAGTTGATTTTTGATAGGTTTAGAAAAATTGAGAGTGATAAATCAGTATTATACGGTGGTAACGGATTAGGATTAACAATATCGAAAAAATTAGTTGAGATGCTTCATGGTAGAATCTGGGTAGAATCGGAATTAAACAAAGGTTCTACATTCTATTTTACATTACCAAAGTAGGTAGTATAGTATAAAGATGAAAGTTTTCAACTTAAATCTATTATTGGAGAAGGAAAATAATCATTTGTTTTTTTGTAATTCCGAAGCGAGGTACGAGCGACGAATTTTTCTTTGTGATTGAAGAAAAATTCTTCCTGCAATCTGAACGGTTCGTAATGACAGATTCTATATAAGATACTAATCATTCAACATAAAGCACCAATCCTTTTAAATATTCTCCTTCTGGATGATAAATGTTTACAGGATGATCTGACGGTTGTGTTAGCTGATGCAATATTTTAACTTTCCTCCCAGATATGGCTGCTGCTGAAAAAACAGCTTCTCTAAAGTTTTTCTTACTAACAGCTTGAGAACACGAAAATGTAAATAATATTCCACCAGAACGAATTTGTTCAAACGCACGAGTATTTATTTTTTTATATCCTTTCAATGCATTGTTTAATGCTTTATTATGTTTCGCAAATGCAGGTGGATCAAGAATAATAAGATCGTATTTATTTTTTATATCTTTTAAAAAGTCAAAAGCATCTACGGCAAAAGATTTGTGTCTTGATGTATCGTCAAAGTTTAATGCAATGTTTTCGTCTGTAAGCTCAATAGCTTTTTTAGAACTATCAACAGAGTGAACTAATTTTGCATTTCCTTTCATTGCATATATCGAGAACCCTCCGGTATATCCAAATACATTTAATACACTTTTGTCTTTTGAATAGTATTCTATAAGTTTTCGGTTTTCTCTTTGGTCAATAAAGAAACCTGTTTTTTGGCCTTCTTCCCAGTCAACTTTAAATTTGTTACCATATTCACTAACAATATTTGCTTTGTTTTCACCTAACAAATATTCGTTGGTTGGATTTATTTCAGATTTAAACGGAATTGTCGATTCGCTTTTATCGTAAACAGCATTAAGCTTATCACCAAAAATATTTTTTAAAGCCTTTGCAAATGTCTGTCGTTCAAGATACATTCCAATTGAATGGAATTGTGTGACAGCAGTTCCGTTGTAAAAATCAATTATTGCACCAGGCATATCATCGCCTTCTCCATGTACTAATCTAAAAACATTTGTGTTTTTATTATCAATAAGTCCTATTTCTTTTCTTAAATTGTAAGCTTTAAGTAATTTTTTTTCCCAAAACTCAAAGTTTATTTCTGTTTTTTCAAAAGAGAATATCCTCACCGTTATTGTGCCAATTTGATAATGTCCCAAGGCTAAAAATTCATTGTGGTTTGAATAAACTTCAACAATATCGCCCTCCTTTACATCACCATTGATTAATTTTATTGCACCAGAAAAAATCCAAGGGTGATATCTATTAATTGATTGTTCTTTACCTGATTTTAATATTACTTTTGAATAATTATCCATTGTGGTTTTTTTTGTTTTAAGACAATTTGTTATTTAATTCTTCATAAATTTTATAACAAATCCATGCATCGGTAGCAGCATAACTTTGTTGAGCAGGTGTTAATGTTTCATTTTCCCAATTCGACAATTGTTGTGCTTTCGAAATGCGGGATTTTAAAACAATACCTGCTAATTTTTTCATGCCGTTATTCTCAATATCGAATTGCTTTACATATTTTTGCAAGCCAATAAATGAGTTTGCCTCAAAGTTATTTAATCTTTTTAGTATTTTAATGTCGTCCCTAATGGCTATACCTATTTTGAAAATTTTTTCATCACATAATATTTCTTTCAAAGAATTTGGCAATCCAATTTTATTTAATCTAATTAGATAAGATTTTTCATTAGAAGATAATTGAAGCAGGGCTACTTTGTTTGTTGTTCCTTTCTTAAATGCAGGACGAGTTTCTGTGTCAAAACCGAATAATTTTTCTTTTTTTAAATCAGGAATTATCGCATCTAATTTTTTTTTGTTGTCAACTACAATTATTTCGCCATCAAATTTTATTAAAGGTAATTCGGCAATTTCTTCTTTAGTTATTGTGCTTTGGTAGATGTTATTCATCGTCGTCTAGATTCTCAAATTTTTGTGAAATATTCCAAGAGTTGTTGTCTGTATCTTTAATTTCTGTATTTACTTCAGTATTTAATTCCTTATTTCCATAAAAAATATTATGAATAGGTCTCAAAATATTAACTAAACGTTGACCCCAAAAATTTTTATAATTAAGTTTGCATTCAAAAATTGCATCGTTCATCATCTCTACTGAGCCAATGTTATATAAATTAACAAAGTCTTTTAAGTCTTGATAAATATCTGCAATATTTTCCGAAATACTTGATGAGCATGAGTTTTCATCCTCTTGCATTAATGGGTCGTAAACATCATTAAAAGAATCAAATTCGTTTAATATAGATTTTGAAATTTTGTTTATTATTTCCCATTCTTCGAGACTAACAAACTTTTCGCATTCTTCGGTGTTTATAGCTCTAAGTTCAGGCAATAATGATGCTTTCAAATATAATAATGGTAATAATTTTTGAATTTTAGAAAAAAAATCTTTTTGACTTATTTCATATCCTTTTTCAATAAAAGCACAATATTCATTCGCAACAGTTGTGAATTCAAGCACGTTTTTTGAATAAACAATATTCTCAATATTTTCTTCCATGAGAGTTTTAATAATTTTTTGCAAAAGTAATAACAATTACCTAATAATCATAAAACTTTAAACTTTAAACTTTAAACCTTAAACTATGTCTATGTCCAAGCTAGTTTTTTGTTCTCTGTGTATCTTATTTTTTCGTTATCGAGAAGCCATTGAATAACTTTAAGTGATTTGCCTTCTTTCTTAATTGATATATTGTCAACTAAATAATCAATTGTAGCTGTTTGGTCTTTTAAGATTTTTTTTATTTCTTCTAAAATCAAATCAAATTCATATTTGCTTAAATTAAGTTCGTTACGTTTTTGACAAACATCGCATTTCCCACATCGATAAGCGTTTTTTTCGCCAAAATAATTTAATAGTAATTGACTTCGACATTTGTTGTCACTATCGGCATAGTTAAGCATTGCATCTATTCTTTGAGTAAATCGTTTTTTTCTTTCCAAATATTTTTTTTTCGAAATAAACAAAGCTTTTTCTTCAAGGCGTTCTTCAGTATAAATAATTAGGGGGGTCTTTTTTTGAGGGATATACCTTATAATTTTATTATTGTTAAGACCTTGTAAGTATTTTTTAATTATGGTAATATCTGTATTCGATTTTTTTGCTAATTTCTTTTCATCAATAGCAACAAAATTTTTAAAAACTCCTGAATAAGAACGAAGAAGAAGTTTAATAAATTTGTCATAATTTGCATTTGCCACCTGAAATTTATATAAATCATCTTTACTATATAAAAAGTGAACTTTTGATGGATTGTTCAATTCGTCAGTTAGTTGTATATATTGCTCTCTTTCAAGTATTTTTAAGCTGTTATAGGCAATTAAAACATTTAATTTATATCTAGATGAAAAATCAATTAGATTAAAATCAAGAACCAAATCCTTACCAGAGCCAATGGCTATTTGAAAATAGTTTCCTAATGCATTATATGTTTTAATAATTTCTTTAATATCGGGAAATGACCTGGCAATTCTCTGCTTAAGTTTTATTTTATCTAAATTATGGTATAGAATTACCGAATAAGCCTTTTTGCCATCCCTACCTGCTCTTCCTGCTTCTTGAAAATAAGCTTCTATAGAATCCGGTAAATCAAGATGAACAACAATCCTTACATCAGATTTATCAATACCCATACCAAAAGCATTTGTTGAGACAATAATTCTATTTTTTCTTGATTTCCATGCTTGTTGTTTTTTCTCTCTGCTTTCGTTACTTAGACCTGCATGATAGTAGTCTGAAGAGATTCTGTTTTTTTCTAAGAAGGAAGATATTTCCCGAGTTTTTTTCCGGCTTCTTACATAAACAATTCCAGTACCATTAATACTCGTGAGAATTTTTAAAAGATACTTTTGTTTATCTTCAATTTTTCTAACAATATAAATTAAGTTTTTTCTTTCAAAACTTTTTTGAAGGACATTTTTTTCTTTAAAGCAAAGTCTTTCTTGTATATCTTCAACAACATCAGGAGTGGCCGTAGCAGTTACAGCTAAAACAGGTATTTCGGGAATTAAGCTTCTTATTTCTGCAATTTTTAAGTATGAAGGACGAAAATCATAGCCCCATTGAGAAATGCAGTGAGCTTCATCAACAGCCAATAAATTGACTTTCATATTTTGAAGTCGGGCTTTAAACAAATCAGTCCCTAATCGCTCCGGAGATAAGTATAAAAATTTGATGTCACCATAAATACAATTATCAAGAGCTATGTCAATTTCTCTTTTTGTCATTCCCGAAAAAATAGCAACTGCTTTAATATCCCGCTGTTTCAAATTTTCAACCTGATCTTTCATTAAAGCAATTAATGGGGTAATAACAATACATATTCCATCTTTGGCAAGTGCAGGAACTTGAAATGTAATTGATTTTCCTCCTCCGGTGGGCATTAACGCTAAAGTATCTTTACCTTCACCAATTGATTTTATTATATCATCTTGCAAAGGCCTAAAATTAGGATAGCCCCAGTATTTAGTTAATATTTTTTGATATTTATCCAAGTAAATATTTTATGTGTAAAAATAGAATATAAATTTATAACAAATTAAAGAAACGAACAATTACTAATTAATAATTTTTTATTCCTTCAAATTAGTTGAATTTAATAAAATTAAGAGTATAAAAAAAATAAAAAAACTCCTTAATCGTATACTATTTTTTTGTAATTTGCCACAGTTTTAATTTGAAAAAATAAAGTATGTCTTTTGTAACAGATAAAATTCAGTATGAAGGTTTAACTTTTGATGATGTCTCTTTAATCCCAGCTTATTCAGAGGTTTTGCCTAGAAATGTTGATATATCAACAACATTTTCAAGAAATATTAAATTAAATACCCCAATAGTGTCAGCGGCAATGGATACCGTTACTGACGCTAATTTAGCAATTTCAATTGCTCGAGAAGGTGGAATAGGGGTTATTCATAAAAATATGAGTATTCAAAAACAAGCTCAACAAGTAAAAATGGTTAAACGTGCTGAGAATGGGATGATAATAGACCCTATTACTATGAAACAGGACGGTACTATTGGTGATGCATTAAATATAATGAAAGAATTCAAAATTGGTGGAATTCCGGTTATTGATGATGCAAATACTCTTATTGGAATAGTTACAAATAGGGATTTGCGTTTTGAACATAATTTACAAAGGCCTGTTAGCGAAATTATGACTTCTGAAAATCTTGTTACAACTTCACAAGAAACAGATTTGGAAAAAGCAGAAGACATTCTTCATGAATATAAAATTGAAAAATTACCTGTTGTTGACGAAAATAATAAATTAGTTGGACTTTTAACATATAAAGATATTACTAAAGCAAAAGATCGTCCTAATGCATGCAAAGACAAGAAAGGTCGATTACGAGTTGCTGCTGCTGTTGGTGTTACTTCTGATACAATGATACGTATTGAAGCATTAGTTAATGCAGATGTGGATGCAGTTGTTATTGATACTGCTCACGGTCATTCAAAAGGCGTTGTTGATGTTTTAAAGGTTGCAAAAGCTAAATTTCCCGATGTTGATTATATTGTTGGTAATGTTGGGACTGCTGAAGCTGCTCTTGCACTAGTTGAAGCTGGTGCTGATGCTGTTAAAGTTGGGATTGGACCAGGATCAATTTGTACTACACGAGTAATTGCAGGAGTTGGTGTTCCTCAATTAACAGCAGTTTATAATGTTGCAAAAGCTTTAAAAGGGACTGGTGTCTCTGTTATTGCTGATGGTGGATTAAGATACTCAGGAGATATTGTTAAAGCTCTTGCTGCAGGTGCAGATACTGTTATGGCAGGTTCTTTATTTGCTGGTGTTGAAGAATCTCCCGGCGAAACAATTATATATCAAGGACGTAAATTTAAAACTTATCGTGGGATGGGATCAATTGAAGCTATGCAACAAGGTTCAAAAGATAGGTATTTCCAAGATTATGAAGACGATATAAAGAAACTTGTTCCTGAGGGAATTGCTGCAAGAGTTCCATATAAAGGAAATTTATCTGAAATAGTTTATCAGTTAATTGGAGGTTTGAGAGCAGGTATGGGATATTGCGGTGCTGCTAATGTTGACGAATTAAAAAAAGCAAAATTTGTAAGGGTTTCTCAATCGGGCATTATCGAAAGTCATCCTCATGATGTAACAATTACACGAGAAGCTCCAAATTACAGTAGCTTTTAATATTCGTTTTTGGATAATAAAATTTATATAGTATCGTTACTTTTTATATTAAATTTGTATTAAAAATTAAAAGGAACAAGCCTGATTTGTATTAATATGTAACAGGTTGAACAATTAAATATCAATTGAAAAAAAATACAGTTATGAAACGACATCTAATTATTATTATTTTAATTTTATTTATCAAGCAATTTGTTTTTGCTCAAGATAATGATATCCTGTTAACTATTGACAATAAGAACATTACTAAGACAGAATTTGAGAGAATTTACAAAAAAAATAATAATATTAAAATATCAGAAACTGTTAATAAGAAATCCTTAGATGAGTATCTTGAATTATTTATTAATTTTAAGCTAAAAGTTTTTGAGGCAGAAAAAGTTGGTTTTGATACTGCTCAAAGTTTTATTACTGAATTAAACGGCTATCGTAGTCAACTTGCTAAGCCTTATTTAACAGATAAAAAAGTTGAAGAAGAACTTTTACAAGAAGCTTATAATAGAACAAAATTTGACGTTCGCGTTTCACACATTTTAATTAAGGTTAATCCAGATGCCTCACCAAAAGATACATTAATTGCATACGATAAAGCTATTCAAGCACGAAATAAATTGTTAAAAGGAGCTGAATTTGGTAAAGTAGCATTAGCAAACTCCGAAGACCCATCAGTAAAAATTAATGAAGGAAATTTAGGATATTTTACAGCATTCCAAATGGTTTATCCATTCGAATCTGCAGCTTACAATACTCCCGTAGGAGAGATTTCTATGCCTGCCCGTACTCGTTTTGGCTATCACATATTGAAAGTTATTGACAAAAAATTGGATTTAGGTAAAGTAAAAGTTGCTCATATAATGATTGCTCTTCCAAAAAGAGCAAAGCAGGAAGTCAAAAAAATTGCTAAGAAGAAAATTTTTGATATTAGAGATAGTATAACTGAAGGAGCTGATTTTATCAGTATGGTAAAAAAATATTCCGACGATAAAGCTTCTGCAAAGAATAATGGAGAATTGGCTTTTTTTGGTACAGGTAAGATGGTTCCTGAATTTGAAAAAGCAGCATTTAGCTTGAAAAATATTGGAGATGTTTCTAAACCAATTCAAACAGCTTTTGGTTGGCATATTATTAAACTTATTGATAAAAAGCAAAATGTTTCTTATGAGGAATTAAAGCCAACGTTAAAAAATAAAATATCGAGAGACGCTCGTGGTTTTAAAGGAAGAGAAGCTGTTCTTGAGAGAATTAAAAAGGAATATAGCTATAAATTAAATACGAAAAGATTAAATGAATTTTATAAGCTAATTGATAAATCAATTTTTGATGCACATTGGGATGTTAATAAAGCGTCATCGTTAAACAAAGCACTTTTTGTTATAGGAGATACTGCTTTTAATCAGCAAGATTTTGCAAAGTTTATATCGAAATTCCAAATACAACGAAAACCCTCTTCAATAAAGGGATATGTGAAAGATATGTATGCCAGATACTCAAACAAAAAAGTGCTTGAATATGGAAAAAATCACCTTGAAGATAAATATCCGGATTTTAAATATTTAATGAAAGAATATCATGATGGTATTTTGCTTTTTAAACTTACCGATGAGTTAGTTTGGTCTAAGGCAGTTCAAGATACTTTAGGTTTAGAGAAATTTTATCAAGAGCATAAAGAAAATTATATGTGGGGAGAAAGATATAACGGAAGTATATATTATTGTGCCAATAATAAAATACAAAAAAAGTTGCAAAAAAAATTGAAATCGAAAAAGAAAATAAAGAATAAAATGTTTTTAGATAAATTTAATAAAAAGAATAAAGAAAGTCTTAGAATTGTGAACGGTACTTTTTCAAATGGAGAAAATAAAATTATAGATTTTTATGTTTGGAATAAAGGTGATTATAAAGAAAATGACAAAGAATTTATCCTATTACATGGAAATAAAATTGAGCCTGCTTACAAAAAATTAAACGAAGCAAAAGGTCTGATAACAGCGGATTATCAAACATATTTAGAAAAACAATGGACGGAAAATCTAAGAAAAATATATAAAATAACTATCAACAGAAACGTGTTATATTCAATAAAATAATATATTTATGAAGAATAAAATATTTTTAGTAATCGCATTATGTTCTATATTTTTTTCGTGCTCAAGATATACAAATAGTGGTAGTGAGGAATCTATTGCCAATGTGTTTGATAAAAATTTGTATTTGTCTGAATTGAAAGAAGTTATACCTAAAAATTCAACTCCTGAAGATAGTGTTAAATTTATTAAGAATTACGTTGATAATTGGATGATTAAACAGCTTTTGTTACAGAAAGCCGAATTGAATCTTACCGATGAGCAAAAAGATCTTAGCAAACTTTTGGATGATTACAGAACAACTCTTTTAGTTTATAAGTATGAGCAACAATTAATTAATCAAAAAATGGATACTATTGTTACTGATGAAGAAATTAATTCTTATTATGAGAAACATGCAGGTGAATTTAAGTTGAGAACCAATATCGTTAAAGTGCTTTATGTTAAAGTTCCGGTATCTGCTTACGATGCTTTTAATGTTAGACAATGGTATAAAAAACCGAATGAAAATAATATTAACAATATCGAAGATTACTGCTATCAAAATGCTTCTCAATTTATTACAGGTGAGTCGTGGCATTATTTTAATTCAATATTTAAAGATGTTCCTGTAAAAGTTTTAAATGTTGAACATTATCTCCGAACACATAGATTAATTGAAGTTAAAGATTCTCTTTATCGATATTTTATTAATATTCGAAAATACCGATTAGTAAATGATACAACACCATTAGTATATGTGAAATATGACATTAAAAACATTATTGTTAATACAAGAAAACATCATTTTATTAACGAATTGGAAAATAATGTTTACGAAGATGCATTAAATAAAAAAAAATTTACTGTTAATTATTAGAAAATAAAAAAATGATAAATATAAAAGTTAAAACAATTTCCTTCTTAATCTTTATCACCTTGTCAAGTAATATTTTTGCTCAAACTAAAGTCGTTGACCAAATTATTGGTGTAGTAGGTAAAAATATTATTTTAGAATCTGATATTGAAAATCAACGTTTACAACTACAATCACAAGGATATTACTCATCTACTGATATTAAATGTGAGATTTTTGAAGATATGTTGTTTCAAAAATTATTACTAAACCAAGCAGTCATTGATAGTATTGAAGTAGGAGAGGGAGAGGTTAAATCAGAACTTGACAGAAGAGTTCAATATTTTATTTCTCAAATTGGGTCTCAAAAAAAACTCGAAGAATTTTATGGAAAATCATTGGCTGAGATAAAAGATGAATTTGCTAAAGTTATTAAAGAACAGCTTACTACTCAACGAATGAGACAAGAAATAACTAAAGATTTAAAAATTACTCCATCAGAAGTGAGATCTTTTTTTAAAAAACTTTCAAAAGACAGCTTGCCATATATAAAGTCTGAAGTTGAAATTCAACAAATTTGTGATTATCCTAAAATTGAAGATAATGAGATTTTAAGAGTAAAAGATCAATTGCATAAATTTAAAGAAAGAGTAAATAAGGAGCAAAATTTTGCAACATTAGCTGTTTTATACTCTGAAGACCCAGGTTCAGCAAAAAAAGGAGGTGAATTGGGATTTGTGGGACGTGGTGACTTAGTACCAGAATTTGCCGCAGTTGCCTTTAATTTAAAAGAAGGTGAAGTATCAAAAATTGTTAAAACTGATTATGGGTATCACATTATTCAGCTTATTGAAAAAAGAGGTGAGAGAATTAATGTTAGGCATATTTTACTTAAACCGAAAGTTTCGTCAAAGAAAAAGCTGTATGCTAAACATTATCTTGATAGTGTTAGAACATTGATTAATATAGATTCTATTAGTTTTAAAAATGCTGTACTAAAATTTTCTGACGATAAAGAAACAATATTTAATTCAGGTATTGTTGTTAATCCTCAAACAAATGCTTCTCATTTTGAATTAGACCAACTTGAGGCTGCTCTTGCACATGCTATTAAGAATTTAAAAGTTGGACAGATCTCAGAACCTTTCGAATCGGTTGACAGTAATGGTAAACTTGTTTTTAAAATCATTAAATTAAAATCTAAAACAAATGCTCATACAGCAAATATGAAAGATGACTATCAGAAAATTCAAGATGCTGCCCTAGAAGAGAAAAAACAAGATTTTATTGGTGATTGGATTGAGAAAAAACAAAAAATAACTTTCGTTAAAGTTAACGATTCTTATAAAAATTGTAACTTCCAACATAAAGGGTGGGTAAAAGAATAATTAGCAGTTGTGATCAGCTACTAATTATTTTCTAAATATAACAATTTAGCAATTTAAGCTAAAAACAATTTTTAGTATAAAAGTAAAAGCAATATGTGAACATTTAAAAACCCTTTATTTTTTTACTGAATAAAAAAAATATATATGAATTTTAAAAATGATGTTGCAGCTGTTGATGAACTATGTAATACATACAATAATCTTTTAAGCGAAATAAAAAAAGTTATTATAGGGCAGGATAAAATTGTTAGTCAGGTTTTAATTTCAATTTTAAGTGGAGGTCATTGTTTACTCGTCGGTGTTCCTGGTCTTGCAAAAACCCTTTTGGTTAATACAATTTCAGATGCATTAGGTCTTAAATACAAACGTATTCAGTTTACCCCCGATCTTATGCCTTCTGATATTATAGGAACTGAAATATTAGATGAAAATCGTAAATTTAAGTTTCTAAAAGGTCCTTTGTTTGCTAATATTATTTTAGCTGATGAAATTAATAGAACCCCGCCTAAAACACAAGCAGCATTATTAGAAGCAATGCAAGAAAAAGCAATTACTGTTGCAGGTATTAATTATAGTTTAGAAGATCCTTTTTTTGTTCTTGCTACACAAAATCCAATTGAACAAGAAGGTACTTATCCATTGCCTGAAGCACAGCTCGATAGATTTATGTTTAACATAAATCTTGACTATCCCGATTTTAATGATGAAATTACTATTGTGAAAAACACTACTTCTGATATAAATAAAAAAGTAAGTGTTCAGATGTCGGCTGAGGAAATTCTATATTATCAAAATTTGATAAGTAAAGTTCCCGTAAACAATAATGTGCTCGAATATGCTGTTAAATTAGCAACTAAAACACGACCAAATACTAAATTGTCTCATCCTATAGCTGATAAATATATTAGTTGGGGAGCAGGACCTCGTGCATCTCAATTTATGATTAGGGGAGCTAAAACGCACGCAATTTTGAGTGGAAAGTATTCGCCGGATATTGAAGATGTTGTAGCTGTAGCTTTGCCAGTATTGCGTCATAGAATTATTAAAAATTATAAAGCTGAAGCAGAAAATATCTCTGTAGAAAATATTGTTAATGAGTTGGTTAATTCTTAAACTTTTTAATTAATATAATAAAAAAAATAATACAAATTATTACTTCTTGTCAATGAAGCAGATTCTTTCAAAAATATTATTAATTAACTTGGTAATATTAACTTTTTTAAATAATAGTTATGCCCAAAAAGTTTCAAAAATTGAATTGAAATCGGCAAATAAAATTTTATGGGATAAGTCTATAGGTAAAGGAGCTAAACGAATAATTGGGAAAGTTGTTTTTCAACAAGATAGCGTTATTATGACATGTGATAGTGCATATTTTTATTCAAAAGAAAATATGTTCGATGCTTTTAGTAATGTTCATCTTAATAAAGAAAACAATAATAATATTAATATTAATAGTGACTTTTTACAATATGATGGGAATTCGAAAATTGCAAAATTTCGAAACAATATTCTTCTTGTAGATAGTAATATAACTCTAAAAACAGATTCCCTCAACTTTGATAATAATAGTAACTACGGATATTATTTTAATGGTGGCGAAATAATTGACAGCACGTCAACTCTAAAAAGTATCTTAGGTTATTATCATGTGAATGAAAAAATGTTCTTCTTTAAAGATTCTGTAGTTGTAAATCATCAAGACTACACAATGGTTACCGATACATTAAAATATAATACAGAAGCGAAAATTGTTTATTTTTGTGGTCCTACAACGATTGTAAACGATACAAGCTTTATGTATGCTAGTAATGGGTGGTATAATACAATTAATGATGTTTCCTTTGTTAATAAGGATGTATTGTTTAAAAACAATACACAACGATTAATTGCTGATACTTTATATTTTGACAGAAAAAATAATTTTGTTAAAGCTTATTCAAATATTGAAATTTTTGATAGCACACAAAATGTAATACTTAAAGGCGATTATGGTGACTATTATGAAAAACAAAAAAAAGGACTTATAACAGGACGTGCACTATTTATTCAAATATCTGATGGCGATTCTTTGTTTTTACATGCCGATACTTTAAAATCAGAGTATGATTCATCAGGAACATATCAAATATTAAGAGCTTATAATAAAGTTCAGGCTTATAAGAGCGACTTGCAATTGAGAAGCGATTCTCTTGTTTTTAACTTTAAAGATTCTATTTTACAGATTCTTAAAAGTCCAATTTTGTGGACTGAGAATAATCAGATTACCGGAGAAAAAATAATTTTTCATTTAGCTGATAATAAAGCAGATTATTTTGAATTAATTAACTCATCTTTAATTATTTCGCAAGAAGATAGTTCTCATTTTAGCCAAATTAAAGGTGTTAACATGAAAGGTTATTTTAATAAGAATAGCCAATTATATTTTGTGAATGTTAATAATAAAAGTGAAGCAATCTATTTTCCAAAAGAAAAGGGAGAAATAATTGGAGTTAACAAGTCAAAATGTAAAAACATGAACATTTATCTTGATAAAGGAGAGGTCGAAAAAGTTGTTTTTTTTAAAAAACCTACACAAACATTATATCCTCTTGATAAAATGGAAGAGAATAAGTTGAAATTCAAAAATTTTAAATGGTTTGAAAAAATAAGACCTTTATCTAAATCAGATATTTTTATTTGGTAAAAAAGTTGAGAATTTTCTCAACTTTTTTATTATTTAAACTTAATATTCGTCTTCATTAAAAAAGAAATCTTCTTTGCTAGGATAATCCGGCCAAATATCTTCAATACTATCATAAGATTCTCCTTCATCCTCAATTTCTTGTAGATTTTCAATTACTTCAAGGGGTGCACCAGATCGAATGCTGAAATCAATCAACTCGTCTTTTGTTGCAGGCCAGGGTGCATCTTCTAATTTTGATGCTAGTTCAAGTGTCCAATACATTTTATATAATATTTAAAATATGCTTTCTTACTTTTTTGCAAAAGTAACAATTAAAACAAAATTTACAACCTTGAAGACAAATAAATTTCATCCCCACCAATTTTTTTTACCAAGATACGAGCTAAAACAAACAAATAATCGGATAATCGATTTAAATATTTTAATAAAATTTTATCAATATCTACTTCTGAAGATAATAAGTTTGCCTCTCTTTCTGCTCTTCGGCAAACACTTCTCGCTATGTGACAAAATGAAGCAACAGTATTACCTCCCGGCAAAATAAAATTTTTTAAAGTGGGAAGTTCATCAGTAAATTGATCAATTTCTTGCTCTAAAATATCAATTTCCTTTTGTTCTAACTTTTTAATCTCGAATTTTGCATAATCTTTCTCATTTTCCAGTGCTAAAAAAGAACCAACTGTAAAAAGATTATTCTGAATTTTAAGTAATGTTTGTTTTATTTGTTCGTCTTCAACTTGTTCCTTAATTAAACCAACATATGAATTCAGTTCATCAACAGTGCCATATGCATTAAGCCTAATGTGATATTTTGCTACCCTTTTACCACCAATAAGACTGGTAGTTCCCGAATCTCCTGTTTTTGAATAAATTTTCATCTTTAATTTTTAAGAAAATCAAATTTAAAATAATTTCCGAGATTTTATAACTTTTATTCAATTTGTTTTTAACAAATCATTATTAATATTTATTTTTTGTCAAAATCTTATTTTGAAGTCTTGTTTATAATAATTTTCTTTTCTAAAAAATACAAATCCCATAAAAAATAAATCAATTGTAACTGTTATTTTCTTATGTTTTTTTATTTTTTCCCAGGCTTCTTCCATTTGTTCAGACCAGTGAATATCATCAAAAACAAATACGGTGTCGTTTAAAACATATGGTAAACATTGATTAAAATACGATAGTGTTGCATCTTTAGTATGGTTACCATCAAAAAAAACAAAATCTAAATTTTTAATTCCTGATAGGGCTTTGGGTAATGTTTTATCAAACTCCCCGGTAATTAATTTAATATTTTTTATATTGAGTTTTTTAAAATTATTTTTTGCTTCATCCGAAATTTTTTTACTGCCTTCTAACGAGATTACTTTTGCATCGCTGTTGCCTTTTGCCAAATAAATTGTTGTAATACCCAGCGAAGTTCCAAATTCTAAAATTGTTTCAGGTTTAAAGTGATTGACCAAACGGAATAACAGCTGAGAATATTTCTTTTTTGTTAATGAGTATTTAGCAATATCTTTTATCTTTCGTTTATTTGATTTTAAGATATGAGAACCTGCACCAAAATCTTCAACTTCAATTATCTTCTTTGAGTGCTTTGCTGTTTTTCGTATATTTTCAATATCTTTATAACAATTAAAAGATTTGAAATTTCTTATTGTCTTGGTTAGCAAATCGAATACAAATGGTGAGTGAATACCATAGCCATATTTGTGCCTTGCTGTAAATTTGTATGATAAATATTTAAAAAGTAATTGAAAATTCATTTTCTTTGAATAAAATTTATACAAAATTAATTTTTTATTGATATTTTCAATAACGATTACATTACTTTATAAAAAAAATGCCTGTAGAATTTTTAAAAATTGAAATACAATATCTAAAAGGAATAGGATCGAAGAAAGCAGAAGTGCTTCAAAAAGAATTGAATATTTATGTTGTTGAAGATTTAATTTATTATTTCCCATATAAATATATTGATAAAACAAAGTTCTATTCTGTAAATCAGATAGATGCACATTTACCTTATATTCAGCTTAAAGGGAAAATATCAAATTTTCAAACAATTGGTCAAGCAAGAAAACAAAGGCTTACGGCTACTTTTACAGACAATACAGGTTCACTTGAATTAATTTGGTTTAAAGGAATAAAATGGGTTAAAGAATCAATTAAAATTAATGTCGATTACATTCTTTTTGGAAAACCAAGTTCGTTTAATAATAAAATTAATATTGTTCATCCAGAGATTGAAGAGATAACTAAGCATGATGAGAAATTGCAATTTTCTTTTCTTTCATTATATAATACTTCTGAGAAACTCAAAAAGAAATATATTAATTCAAAAGCCATTCACAATATTCAGCAATCGGCTTTTTCTACAATTAAAGGTTATATTCCCGAAACATTACCCAACTATTTGATTGAAAAATTAAATTTAGTTTCTCTTGATGAAGCCTTGTTTAATGTTCATTTTCCTCAAAGTATCGATTTGTTAAAAAAATCACGATACAGATTGAAATTTGAAGAATTGTTTTATGTACAACTAAATATATTAAAACAAAAAATTTTAAGAAAAGAAAAATTTAAAGGTTATGTTTTTTCAAAAGTAGGTGATTATTTTAATACTTTTTATAGCCACAATTTGCCTTTTTCTCTTACCAATGCACAGAAACGGGTTGTTAAAGAAATTAGAAGAGACGTAGGTTCGGGCAAGCAAATGAACAGACTTTTGCAAGGTGATGTTGGTAGTGGAAAAACTTTAGTCGCCTTAATGGCAATATTAATTGCTGTTGACAATAATTACCAAGCCTGTTTTATGGCTCCAACCGAGATATTGGCTATTCAGCATTTTAAGACTTTATCAAAAATGCTCGATGGTCTTGATATTAATATTAATTTACTAACCGGTTCAACCAAAAAGGCTCAACGAAAAATAATTCACGAACAATTGCTTAGCGGAGAATTGAAAATATTAATAGGCACTCATGCTTTAAT
The DNA here is from genome assembly GCA_015222055.1 of Bacteroidota bacterium. GTDB lineage: Bacteria > Bacteroidota > Bacteroidia > Bacteroidales > B39-G9 > B39-G9. Next base: position 7,728 of record JADFUR010000022.1, on the reverse strand, counting down.
TGAGGATGTTGTGAAATTTAAAAATCTTGGAATGGTTGTTATTGACGAACAACATCGTTTTGGAGTAGCTCAGCGTGCACTTATGTGGAAAAAGAATATTAATCCGCCACATATTTTGGTTATGACTGCCACGCCAATTCCTCGAACTTTAGCAATGACTGTTTATGGCGATTTAGAAGTGTCGGTAATTGATGAAATGCCTCCCGGACGAAAACCTGTAAAGACTATTCATTATTATGATTCAAAAAGATTAAGAGTTTTTGGCTTTATCGAAAAGCAGATACAATTAGGGCGTCAAATTTATATTGTTTATCCATTAATAAAGGAATCGGAGAAAATGGATTACAAGGATCTGGAAGACGGTTTAGAAAGTATTTCGAGAGCCTTTCCTTCTCCAAAATATTCTATAAGCGTTGTGCATGGAAAGATGAAACCTGCCGAAAAAGAAAAATCAATGCAATTGTTCGTTAAAGGACAAACACAAATTATGGTTGCAACTACGGTGATTGAAGTTGGTGTTGATGTTTCAAATGCCTCTGTAATGATTATTGAAAGTGCCGAACGTTTTGGCTTGTCGCAATTACATCAGTTACGAGGGCGAGTGGGCAGAGGTGGAGATCAATCATATTGTATTCTGATGACTTCTTATAAGCTGTCAAATGATGGACGAAAACGAATTGAAACAATGGTTCAGACTAACGATGGTTTCGAAATTTCAGAGGTCGACTTAAAATTACGAGGTCCTGGTGATATTGAAGGTACTCAACAAAGTGGAATACCATTTGATTTTAAAATTGCTAATCTTAGCAAGGATACACAAATTTTGCAATATGCACGTAACATTGCAAACGATATTTTGGAAAATGATGCATCCCTAAATAAGGAAGAAAATCAAATCCTTGTTAAACAGCTAAAAAAGTTGTCGAAAGATAATGTCAATTGGGGGTATATAAGTTGAAAGGCTAAAGTTGAAAGGCTAAAGTTGAAAGGCTAAAGTTGAAAGGCTAAAGTTGAAAGTTAAAAGTAAAAAGTGTTCCAAAATTATTTTTTTACTTTTTACTTTAATTTTTTTAGCCTTTAGCCTTTTAACTTTTTTGATTACTTATAAATTAAGAAAGATCCAAAAATATTAATTTATACTGATGTGTTTTAGTTTAACGATTACTAATTTCAAATACCACGGCATATAAACTCGCTGATATCAATATTTTTGCTTCCTTTTTCAATATATTTACAAGTGTAGATTTTAATCTTATTAAAAAGATTTTCTGGTGTGAAAGGCTTAGAAATATAGTCGTTCATACCTGCATTAATACATTTTTCTTTTTCTTCTATCATTGCGTGAGCTGTTATTGCAATAATTGGAGTTTGATTTTTAGGAGGGGTAAAACTATTTCTAATTATTTTTGTTGCTTCATAACCATCCATTATTGGCATTTGAATATCCATTAGAATTAAGTCGTAATTTTTTTCTTGTAGCATATCTAAAGAAATTTTTCCGTTTGGTGCAATATCAACATTTATTGATTTATTCCATTCTTCTATAACATCAATAAATAAATTTTGATTTATTTCATTATCTTCAACAACAAGAATTTTCAGATTTTTTTTATGACAGTTACCTAAAACAACTTTATCATTTAAAAGATTTGAAGCTCCTTTTTCATTAGTTACATCAAAATTTAAATGAAATGAGAATTTTGTTTCTCCATTTTTTTTACTTGTAACTTCAATTTTACCTTCTTGTAAATCAATAAGTCGCTTAACTATAGATAATCCCAATCCTGTTCCACCAAATCGCCGGGTTGTGTTAGAATTTGCCTGAGAGAAACACTCAAAAATTTTATCTACCTTATTATCAGGAATATATTCACCACTATCAATAATGTTGAATAAGATTCTAGCATTGTTAGTTAGTTTTTGTAATTTTAGTTCAATTTTTACAACACTGTTTTTATAAGCAAATTTGATAGCGTTTCCTATTAAATTGGTCAATATTTGATTTAATCTTACAGGATCGCCAATTATTAGAGTAGGAATATTTTTATCAATAAAATATTTTATTGTAACTTGTTTAAGAGAAGCTTGAATTGTTAGCGAAGTAATCAATTTATGAACCAATTCATTAATGTTAAATTTAATTTTTTCTAAAGATAGTTTGCCTGCTTCAATTTTCGAGAAATCTAATATATCATTAATAACTACCATTAAATTATCTCCTGAGTTAATAATATTATTCGTATAAGAGTGTTGTTTTTTGTTTAATATCGTATTTGTCAGCAAGTTAGCAAACCCAATTATTGCATTCATAGGAGTTCGTATCTCATGGCTCATATTTGACAGGAACATGCTTTTTGAGTTATTGGATTCTTCGGCAATTTTTTTAGCTTTTTCCAAAAGAGTGTTTGTAAATTCTAATTTCTTTTTCTGAAATTGTATTTTTTCTTTCTGAAGTGTTAATGTGTTATTTGCCCTCTTTTTTAGTAGATAAGCGTGAATAATAAGCCCAATAAAAATAAAAACAATAAAAAATCCTATTATAAATAAATTTGTAAGAAGAGTTTGTTTTTTTAATTCATATTCATTAATTTTTTTTTCTTGTTTTAATATTTGTATCTCTTTTTCTTTTTTAGATGTCTTATACTTAGTTTGGAAATCAGCAATAATAGTCTTGCTTTTTTCATTAAAGATTGAATCGTTTAGTTTATGATGTTTTTGAGAATACAGTAAAGATTTTTTATAATTCCCTGTTACCTCATATATTTCCGAAAGAGATTTATAATTATTAATAATTTCTGTACATAGATTATGTTTTTTTGCAATATTTATGCTTTTAGTGAAATATTCTATTGCTTTTTTATAATCCTTTGTTCTTTTATAATAACATCCTATGGAGTTAAGCACAGATATCTGACCTTCATAATTATTAATCTTTGTGTAAATAATTAGAGATTTTTTAAAAAAGAATAATGATTTTTGAAAATTAATTTTTTTGTTTAAAAAAATTAAGCCAATACACTGATAAGAATTTCCAATGCCTAATTTATTCCCGATTTCTTTATTTATTTTTAAAGCTTCTTCATAGTAATCTAATGACTTGTCGAATAAATTCAGTGTTGAATAAATCCCACCAATATTGTTCAGTGATATTGCAATACCCTGTTTATGTTTAATTTGTTTTTGTATCTTTAAAGCTTCTTGAAAACAATTTATTGCTCTTTCATAATCTTTCCAATCAACATAAACTTCACCAATATGTAAAATTGTGCTAGCAATACCTTGTTCATTTCCCAATTCTTCTCTTGATTTTAAAGCTTTTTGGTAATGCCTAATTGATTTTTTATATTTTCCTAATAGACAATATATTTCACCAATATTGTTTTCAGATTTTGCAATACCCATTTTATTCCCATTTTGTTTCTGTATTTTTAGAGATTTGTTGAAATAGATAAGTGCATTATCATAATCACTCCAATCTCGATATACTGCCCCAATATTGTTTAAAGTATTTGCAATTTCTCTGTTATTGCTTTTGTCTTTAACGAGTTTTAATGATTTATTAAAATACAATAATGAGCTATCATATTCATTTATATTTTGATAAATAACCCCAATATTATTTAATGAACTTGCTATATGGTCAGTATTGTCATTTTTTTCGTGTATTCGTAAAGCTTTGAAATTGTATTTTAAAGCTTCTTTTAAATCGCCCAATTGAAGATAGACTATACTAATATTGTTTAATACTTTTGCCTCTCCGGTTTCGTTTCCTAATAATTTGTATATATCTAATGATTGTTTGTAGTAAGATAGTGATTTCTCAAAATCACTTTTGAAATAATATAAAATTCCAATATTTTTTAAAGATCTTGCTTTGCCTAGTGAGTAACAAATTTTGTCAGATAATTGAATTGCTTCTTTTGAATATTTTAATGTGGAATCTTCATTAATAAAACAATATTTAAACGACAGGTCGTTTAAAATTTTAATTTTTTCTTTATTTTCTGTGGTTTTTAATTTGTTTTTTAGACTGTCAATTGTTGTGTTTGCAAATATTTTGTATGTACTAATGATGCAGATAAATAATATGAGAGTAAAATTTTTCAAAAGATTTATTACTTCAGTTAAAATTGTGATTAACAAATGTATTAATTAAAAAGTAAAAAAGCAGATTTTTGGTACATTTTTTATCTCTAATTCCTCTATTGTTTTTTTTTTTATTAAAAAATGGCTATCTAAAGATATTATTTAACACAAAAATATTAACAAATTAAATTTCATTTGAACACTTGGAATTACTATTTTCGTAGAATAATTTTGTTCTTAATTATAGAAAAAAAAACTGATGAAAATATTAATAAAAAATATAAAAAAACTAGTTCAGGTTGAACAAGATAAGCCAAAAGCATTTGTTGCCGGAGCAGATATGTCGAAACTTCAAATTATTGATAACGCATTTCTTTTGATTAATAATGATAAAATTGAAGATTTTGGAAGTATGAATTCATTGCCGGATTTAAAAGAGCTTGATCAATTAAAAGAAATTGATGTAAAGGGACGAATGGTTTTCCCTTCTTTTTGCGATTCCCATACACATATTGTTTATGCTGGTAGTCGTGAGGTTGAGTATATTGATAAAATAAAAGGCTTGTCTTATGAAGAAATTGCTAAAAGAGGTGGCGGAATTTTAAATTCAGTAAAATTATTGCATAATACTTCAGAGGATGATTTATATGAACAATCATTACAGAGAATAAATGAAATTAAAAGACAGGGAACGGGTGCTGTTGAGATTAAAAGTGGATATGGTTTAAACATAGAAGATGAATTGAAAATGCTTCGTGTAATAAAACGATTAAAAGAATCAACACCTCTAACAATAAAAGCAAGTTTTTTAGGGGCTCATGCTGTACCTGATGAATATAAAAATAATCAGTCTGGATATGTAGATTCAATTATTAATGAAATGATTCCTGTTGTTGCTTCACAGGAATTAGCTGATTATGTTGATGTTTTTTGCGATAAAGGATTTTTTACAGTTGAAGAAACCGATCGCATTTTACTTACCGGAATGAAATACGGATTAAGAGCGAAAATTCATGCAAATGAACTAGATTATTCAGGAGGTATTCAAGTTGGAGTTAAATATAATGCTCTTTCTGTTGACCATCTCGAATATGTTGGTGATGATGAAATTAGTGCATTAAAAAATACTGAAACAATGCCTACTGTTTTGCCAGGGGCTGCTTTTTTTCTTGGTATGAAATATTCTCCTGTTAGAAAGATGATTAATGCAGGTTTGCCAATAGCTCTTGCTTCTGATTATAATCCCGGTTCATCTCCATCGGGAAATATGAAATTTATTATGTCTTTAGGGTGTGTTAATTATAGAATGATTACCGAAGAAGTAATTAACGCTACTACAATAAATACAGCTTATGCAATGGGTGTTAGTGATAAATTAGGTAGCATAGCACGTGGCAAAATTGCAAATGTTTTTATTACTAAAGAAATTCCAACTATTGAGTTTATTCCATATTCTTTTGGGTCAGACTTAATTGATATGGTTATTTTAAATGGTGAAATTCAATGATACAGAATTTACGAATTACGAGTTGAGAATTATGATTAGAATAAAAGTTTTAAGGAATGAACTCACAAAGAAAATATTTGTCAAGCTTCTGAAGTCTTGAAACATCCATGACCAAAGAAAATTAAGATTTGTCAGATGACTTAACCCTGTAATTTCATTAATAATTTATAATTAACAATTAACAATTAATATAATATGAAACAGCTGATAGAATGTGTTCCTAATTTTAGCGAAGGGAAAGACGAAAATATTATTAAACAGATAACAGAACAAATAGAAACTGTTGAAGGAGTTAGATTAGTTGATGTTGACCCGGGACAGGCAACAAACCGTACTGTTGTTACTCTTGTTGGCACACCAGACGAAGTTGTAGAGGCGGCATTTAGAGGTATAAAAAAAGCGATGGAGTTGATAGATATGTGTAAACATCATGGTGCTCATCCTCGTTTTGGTGCAACTGATGTTTGTCCATTTGTTCCCGTTTCTAATATAACAATGGAAGAAACAATTAAATATGCTCATAAACTTGCTAAAAGAGTAGGTGAGGAATTAGGGATTCCTGTTTATTGTTATGAGTTTGCTGCATTTACTGAAAAACGTAAAAATTTAGCTTACTGTCGTTCTGGAGAATATGAAGGACTAAAAGATAAGTTGTCGAAACCTGAATGGAAACCAGATTTTGGGCCTTCTAAATTTCTTCCAAACACAGGTGCTATTGCTATTAGTGCTAGAAATTTTCTTGTTGCCTATAATTTTAATTTAAACACAACATCAACTCGTCGTGCTAATACTATTGCTTTTGATGTTAGAGAAGCCGGACGTATAAAAAAAGAAGCTGGTAAAACGGTAAAAGATGAAAATGGCAAACCTGTTAGAACTCCTGGGACCTTAAAAAAGACTAAAGCCATTGGTTGGTTTATTAAAGAATACGGGGTTGCTCAAATTTCAATGAATTTAACTGACATCTCTGTAACACCAGTTCATATTGCTTTTGACGAAGTTTGTCGTTCTGCAAGCAGTCATGGTATTAGAGTTACAGGTTCTGAACTCGTTGGAGTTATTCCTTTACAAGCTATGCTTGATGCAGGTAAGTATTTTTTGCGTAAACAACAGCGTTCAACAGGTATTCCTGATAGCGAAATAATTAAAATTGCTGTAAAATCTCTTGGATTAGATGAGTTATATCCTTTCGATCCTGATAAAAAAATTATTGAATATATTTTAGAAAGTAATTCAGGAGAGAAGTTAGTTGATATGAATTTAATTGGTTTTGCCAACGAAACAGCTTCAGAATCTCCTGCACCAGGTGGTGGTTCAATTTCTGCATATATGGGTGCTCTTGGTGCTGCTTTAGGCACAATGGTTGCAAATTTATCTTCTCATAAAAGAGGATGGGATGAACGTTGGGAAGAATTTTCTAATTGGGCTGAGAAAGGTAAAAAATATCAAGTTGAACTTAATAAAATGGTTGATGAAGATACAAATGCATTTAATAAAATTATGAATGCTTTTTCATTACCTAAAAAAACTGATGAAGAAAAACAATTAAGAAAAGAAGCAATTCAGGATGCAACAAAATTTGCAACTGAAGTCCCTTTTAAGACAATGAAATTTTGTTATGAATCAATGGCAGTTGCGAAAGCTATGGCAGAAATTGGAAATCCAAATTCTGTTACTGATGCCGGAGTTGGTGCAATTGCTGCTCGTGCTGGTGTTATGGGTGCTTTCCTTAATGTTAAGATTAATGCAGCTGGACTTGAGGATAAAAAGTTTGCAAAAGAAATTATTGATAAAGGGCAAAAAATTGAAAACGATGCAATTAGTCTTGAACAAGAAATTTTAAAGATTGTTAATAGTAAGATTAAATAAGCTGAGTTCGATTATTAATTAATTGGAAATAAACTAATTACATATTCCTTTAATCAATAATTTCCTGAAAGGAAAAAATATGAATAGCCCCCGATTTTAATCGGGGGTTTTGATAATCAATAAGAAAAATGCAGGGAGCAGTCTGTTAATTAAAATATAAATTTTATTCCCCTGCGGAATTATGAGACTTCCCAGAAAAAATTTAAATGAAATTACCCCAAATGGTACAAGCGTCTTGGCTTGTTCCTTTGTTTACTTATTTATTT
>JADFUR010000021.1 GCA_015222055.1 Bacteroidota bacterium | reverse complement strand
GTTCACTAAATTTATCATCCAATTTCAAATATCGTTTTACAAATAAAAATAAAATACTACGTCAATTTATTTTCTGATTACCGAGTAATCGATAATATACATCTTTTTTATCCTTAACATCTAGTGCTAATTTTCTATTGTATAATGAATGTATATTATCCAAGTTGCTAAAAGATATTATTAGTAGCAACTTTATTATATCCCAAACTGGAACACCACTTTTTTTAATTTTTTTTAAATATTCTTGATGCTTTTGTGAAATTAAATAGCTCAAGTTGTTGGTGAAAAAAATCAGGTTGAATCCAAGTATTTGTAAAAAGCATTTTCATTTTTTGAATTTTAGTAATGTCTTTATTTCGTAGCATAATTGTATTTTTTTGTTTGCACTTACAAGATATTTAATATCAAGCATATATGCAAGGTGATTATGCTGCATTTTTTAAATTTATTCTTCTAAAACCATTGGTTTTATTAGGTGCGATACTTTAGTAAAAAATTAAATCTGAAACATTAAAAATATTTAAAATTAAATTTGATTTTATTTTGATAATGTTAATAGTAATAATATTTTTGCACTAATTATGCAATCATTTATATACTCGTTTTTTTAATTTTTTATGAAACATTTTTTAATTGGTATAGACGATACAGATAATCAAGACAGTAGAGGAACAGGTTATCATTCTCGCTGTTTGGGAAAGTTGATTGAAGAGAAAAAAGTTGGTATGGTCGAAGGCATAACACGTCATCAGTTATTATTTGACCCGAGAATACCTTATACTTCTCATAATAGTTCTGCTTGTTTAGAAGTAATGTCTGATAATTTTTTGGCATTAACAGAATTGTGTCGTGATTTTCTTTTGCGAGAAAGTGCAGATGGCTCAGATGCTGGTCTTGCAGTTGCAGAATATAACAAAATTGAGGGTGAAGTATTAAGTTGGGGTTTGAGAGCTAAAAAAGACATCTTAACTCAACCTGAAGCAAGGGATATCGCAAAAAAAAACAATATTTTATTAGAAGGGCTTACAGGCGATAAAGATGGTATAATTGGTTCGCTTGCTGCTATTGCATTAAGAAAATCAGGTAATGATGGTCGCTTTATTTGGATAAAAGGAACAGAATTGCGTCAATTAAAAGGCGTATATAAAATAGAACAACTTTTTAAAGAAATAAATTTTGATGCTGTTGTAGATAGAAATTTAAAAATAGTTTCAAACATTGAAACTATTGATGCTGGCGAATGGTTAAGACCAATATTAAAGAATAATAAAAAAATAATAATTGCAGATAAATCTTTAAATGATAGAAATTATGAATGGAAAGTTACAAGTAAAGACTATATCAAAAAAATCTCTGATTGAGATAACTGCTACTGAATTAATAATTTTAGCTCTATTAGGTGTTTTTGCTGTTGTTTTGAGAGCAAACCTTAGAATTCCTTTACAAATTCCTGGGCATCATGGTTTGGAAGTAATGGCAATATTATTATTGGGTAGAGGAATTTCAAAATCATCTTTTGCATCTAGTATTTCATGCTTTTTTGCAGCATTAATGATATTTTTTCCATTTATGGGTTTTAAAGATCCTTTTTTACCTCTTTATTACATCTTAATGGGTGCCACTATTGATTTTTTATTTAAAACAATAAAAAATAGTAAAACAAATGTTCTACTATTTTCATTAATAGGAGCAATTGCTTATATGATTATTCCATTGGGAAGACTATTTATTCATTTTACTGTAGGTTATCCTTATCAATCTTTCATCAAGTTAGGCTATTTATATCCTGTTGTTTCTCATTTTTTGTTTGGTGCTACAGGAGCAGTAATAGCTGTAGGATTAATTTTTTCTGCAAATAAAATCAAATCTAAAAATTAGCAAATAAGCAAATATTAAGAAAGGCTGTAGTATAATATAAGTTTATGAAAATATAAATGGAATATTAATAACAAATTTTGTAATATGCGTTATGAAAAAATGAACATATTGAAAGTATTAATAATAGCATCTTTTATAATAGCATCTTTTTCAATTAACAGTTGTAAAAAAGAGGAGTCGGAATATGATGTGCCATCAATAAAATTTATTACAAATCAAGATTTTGTACATAGTGATACAACTTTAAAACTGAATGATATAATAAAGATTAAAATAATTGCAAAAACAAATAGCCAAGATGCTCTTACTCAATTAAATACTACAGTAATAAAAAATTCTGTACAAGCATCAATAGACACCGGAATATTTGTAAATGAAATAGAATATGTAAAAATATTTACCAAAGGAATTGAATTATCCGAAACATGGTCTTTTTACGTCAAAGATAGAAATAATAGAAAATCAGAAACGATATCATTAACATTTTTAAGAGATTCCGTAGTTACATATGGAAATATTAAATATGTACCTTCAGTTATTCTTGGAGCACAAAATAATGCAAATGTAGGAAGCTTTTATTCCATAAAAAAAAACAAGGTTTATACTCTACAACAAGCCTATGAAAGTCAAAGCTTAATTAATTTTGTTTATTATTATGACTTAATTGAGACCGATGAAAACACTATAGCATCGCCTGGGGCAAATATAGATGTTTCAAACTTTCCGGGTGATAATGCAATAACAAATTGGACACAAAAAAATACTACAAGATTTATTGAAAAAGCACTAAGTGTTGATGAGTTCGAGAAATGCAATAACGATAGCCTAATTTTAGCTAATACTTTTGAATTTGAACAGGGTAAAAGAAAGTCAAAAAATTTAGCACCAGATAAAATATTTTCTTTCGTAACTCAAGATGGCAAAAGAGGCTTGTTTAAAGTTCTTGATATCAATGATAAAGAAACAGGCAGTGTAGAAATTTCAATAAAAATGCAGGAGTAATGAAAACAAGTTTACTAATAATACTAACATTTTTTTGCTTTGGATTTATCTCTGCACAAGAAAAAGATTCTTTAAAGCTTGATAAAAATATTAACTTAGATGAAATAGTTGTAACTGCAACTCAAACATTAAGAAAAATTAAAGATATACCCGCTCAAGTAGATGTAATAACTACAAAACAAATTGAAGATTTTCCAATTAATAATGTTGATGATATATTAAAATCGTCGGCAAACGTATATGTAAATAGAAGTTGGGGTATTTTTTCGAAAAATGCTGCTGTAACAATGCGTGGCTTGGAGAGTAGTGCCCGAACACTCATTTTGGTCGATGGTGTGCCAAAAAATAAAATTGCAGGAGGCTCGGTAAATTGGCACAATATTAATCCTGAAAATATTGAAAGAATTGAAATAATAAAAGGGTCAGCTTCTGCCTTGTATGGAAATAATGCTATGGGTGGAGTAATAAATATTATTACTAAAAAACCTAAGGCTGGATTTTCAGGTAATTTAAAAACCTATTATGGTACTTATAATACTATTGGAAGCACAGTAAACATTTCAAATAATAATATTGTTGATAATAAAGGATTTTATTGGGACTTAAGCGGTTACTTTCGCGACGGTGACGGTTATAATTTTACTCCGGTTGAATTTATGGATGAAACAGATGTGAAAGTTTATCTTAAAGAACTTGGAGGAGGAACCAAACTTGGATATTCTTTTAACAAGTCAAATAATATTGAAGTAGTTTACAATCATTTTGATGAGATGAGAGGAGCAGGGCGAAAAGTTTTCCTTAATGATGGCAGTTACGAATCCTATTTAACAGATCATATAAGGGCAAAATATGATGGCAAGATTGGAAATTCTGTCATTAAGGCTATTATGTATTATACCAAAGAAGAATATTACGCTCAAAAAGAATCGTTCAATTCTCATAATGAATACAAACTTTTAGATTCAAATTCTGATAAATCAGATAAGGGTTTCTGGTTTTCTATTTCGAACAAATGGTTTAAGAAAAATTATATTACTATTGGGATGGAATTAAAAATGGGTGATGTTGATGGTAATGAAATATACAGAACATCTCCCGATATAATTGAATATGAAAGTAATTTAGACATTGTTGGTTTTTTTATTCAAGATGAAATTAATTTTTGCAATGATAAGTTAAAAGTAATTTTAGGCGTTAGAAACGACATTGCAAATTTCCACAGTGGATTTCAATCAGTAATAAATCCTTCAAAAGCAACCGGTTTTGCTCAGGGATTTTCCGAAGAATTAAAAAGTAATGTTTGGTTTGCAACAAGTCCAAAAGCTTCTGTGCAATACTCTCTTAATAATAATTCAAAACTATATACCTCTGTTGGTGTTGGCTTTAAACCTCCAAAATTAAAAGATTTAAGTCAAACAGGTAAAATTAGAAAAGGTTTTCGTTTGTCGAACCCTAAATTAAAACCTGAGTTTATAACCACTTATGAAATAGGTTATAATTTAAAACCAACAAAAAAAATAACTATAAATTCAGCAGTCTATTATTCTCGCGGTACTGATTTTCAATATTTAATCGGAAATGGTGATTCTGTCGACACTGGAGGAAGCAGTTTGAAACCGGTATTATTAACAGAAAACATTGGTAAGGTTGGTATAATGGGAGCAGAGTTAAGTTTTAATTACACCATAAATAAGAATTTATTTTTTAATGCAAATTATTCATATAATTACTCTAAACTTATTGATTTTGAACAATCAGATATAAATCCGGGTATGGATTTAACAGACAAATATATGATAGAAGTGTCTCCTAATTTATTTTATGCATCACTAAGATGGAAAAATAAAATTGTCAATATTAATGCTAATTGCAACTATGTTGATGAACAATGGTACGACGATCAAAATACAATCTTGATTGAGGATTATCTTGTAGCAAATATTAAATTTTCAAAAATTTTAAAAAAACAATATAAAATTTATTTAGATATTCAAAATATTTTTGATAATGAATTTGTTGACAGAAAAGGACTTTTGTCTCCAGGTAGATTTATTATTGGAGGTCTACAATATAAATTTTAATTTTTTTTCCTAGCGTTTGGCAAAAAAGAACATAATGGTTTAAATTTAAATGTGTTAATATTAATAATATAAAAATAATTCTTGTGAAAAAATCTGTTTTAATAAAATTAACTTTCAGTATAATTATCTTATCGGCAATAATATCTTCATGCAAAAAAGAAGAGGATAATACACCTCCTACAATTAGTTTCGAATTAATATCAGGAACTAATAATGATGGTGATACCATTTCGATAGGAGATGCTTTACATTTTCGTATTTCTACTAATGCAGGTGATGCTAACATAACAAATTTCACTGTTAAAAAAGTAACTGAAAATGAAACCAAAACAGTTTTAGATTCCGGATTAAATTCAATTGGTTTTGTTGTTGATGAAACATATTATCAGGGAGTTGAAGACACTGTTGATTGGACTTTTTCAATAATGGATAGAAATAGAATGCAATCATCAATAAAAATGAAGATATATAAAGACCCTAATTCTCAATTTGGAGGTATTATTGAATTTCCTGAGATAAAACTTTCTTACCAATTAAATACTGAGATAGGGCATTTCTTTTTACCTCTTTCTAATAAAATATATTTAGAAGATTCTGCATCATTGTTCCAAGAAGAAGTAGATATTTTAGTTTATTTCAATTACAAAGAAGATAATGGAGAATTAAAACCTTCACCAACATTATCATCACCGGGTGAAGACGTTAATTTCAAAGGGGATTTATATAATGAATATTACCCATTTTTGAAAAATTGGGACATAAGAAATTATACAAAATATGATATTAGAGCAGAAAACGGTGTTACTGCAGATAAGTATGATTCTGCACATAACGACAGCCTTATAATTGTTTCTTATGGCGATGTTTGGGCTAAGAAAAAATATAAATGGGTTTGTGATGGAACAATAATTCCTTTCCAGACAACATCAGGGAAAAAAGGCTTAATAAATGTTTTACATGCAGATACAATTGAAACAGGCTGCATAACTTTTTCTATAAAAATGCAACAATAATTTACAAATTTTTTAACTTAAATTTTAATCATTATGAAAAAAAAATTACTTTATTTATTAACTCTGGGAATGTTTTTTACCGGAATTTTGTTTGCTCAACAAGATACTATTATTGCATGGACTTTTCCTACAGGAGATTTAGGTGATACAGTTGCTAATGCAGGTATTGAAGGAAATGTTAACAAAAGCACAATTAGAGCAGAAGGCGGAGTAAGTGCTATTATAATGAAAAATGGTGTTGCCACATCTGCAGCTCAAGCAACAAATTGGAATGATGGTATGGATACAAAATGTTGGTCAATTAAATTTAAGGCTGCAGGTTATACTGACTTAAGATTATTTTCAACACAACAAGCAGGAGGAGCAGATGCAGGTCCAAAAGATTGGAAAATTCAATGGAAATTTAGCAAAGGAGAATGGGCTGATGTTACTGATGGAACTATTGAATGTGCAAATGATTGGACAACATCGGCAGTAGAGAATTTAACATTACCTATTACTAATCAAGGTTCTACATCAATCTATCTTAGATGGATTTTAACGTCAAATAACGACATTAACGGAGTTGCTTTGGCTTCAACAGGAAAATCAAAAATTGATAATATTATTGTTTTAGGTACTCCAGAAGTAGTAGCTGCTGGTGATACTATCACTGGATGGAGTTTTTCAGATGCTGATGATGTTGAATTCAATTCAAACATGGGATTAGAAGGCAACCAAGGATACGATATAAGAGCAGAAAATGAAACAGCTGAGACATCAAGAACAATTACTTTAACAAAGGGTGCTCATAAAGATGATTTTGCAGCAACTGCTGAAGGATGGGATGCTGGAAATAATGATAAATTCTGGTCAATTAAATTGAAAGCAAACGGATATAAAGACTTTAAAGTATCATCAAAACAACGCTCAGGAGGAACAAATGCAGGTCCTAAAAATTGGAAAATTCAAGCACAATTAAGCAAACAAGAATGGATTGATATCCCTGATGGTAAAATTACAGTTGCTAATGATTGGACAACAGGTGTAGCAAATGGATTAGCCTTTCCTTCAGATTTTGATAATCCTGGAACAACTTCAATTTATATCAGATGGATTATGACATCTAATGATGATATTAATGGCGGTACTGTTGAAGCAACAGGAACATCTAAAATTGATGATATTCTTATCACAGCTACGGCTACTGAAACAGGAATAACAACAGAATTATTCTCAAGCAAAGTAAATGTTTATCCTAATCCTTGTAATGGTATTTTAAATATTGCATCAACCGAAGATGTTGATAAAGTTGAAATATATAACATTCAGGGACGTAAAGTTGAAGAAGTACAAAATCATGTTGGTGCTTTATCAATAAACACAGAGAGTTTGAGTAAAGGATTATATTTTGTAAGAATATTTTTCCATAACGAAAGAATTCCAATGACTAAAAAAGTTATTGTTGAATAAAAATGTCTTATATCAATAATTAGTTATAGTTTATTTATAGCCGGGTTCTTATTGTTCTCGGCTATATATTTTTTTTATATAAACCATCTTTAATGAAGTTTTATTTTTTTAATTTATGCTTGTTGTTATTTTTTTCTGTTGCCTCAAATGCACAAAGCATTTCGGGAACAGTGAAAAATATAAAAGGAGAACCTTTAGTAAATGCAAATGTTTTTATTGAAAATAACAATAGAGGAACAATAACAAATAATAAAGGTTTTTTTCAATTTTTTAATCTGAAACAAAAAAAATATAAAATAGTTGTAAGCTATATTGGTTATACTACACAAAAAAAAGCTGTTAAAACATTTTTTAAAAAGAATACGAATATTGATTTTTGTTTAAAAAAAAACAATATTCTAACTCAGGAAATTCTTATTGAAGCCAACAAAAAACAGAAATCTGAGGTAACAAATATTCCGGTTAGAATAAAAAGAATTGAAGCAATAGAAATTCAAAAAATCCCGGCTGTTAGTGTAAGTAGTTTACTCAGCACTGTTTCTGGTGTTAATGTAAAAAATGAGTTTGGTATTTTTTCTTCATCAACAGTAGTATCTTTAAGAGGCTTTAATTCACAATCGGGTACATTGGTCGTTTTAGACGGTACACCAATAAACAAATCAGATGCAGGTTCTGTTAACTGGAACCTTATTGATAAAGATAATATAGAGAAACTTGAAATAATAAAAGGTCCAGGTTCTGTGTTGTATGGTAGTAATGCAATGGGTGGCATTATAAATATTGTTTCAAAAAAATATGATAAAAAAATTGCAGGTACTTTTTCTTCTTCATATGGAACTTACAATACATTTCAATCAAAATTTCGTTTATCAGGAAAAACAGAAAACGACTTATTTTATTGGAGAGTTTTTGGTTCATACAAACAAAGCGATGGATATATTAACACACCTGATGAAATAATTGAAGAAAATGACACCATTGTTGAGAAAGTATATTTAAAAGAAAATTTAGTTGGTGGTTTATTGGGTTATAACATAGACAATAACAATCAAGTTGAATTGTCGTTTAATTATTTTAATGATTTACGAGGCCGAGGTATTAAAATATATGAGACCGATGGTTCAAATGTAGAGCACGATACTTACCATTTATTTGCCAAATATAAAGGTAAAATTAAAAAATGCGAAGTGTTTTCAAATTTTTATTTCTTAAGAGAAAATTATGGAAGACAAAACGAATATTATAGTGATGGTGCATACACTCTTTATGAAGTTGACTCAAAAAGAGAAGATAAAGGATGTAGAATTTGGTTGAAACAAAATTTAAATAAAAAAATTGAGCTTATTGAAGGATTTGAAGCGAAAATAGGAAGTGTTAACGGTAAAGATATTTATTATACTTCAACCGACTTGATAAACAACAAAGGTAAAATGAATACATTTTCAGCTTTTGCTCAGGCAAAATTCAATTTAATAAGTAATAAACTTTCTCTGGTGTCAGGTTTAAGATTTGATAATGCAGTTTTTCGTGATGCTTTTTTTTCAATTACCGAACCATCATATTCAATTCAATACTTAACAGACTTTCAGTTTAATAATATTCAAGATAAATCATGGAATTCATTTAGTCCGAAGTTATCAATTGAATTCACTCCCGAGTCTGAATTCAAAACTTACGTATCTGTTGCAAAAGGTTTTAGCTCGCCTACACTTGATGACTTATGCAGAACGGGGAGAAAAAAAATTGGTTTTAAAATTGCAAATCCACAATTAAAACCTGAGCATATTTACAATTTTGAAATTGGTAGCGACTATAAAATATTAAATATAATAAAGACTTCCGTGTCATTATATTACACTATTGGACAAGATTTTATGTATTTTGTCAGCACAGGCGATTCTGTAAATTTGGGATATACAATAGCACCAATTTTTAAAGTAGATAATATTAGTGCAGTAGAGATTTACGGTGCAGAAGCAGATATTTCCTTTCCAATTACTAATTCGATATCATCATTCATAAATTATACATATACTCATTCTACAATCAAAAAATCTGAAATTAAATCTGTATCTGTTGATAAAGATTTAACAGGGAAATTTTTAACAGATATTCCAATGCACAAATTTTCATTAGGATTAAACTATGAAAATAAATTTGTTAATATTGGCATAAACGGGAATTATATAGGAGAAAGATGGATTAATGATGAGAACAAAATTGATGAGATTTATTTATTGACAGATAAATATCCCGAAAGATTTATAACAAATTTAAAGTTATGGAAAAAAATCAAACAGTTTAATATTAGCCTTGATTTTAATAATATTTTTAATAAAATTTATACAAATAGCAAAGGGTTTAAATGTCCGGGCCGATTTGTTGTTCTTGAAATAAAATATAAATTGAAATAAATTGACAATCTAATAAATTTTATTTGTAAATTTATGTAATGAAAACTGTTCTTTATATTAAAAATATGGTTTGCAATCGTTGTATAAAGGTTGTAAAAGAGGAATTTGAAAAATTGGGAATAAAAATTGAAGAAATTGAGTTGGGCAAAGTCAAAGTTCCTGAAAAACTTGAAAACAATCAATTATTAAATATAAGAGAGGTTTTGAATAGAAACGGTTTTGAATTAATTGATGATAAAAAAAGTAAAATAATTGACAGAATAAAAACTTTGATAATTGAAAGAATTCATCACACAAAAGACATTGCAGAATCAATAAACAGCTCTGATTTTATTTCGAGAGAAATAGGTTATGAATATTCATATTTAAGCAAATTATTTTCTTCAGTAGAAGGAATAACAATTGAGAAATATATTATTAATCAGAAACTTGAAAAAACAAAAGAATTATTGGTTTATAATGAACTTTCTTTAAGTGAAATATCATATCAATTAGGTTATAGCAGTGTTCAACACCTATCGAATCAGTTCAAAAAAACAACAGGATTAACTCCCTCACATTTTAAAAATTTAAAGGAAAACAAACGAAAACCTTTAGACGAAGTGTAATAACAAAATATTATAATTCTTTTCCGAAATCTTATAACAACTCTAGTATTTTATCTTCCGATCTTTGTAACATAATTTTTACAAGATGGAAACAATAAAATACATAGAGATTTTTTTTACAGATTTCGTCAAAATATTAGGGGAGATGTCTCCATTTCTTTTGCTTGGATTTTTCTTTGCCGGTATGTTATATGCATTTATTCCTCGTCATAAAATTGAAAAATATTTTAATGGAGGAGCATTTCGTTCATCATTTTTAGCTGCAATATTTGGAATACCATTACCCCTTTGCTCTTGTGGTGTAATACCAACAGGAACAGCTCTATATAAAAATGGAGCATCTAAAGGAGGAACTGTTTCATTTCTTATTTCAACACCACAAACAGGAGTTGATTCTATTTTAGCAACCTTTTCATTATTGGGCTTGCCTTTTGCTATTATAAGGCCAATTGCAGCTTTAATTACAGGATTATCAGGGGGTTTAATCACAAGTAAGCTTACATCCGAAAATAAACCAACAAATTATAAAAAACAAAAAGAAGAGCAAAAAGGACTTTTAACAAGACTTAAAGATATGTTTCGATATGGCTTTGTTGAATTCATTCAGGATATTTCAAAGTGGTTGCTTATTGGATTAGCTTTGGCTGCTATAATCTCTGCACTTGTGCCAAATAATTTTTTTGAAGTATTAAATTTGTCACCAATAATGCAAATGCTAATAATTGTTGTTGTTTCTGTTCCTCTTTATGTATGTGCCACAGGTACAATCCCATTGGCAGCTATTCTAATTTTAAAAGGAATTAGTCCAGGAGCTGCATTTGTGCTACTAATGGCAGGTCCGGCTACTAACGCAGCTACTATTACAATGATTGGGAAAGTTCTGGGAAAAAAAAGTTTGTTTATCTATCTGTCAACAATTATTATTGGAGCAATATTTTTTGGTTTAGTAATAGATTATGTTCTACCAAGTCAATGGTTTACTCAAATTGCGAACCCTCATTTAGCTCATAATCATAATCAATTTTTGAATTGGTGGCAAATTGCGTCAGGTTTAATTCTAATAGGTTTAATAATTAATGGATATGTTCAAAAAATAATAAAGGCAAAACAAAAAAAATCTCAATTAAATAACAATAAAATTATGGATATTAAAAAAATTAAAGTAGAAGGAATGACCTGTAATCATTGCAAGTCAGCTATTGAAGAAAATCTTGAGAAACTAAGCTTTATTGATAAGGCTGAAGTTGATTTAATTGATAAATCAGTTAGCTTTACAGGGGATAATATAAGATTACATGAAGCTAAAAAAACTATTGAATCGTTGGGTTATAAAGTTGTTTAAAATAACAATACCCAATATTTTTTTTATAAATGCACAGATTATGAAACAATTTTAGCATTGCTAATTGTATTATCCGCTTATTAAATTTTCAATTATTTTTGCATTGTTTGTGTTACAAAAAGATTTCGATAAAATTTTTTCTCGTTTTTTAATTTCTTTTTGATCAAATTCGATATTAAAAAGCCTTTTAACCTCTTCAGCCATTTCCCGAGATGTGTTTTTTACACAACAAAGGCTTTCTAAGCCGGTGTTTTTTACCATCGTTAAATTAGTTATACAATGACGACCAGTAAACAGAGATGCAAGTAATTTAAGTTTTATTCCTGTTCCTTGAAAAGTAGGTAAAATATTTATTTGAGCTTCTGAAATAAGATTTGACATCATTGAATTATCTGGATTAGCAATGATTTGAATATTTGTATTATTCAAAGC
This sequence comes from Bacteroidota bacterium, assembly GCA_015222055.1. Classification (GTDB taxonomy): domain Bacteria; phylum Bacteroidota; class Bacteroidia; order Bacteroidales; family B39-G9; genus B39-G9. The sequence continues at coordinate 15,536 of JADFUR010000021.1, read as the reverse complement.
TGCATTTTTAATACGTTTATTTGGATTTTTTCCTGCAATTATTAAAGGAATTTCAAGATTTTTGAACACGTTATTTATTAAAAATAAAGCAGCAACAACATTTTCTCCAACCGACAAGTTACCATGATAAAAGACATAAAAACCCTTTCCTTTTTTAATATCAACCTTTTCATATTGATGAAAAGCTGGCAATAATTCTGTATTTGAATATTTTTTATTGAAATAAACAAAATCATTCTTAGATATTGCTGCTATTTTTGTGGCATTTTTTAATACCGGTTCATATTTTATGAGTTTTTTTGCTTCTGACTTGAAAAAATATTTATTAAAATAATTTCTTTCAATTTCCGATAAATTCTTATAGTACTCATGTTCAATGTTATGCGTTCGAACAATTTTAATTCTTTTTTTTAATTCACAATTATTAATAAAAAAAGTAGAGTGAATACCTTCAAAAAGAATGGGATAATTGTCTTTAGTTAAAATATTAAGTAATTTTTTGTTTGAACGTGTATTAACAATGTACGGTTTTCTCGAAATAAAATACCTCAATCCTTTGTAACGCCGATAATAATGTACAGAATGGCAATATTTTTTTAATTCTTTAGCATGCAATCTTCCATATTCATAGCAATGCAAATGAATTTTTATTCCAATTGAATGTAAAGCCTTGATTTTGTAAAAAACATCAATAACACCCCCGTAATTAGCGGGATATGGGATGTCGAACGATACAATATGAAGGTGTTTAGTACTTGTTTCCATTTATTTATTTTTAAATAAAATAAAATCTAAATTACAAAAAATAAAATTAATTATTACATTAAAAAAACCTTTATATTATCTTTGTCGTTAAATAAATAAATAAATAATATGAATATCGAAGGAAAAATTAAAGAAAATATAATTGAGGCATTTCAGAAAATATATAGTTCTGAAATACCAGAGAAACTAATTCAAATTCAAAAAACCAGAAAAGAGTTTATTGGCGACTTTACAGTAGTCGTTTTCCCTTTTCTGCGTTTTTCTAAAAAATCGCCTGAGCTAACTGCAGAGCAATTAGGTGTATATTTGAAGGATAATGTTTCTGAGATTAATGAATTTAATGTTATAAAAGGCTTTTTGAATTTAAAATTTTTAGATTCTTTTTGGATAGATTTTTTAAATACTACCTTGTTAGAAGAAAATTATGGGTTTAAACAGGCAAAAGAAGATTCTGAAAAAATAATGATTGAATATTCTTCACCAAACACTAATAAACCTTTACATCTTGGACATGTTCGAAATAACCTTTTAGGTTATTCAGTTGCTCAAATATTGAAAGCAAGTGGCAAAAATGTTATGAAAGTTAACCTGGTTAACGACAGAGGTATTCATATTTGTAAATCGATGCTTGCTTGGCAAAAATGGGGAAATGGTCAAACTCCTGAAACCTCACACTTAAAAGGAGATAAGCTCGTTGGTAACTATTATGTAAAATTCGACCAAGAATATAAAAAACAAGTTGCAACTTTAATTAACAAAGGAATATCTGCAGATGATGCAAAAAAACAAGCACCTTTATTAGTTGAAGCTCAAAAAATGTTGCTTAAGTGGGAGATGAAAGATGCCGAGACTATTGCTCTCTGGGAAAAAATGAACGCATGGGTTTATAAAGGTTTTGACGAAACATATAATAAATTGGGAATTGATTTTGATAAAGTTTATTATGAATCGGAAACTTATTTATTAGGAAAGGCGATTGTTGCTGAAGGATTAAAAAATGGAGTTCTTATTAAAAAAGAAGATGGCTCTGTTTGGGCAGATTTAACTAAAGATGGGCTTGATGAAAAATTATTGCTTCGTGCCGATGGAACTTCTGTTTACATGACGCAAGATATTGGTACAGCCAATCAACGATTTTCTGAATTTAATATCGATAAATTAATATATGTTGTTGGAAATGAACAAAATTATCATTTCCAAGTTTTAGCTTTAGTATTGAAAAAATTAGGCTATAGTTGGGCTGATAATCTTTTCCACCTCTCTTATGGCATGGTTGAATTACCTAATGGTAAAATGAAATCACGCGAAGGTACTGTTGTTGATGCAGATGATTTACTTAACGAAATGATTGAAACTGCCCGCGAAACTTCAGAAGAATTAGGTAAACTTGATTCTTATTCCGACGAAGAGGTAAACAATGTTGTAGAAACAATAGCATTAGGCGCTTTAAAATATTTCATACTTAAAGTTGACCCAAAAAAGAACATGCTTTTTAATCCTAAAGAATCAATCGATTTTAATGGTAATACAGGTCCTTTTATTCAATATTCTTATGCACGAATAAAGTCAGTGCTAAATAAAGCTAAAAATCAAAACATTAAACAAACTGAAAATGTTTCAAATAAAATAAAAATTAACGAAAAGGAAATTAGTCTAATAAAATTAATTTTTGATTATCCCTCCACAATTATTGAAGCTGCTGACAGTTATAGTCCTGCTTTAATTGCGAATTATATATATGATTTTGCCAAAGAGTTTAATCAGTTTTATCATGATTGCACAATTCTTAAAGAACCAGATATAAATATCAGAAATTTTAGATTAATATTATCAGATATGGTTGGGAAAATAATTAAATCTTCGATGAGTTTATTGGGGATTAATGTTCCGAAAAGAATGTAAAAAGAATGCTTAAAGTCGAAAGAGCACTTGTTTATCCAAGTTCACTTAATTTTAACAATAATTCCATACTGATAATTTCCATTGTTTTTCCTTCAAGATTAATTATTCTGTCGTTATGGAATTCTTTTAAAATACGAATTGCACTTTCTGTTGACATTCCTGTAAACTCAGCAAAATCACGTCTTGAAAGAGAAAAATTAAATTTTACACTTTTATATACTTCATTGGAAAGATGTAATATAGCATCAGCAATTCGTCCATGTAGTTGCTTTTGTGTAAGACTAATAAAACGCTCAAAATACATGGAAGTATCATTGTTTAAAATACTCATGATTTCTGATGCAAATTTGGCGTTTTGACTAATTATTTGAGTGAAAATATTTTTGTTTATTGAGCTAATATAGCAATCTTCAATACTCGCAACAGAATACATAAAAGTATTGGAATAAAATAAAGAAGATAAACCTATAAAATCACCTTTGTGTGAAATGTTTAAAATAAAATTTTTTTCTTTATGCTCAATATAAACCTTTGCAAAACCTTTGTTTATAAATACAATACATGAAGAGAAAGACTCTTGCTTACATATATTTTCACCTTTTTTGTATTTTAATTCAATAATATTTTCAGAAATGAGCTTTTTTTCTTCAGTGCTTAATGAGCTTAAACAAGATGAAATTTTTGAAAAATCATTGATTTTTGACATTAATGGAACGAATTTAAATAAGATTTATTGATATTTGTCAATTCGTTCCAAACATAATAATTATTTATGAAATTAAAAACTATTGATGTTGAAATTTCCGAGCTAAATTAATTATTTATGATTGCTAACATAATAAATCATGACATTTGTCAATTAAATTATGACTTTTTATTTCTTTTTTCGTAAACTAAAATAGTACAAAGTCGACTTTTTTTAATATTTTTTATACTAACTTTATACAAAGTAAAATTAAATTTTTAAATAATAAATTTTATGGATATGCAAAAAACGAAAATTGAAATATTAGTTGTGGATGATTCATCAACAAATACATTTTTGTTAGAAAGTTTTTTAAAGGATAAAGACCATAATATTATTACTACTCAACTGGGTGATGAAGCTTTGACAATATTAAAAACTAAAAAAATTGATTTGCTTTTGTTAGATATTATGATGCCAGAAATAAGTGGTTTCGATATTCTTGATGAAATTGAAAAAGACGAGAATTTAAAAGATCTTAAAATAATATTGGTTTCTGTTATAGATAGAGAAGATCGCATTGAAAAAATATTAGAAAACAAGAATATTGATTATGTTCAGAAACCAATAATTTTAAACACTTTATTAAAAAAGATTAATAACTTTTTCTCTTAGAATAAAAGCTTAATTTATTTTATTAGAAAAAACATAAAAAAATAAATAACTTTACCTGCCTATTTTTTATAATTTTTTTATGTGTCAATTTCAAAAATTACCATTAAAAATAATATTATTCATTTTAATTTTAAATGGATTAAATAATAAGCTGGTTTTTTCAAAACATCAAACAAATAAAAATAATTTCGATTTATTTTCTAATGATGAGATGATTGATATTTGTTTAGAAACAGATATTGAATATTTATTAAATAACAGACAAGAAAATTGCACTTACCAAAATGCTGAAATTTATTATTTTGACAAATATGATTGTTCTAAAATTTCATTAAATATTAAAATAAAGCCAAGAGGTCATTTCCGCTTAAACCCAAAATACTGTGAATTTCCACCTATAAAGTTTAAATTTCTCGAAAATAATATAAAAGATACAATATTTAGAAACCAAACCACATTAAAATTCGTAACACATTGCAATGGAGATGATTATATTTTACAGGAATATTTAATATATAAAATTTACAATATTTTTACAGATTTTAGTTTCAAAGTTAGATTAGCTGAAATAACTTATATCGACACAAAAAATAATTATGAGCCTTTTACTCAATATGGCTTTTTTATTGAGAAAACAAAACATATGGCTACTCGAAACAATTCTGTAAACGTATCGATAAATAAGGTAGATAAAGATTTTTTAAACTATAATTACACAAGTTTGATTTATATTTTCGAATATATGATAGGTAACAATGATTGGGATATGGATTTAGGAAAAAATTTAAAATTTTTATATTCAAATGATTTTAAATCATATATTCCAGTACCTTACGATTTCGATTTGTCAGATGTTATTCATCCTGATTACCCCAATATTTCTGATATTTATGGAAATGGAGATATAGAGAAACCAAAATACAGAAATCTAAGTAGAAAAAAAAATGAACTTACAGCAATATTCAACATTTTTCAATATAATAAGAATAGTATTCTTGATCTGTATGCAAAATTTCCATTTTTAATCAGCTATAATAAAAAAGAAATTATTGACTATTATAAACAATTTTATAAGGAAATACATCGTGAGAAATACATTAAAAAAATATTTTTGAATTCGGATAACAGAACTAATTAAATAAATTTAATTAGTTATATTATAATATTTTATGAATAAATTTTTTCGTATTTTTATACTTACTTTAATTTGTATTATAAGTTTTTCTTTTAGCATTAATAAAGAGAAAATTACTATATACGTAGCAATGGACAATCCTGATTTTAAAAATAAAAATTATTATTGTTCTAAAGACGACTCTTCTGTAATTAATATTCATGATGGTCCATATATAAAATGGAAAATAAACAGCTCAAAAGTTATTGTTTCTTATTTTGACCACAACCCCAAAAATGATAAAACTAAAAAAGTAACTAGAAAATATCAAATCAGCGAAGAAGACACAAGTTTTAGCTTCAAAGGATTTGCATACGACAGCTTAAATTATTTTATTGATAAACATTACTACCCTGAAACAGCTAAATATAATAATGTCGAAAAAATTATGGTTATTGGTGATATTCATGGAGAGTATGATTATTTGTTGAAATTACTTCGTAATACTAAAGTAATTGATGAAAAGAACAATTGGATTTGGGGTCATGGTCATATTGTTTTTTGTGGTGACATATTTGACCGAGGAAATAATGTAACCGAAAGTCTATGGCTAATTAACCAACTCGAAAAAAAAGCGAAAAAAAAGGGTGGGAGAGTTCACTTTTTGCTTGGTAACCATGAAATTATGGCTTTAAACGATGATGCAAGATATTTATCCCCAAAATACTGCTTTATTTGTAATAGGTTTGAATTAAATTATTCAAATTTATATAATAAAAAAAGTGTAATGGGCAGGTGGCTTAGATCAAAAAATACTGTTATTAAAATTAATGATATTTTGTTTACACATGCCGGAATATCTCCCAAAATAGCAGAAAATAAATTAAGTATTGATTCAATTAATAAAACGGTTAGAAATTATCTTGATGAACCAAAAAAATCATTACGAAAACCAATTACAAATTTAGTTATTGGAAACGAAGGTCCTCTTTGGTATCGTGGTTACATTATGAACCTTTATAATTATAAAAAAATTTCGAATCAAGAAATCGATGAAATTTTAAATTTCTATAATGCTTCTCATATAATTTTTGGTCACACTGATCTTCCAAAAATACAACCACTTTTTAATAGTAAATTAATTGATATTGCTATTCCGTTTAAATTTAGAAATGTTAAAGAGCAAGTTCTACTAATTGAAAAAAATAAATATTACAGATTGTTTTTGTCAGGAGAAAGAGAAAATATTAATAATTAATTAGTACAAAAAAACTGATTTAATCTGCGAATAAAGATAATTTCAAAAAATATTAAGAAATTCTCAAATCGTATGTGTTATATAATCTCAAACTTATCTGCATCTAAATCAACGGGGAAGTCTTTCCTGAATTTGTTTAATTCGTCAAGAGAGAGTGTGATTGTTTCAATTGCTTCTTCATGTTGTTTTGTTTCGGAAATTTCAATTCCTTTTGCATTAATTACTTTAGAATCTCCCGAATATTCAAGACCAGTTGCATCGGAACCGACTCTGTTTACGGCAACAACATAAGCTTGATTCTCTATTGCTCTCGCAAAAAGTAGTTTGTTCCATACTTCACGACGACTTTTTGGCCAATTTGCCACATAAATTAATACATCATAATCTTTTGTATTTCTACTCCAAACAGGAAAGCGCAGGTCGTAACAAACTAATGGACGAATTTTGAAATTTTTAACATTTATAATAAGTTTATTATTGCCTGCAACATAAAACTCATGTTCTTTACCCATTCTAAACAAGTGTCTTTTGTCATAATAAGAAAACGCTCCATCAGAATACATACAAATAAGGCGATTATAATAATTATTTTTTTCAACAACAATAAGGCTTCCAATTATCACACAATTTTTTTCTTTTGCTTTTATCTTTAGCCATTTCATAGCCTTACCATTCATATCTTCGGCTAATTGTTTAGATTTCATTGAAAAACCTGTAGAAAACATTTCGGGCAAGACAATAAGGTCTGTTGGTAGGTCTATTTCATCTAATTTTTGAGTTAAATTTTTGAGATTTTTGTCAATATTTTCCCAAGACAGATTAGTTTGTATTATTGTTGTGTTTAAAAAATTATCATTCATTTCTATTCGAATTTCAATAATTAAAATAAGGTGCTTTTATTTTAAATTATATAATAAATTTTTCAGGATGCTTTGCATTAACATTTTTGTAATAATTTTTAATAATTTTAATATCCTCCTCAACATTATCTTGAGGTATATATTTTCCATAAACGCCAGCAATTTTTTTCTTGTAGTCAAGATAACCCATGACAATAGGAACATTTGCTTTTTTGGAGATATAATAAAACCCTCGTTTCCAATTCGTAACTTTTTTTCGAGTGCCTTCAGGAGTTATTGTTAAAGTAAATTTAGTTCTCTCATTAAACATATAAATAATTTTTTCAACTAAGCTTGTACTCTTGCTTCGGTCAATGGGGATTCCTCCTAATGAACGTAATATAATATTTAATGGAAAAAAGAATATTTCTTTTTTTATTAAGAACCTGGGTTTTATCCCAATTGAAAAATAAAATAATCTACCGATAACAAAATCCCAATTACTTGTATGAGGTGCCATTATTGCAATACACTTATCATATTTTGGTATATTGTACTCAGTTTTCCAACCCATAAGTTTTAAAATAAGTTTGCCTAAGTATTTAGAAATCATAATTTTCAAATAAAATAAATATGTTATTATGTAAACAAGAGTTTTTTTAACTATAATATTTAATTGTTCAAATTTATAAAATTAAATCTTTTAATGAAATTTATTTTCACTTATACTAAGTATTGCCTAATTTGAGAAGTTAGGAACACAGAAAATTTATAATGCTTTAGTGTTAAAAAAAATTTATAAAAGGTTTAGCTCTTTATCTATATAAATCAATCTTGTTTAGAATTTTTTTATTTTATTGAAGATAAGATATTTTTATCAAATCTATGCTTCAAGAGTAATAATATTAGAAATTAAACACGTCGCCTGATCTAACTTGTTTAATTTTAAAATGCTCATAAAATTTAGAGAGAGCCGGCAACTCAGTACAGTGTGAAGGATAGATTCTTTCAATATTAAGTTTTTTTATGAAATTAATTACTTTCATGGTTACTTCATCATCTTTTTTTAGATGAAAACCTCCTATAACAGCATATACTTTATTATTACCTGTTACTTTAATAGCATAATTAATAATATTACATATTCCCGCATGGCTGCATCCTGTAACAATTATTAATCCTTTTTCAGACTTTATTGCTAAGGCAGAATCATCAATAACGAAATCGGGAGAACCATCTTCTTTGTTGAAGGTAGTTGTTTTTGCTTCAAAATCGTTTTCTCGAGGTATTTCACCAAGAAAAATAATGTTTTTTGAAATATTGTATGGCTTTGTTGTTGTAATTAAGTTAAATTGCTTCCCAGCTTGTTCAATGTTAATAGGTAAGCCAATGTATTTAGTGTTATTTCTGCTATATCTTTTAATAAAAGATTCTGGATGACAAATCAATGTTTTGTTTTTTAAATTCATTAATCCGTTACCATGGTCATAATGCCCATGACTAAGAGCAATCGTTTTAATTTCATTTAAATCAATATTTGCTTTTTTAGCATTCCTAATAAATACGTCAGAAGGTCCAACATCAAATAATATTTTTTCGTCATCTTCAATAATGTATGATAATCCATGCTCTGAACTGAATATTCCTCCAGGAGCATTGTCATTTAAAACGGTAAGGTTCATTCTTTTATACCTATATTTATGTGAAATTATTTCTCTATGAATACCAAATTCCTTAACTATTTATTACTTTTCTACGCAAACAACAACAAAACTTCCTTCACCGTGTCCTTCTTTAAAACCTTGCACTTCTGTAATATCTGAGAGTTTACCAAAAATTGTTTGACTAATTTTTTGATTTTTAAAACCACTCTCTTTCAGTAATCTAAGAACTTCATTGCTTGGGTAAAAATTAGCATCTTTATAAAACAAACTTTTTTCTTTGTTCTCTATATAATATTTACCAACTTCGCTTTCCTTATCGACGAAAGCAACTATAAATAAACCGCCTTTTTTCAAAACACGATTAATTTCTTTAAAAGACATGTTTATGTCATCAACAAAGCAAATTGTCGAAACCATTAATACAAAATCATAAGTGTTTGAAATGTAAGGTAATTTTTCAGCAATTCCATCAACAACATTAAGACCTCTGTTTTTTGCAATGGATCTCATTTTTTCAGAAGGATCAACACCCTCTTCAATACCAAGAGGTAAGGCAAAAAGACCGCTACCTATTCCAACCTCCATCCCTTTTTTATGTCTTGGAATAAAATTTTGAATAGTCTTAATTTCTGAAAGATAAGCATTCTTGTTTAACAAAAACCATTTTTCATATTCAACAGAATGTTTATCAAAAGGATTTGTTTGTGGCATTTTAATTATTCTTAGTTAAGTAAAGAAGATATAATTTTTATTTATTGATATTCAATTTATTAAATATTATTATGTATATAAAATGCAATTTTATTAATTTAAGTACATTTTATCAAAAATAAATAAAATTTTGGTGAAATCATATTTACATGGAAAAAATAAAGTAATTTATTTTTTGTTTAAAATATTTAATTTTGAAGAAATATCAACAATATGTATTGTGAAACATTTTTTCCCGAGCAGAATAAATGGAATTACAGATAGCTAAATACAAAATATTAAATAATATTAATGCATCTTTATTATATCTTTATACTTTTGTAAAAAAATACTGAAAATTTCAAATCATGAAACAATTTGCAATTAACAATAAAATATTTTTAATAATTTCATTATCATTAATTTCCTTATTTTTTTCAAATTTTCTTAGTGCTCAAATAAGTTCAGAAGGAATTCCATTAAGCTATAGTGTGAAATTAAAAAAGTCAATTCATTTTGAGTTGATGGAAATTGGTGATGTAAATAAATTATTATTAGAAGATACTGTTAATAACAAACTCAAAGGAAAACCCCTACATTTTGCAAAAAATTTAAATGTTAATTTTACCCCCGACAATTCCGGTGTTTGGGACACATTGCCAGATGGAAATAAAATATGGCGATTGGGTATTAAATCAACAGGAGCTTATTCTATTGGAATAACTTTTAATAAATATAATTTACCTTCCAATTCAAGCGTTTTTGTTTACAATATTAATAAAACACAATTATTAGGAGCATATACCAGTAAAAATAATAAAAACAGTCGGGTTTTATCAATTTCTCCGGTTAAAGGTGATGCAATTATTATTGAATATAACGAACCAAAAAAAGTAGCATTTAAACCATTATTAAGCATTAATCAAGTTGCACACGATTATAAAGGAATATTTGAATATTTAAAAATAAAAGATGGACAATACGGTCTTTCCGGCGATTGTAATATAGATATTAATTGCAATGAAGGACAAGAGTGGCAAAATGAAAAGCATTCGGTATGCCGAATTATTATTAATAATACAGAGTTATGCACTGGAGCTTTAATTAATAATACACAAAACGACGGTAAACCATATTTGTTAACAGCAAATCATTGTATCGGCTCAGAAAATTTGGCTGAAAAATCAATTTTTTATTTCAATTATGAAAAAAAATCGTGCGACGATACAATTGACCCTAATCCAAACACAGGCTCAATACAATCGTTATCAGGTTCTTCTTTGAAAGCAACAAAAAATGACAGTTCAGGAAAATTAGATTTTAGTTTAGTTGAATTATCAAGCATGCCTCCAAAAGATTACAAACCTTATTTTTCGGGTTGGTATAATGCTTCTAATCCTGCAATGAAAACTGTTTGTATTCATCATCCACTAGGAGATGTGAAAAAAATAAGTAAAGATAACGATTCTCCTATAATTGATACATATACAGGTTATGATTCAAATTCTCATTGGCAAATTCTTAGTTGGGAACTTGGTACAACAGAAGGTGGTTCTTCGGGATCGCCTTTGTTTAACGAAAATCATAATATTATTGGCAATCTTACAGGAGGTGATGCTAGTTGTGATTATCCTTTCAACGATTTTTTTGCAAGATTGTCAAACTCATGGGATGATTATAGCGACTATTCTCAACAATTAAAACATTGGCTTGATCCTAATAATTCAGGTGTAACTTCACTTAACGGATATAAACCTAATTTTGATGATCCAACAGACATTATTACTCTTAGTAATTTTAACGAAGGAGATACTGCTACCTTATATATTGCTGATGAAGGTGGTTATTTATCTGGTAATAATGCATTTGGCGATTTAGCTAAAGCGGAATATTATAATTCATCTTCATATGGTTTCCATAATGTAATTAAAGGTGTTTATGTCTATTTTGCTGTGGCCAAAGGCAGCAAATCAAATATTTCTTTTCCAATTTGGAATGATAATAATGGAAGTCCTTACAAAATAATTGCAACAGCAACAAAATCAATTTCATCAATTGTTACAGATGTTATTGCTAATCAAATTACTTATGTTGAATTTGCAAACCCTGTAGACATAACAGGATCTTTTTATGCAGGTGTGGTTTTACCTCAGGAAGCAGGAGATACTCTTGCAATTGTAACTAATACAGAATACAATGCCCAAGTAAACACCGCTTGGGAAAAAAACGCTCAAGAACAATGGTTGCCTTATAATAGTGATGATTCTTGGGGAATATCATTAAATCAGGCAATTTGGCCTGTTGTGGGGTATGTAACTTCTATTAATAATATTACAAAAGTGATACCTGATGTAAATGTATATCCAAATCCTTCATCAGACAATGTTTTTGTCGATTTGTCGAATATAAAAATGAATGCTGATATATTTGTATTTAACAGTTTTGGAGTTCTAATTAAAAAATTTGATAAAGAAAAGACAAACAGTAATGTAGTAAAAATTAATTTTTCTGAATATCCTGCTGGTTTATATCTAATTCAGATAATTACAGATAATAATAAAATAGTTAAAAAAGTATTGATCGTTAAATAGAAGAATATTACCAAGTGTTGGAATTTTAGATTAGCTCAGCATTAAATTTCGAAGTGTCGGGATTTTGCTTCGCTAAACTTGAAACTTGAAACATTAAACTTTATATATCCTACATTCCTTTCCATGCACTTTCTTCTAACATCAAGAAACGTTGTTTTTCTTCTTCTGTCATAAGAACAATTGTCTCTTCAAATTTAACACCTAAAGCAATTATTGGTTGTTTAATCATGTTAATTAGCATATCAACAATAGGAATATTTGGAAAAGGAAGAGCAAAGGTAATTTTAGCCGTATTTTTTTCTAACTCAACGTTTTTAACTATTCCTAATTCAACTAAAGATAAATCAATTGCAGGATGATTAATATTTTCAATTGCTTTTAATACATTTTCTTTTGTAATCATTATTTTATTTTTTTTTGGTTTTAAATTTTATTGAGGTCAAAAATATAAAATATTTTTATATCAAAATTGAATAATGAATAGAAACTTTTCTGATAAAAAAAATCTCTGCACAAAAAATTAATATTTGCTGTCATTAAAAAATCTGATTATGAGGCAAACCTGTAATTTAATTATTTGTGCAGAGACCTATAAATAAATAAAAATTATTGTTTAATAATTTTTTTAGTTATTATCTTGTTTTGAGTTTTAATATTTATAAAATAAAATCCTCTTGTTAAAGATGATAAGTCAATCTGATTATTATTAAAATTGCTATTAGAATTATAAACTAATTTACCAGAAATATCAGTAACATAAATTTGTTTTATATCATTAATTCCGTCAATATTAATTGAATTTCTAAAAGGGTTTGGATAAACAGTAACAGAATTGTTATTTATAACAAAATTGTTAATACCTGTACGAGTTCCATTTAAGTTATCTAAACAAAAATAAGACGGTGTATTCATTCCATAGTCACCGTTATCTGTTGAAGATAAGAAAAACACTATTTTATTAATATTTCCCAGTGAAGTGAGGTCAGCCCATTTCCAATCTTTAACAATATAATCACTTCCATTATCATCAAAACGAAAATCTGCTAAATAGAAATCAATAGTGTCAGTATTATTGTTACTATCATCAACACCAAAAATTGAAATTTTAAACCAATCAGGATCGTTACCATCGGCACCACCAAATTTTTTAGTATAAGCATCTCCATCACGCATTGATAAAGCGGCATAAGTGTTGTTGGTAAAATAAACTCCAGAAACAGTTGTAGGTGTTGTTAAAGAAACCGTATCATTGGCAAAAGTAAAAGCAACACAATAGTTCTTTGATGACTCTGCACCTTCTCCTGCATAAGCACTGTATTGGTTAGTATACCCAGCAGTTAATGTATCTGTAAGATTTGAGTAGGCAAAGCCATACCATGAAAAATAGTCATGGTTGTAATTGTTAGTAAAAAAAGCATTCCCGCTGGTAAAACCTTCTGCATCATCTGAGCCATTCCAGTAACCTGTAGAATTAAGCTCAAGCTCTTCAAAAGTTGATACTGTTTGCGAAATAGAAAACTGAGGCAATACAAAAATTGCCAGTAAGAGCATTAAAAAGTAATTTTTTTTCATGATTTTAAATTTAGTTAAACATTACAAAAATTAATTAAAAAATTAATATTCGTAGGCTAACTCGGAAATAACAAGGGAATAATTAAAAATTACTCATTGCTTTTTCTCCCGAAAGCTTTTTGAATATTGATAAATAATATGGCTGGTCTTCTGACTTACTCCCTTTTTAAACGCCTTCCCATCACCAATAAGGACAGTGGCTTAGATGCTTAAAAGTTAAAAAGAGCTTACAGCAGCGGGTACTGCACAGGATTTTCACCTGTTTCCCAATTATTTTATCAACTTGAACAATTGATAAAAACCATTTCGATGCAAATATATAACTTATAGATAATTAAAAAATAGAATTATTGATTTTTTTAATTGCTTTTAATAAATTTATATAATTATTTTTTTATACAAATTACAGAAGATGACAAAACAAAATATACAAAACAGAATAAATTATTTAAGAAAAGAATTAAATAAGCATAATAATCACTATTACGTAAAATCACAACCAACAATAAGCGATTATGATTATGATATGCTTATTAATGAGCTAATTAATCTTGAAAAAGAAAACCCTGAATTTTTCGACAGTAACTCACCTAGTCAGCGTGTTGGTAATGATATAAATGTTGAGTTTAAACAAATAAAGCATAAATATCAAATGCTGTCATTAGGCAATACTTACTCAAAACAAGAAATTATTGATTTTGATAATAGTGTGAGAAAAACAATTGGAGACAATTTTGAATATGTGTGCGAACTAAAATTCGACGGCTCTTGCTCGGCAAAGTCTCTGACTTAATCGAATAAAAATATTAAAAGTAGTTAAAATTGATTTGCCATAGAAGACATACACATAGCATATAACTGTAGTTTGAAAAATGTTAGTTTGTTGAAGCGTAGTCTGAAATTTTTCTTAGCACAATTAAAATGTACAAGTCGTTTTTTTACAAAATCTCAATACTTTTTAAAAATATATTGTAACTTTACCTAATAAGTAATTAAAATTATGAGATTAAATATTGAAATTGATAATCTTTCAAAAGGACGGTCATTAGCCGAATTTCTACGAACAATAGGATATGTCAAATCTGTAGAAATTTTAAAAGATGAAGATTTAACTGATGAAGACTGGATACTCCCTGGAAGACCTGCTACTGATGAAGAACATGAAGCCCTTGCTAAAGCAATGGAAAAGGAAAAAGACGGAATAGAGGCAAATACTTTTTTTAAAGAATTAAAAGAAAATATTTTAAAATGAAGGTAATCCTCAAAAAAAGTGCACAACAGTATCAGTAGAATAGCTTATTACATCGCTCAAAAAGGTAATCCTGAAAATGCTATAAAATTTATTTCAAAAATGAAAGATTTTGCATATTCTCTTGCAATTTTTCCTGAAAAGTATCCAATCTGTAGACACATATCTTATGCTAAAAGAAAATACAGATGTGCTGTTTTAAAAAAATACTACATATTTATTTATAAAGTTATTAAAAATGAATTAGTTATTTTTAATATTATTCATGGAACACGATTAAAATAATTACCAACTTTCCAAAAGTTCTAAAAAACAAAACTCGCTCTTGCTCGGCATTCTAAGAGAAAACCAAATAATTTTGTATAAATTTTGTAAGCTCCGCTAAGCGTAGGATAAAATAAAATAATAAAAGTGCTATTTTTTAATTATTATTGTAAATAAAAAGAAACCCCCCGCTACCTTTAGATTTACAAAATTATATTTTAAAGAATAAAAGAACTTAAAGAATCATTAAATTAATGATTCTGGAATT
>JADFUR010000020.1 GCA_015222055.1 Bacteroidota bacterium | reverse complement strand
GAATAAATAATCGCTGATTTCTTATGTGAAGATTTCAAGTAAAATATTTGTAAATTTTTTTATCAAACAATTAAAAAAAATCGAAATGAATCAGACAATTAATAATGAACAAAGCAATACAGAGGTAAAAGAAAAAAATAATAATAAACCAGGATATTATGGTGAATATGGTGGAGCTTTTGTTCCAGAGTCGTTGGTGCAAAATCTTGAGTGCCTTAACAAGGCTTTTGTCGATGCTATTAATGACGAAAATTTTGTTAAAGAATATTTTTATTATTTAAAAAACTTTGTGGGCAGACCAAGTCCTTTGTATTATGCCCGAAACCTTTCAAATTATTGCGGAAGTAAAATTTATTTAAAAAGAGAAGACTTAAATCATACAGGAGCACATAAAATAAATAATACAGTGGGGCAAATTTTGTTGGCTAAGCGTATGGGAGCCAATGAAATAATTGCAGAAACAGGAGCAGGTCAGCATGGTGTTGCAACAGCTACAGTAACAGCTCTGTTTGGCATAAAGTGCAAAATTTTTATGGGTGCTGTAGATATTGAAAGACAAAAATCTAATGTCAATCGTATGAAATTATTAGGAGCAGAAGTAATACCTGCAACTACGGGTTCTGCAACTCTAAAAGATGCTGTTGATGCAGCGTTCGATTATTATATAAAACATCCCGATTCGTATTATATGATTGGCTCTCATGTCGGGCCTCACCCTTTCCCAAATATTGTTGGCTATTTTCAAAAAGTAATTGGAGATGAAGCCTACAAACAAATTCTTGAAGAAGAAGGTCGTATGCCGGATTCTATATTTGCTTGTATTGGTGGTGGTTCTAATTCAATTGGACTTTTTCAAAGTTTCCTTAATGAAAAAGATGTTAAAATTTATGGTGCCGAAGGAGGTGGCGAAGGTTTCTTGCCAAAAACAGCAGCAACAATATCTTTTGGAAAGCCGTCTGTCTTTCAGGGAACTTATTCATACTGTCTGGTTGACGAAAAAAACAATCCTATGGAATCGTATTCTATAGCTGCCGGACTTGATTATCCGGGAATTAGTCCGCAGCATTCTTTTCTTAAAGATTCCGGCAGGGCTCAATATCATATTATTACTGATAAAGAAGCTATTAATGCATTTAAACAGCTCTCGCGATTAGAAGGAATTATTCCAGCAATAGAATCGAGCCATGCTGTTGCTCTAGCCCTAAAGCTTTTGAAAGATAAAAATGAACTCGCAATTATTAACATTTCAGGACGAGGTGATAAAGACGCAGAAAGAATTTCTTGAATTTTTTTTTATTATTATTGAAGAATAAAAAAAATAAATTACTTTTGTAAAAAATATATAAAAAATGTTTAATAGTAAACAAACAGTAATAATATCTAAAAAGTATAAACACTATGTGTTTTGGGTTTTATTGTTGTGAGTATATAAATAATTAATAAGCAAAAAAGCCTGTAGAAATTTTCTATAGGCTTTTTTTTTAATCAAAAATTTAAAAAATGAAAGTATTAAAATTTGGAGGAACTTCGGTAGGTTCAGCAGAAAGATTGCAAAATTTAGTAAAAATTATTAATGATGGACAAAAAAAAATTATTGTACTATCAGCAATTTCCGGCACAACCAATAAGTTGAGTGAAATATCAAATCTTGTAAAGAAAAATGATATCACGCAAGCAATGAGTAAAGCGATTGAGCTTGAATCTTTATATCTTGACATATCAAAAAAGCTTTTAAAAACCGACGAATTTATTAATAAGGCAGTTAATTTTATCAAAAATATATTTACTGAAATAAATAATCATATACAGTTAAATTTTTCAAACGAGATCAAAAATGTAATTCTCAGTAAAGGTGAACTTTTATCTACTAATCTTTTTCATTTTTTATTGCAGGAACATAAAATAGAAAATATTATTATACCTGCACTTTCATTTATGAAAACATGTAAAAACTACGAACCTGATTTGGAATATATTAAAGAAAATTTGAATAATGAGATTAAAAATTTAAAAAATAGCAATTTATATATTACTCAAGGATTTATTTGTCTTAACGATGAAGGAGCAATTAGCAATCTGGGAAGAGGGGGAAGCGATTATTCAGCGTCGCTTATTGCAGAAGCTTTACAGACTGATGAAGTTGAAATATGGACAGATATTGACGGTTTTCATAATAACGATCCGCGTTTTGTTGACGATACCTTTGTAATTAAAAAATTATCTTTTGAAGAAGCTGCTGAACTTGCATATTTTGGTGCAAAAATATTACATCCTGCAAGCATCCGTCCATGTCAAAGGTCTAATATTAATGTGAGACTAAAAAACACATTAAACCCATCTGCCTATGGTACAATTATTTCTAAAGAATATGTAAACACCGGAATAAAGGCTGTCGCTGCAAAAGACAATATCACTATAATAAAAATAAAATCTACTCACATGCTTATGGCTCATGGTTTTTTAATGAAAATTTTTGCTGTATTTGCACATTTCAAAACTTCAATTGATATGATTGCAACATCTGAAGTTTCGGTTTCTGTAACTATTGACAATTTTACTTATCTTAACGAGATAGTACATGAACTAAAATCCTTTTCTTCTGTTAAAATTAATAATAATCAGTCTATAATTTGTGTTGTTGGTGATTTTAGAAGTGACCAAAAAGGTGTTGTAAATAAAATATTTACTACTCTTCAAGAAATCCCTATTCGTATGATTTCATACGGAGGAAATAAATTTAATATTTCGTTGTGTGTCGATTCTATTTATAAAACTAGCACACTACAGTATCTTAACAATTTAGTTATTGACGAATTTAATAGAACAAACAATTTAATTACATGCAACAATGAAAAGTGATAATTTTATTAAAAAAATATCAAATATTGAAACACCATTTTATTATTATGATATTAATTTGCTAAACGAGACTCTCGATTTATTAAAAAAAGAATCATCAAAATATGATTTTGTTGTTCATTATTCGTTAAAAGCAAATTCAAACGACAAAATTTTATCAATAATAAATAAATATGGTTTTGGGGCAGACTGCGTTAGTGGAAATGAAATAGTGAAAGCAATTGAAACAGGATTTAAAGCACAATCAATTGTCTTTGCTGGAGTTGGTAAAACCGATAAAGAAATATTAACAGGTATCAATAATAATATTTTTTGTTTTAATGTTGAATCTTTGCAAGAAATTGAGGTAATAAATCAACTTGCAAGACAAAAAAACAAAAAAGTGAGAATTGCACTTCGAATCAATCCTGACATCGATGCTAAGACAAATAAAAATATTACTACCGGAACAAAATTAAATAAATTTGGAATTCCTAAAGATGAAATTAATATGATTATTTCAAACATAAATAATTATAAAAATATTGAATTGATAGGAATTCATTGCCATATAGGTTCACAAATTACAGATATGAATGTTTATAAAAAACTATGTCTTTTTTTGAACAAAACAATTGCAAAATTTGAGACCAACGGCATTAAACTTAAACACATTAATGTAGGTGGTGGACTTGGTGTAAATTATGTTTGTCCTAATACAGATAAATTTCCTGATTTTAAAAATTATTTTAAAATTTTTGCCGATAATATTAAATTGTCGAGAAATCAAAAATTACATTTTGAATTAGGTCGTTCTGTTGTAGCACAATGTGGAACATTAGTTACAAAAGTTTTGTATGTTAAAAATGGATACAATACAAAATTTGCCATTGTTGATGCAGGAATGACTAATTTGATAAGACCTGCATTATATAATTCTTTTCATAAAATTGAAAATATTTCGTCGAATGAAACTGAAGAAAAATACGACGTTGTTGGTCCAATTTGCGAATCAACAGATGTTTTCGCAAAAGGCATTCTGCTTCCTCATGTTAAACGGAATAATTTAATTGCTATTAGGTCGATTGGTGCTTATGGAGAAGTAATGGCATCAAAATATAATCTTCGTGATATTGCAAAATCAGTATTTGTTTAATAATAATTTATTGATTATTACTAGTAATATCTTAACTTTGTAAAGTAAATTTAATATATCAATTATGTTAAAATCAATGACAGGATACGGTAAATCCGTATGTGAATTAGAGAATAAAAAAGTTACTATTGAAATTAAGAGTTTGAATAGTAAGCAGCTTGATGTAAGCGTTAGGATGCCGAGTTATTATAAGGAAAAAGAAATTTTTTTGAGAAATGAAATATCAAAGCAGCTTTCTAGAGGAAAAATTGATGCATCAATTTTTGTTGAATCGATAAATACAACTAATACTCCTGTTATAAATCAGGCGGTTGTAAAAAATTATTATGAGCAATTGCAGAATATTTCAAATGATTTAAATCTTTCTGACGAAAATGATATATTATCTGTAGTTATGGGACTACCTGATACCCTTAAGGTTGAAAAACAAAAACTTAACCAAGAAGAATGGAATACAGTTTTTGAAGAAATTAAGCATGCAATTATGGAGTGTGATGAGTTTCGTATTCAGGAAGGAGATGCTTTAGAGAAAGACATTATAAAACGGATATATAATATTAATAATTTATTGTCTGAAGTTGATGTGTTTGAACATCAACGCATTGATAAAATTAAAAAAAGAATTTCTGATAATTTACATGAATTTGTTGAAACCGAAAAGATTGATAATAACAGATTTGAACAAGAAGTTATTTATTATCTTGAAAAAATTGACATAACAGAGGAAAAAGTACGTTTAAAAAATCATTGTAATTATTTTTTAGAAACAGCAAACAGCGAAGATCCTATTGGTAAAAAATTAGGTTTTATAACACAAGAGATTGGAAGAGAAATAAACACTCTTGGCTCAAAAGCGAATAATCTTGATATTCAGAAACTTGTTATACAAATGAAAGATGAACTTGAAAAAATTAAAGAGCAAGTTCTTAATGTTTTATAAAAAAAAGTTCCGTTTATATAAATAATCGGAAATTCTGTTAAACGAAATAATTGAATAGTTTTGCCACAGATTCACAGATTTTCAAGAATAATTTAAATACTGTAAAAAAAGAAACCGAATAAATTAAAGTTGAACAGTAATTTAGAGTATTTATTTTTCAAGTTAATAAAATCTGTGAATCTTTGGCATTTAAATAAAAACTTTTATTAATATTATTAACACTGATTAGTTACAAAAAAATTATTTATTTTTATGTCAGGTAAATTACTAATATTCTCAGCACCTTCAGGAGCAGGGAAAACCACTATAGTTAAACATTTAATTGAACAAAATTTTAATCTGGAATTTTCAATCTCGGCTTGTAGCAGACCAAAACGAGTAGGTGAAGTTGATAAATTTGATTATTATTTTTTGGGTGTTGACGAATTTAAGCAAAGCATAAATAGTAATAAATTTATTGAGTGGGAGGAAGTTTATAAAGATCAGTTTTATGGAACTCTAAAATCAGAAGTTGATCGTATTTGGGATAAAGGCAATAATGCAATTTTTGATGTTGATGTAAAAGGCGGAATAAATATTAAAAAACAATATGGCGATAAAGCATTGGCTGTATTTGTTATGCCGCCGTCTATTGAAGAGTTGAAAAAGCGTTTACTTTTACGCTCAACCGACAGCATTGAAAATATTGACAAAAGAATTGAAAAAGCTGAATATGAAATCAGTTTTGCCGATAAATTCGATAAAATTATTGTTAATGATGATTTAGATACAACTCTGGCAAAAGCAAAAAAAATTGTTGAAGAATTTTTAGATAATTAGGAAGTAAAAATTAATTATTTAATAACCAATTTTTGGCAATAGTATTCAGTAATATCATCCCACACCTTTTCACCATTAAACCACACCTCTTTTTTTTGATATCCGTTTGTATTATTGTAGGTTGCTTTAAGAGTATCAGTTCTTAATTCATTCCATTTTATATAGGTAATTGATGTATCTAAATCAGGTTCGTAATTCATAAAAACTCGTAAAATATTATCTAAATTTCTGTGTTCGGTTAACAAATATCCATATGGTGCTGGTGATCCTAACCTAGATGTGTAATGTAATTCAGGTTCTCCATTTTTTACATAAAAAAGTTTTATTTCATTAACATCCCAATTATTTTCTGTAGCAACATCAAATAAATTTTCATCATTTTCATTAACCACTAAAAAATCAAAATAACTATCAACAGCCACAGCAGCAAAATTCATATCTTCATTCTTTGAACAAGAAAACATCATTGCCAAAATAATTACAAAGACTTTATAATTTTTCATAATACAAATATTTTAAGTTACAAAATAAGACCTATCTTCATATCATCCCTATTCGTACAAACATTATTAGGGATAAATATTGTAAACCATTTTTTCATCTTCACTAAAGTTAAAAATACCAGGATTGAATTTATTATAACAAAACCAACCATCATAAATTCCATACGATCCCCATTTCATATAAAAATACAAGTATTCAGTCCCGGTGCAGTCATCCCAATAATATCCAACTGTTTTATATCCATCGCAAAACCATGCATGACCACCTCCACTTAAAATAACAGGTTTGTTGTACCAAAGATTACTTTTAACGGTTTGATAATTATAATCTGCAAAACTGGCTGAAGTAAAACCAAACTTATCGTTTAAAACAGGAGCAATCATATAAGGAAATATTCCAGTAGCACCACAAACGTAATGAGGATATCCTTGATACTTATCGTTAATGTTATACCAAATATTTGCTATAAATGAAGAAGTTGTAGTTAGATCTGTAGGAATGTTTGTCCAATTCCATGAATTGGGATATTCATAATAATCCATTATTTGACCCATAGCAATGGGACCACAACCAGCATAAGCATGTTCCTCGATTCCTTCGCATGTATTATAAGGCAACGAATTGTAAAAACCATCTTTTTGACCCCATGCACTTGATGTGGAAAGAGGCCCTTTAGTTACTACTTCTGTGTGCTCATAGCAACCAGGTATTGGTATACTTTTTAAAGAACTTACGTCAGTTATTAAGCTTTCCTTTACTAATTTCCATGCTATTTTTTCTTTTGCTGAAGGCTTAATATCTGACTTCTGTATTTCAAAAAATTGTTTTTTTGCATCTTTAATCCAAAAACGTAAACCATCAGGCATATTTGCTTCGTCCATATCAAATGAGCCTTTTTCCGAAAATCCAATAATTGGTGAGGTTCGTAAATCTGACGAAATCAATAAAAATCCACCTTCGTTATAATTTACAACATAAAAAGCGGTCACTTCATTTTTGTTCTTTACCTCATCAATTTTTTTAACTTCTTTTGTTTTTTTATTTGCACTCTTTAGAGAGGAGCCATTTTTCATGTTAGGAAATTTGATATTGTAAGCAATATCAACGACCATGTCCATACTGACAAAATTCTCTTGATTAGGCTGAATTTGATTCTCAATTTCTGTTTTCTTTGAACAAGAAAATCCAAGCATTAGTATTAATGCTATTACAAATATTTTTTTCATATAAATTAAGGTTGTTTAGTCGCAATAATATTTATAAATATATAAAAACTTTTAATATAAACAAAACATTTTTTAAAAAAGCAACTGTTATCTTTGCAATTTTTATTATACTTCATTTTTTTCTTGGTATAAAAATTTTACCTTCTTTCTTTTTGTTATTAAAAAAATTTTTTCCATTTTTGATGTTACAAACAAAATAATTTTTTCGTCAAAAGTGGCATTACTTTATAACAAAGTTTCTCATTAACAATTAATAATTATTTATGAAAATCGGACTGTTTTTCGGCTCATATAACCCAATTCATATTGGACATTTGGCAATAGCCAATTACATGGTTGAATTTACCGATTTAGATCAGCTCTGGTTTGTTGTGAGTCCACAAAATCCATTTAAACAGAAAAGAACACTTTTGCCTGACTATCAGCGGTTTGAGCTTGTTAACCAAGCAATTGGAAATAACTATAAATTTAGAGCCTCAAATATTGAGTTTAATCTCTCAAAACCCTCATATACAATTGACACTTTAACTTATTTGCACGATAAGTTTCCTAAATATGATTTTGTTTTAATAATGGGTTCCGATAATCTCGAGAATTTTCATAAATGGAAAAATTATGAGGAGATTTTAAGATACCATGAAATATATGTTTATCCTAGACCGAATACAAAAGAGAACGATTTAATTAATCACGAAAAAGTAAAAATTGTTAATGCTCCAATTATGGAAATTTCATCGAGTTTTATTCGTAAATCAATAAAAGAAGGAAAAGACATACAATATTTTTTGCCTGAAAAGGTTTATAAATATATTAAAGAAATGAATTTTTATGAAAAATAATTTTGATATGAAAAATAGAGAAATTAAAATATTATCAGTAAACACAGCTGAAAAAAGAGGAAGAAAATTTGAAGTTAAAGAATTGATTCTTGACAAAAACGGAGTAATAAATGATGCTCATTCAGGACCATGGAACAGGCAAATAAGTATAATAAGCAAAGACCATGTAGATCAGTTTAAACGATTAACTGAGTGCAGAAATATTGAGTATGGCGAATTTGCCGAAAATATTTTTGCAGATAATATGGAAAATATTGACGTAAAAGAATTTGACAGATTTATTATTGGTGAAGTTGAGTTGGAGGTTACTCAGATTGGGAAACCTTTTCACGACAAATTTCGTGAACTTGGCAATTATGTTATGCCTCGAGTAGGTATTTTTTGTCGTGTAGTAAAGACTGGCACTATTAAGGCCGGCGATGTTATGATACATAAACCAAAGTTGTTTAATATTCTTGTTGTAACATTAAGCGACCGAGCCAGTAAAGGCGATTATGAAGATATTAGTGGTCCAACAATAGTATCTCTAACAAACGAATATTTTTCAAAAAAGAATAAAAATTTTAAAATTGAACATAAAATAATTCCTGATAATGCTTCTCAATTAACAGAATTATTAAAAAACGCAACAAATAATAAAACAGATGTTATAATAACAACCGGAGGAACAGGCATAGGACCAAAAGACATTACTGTTGAAACAGTAAAACCAATGCTTAAAAAAGAAATTCCCGGTATTATGGAAATGATACGTTTAAAATTCGGCATGCAAAAACCAAATGCATTATTAAGTCTTGGAGTTGCCGGAGTAATTGGTGAGAGCTTAATATATACACTTCCCGGAAGTGTTAAAGCAGTTAAAGAATATTTGTCGGAAATTTTTAAAACTCTCGACCATCTAATTTATATGTTGCATGGTATAGATGCACATTAATCGATTTATATTCAGTTGATAACGATTATAGATTATCAATAAAAAGAATTGATTTTTTTTTAAAGAGAAATTGAAATTACGAGGGACTTTTTTTGAGAAAATTGCAAAAAAAGAATACTTTTGTAATCGGGTAAATTTTTTACTTTTTTAATATATTTACCTGAGTAATATTTTAATAAATGAAACGTTTTTAATAAATATTCTATTCTGATATTTTTTTAGGAATGTTACCCATGAATTAAAAATAATTTAAATATAAGCACATGAATATTAAAACAATTAAAGCCCAAGAGGTGTTGGATTCAAGAGGCAATCCAACTGTAGAAGTTAACATCGTACTTGAAAATGGTGTGAAAGGAAGAGCTATTGTTCCATCTGGAGCTTCAACCGGAGAAAAAGAAGCTGTTGAACTTAGAGATGGTGACAAAAATAGATTTGGTGGCAAAGGTGTGTTAAAAGCTGTAGAGCATGTTAATAAAGACATTGCTCCTGCAATAATTGGCATGAATGTAACAGAACAACGCAAGATTGATTATAAAATGATTGATTTAGATGGGACACCTAATAAATCAAAATTTGGTGCAAATGCAATACTTGGAGTTTCTTTGGCTGTTGCCCGTACTGCAGCCAATGCTTTAAACCTTCCTTTATATAGATATATTGGTGGTGTTAATGCTTCAGTATTACCTGTTCCATGTATGAATGTTATTAATGGTGGAGTTCATGCCGGAAATAATGTTGATTTCCAAGAATTTATGATTGCACCTCATAATGCTCCTGATTTTCAGACTGCAATTAGAATGGGTGTTGAAACTTTTCACGCTTTAAAATCTGTATTAGTAGCTCGTGGTTATAGCACAGGTGTTGGTGATGAGGGTGGTTATGCTCCTGAATTAAAATCAAACGAAGAAGCTGTTGAAGTTATAATCGAAGGTATTGAAAAAGCAGGATATGTTCCCGGTAAAGATATTTCTATTTGCCTTGACCCTGCTTCAAGCGAGATGTGGCAAGATGGTAAATATGTTTTCTTTAAATCAGATAAATCATCAAAAACTCCTGCAGAGATGGTTCAGCTTTGGGATGAATGGACAAAAAAATATCCAATTATTCTTATTGAAGACGGTATGGCTGAGAATGACTGGGAAGGATGGCAATTGCTAAACAAAACTATTGGTGATAGAATTGAATTAGTTGGTGATGATTTAATTTGTACTAATGCTAAACTTTTGCAAGAAGCTATTGACAAAAAAGCGGCTAACGCAGTTTTAATTAAACTTAACCAAATTGGTTCATTAACAGAGACTTTAGAAACAATTGAGCTTGCAGGAAAAAGTAGTTTCAACTGTTTTGTTTCTCATCGTTCAGGTGAAACCGAAGATACAACTATTGCTGATTTAACTGTAGCTGTTAGTGCAGGTCATTTAAAAACAGGTTCAGGTTGTCGTTCAGAACGTATTGCTAAATTTAATCAATTAATGAGAATTGAAAGAGAATTAGGCGATACTGCTAAATTTGCTGGATTAAAAGCATTTAAAAATGCTAAATAAATAAAAATTTTGTTTAAATATGAATTAAAAAAAAGGCTTTTATAGCCTTTTTTTTGTTTACTATAGACTTCAACTTTATAGACTTTTAAATTTTAATTCACCCCGTAAGTTCTTCATATCCGTGATTGTGAGGGCGAAGCTCGAAGCAATTTAATGATAGTACTGCTGTTCGGGATTTGTAATCCTGAATTAACAAGCTGTATATTAATGCTTTCGAATTATAAAACCGAAAGAGCAGAGGACGAGTAATACTTTTCGGAGTAGAATCAACTTTATAAACTTTTAACTTTATAAACTACTATCAATTTTATATATTTGTTAAATTGATTTTGTAAATAGTTTAATTATAAATTAAAAAATATAGAGATGAAGAATTTATTATTTGTGCTTCTGTTAATTGGCATTATGTCATGCAATAAGCAAAACAAAAAATTAAATTATCCCATGGCAAAAAAAGTTGATACTGTTGATACTTATTTTGGAACTAAAGTTGCCGACCCTTACCGTTGGTTAGAAGACGATAATTCGAAAGAAACAGGTGATTGGGTTAAGGCAGAAAATAAAGTAACTAACGATTACCTTGCACAAATTCCTTATAGAGATGTAATTAATAAACGTTTAAAGGAATTGTGGAACTACCCAAAATTATCAACACCTTTCAAAAAAGGAGATAAATATTTTTATTTTAAAAATGATGGTTTACAAAACCAAAGTGTTTTATATATTCAAGATGATTTAGATAGTGAAGCAAACGTTTTGCTTGACCCAAATATATTGTCAGATGACGGAACCGTAGCTTTATCAGGTCTTGATTTTTCGAAAGATGGGAAATATTTAGCTTATAGTATTGCAAGATCGGGTTCCGATTGGAATGAGATTTTCGTAAGAGATATTAAAACAGGGAAAGATTTAAAAGACCATCTTAAATGGGTGAAATTTTCAGGTATTTCGTTTTTTAAAAATGGTTTTTACTATTCTCGTTATGATGAAACAAAAGAAGGCTCGGAATTAACAAAATCAAATTTATTTCAAAAAGTATATTATCATAAAATTGGAGATGACCAATCAAAAGATAAATTAATTTATGAAGATAAAAAACATCCAAAAAGAATGTTTGGTGCAAGTGTTTCTGAAAATGAAAAATTCTTGTTTCTATATGAAAGCGAAGCCGGTGATGGAAATTCTTTATATTACAAAGACTTAACAAAATATAATTCAAAGTTTATTAAACTTGCCGATGGATTTGACTATGAATATGGTGTGATTGATGATATTGATAATAAATTGTTGGTAAAAACGAATTTTGAAGCACCAAGATATAAATTGATTTGTATTGATCTTAAAACGAAAAAAATTAAAGATTTTATTCCTGAAAATGAAAATGTTTTAAGAAGTTGCTCATTGGTAGGAGGTAAAATCGTTTTATCTTATATGAAAGATGCTCACAGTAAAGTCGAAGTATATAATACAGATGGTGTTTTTGATTATGAATTTAAATTACCCGGATTAGGCACAACAGGAGGTATAAGTGGAAAAAAAGACGAAAATATTGGTTTCTATGTATTTACATCTTTTACTACTCCCAGTGTAGTTTATAAATATGATTTTACTACAAAAAAATCAGAGATTTATAGTAAACCGGTAGTTAATTTTAATCCCGATGATTTTGTTACTGAACAGGTTTTCTTTGAGAGTAAAGACGGTACTAAAGTCCCAATGTTTATTTTTCATAAAAAAGGAATTAAATTAGACAGTAACAACCCAACAATAGTTTATGGCTATGGCGGTTTTAATATTAGCCTAACTCCTTATTTCTCTCCACGAAGAATTTTTTGGATTGAAAACGGAGGTGTTTTTGCTGTTGTAAACCTTCGAGGTGGTGGAGAATATGGTAAAGATTGGCACGAACAAGGAACTAAATTAAATAAGCAAAATGTGTTCGACGATTGCATTGCTGCTACTGAATATTTAATTGAGAAAAAATATACTTCTCCCGAGAAACTTGCTTTAAAAGGTGGTTCAAACGGAGGCTTGTTAGTTGGTGCGGTTATTAATCAACGACCTGATTTATACAAAGCTGTTATTCCTGAAGTTGGTGTTATGGATATGCTTCGATATCACAAATTTACAATTGGTTGGGCTTGGGCAAGCGATTATGGTACAAGCGACGATTCTGTTCAATTTAATAATTTAATTAAATATTCACCATTGCATAATATTAAAGAGAATGTTGAATATCCTGCTGTTATGGTAACAACAGCTGACCACGACGATAGAGTTGTGCCTGCTCATTCATTTAAATATATGGCTACATTGCAGGAAAAATATAAAGGTAATAATCCTGTTCTTATTCGTATTGAAACAAAAGCTGGTCACGGTGGTGGAATGCCAACATCAAAACAAATTGATGAATATACTGATATTTGGTCTTTCTTATTTTATAATTTGGGAATGAAACCTGAATAGTGTCTGAAAGAAAATTTAATATTTGCCGTCATTGCGAGGATGAAAGACGAAGCAATCCATTGATTTATAGATTGCTTCTCCTCCATACGGTTGATTTTCGGTTTTATAATTCGAAAATTCTGTATTAATTTTGACTTTCGGATTACAAATCTGAAAGAGCTAGGGAGCAATGGGAAAAGAAAGAAAAAGCATAAAATTATATTATAAGTTTTTATAAAAAATAAATGAATTACGACTACATTATTATTGAGGGAAATATTGGAGCAGGAAAAACATCTTTGACGAAAATGTTTGCCGAACAGTTTAATGCAAAATTAATTCTTGAACAATTTGCAGACAATCCTTTCTTGCCAAAATTTTACGAAAATCCTGACAGATATTCGTTTCCTTTAGAATTGTCGTTTCTTGCCGATAGGTATAATCAGTTGAAGAAGGATCTTTCTCACCGCGATTTATTTAAGAGCTTTACTATTTCCGATTATTATTTTATGAAGTCGTTAATTTTTTCAAAATCTACTTTACAGGATGATGAGTATAATTTGTATCGGCAGATTTTTGATATAATCTATAATCAATTACCCAAGCCCGATTTATATGTTTATCTGCATCTTACTACAGACAACTTAATGAAAAACATAAAAAAACGTGGGCGTGATTATGAGCAAAACATAACAGAAGATTATCTGAGAAAAATTCAAAATAGTTATTTTGAATATTTTAAACAACAAAAAGATTTTAGAATACTTATACTTGATACAAATAATGTCGATTTTGTTAATAATAAGGAAGATTATAAGTTGATTATTGATGCAATTTTCGATAATGAATATAAGATTGGAACAAACAGACTTGTATTGAAATAAATTTTTTCAACAAGGCTGTTTGTTTTATACTTTATGTTTTTATTAGTGACAGAATAAAAATTAATTAAAATTTGTTTCGTTTTTTTCTATTTTTTTACAACAATATTTTTTCGAACTAAGATTATTTTCTAAAAGATCAATTTTATTGTCAAAAAACAAACTCTGTTCATAGAAGAATTCTTTTTTATCAAAAGCTGGTTCTAAATCGCTTAGCCAAATTGCTTTATCATCATATTTAGCAAAAAACGGTTTGTTTACCCAATCGGGGTTTCTGCCCTGAAGAAAATTAAGCACTATTACTTTTTCACCGTTTATTTCGCTAACGCCGTTAATTAAAATTTTGCCAGGATTGGTTGACATGCTTGGACCTCTTACTGTGCGACAAATTCCACTCACCCTTGAATAAGCATCTTTAAAAATTTCCAATGACTTAACTAATGGAACAGCAAAATAATGTTGAGCACCTGTATCTCTGGCAATAAACATGTAATAAGGAATTATTCCCAGATTTACTTGTTGACGCCACATTTTTTGCCATATTTCAGGTTTGTCATTAATATGTTTTAGTAGTGGTGATTGTGATCTAATAATGCTCCCTGTGTTTTGAATGTTTTTTATGGCTTTTTGTACTTCTTGTGTTTCTAATTCTTTATAATGATTAATATGAGCCATTATTGTTAAATGTTTACCTGAATTATTTATCTTTTCAAAAAGTCTCAGTAAATTTTCAGAATCATTATCTTTTGTAAAACGATATGGCCAATAACTAAGAGATTTAGTTCCTATTCTTATAGTTTTTAAATTAGGTAAATCTGCTTCAAGTAGTAAATTAATATATCTTTCAAGAATTTTGGTACTCATTATCATTGGGTCTCCGCCTGTAAAAATAATATCAGTAATTGAAGTATGTTGTTTTAAATATTCTATTAAACGTTGGATTCGACTATCGGCAAATTTTAAATTATTACTCTCTGTAAATTGAGGCCAACGAAAACAAAATGTACAGTATGAATGACATGTTTGTCCTTGGGTTGGGAAAAACAGAATTGTTTCGCGATATTTATGTTGAACACCGAGAAGCTTCTCTCCTTTAAATATGGGCACATTATTAGATTGCCCATCAGGTTGAGGATTTAGTTGCAATCGTATTTCTTTTGTTGCCTTTGCTATGGCTTTTGGGCTTGCAGAATTTTTTAATAAATTGGATACCGTTTTATAGTGTTCAGGTATTAACATTCCCTTTTGTGGAAAGTTGAGAATAAACATTGGGTCGTTTTGAAAATTTTGCCAGTCAATTAGTTCATTAACCACATAATTATTGGTTTTAAATGGAAGTACTCTGCCAACTACCTCAATGTCAAATAATTGTTCTTTGGTTAATTTACTTATTTGAGGGATTTCTCTTAGGTTATTTAATGTATAGCTTTTGTATTTCATGGTAATAAGTTATTTATTTAGAAGCAAAATTATTTGCAAAGTGTTGATTATTATTGGAATTATTTATTTCGGAATTTATGAATTGAATCTTAGCAAAAAGTGAAAATCAAAGAGGTATTATATTGTTATCTTTTGAGAGATAAGAAAATTTAAATTCCGTTTATAATATAAGGATTTTTTTTGACTTTTGCAAGTTTATAGAGGTTTTCTTGTTTTTGCGTAAGAATTTCCCCAAAAATAGTTTGAGTAAAAATATTTAGAAAATTTAATTTATCATTAGAAATATTGTCATTTAATACGAATGAAAAATTAATAACTATGGCAATATAAAAAGTGCGGAATTAAAAGCACAGACTTTTAAATCGTACCCAAAGATAGCGAATTGAACAATAAATAAAAATGAAATTGAAGAACCGCATTCTTTTATATTCTTAGGCGTTATGCTTTGTTATTCCATTTCTGTCAGTATTTTCTCGGCATTTTTATTGTCAGGATTTAAATTTAATGATTTTCT
This sequence comes from Bacteroidota bacterium, assembly GCA_015222055.1. Classification (GTDB taxonomy): domain Bacteria; phylum Bacteroidota; class Bacteroidia; order Bacteroidales; family B39-G9; genus B39-G9. The sequence goes on along the minus strand of JADFUR010000020.1, from coordinate 58,752 downwards.
ATATGCTTTAATTGCATTTGCTTTATCTCCTAATTTCAAAAGGCATTCTCCATAACTATCGAAAGTGTTAAATCCATTTGGATATAATTCTGTATTAAGTTTAAAAATTTTTGAAGCCTCTTTTTCATTCCCTTGACTAATTAGTTGATAACCAAAATTATTTAATCCACTTTCAGATAAATCATATTTTGATTCTTTAACATTCTCGGTTTTGATAAAATGAATTAACTCATCAATAGTTTTACCTTCGTTTAGTAATTCATTTATTTTTTTGCTATTCAATCGTTTTTCTTTCTCTCTTTGTTGAGCTAAAGTTTCTACACCATATTCGATTCTTTCAACATCAGAAATTTTTGTTGTATCAATTTTTCTTAATTCCCAAGGTTGGTTTTTTATTTTCCAATATTGCGTACCATAAATTTGAGGTTTATTTCGGCTCAATAAATCTCTATCAATTGCTGCAGCCAATAACCATTTATTTGCTGTTGAATCTAATTCAATAGATTTTCTCATAAATTTTACAGCCATTCCAAATGCAATAGAGTCTCTGCCGTGTTGAAAAATCATTGCTGCATTATGATAATCTAATGAAGTACGTACTTTGTTTGAATCTAGCAATTCATATATTCTCACTTCCCTTAAACGATCTTTTTTTGTTACAATATTCCAATCTATATTTTCAGTTTTCCGATCTGCTTGGTCGATTTTATAGATTTCAATAAGTTCTGGGTTATCCACAACTTGTTCTTGGATTTCGGTTGTCGTTTTACCATTTTTAGAATTGCAGGAAATAAACCCGATTATTATTGATAGTAAGATAATTTTTTTCATAGGTTTTTTTTTAAAAGCATAACAAATATAAAGTATTATAATCAGTATAGCATTATTTTAATTCCCCTGCAAAAAACAAATTTTCTTTCAACTGTCTAATTCGATTAATGGTTATCTCTTTATACACAGATATCGATTCTTGTTTGTCTATTTTGTTAAGAAATTGCTGATATTTTTTTAGTGCGGTTTTCTTATCATTAAGATTAACTTCATATATATTTGCAATATAAAAGAGTAAATTCAATTTTTTAGGATTGTTTTTATAAGTAAGCTGATAATAATTTATAGCTTTTTTGTATTGCTTTAAGTCTCTATAAATGCCAGCTAATTGATCATAAATAATTGATAATGTTATTGGAGGAGCTAATAAATCAATAGATTTTTTAATGTAGAAACAAGCTTCTTCTTTATTCTTATTGATTGTGTCTAATGATAATTTACAAATCATTACTGTTAATGTTTCTCCTTCTCCGTTTACTAATTTGTATTGGATTGTGTCAGAAGCTAATGCACACCCGTAAAAATATGTTAAATCTACATCAGAAGAATCTATTGCTAATGCTTTTTCCATTATTATTTTTGCATTGTGAGAATCTCTGGTTTTATATCTTAGAATACCTATGTGTTTTAAAGTTGAGAAAGACGAATCTCCCAGACTGGTAAGATTTTCAAATGATTTTAATGCCTTTTTGTTTCTATCCAATTTTTTTAAGGCATAAGCTTTTATTTTTATAAAAGGGATATTTAAATTATCTTTTTTTAGTATTGAATCACATATAGGAAGAGCCTTTTTTGTATCAATTTTTAAATAAATTTTAGCAATTTTATATGCTGTTTTTATATTGTTAGGGTTATGTTTATATGCTTTATTATAATAAAAAATAGCACTATCTATATTGTTAATTTTATAATAATTATCTGCTAAGTGAAGCATGAAAAATTCGTTTGTTGTATCTCGTAAACTTTGTTTTTTTATTATAGATATAGCATCATTATATTTATGGTTAAATTCACATAAGAGTATTTTTTTACTTAAAAGGTTGAAATTTGTAGAATCGTTAAGCAAAAGTGTGTCAATAATTGGTTTGGCATAAAAGTACATGCCTTTTTCAAAATACATATTAACCAAGAATTCTTGTAAAACAATATCAGTAGGGAAGAGTTTAATTGCGGTTTCTAAATTACTTATAGCTTGAGAATTTTTACCGATATTTTTTAAGGCGTTTGCTTTCCAAAAATAATCTTGTGATAATTTATTTTTGTATGTAATATTGCTGTCGGCTAATTGAATAATCTCATCAAATTTATTCTCGAGAAATAAAATTTCAAAATTTTTATTTTGTGCTTTTATGCTGAAGCAATAAATAAATGTGAAAATAACTAAAAAATATTTTTTGTATTTCATAGAAGTAAAAAAAAAATTAATTAAGAATTGTTTTTTTGCACAATATTCAATAGAGATGTTTTATATTAATTCAATTATGGTTTTTAAAATGCTCGATAAATCTAAAACAGAACACAAATAAAGTAAATTATTATCATTAGAATTCGGTTAATCAAATTATCTATGTTCTGTTTTGATTATTAATTAATTGAGCTTAAAATTTATTGGAATAGTAAATTGAACGTTTACTGCTTCCCCTTTCATTTTTCCTGGTTTCCAGTCTGGTATTAAAGAGATTACTCTTACAGCTTCTTCTTCGAGTAAAGGAGCTTCTAATTTTTTATCTTTATCAGTTAACATTCTGGTTTGTAATGCTTTTACATCAACAACTTTACCGGTTTTATTAACAATGAATGAAACATATACTTTTCCTTGAATACCGTCTTCTTTTGCTTGTTTTGGGTATTTTGTGTTTTTAGCAATAAATCTTATTAATTCATTAGTTCCACCTTCAAATTCAGGCATTTCATCTACCTTATAATAAACCGAATCAGAAGATTTTGTTATTGAAGAAGCTTTTTCAATAATAATTTTCCCAGTTTTTTCAGTAATTTTTGCTTCTTCATTTTTTTCAGAGCAAGCAAAAGCTAAAACCAAAAGTGCAACAATTGGCAATAATACCAAGGCTTTGAGTTTTGCCCATTTAGGTGTTTTTATTTTTGTCATCATAATTAATCTTTTTTTAGTAAGTGAACAATCAAAATTGCTGGTAAGTTCATAATTTTTAGTACCTGCAATTGAATTAAATATTAACTTTTGATAGTTAATAGAATCATAACCCTGTTTCAGAACGTCTTCGTCGGCAAGGTATTCGTGTACTTCTTTCAGCGATTTTCTATACTTCCAAATAAATGGATTAAACCACTGAGCAATTGTTAATAACTCCAAAATGATTAAATCAATAAAATGAAGTTGTTTAACATGAGCATGTTCGTGAGCTATTATTTTCTCCATGTTTTTTTCTGATATTCCGGAATTGTTCAGAAAAATAATGTTAAAAAAAGTAAATGGAGAAATATTTTTATTTGTAATTACAAATCGCAAGTTATTGGTGTGATTAATTTTACCTTTTTTTATAATAATAAGTAATTGAAATATTTGAAATGCTAAACGCAATGTGAAAAAAACTACTCCAAAGGCATATAAATAAGTTAGTATTAGTTGTGTGCTTAATTTATTGCTAACAATTTGTTCTATTCCATCTGCACTAATAACAACAGCATTTAACACATTGTTATAAATTATTACATCTGAGCTTCCTTTGTAGCTAAAGTTTAAAGCCGGAATAATAAATGATAGTAATACTGTTGCCATTATATAGTATCTATTAAATTTAAACAATGTTTCTTTTTGAAGAAAAATTTTATAAATTGAATAGAAAAGGACTAAGCAAATAGCTGTTTCTATTAAATAAATTGAGATACTATTCATGAGAATTAATTTTTTGTTTATTAATTTCTTCTTCAATAATATTTTTCATTTCCTCCATTTCGCTTAAAGATAAATCCTCTTCTTTTGCAAAGAAAGAAACCATTTGTTGAAAGGAATTGCTGAAATAATTGTGAACAAAATTTTTGAAGTAAACTTTTGTATATTTTTTTTTGCTAATTAAAGGATAATACTCATAAGTTTTACCGTAAGCCTTGTGAGAAACAAAACCTTTTTTTTCTAAAATACGGATTATTGTAGATACTGTATTGTATGCAGGCTTTGGTTCTGGCAAATGTTCAATAATGTTTTTTACAAATCCCTTTTTTTCTTCCCAGAGAATTTGAATTATTTGTTCTTCTGCCTTTGTTAATTCTTTCATACAACAAATATACAACTAAACTTATAGTTATACAACTAATTTTATAGTTATTTTTTAATTTAGATTCCTATATATTTTGTTTTGAGACTGTTATAAATGGTTGATGTGTCAATTATAAATACTTAAAAAATAAATTTATATGATTTTAATTATTTTGATTAAAATTAATTTATAAATAATCTCATATGAATTAATTTTAATATTATTCATAAAAGATGTAAATTTGTAAATGATAATCCTGAAAATTTTTATATATATTATTCAGGATTTTTTTTATTAAATTTTTTTAGTAAATAGATTTTTCAAAGATTTAATATAGTTTTCATTTCATTGTATGAAAGGTTTATTTGTTTCTTAATCTACATAATTTTATAGATTAATCAGATTAATTTTTAAGCTTAACAAATAGAGGTGTAATATGAAAGAACAACTTAAATCAGAAGCCCTTGAAGTAAATTTGGCAGAAACAAGGAAAGTGAAATTTACCATCCCTGATAAGTATAAAGCGTTTATTGAACTTTCAAAAAGCCATTGGGGAATTCATAAAAGAACTGAAGAATGTATTAAAGAAATTTACCATCCTTATTCAAATTATAGTTTTGTAGTTGACGAACTACGCAAAATTGTTTTAAAAGATTTTTGGTTCTATATTACTTTAGACTGTGCAGAAGAAGCTTTTCTTGTACTTACAGATATTTTTCGTGATTTGTTTCACAAAAAAATTAAAGTGAATTTAAAAGAACAACTTGTAAGGACTATTCTAGAGTTTATTGAGTTGATTTGCGAGAGTAATGTAGTATACAAATCAGTTGTAATAGAATTACTTAATGTTTTAAATAAAAGTATTGAAAATAACAAAGAATGTTTTATTCACAGCTCAGTTTATTTTAAAAAACATACTGTAATAGTATCTAAAATACCGGAATTTAAAGAAATGTTGTTTTCTTTAACTAAAAAAGTTTTCGAATACAATATTGCTTTTTGGGAAGATACATCTAAAATTGAAAAATGGTATAAAGAAAAAGAATCGTTATTTGAGCATGATTATACTGAAGCAGTTTCCGAATTTGGAAAGCAATACTATAAAAAATTAAAAAAAGAACTTGAGCAAGCAAAGTCAAGTGAGGATATTGTGGAAAAGATCCCATCATTTAATGATATAGCTAATTCTTTTCGTTATTTTTCGAATAAATTTGAAACATTTAGAGAAAAATTTTATTATACCTTTTATATTCTCCATCTTGAGGGACTCGATAATTTGAAAGATAGAATTATAGGAGATATTAACAACTTGCTTAAAAATGTTATTAATGAAATAGAGCTAAATCAGATATTTCAATATATTGATAAGATTTTTGTATTATTTAAAGAATTTAAAAAGGAGCATATTTCTGCAATTCTGGATTGTATAAGTACGCTAGGGAAGAAAATTATTGAACTTGATGATTCTGAAGATAAATTCAGAGTGAATTATTTTGAAAAAAAACTTATAGATTTTGGTTTTGAAACTCCAGGAGTAGTTTATATGAAGGATAATTGGCAGATGCAGGTTAACCAAAACCATATTAAAAATATTAGAGTATGGCTTGAATTAATAGAAACTGCTTCATCAATACCTGTCAAACTATTGTCTTCACTTATTGTAAACCTTCGATTGGGAGGTATTTATATTTCTGATACTGACCTTTTTCAGAGAGATGTTACAAAAATATTAAATTCTAATATTGTCCCTCATTTTCAAAAAGTAAAACAACTCACAAGAATTTTTCCTGTTTATTTTAATGAAATAGGAGCCGAAGGTGATATCAGAAAGGTTACTACCACTATGGACGAATTGTCTCATAGAAATGACAAATTATTACATTTTTTGAGAAAACAAGTACATGTTGAGAGTAATAACACTCTTATAGATATTGTAAAAAAAGTTTTTAATTTTTGGTACGATGGAGATTTAAATACATTAAAAAGATTTTTACCACAAGATGTTTACGAATCAATTGATATTAATGGAAGGTGGTATGCACCTGTTCATAAAATGGTAAACGATTTGTGTAAGAAATATAAATGTAGGCCAGAAAAATTTTTAGAATTTGAAAAAGAGAAATTGGATGCCATTCTTGAAAAATATCCTAGCAATAATGAACTTGACAAGAAAAGATTCAAATGTGTTTGTAACTTATATGTTTTGCTTAGAGAAAAGTATTCCTTTGATACTATAAATATTTTAAGTGTTCTTAGTAAGTATAATTTTTTTAAACCAGAAGAAATTAATGTTTTACGAAATTCTCTTGACCATAAAGATTACCATAAATCTTTAAAAATTGTTTATCAATATATCGAAAAACTCAATAATATTATTTTTAGCTCGGATATTACAGATGGCTGGGAAAATATTTATCATAAACGACATATTGCATTTGGTATTCCTTCGATGTATGGTATGTACAGAGAAGTTAAATTCGAAGCATTGGGGCATGTTTTTAGACTTGAAAGAGTTGCTTCAAGGCTAATGGAAAAAATTATTGAAGAAATATACCTAGATTATATTTCTGCAAAAACATTAAATCAGATTTATACTGTTCTAGAATATTTTAAGCAGGGTATGAAATTAGATGGCATTGTAAATCAGGGATTTGATTCTAACCTGCAAATGTTTAAATACAGTCTTACTTCAGCCAGTTTTTCTCTCAGTCAGTATCATAACATATTTCAGTTTATGGCTGTTAGCATAAAAGAGATAATTAATAAATATTTTATACGCTCGTATGAATATTCTTTAGGAGTGGTTATTCCTCAGATTTTTAAGATTGATAAGAAAGCTTTAGAAAAAGAAAAGAGGACGCTGATTATAAAAAAATCGGAAGAGTTTTATAGGGATATTATCTCTAATGCATTTTTGTTAAAAGCTTTAGATAATTTTATTTCAAATATTTTAAATTCTTTAAATAATATGGTTGATAATTTTACTCCCGAAATTATTAACGATGTTATGTCATATAATTCGAACTTGATTATTAATCCTTTTAATAAAGAAAATTTATTAACAGATAACCAAATATTTCTTGGGTCAAAAGCTTTTTTTCTAAAGAAATTATATCTTGCTGGATTTCCGGTACCTCCGGGATTTGTTCTTACTACTGAAGTTTTCAGAAGGAGAAAAGCTGTTGCATTTCATTCTTACCTTTCACAAGAAATGGATGCTTTGATAAAAAAACAAATAAAGCGAATAGAAAAAATTACAGGAAAGCAGTTTGGTAACCCTAAAAATCCTTTGTTGTTTTCTGTACGATCAGGAGGTGTAATTTCTATGCCGGGAGCCATGGATACCTTCCTTAATGTAGGGATGAACGAAGAAATAGCAGAAAATCTCAGCAAACAAAAATGTTATGCTTGGTGTGCTTGGGATTGTTATCGTAGGTTATTGCAAAGTTGGGGAATGTCAATGGGTATACACCGAGATGTTTTTGATAAAATAATTTCTGATTATAAATTAAAATATAATGTTAAGAAAAAAATTAATTTAAAACCAGAACAAATCAAAACTATAGCCCATGCATACAAAAATGTTCTCAAACAACATAATATTAAGTTTGAAGAAGATGTGTTTTTGCAGTTAAAGAAAACTATTTCTATTGTTTTAGATTCTTGGTCATCTAAGAGGGCAAGAGTATATCGAGAATATCTTCAGATAGCAGATGAGTGGGGAACAGCCGTTATTATTCAAAAAATGATTTTAGGAAACCTTTATGAAACTTCAGGAACAGGTGTTGTATTTACTCATAATCCAAACAGACACAGACCTGGGGTTCATCTTTATGGAGACTTTACTTTGTGTGGACAGGGTGAAGATATAGTATCAGGTCTTGTTCATGCTCTCCCAATAGGAAAGACTCAACGTAAGCAATTGAAATTAGAAGGTACTTCTTTGCAAGAAGCTTTTCCACTTATTTATAAAAAAGTTTATCGAATTGCTAAAGAAATGACAGAAAATCATGGCTTTAGTCATCAAGAAATTGAGTTTACTTTTGAGTCGGAAAACCCTGACGATTTATATATTCTTCAAACAAGAGATCAAAATATAAGAGAGAATACAAATATTGATGTTTTTTCTTCATTGTTGAAAAATATGATAAGAGTGGGAAGAGGAATTGGAATTGGTGGAGGAGCTTTAAATGGTATTCTAACTTTTGATATGGAAGACCTAAAGTATTTTGCTGAAAAATATCCTGAAAAAAATTTAATTCTAGTTAGACCAGACACTGTTCCTGATGATATAGGAATGATTTTTGAATGTGCCGGATTACTTACTGCTAAAGGCGGTGCAACATCTCATGCGGCAGTTACTGCTGTCAGGTTAGGAAAGGTTTGTGTTGTCAATTGTAGAGAATTGTTGGTTTACGAAACTAAAAAAGAATGTAGCATAAATGGACATATTTTTAAAGCAGGGGATGAAATTGCCATAGATGGAAGTTTAGGAAATATTTACAAGGGTAATTATTCTATTGAAAATACTGAAATTTTGTATGATAAATTAAATAAAAAAGAATATTAATAATTAATTAAATTTTAAATAATTATGGACTTTAAAGATAAAAATTTATTAGGTATTAACGGCTTGGGCAGAATAGGTAAATTAACTCTGTGGAATCATTTGTCTATAAAACATTTCGATGGATTTGTTGTGAATGTTGGACGAGAAATTGGTAAAAGCCTTGATGCTGTTGTTCACATAATTGAAACAGATTCTACGTATGGAGAATTGAGTAGATTTTTGTATGGGGATTCCAAAAACAATTTTAAGATTAAGGTTGTTGATGAAAAAGAAGGAATGCTTGAAGTAAATGGTATGCCGGTAAAAATACTTAATAAAGAAAGAAATCCGAAAGATATTAATTGGGGAAGAGAAGGAGTTCGTCTGGTGGTTGATTGTACAGGTGCTTATAAAGATCCTACTTCGCCTGTTGACACTAAAAAAGGCAGTGTAAGAGGTCATTTGGCTGCAGGAGCAGAAAAGGTTATTGTTAGTGCTCCTTTTAAAATTAAAGATTCTTTGTTAAAGATGCCAGAAGATAGTGCAATGCTTGTTTATGGAATAAATCATTTAGATTTTGATCCTATGAAGCATGATGTTATATCAGCTGCAAGTTGCACTACTACAGGTTTGTCTCACATGATAAAACCTCTTCTCGAAAATAAAGGAACTTCTAATATTCTTACTGCTTCAATGTCAACCATTCATGCTTCTACCAGCACTCAAAGCATATTAGATTCTGTTCCAAAAGCAAATGAGGGCGATTTAAGAAAATCACGATCAATTTTTAATAATATTATTCTTACTTCAACCGGTGCCGCTAAGGCTCTCGAATATGTTATTCCCGAAATACAAAGTGTTGGTTTTATGGCTGATTCTATTAGAATTCCGACTAATACAGCTTCGTTAATAATTCTTAATGTTACTTTTCATACATCTCTTACAGAATCGGGAGATCCGCTTATAAACAGAAATTACATTAATGATATTTATAAAAATGCAGCACAAGGCTCACAAAAAGATTTATTGGTATATACTGATAAGCAAAATGTTTCTGCTGACATAATCGGAAGAAGAGCAGCAGTTGTTCTTGAAGGATTTGAAACACATACTCGTACCGGATTTACTGACATTTCAGCAAAAATGCTTCAAAATCTTGGCATCACAAATGCTCAGGATGTAAGAATGCCGGTTACTCATGCAACAATTTTTGGCTGGTATGATAATGAATTTGGTAGCTATGTTAACTCTTTAGGTAAACTTACTGTATATGTAGATAAAAACATGTAATAATCTGAATTAGATATAAGATAAAAATACAGAAATTCAGGAATGAGTAAAATTTGTGAATAAAATTCTGAACTAATAATGGGTTCTTTAGAAGAATTTTAGGTGCAAAGATTGTCTATTTCTGAATTTTTTTTTAGACTTCATTTTTTTTATATAGAATTTTGAATCATATATTGCGTTTTTTTTAGTTGTCAAAAATATTTTAAACAAGGGAATTAAGCAAATAGATCTAAACGGCTTGCATCCAATCTAATAAATATAAACAACAAAATAGTAAAAGCCCATAAAGAAGAACCTCCGTAGCTAAAAAATGGTAAAGGAATACCAATAACTGGTGTTATACCAATAGTCATTCCAATATTTATTACAAAATGAAAGAATATTATTGACGCAACACAATAGCCGTATATTCTGCTAAATTTTGAACGCTGCCGTTCAGCGAGATATATAATTCTCATCAAAAGGGAGACGAATAGTAATATTACTATTGATGTTCCAATAAAGCCACTTTCTTCACCAATAGTACAAAAAATAAAGTCTGTGCTTTGCTCTGGGACAAAGTTAAATTTTGTTTGAGTCCCTTGTAAAAAGCCTTTCCCTGAAAATCCTCCAGATCCAATCGCAATTTTCGACTGATTAACATTGTATCCTGTTCCTAATGGGTCTTTTTTTATTCCTAGAAGGATATTTATTCTTGTTTGTTGATGAGGTTCTAAAATATTATTAAAAAAATAGCCAACAGAGTTAGTGAATAGTATGGATGAGTATAAAATTCCAAGTATAATAAAAATGTAATTCATTTTATTCCAATAAGCAAAAATACTCAATATTATTGTTGATAAAGTTAATCCTATTAAGTTGACGATATAAAACGATAGATTAAAACTGAAAATTTTGTTAATTCCCCAAACAACAAATGTCGCTGAAGAAATAGTAATTAGTGTTATAATAATATTTTTTATTTTTTTATTTCTAAAGGCAAAAATAATAATGGCAATTATTTCTATAGAAAATAATATTATTAATTTATCTACTAAAAGTGATACAATAAAAAGAACAGCAATCAAAATTCCAATAAAAATATAATTAATTGATAATCCTTCTCGATAAAGAACGAGAATGAATGCAAAATAAACTAAAGCCGAACCGGTATCATTTTGCAAAAAGATTAATACAACTGGGGTAAGTATAATTATAGCTAAAGTGAAAAGGTTTTTAAATTTTTTAAATTTTTGATTATATGAACTCATATATTTAGCTAATACAATGCTTGTTGCAACTTTTGCAAATTCGGAAGGTTGAACTCTAAAGTTGCCAATTTCAAACCATGAGCGGGCTCCATGAACTTCTTTACCTAAAAATAAAACTGATATTAATAATAGTATTGTAGCAATGTAGATAAAGTATGCAAAAAGGCTATAAAATTTTACATCAATTAAAAAGACTATAAGAATTAATATAAATGAAGCAGAAATCCATAGTAGCTGTTTGCCATAGCGTTGCGTTATGTCAAAAATGCTTTGATGACCATCATTATATACAGCTGAGTAGATACTTAACCAACCAAAAATAATTAGGGTTATATAAAGTAAAACTGTTATCCAGTCAATATTATTCCATATGTTTGTCTTGCGTTTGTTCATTTATTAAATCACAATTAAGTATATAGTTTTCCAACCATTTTCTGGAAATATTTTTTTTTAGATATTTTTCAATCATTAAGCTGGCAGTAGGTGCAGCCCATCTTGCACCATATCCTCCATTTTCAATAAATACAGCAATAGCTATTTTAGGATTGTCTTTTGGTGCAAATGCAATAAAAATTGAATGATTATCACCATGAGGATTTTGAGCTGTTCCTGTTTTACCGCAAACAATTATGTCTTTAATTTTTGCAATTCTTGCAGTGCTTCCTGCCTCACCATTAATAACTTTTTCCATACCATCAATAACTATTGGGAAATATGAAGAGTCAATTTTTGTATAACGCTGAACTAAAAATTTTTCGTCAATATTTTTTTTACTACTTATTTTTTTTATTAAATGAGGTGTATAGTAAAATCCTCTGTTTGCAACGGTACTGGTCATATTTGCCAGTTGGAGAGGAGTAATTCCTAATTCTCCTTGCCCAATAGAAAGAGAAAGCGTTGTAAGTGAACTCCAATGACCATGTCCATAATACTTGTCATAATATTTGGTGGTGGGAATATTTCCGCTCAGTTCGTTTGCAAAGTCAGTCCCGAGTTTATTTCCAAGTCCAAACGATGTAACATAGTCTCTCCATACTTTAAAACCTTCATCGGCAGATGTAAATTCAGGATTATCAATAATACTTCGGTAAACATTACAGAAATATGCATTGCATGAATACTGAATTGCATGAGTTAAATCTAAAGGAGAAGGATGATTATGACAGCCAACTATTTGTCTGCCGTAATGATAACCTCCATGACAAGAGTATAGAGTATTTTTGTAAAGCACTTTTTCTTGTAATCCTACCAAAGCTGTTATAATTTTAAATGTTGATCCGGGAGGATATTTTGCCATTACAGCTCTGTTAAATAAGGGTTTTAATGTATCTTTAAGTAGGTTTAAATAATTTTTTGTTCTTATTCTACCTACTAATAAAGCAGGATTATATGATGGGCTGGTAACCATTGTTAATATTTCGCCTGTTGATGGCTCAATAGCGACAATACTTCCTTTCTTATTCTGCATTAATTTTTCGCCATATTCTTGTAAATTTGCATCTAATGTAGTTGTTATGTTTGCTCCGGCAACAGCATTAGTATCATATTTTCCTTTTTTATAATTTCCTTTTATTCTGTTATGAACATCAACAAGGTATATTTGTACACCTTTTTTGCCTCTTAATTCTTTTTCATATGACTTTTCAATTCCGCTAATTCCCATATAGTCACCAAGCTTATAATATGGTTTTTTTTTGGTAATTTCCTCATCAACTTCACCAACATAACCTAAAGCATGTGCTGCAATTTTTTGAGTATATTTCCTTAATGTCCTTGTTTGAACAAAAAAGCCTTTATATTTATATAGTTTTTCCTGAAGTTTTGCATAAGTTACAGATGACATTTGTTTTAAAAATAGAGAAGGTTTAAAATACGAATATTTTTTAGCCTTATTTATTTCTTTAATTAATTGCTGTTTCGAAATATTTATAATATTACAAAAGTCTGTTGTGTCGAAAGCTTCAAGTTGACGTGGGACTATCATCAAATCATAGGCTGCTTGGTTATATACAAGTAATTCCTCGTTTCTGTCGTAGACTAATCCTCTAGCAGGGTATTGGGTAATATGTCTTAAAACATTATTACTTGCTGATATTTTGTATGAAGTGTCAACGACTTGTAATGCGAATAAACGTATAATATAAATTATGCTTATAAGTATAATTATAATTTGTATAAAATATTTTCTTTGCTTAAAAATATCCATTTAGTAATTGAACAATTTAGAATTTAGATTTCACAGTATAACAAGACAAAAGACAAAAGTAAAAAGACAAAAGTTAAAAGTTAAAAAAAAGCAATTTAATAATAATTTTTTGTGTTTTTTTTGAGAAATTAGTGTCTAACAATTTAGCTATTTCACAATCTCAAAACTACTTTCTATAGACAATATATTGACTAAACACAACAATAATAATTGAAAATAAGGAACTTAACAAAGCTCTTGATAAAGTATAAAAGAACCCAGAAAAAGTGAAAACTTCAATATAAAATAGAAAAAGATGATGTGCTAGGATTAATATTACAGAATATTTAAGAAACCATGTGAAACCATAGTAATGAATACGTGGAAGTGAGCTTGCTTCATATCCGTCACGGGGTGATATGTATTGTAAAACAAACGGTCGTATGAACGCCATAAATACACATGCAGAAGCATGCATTCCTAAAGTGTTTGATAAAATGTCAATTGAAAATCCTAATAAGAAGGCTGATAACATTAAAATCCATTTCGGTGTTTCAAAAGGAAGCAATATTATGAATATTATATAAAAATATGGGTTGATGTATCCACTAAATTGAATATTGTTAAATATTATTATTTGTAGAAAAACTAAAATCGCAAATCGCCATATGTTTCTTAATGTAAGTTTAATCATTTTCAGATGTTTTTTCTAAATCTTTTTGTTCTTGCTTTAGCAAGTTTCCTATTACATAAACATAAGAAAGCTTTTTAAAATCGGTCGATAATTTTACAGTAATTAAATAAAAATTACCTCCTTTTTCATGTTCGAAATCAGATATTACACCAATTAATTTGCCTTTCGGAAATATTGATGAATAGCCACTGGTTATTATTGTATCACCAATATTTATATTAACATGATTAGGTATATCTTTTAAAGTAATTTCTTTATAATTTTTCCCATCCCAAATTAATGACCCAAAGTATTCATTTTTTTTAATCATTGCACTAATATGTACATTAGTGTTTAAAATTGATATTACAGATGCGAAATTATTTGATGCGTTTTTAACTATTCCGACAATACCTGTTGGAGATGTTACTGCCATTTCTTGATATACACCTTGATTTTCGCCTTTATCTATCGTTAAGTAATTATTTTGTCGATTCACAGAATTGTTAATAACATGAGCTGATGTAGTAACATATTGTTGAAAATAAGTAGAATCGTAAATTTCAAGTAAAGAAATTTTGTTTGACTTATATGTTGTTTTTAAGCTATTGTAAAGCTGAGTGTTTTCTGAAGATAATTTTTCGTTTAATTCATATAAATTAATATATGAATTAAAATTAGATAGACCATTATAAATATTTCCAGAGATAAAATTAGCTGAGTTTAGAAATGAAGATTTTTGATAATTATTATTTTCAATAACAAGAAATACTGAAAATAATTCAAAAGCAAGAAATAATAAAAAGTAATAATGTTTTAAAAAAAAATTAATTAACGCCCTCATTTATCAAGTAAAAATATGTAAACATTTTTTTTGCAGTTTCTAATTATAATTTTTAGTGTCACTAAAAATGCATTTTTTATTATATGATTTAAAATTAATTAATTTCTTAATTTTTTTATACAGTTATATATTCTTTTTAAATTAAGATGTTAGTATAAAAAGATTAAGAAATTGTGTGCAAGATAGAATTTCTTATATTATCTCATTAAAAATGGGAATTTATCAACATTTTTTAGAGCAATACCTGTGCCTCTTGCAACAGCATGAAGAGGATCTTCGGCAACATGAAATTTTATTTTAGTTTTTTCGCTAAGTCTTTTATCTAAACCTCTAAGCAATGCACCACCGCCAGTAAGATATATACCGTTTTTTAATACGTCAGAATATAATTCAGGAGGTGTTTGCTCAAGAGCTGATAAGATAGCTGCTTCAACTTTATTAAGGGATCTATCTAAACAATGTGCGATTTCTTGATATGAAACAGGAATTTCAATTGGGAGAGCCGTCATTTGATGAGGACCGCTTACAATAAAATCAGATGGAGCATCATCAATATCTGTTAATGCAGAACCAACATTTGTTTTAATGTTCTCTGCTGTTCGTTCGCCAATTTTTATATTATGTTGATGTCTCATATATTCTTTAATATCAGCAGTGAAATCATCTCCTGCAATACGGATAGATTTATTGCTAACAATACCGCCTAATGATATAACTGCAATTTCTGTTGTACCACCACCTATATCAACAACCATATTTCCTTCAGGAGCTTCTACATCAATGCCTAATCCTAAAGCAGCAGCCATTGGTTCGTAGATAAGATAAACTTCTCTACCGCCGGCATGCTCGGAAGAATCTCTTACAGCACGTAATTCTACTTCGGTGCTACCTGATGGAATACATACAACAATTTTAAGTGCAGGAGAAAATAGCCTTGGTTTATTATCAATCATTTTAATCATGCCACGAATCATTTGCTCCGCTGCATTAAAATCTGCAATTACACCATCACGAAGAGGACGTATTGTTTTTATATAGTCGGGTGTTTTTCCCTGCATCTGTCGTGCTCTACCACCTACAGCAATTACTTTTTTTGTGTTCTGATCTATAGCAACAATTGAAGGCTCATCCACAACAATTTTATCCTTATTGATTATAATTGTATTAGCTGTTCCTAAATCGACTGCAATTTCTTGTGTTAAAAATGAAAAAAATCCCATCTATTTTTTTTAATTAAAAATTAGTGTTTGAAATGCCTTATTCCAGTAAATACCATTGACATGTTATTATTATTGCAAAAATCAATAGATTCTTTATCTCTTATTGAACCTCCTGGTTGAATAACAGATGTTATGCCAGCATTATAAGCAATTTCTACAGAATCTCCAAAAGGGAAAAATGCATCTGAAGCCATAACTCCTCCTTCAAGATTGTTGCCAAAAGAATTAGCTTTATTAATTGCTTGTTTTAACGCATCAACGCGAGAAGTTTGTCCAACTCCACTTGCTAAAAGTTTTTTGTCTTTTGCAAGAACTATTGAATTTGATTTTGAATGTTTTACGATTTTATTTGCAAATATTAAATCAATTATGTTGTCTTTTGTTGGCTTTGAGTTGCTTATTAATCGAAGATCTTTTTCTTCTTCAATTTTTGTGTCGGTATCTTGTGCTATTACTCCATTTAGAATAGACTTGAATTGTTTTTTTTGGGAACTAAATTCTTTTTGAATAAGAATTATTCTTTTTTTGTTTTGTCTTAATATTTCAAAAGCTTCATTTTCGTAATCAGGAGCAATTATTACTTCAAAAAATAATTTATTAATCTCTGTAGCTGTTTCTTTGTCTAATTTTGAATTAGTAATTAGGATGCCTCCAAAAGCAGAAACAGGGTCGCCCGATAAAGCTTCTTTCCATGCATCTATTAATTTTGTGCGCGATGCAACACCACATGCATTATTATGCTTCATAATAACAAATGAAGTTTCTTTAAATTCATTTATTAATTTTACAGCCGCATCTATATCAAGTAAATTATTATATGATATTTCTTTTCCATTAAGCTTGTCAAAAAGTTTATCAAATTCTCCAAAGAAAACACCTTTCTGATGTGGATTTTCTCCATATCTCAATGTGGTTGAACTTGTGATACTTTCTTTAAAAACATTTAGATTTTCATTGTTGAAATATTTGAAAATTGTTGTATCATAATCAGAAGAAATATTAAATGCTTGGCGGGCGAAAATTTTGCGTTCTTCTATTGATGTTTCACCATTGTTTTTATTTAAGATGTCTAAAAGCAATTTGTATTGATTGCGAGAACTAATTGTGAAAACGTCTGTGTAATTTTTGGCTGCAGCTCTTATTAATGAAATACCTCCGATATCAATTTTTTCAATAATTTCTTCTTCTTTAGCTCCTGATGCAATGGTTTCTTTAAAGGGATAAAGATCAACTATAACTAAGTCAATTTCAGGTATATCGTAATTTTTAATTTCATTGTTATCGTTTTCATTAGAACGACGAGATAATATACCACCAAATATTTTAGGATGTAATGTTTTAACTCTTCCTCCTAATATTGGAGGATATGTAGTAAGACTTTCAACGGAAGTTACATCTATTTCTAAGTCCTCAATAAATTTTTGAGTTCCTCCTGTTGAATAAATTTTTATATTTAATTGGTTTAATTTTTTTATTAGCGGGGCAAGATTTTCTTTATTATATACAGAAATTAATGCTGTTTTTATTTTTTTTATACAAGTCATCTTATTTGGTCATGAAAAATTAATCAAGTCTTTACGTTAGCGTGATTTATGTTGTACAAAGATATAAATTTATTACTGTTTTTATACTTTTTTAATAAATTTATAAAGGCTAAATTTTAACAATATCAAAATTTACTAAAATGCTGTAATTAATTGTTAATTAAATTATTATCCCAGGTCATTAATTTTTTGTAATTTTTTGTAATTTTTTATTTTTATTTTTCTGCCTTTCACAGATATTACATCTTCGCTTGCAAAAGTTGATAAAGTGCGTATTGCATTTGATGTAGTCATATTTGATAAGTTGGCAAGATCTTCACGCGACAAACAAATATTTAAGGTGCAATTATCTTCATCAAATCCGTAAGTGTTTTTTAAAAACAGAAGGGTTTCGGCTAGTCTTCCTCTAATATGTTTTTGTGTAAGTGCTACAATCTTTTTATTTGAGAATCCTAGTTCTGAAGCAAGCAGTTTGATTATATTTGTAGCAAAATCATTATTGCTATGAATTAATTCTTTAAATTTGTTTTTATCAAAAGCAAAAATTATTGTATCTTCAAGGGCAACAGCTGAAGAAATGTATGGTTCGTCGGCGAGTAAAGCCCTATAACCAATAATATCTATAGGTTTTGTCATCCTAAGTATTTGACTTCTGCTACCAATTCCTTTTTTTAAAATTTTAACTTTTCCTTCAATCAACAAAAGAATGCTATTTGGAATTTCGCCTTCTTTAAAAATTATATTGTTTCTTTTATAAGAAGATAAGATGTGATTGTTTAGCAGAGTGCTTTTTTCGTTGGTTGATAATACATTAAAAATATTATTTTCATCATTTAAGTATTCACTACAGTTAATATCATTAAGATTCATTTGGCTTTGTTTAATTTTTTATAGAAATTAATTTCATGTTAAAAAACACACAAATTTAGAAAATTATTGTAAATTAAAAAAGAATGCTAATGTTATTATTTAATGTCTTTATCCTTGAGTTTTAAGCTCTAATAAAGCTACGTTTTCAACATGGTGAGTGTGAGGAAACATATCAACAGGCTGAATTTTTTTCACCGAATAATTTTCTAATAATAAATTAATATCACGTGCTTGTGTTGCGGGGTTACAACTTACATAAACAATTTTTTTAGGCATTGCATATAAAATACTTTCTATTACGTTTTTGTGCATTCCTGCTCGAGGGGGGTCAATAATTATTACATCCGGTTTCCCTTTTTCATCAATAAATTCTTGTGATAGAATATCTTTTATATCGCCGGCAAAAAATTCAGTGTTATCAATATTGTTTATTGTAGAGTTAATTTTTGCATCTTCAATAGCTTCTTCAATATATTCAATGCCAATTACTTTTTTTGATTGTTTAGCTATAAAATTAGCTATTGTACCAGTGCCGGTATATAAATCGTAAACATTTTCCTTACCACATAAGTTGGCAAATTCTCTAACAATTTTATATAAATTATAGGCTTGCTCAGAGTTTGTTTGATAAAATGATTTTGGACCAATTTTAAATCTAAGATTTTCCATTTCTTCAAAAAAGTGATCTTTTCCTTTAAAGAGTTTTACATCAAGGTCAGTAATACTATCATTAGGTTTAGAGTTTATCACGTACATCAATGAGCTTATCTCATCAAAATTTTCAGATAAATGGTTTAATAATTTTTCTCGTTCTTTTTCATCTTCATAATAGAAAGAAACAATTACCATTAATTCATTAGTAGTTGATGTTCTGATAATTAGATTGCGAAGAAACCCGTTTTGTTTTCTTAAATCGAAAAATGACAGATTATTATCAAGAGCATATTGTTTTACTGCAAGTCTAATTTTATTAGAGGGCTCTTTTTGCAGATAGCAATGCTCAATATTTAATATCTTATCAAATTTTTTAGGAATATGAAATCCCAAAGCATTCATTTGTTTTGATTCATTGTCTTCATCATCAATTTCATCGTTTGTTAACCATCTTTTATTTGAGAATGAATATTCTAATTTGTTTCTATAATAAGTTGTTTTTTCCGATGGTAATATATCCCCAATTTCTTCTAATTTTATTTTTCCTATTCTTTCAAGATTATCAACAACTTGTTTTTGTTTAAATTTTAATTGCTCTTGATATGGCAGTATTTGCCATTTGCAACCACCACAAATTCCAAAATGTGAACAAAATGCTTCTTGCCTGTCAGGTGAATATTCATGAAATTTCACAGCATAACCCTCAAGAAAATTTTTCTTTTTTTTATTGATTTGTATATCAACAATATCTCCAGGGATAACGTATGGAATAAAAACAATTAAGTCGTTTATTTTTGCAATTGCTTTTCCTTCAGCACCAATATCTATAATTTCTACTTTTTCGAAAAAAGGTAATTGTTTTTTTTTTCTCAAGATGTTTAAATTTTAATAAATTTTGTTTGAATAAAAAAAATAGCCTAAAGATAACTTCAGGCTATAGAAGTTTTTTATCGTAAACTTAGAAAAGTTTTGAAATTAAGTCAACAACTCTGTTTGAATATCCCCATTCGTTGTCGTACCAAGTAAGTATTTTTACAGTTTTTCCTAAAACCATTGTAGAAAGAGCATCAAAAATTGAAGAGTGACTATCGTGAATAATGTCAACAGAAACAATAGGGTCTTCGGTATACGATAAAACACCTTTCATTGAACCTTCTGCAGCTTCTTTCATTGCTGCGTTTATTTCCTCAACAGTTGCTTCTTTTTCAAGATTAACAACTAAGTCAACTAAAGAACCTGTTGGGGTTGGAACTCTTACAGCTATACCGTCTAATTTCCCTTTTAAAGCAGGAATAACTTTACCAACGGCTCTGGCAGCACCTGTAGTTGTTGGTATTTGAGATACAGCAGCAGAGCGACCTCTTCTTAAATCTGAATGAGGACCATCTAATATTGCTTGGTCGTTTGTGTATGAGTGAATTGTTGTCATAAATCCGTTTACAATACCAAATTTATCATTCAGCACTTTTGCAACTGGGGCTAAACAATTGGTTGTGCATGATGCATTTGATACACAAACGTCTGATTTTTTAATTTCGTCGTCGTTTACACCTAAAACAATCATGTTGTCAATTTGGTCTTTGGCTGGTACCGTAAGTATAACTTTTTTTGCACCATTTTTTATGTGGTCGCCATAACCTCCTTTTGGACTTTCTTTTTCTCTGAAAATACCAGTTGCTTCAACTACTAAATCCGGATTTACTGACCAAGGTATGTTAATTGGATTTTTTTCTGCACAAACAATAATTTTTTTACCATTTACAATTATTCCATCATCGTCATATTTTACTGTGCCATCAAATTTTCCTTGTGTTGAATCGTACTTTAATAAATGTGCTAAAGTTTTAGTATTAGTTAAATCATTTATTCCAATAATCTCAATTTCAGAATTATCTAATGCAATTTTAAATACATTTCTTCCGATTCTACCAAATCCGTTTATTCCAACTTTAATTTTAGACATAATAATTTTATTTTATATTTAATTAAAAAGATTTACTTCTAATCTGTTTTGCAAAATTACAAAAAAAAGAAAATATCACATAACTTTTTTAATCTAAATAAAAGTTTATTAATATTAATTTTTTTGATAAGTAAGTCAACTTGTTAGCTATTGACTTTTGACTTTTATTGTTTAGTATTTATTCTTCACATAAAAAGGGATTACATAAAAATTATTGCTTAATATAAATGATAAAACAATGACTGAGTAGCGTGAAGTTTTAGAAAATAATTTAGGAGAATCAAAAGGTTTAAATGAAAAAGTTGATGATATATTAGTTATTGGTATAAAAATATAATAGCCGTAATTCCGGCTATTATATTTTATTATATAATTTGATATGCTTTAAGGGTTGATATTACTTATTTTCAAGAATTTTACCTGAACCACTAATATCACAATTTATTAAAGGATTGCCTTTATAATAAACTTTGCCACTTCCTGAGATATCAATATCTAATTTTTTTGTAGCATATACATTACCTGTTCCTGAACCGCTAATGCTTCCAGTTACATGTTTTGTCTGTTCAGTGCAAGTAATTTTACCAGATCCGCTAATATCAAAGCTTAGTTTGTTGAGTTCAGATTTGCCTTTTAAGTTTATTCTACCTGAACCTGAAACATCTGCAGAAACATTTGTTGCATTTAATTCAGTTATGAAAATTTTACCGCTACCGCTTACGTCAAGCTGAAGAGTTGAGGTATTTAAAGGTGTTAGTGCTTCAATTTTACCTGAACCTGATACATTTAAACCATCAACATTTGGAGTAGTAATATAAACATTTACATTTTTATAATGCAACATCCATTTTTCAATTTTAATTACTAATGTATTGTTATTTACAACAGTCTTAATCTCATTAATAATATCATCGTCTGCCTCAATAATAATACTTTGTTCATTTCCTTGCTTTAAATATACATGTGCAGCAATACTTAAATCAATTTTTGAAAACTGATCAACGTTTCTTTCTTGTTTAATAATTTCCGAATTAGCATTATTGCATGAAAATAATGCAATAAGAATGATTGTGTTTAATATTATTTTTATTTTCATCTCTTATAATTTTTATTAATAATCAGTTTAAAGACGAGTGCTTTTTTATTAATGTTGCAATTATTTAGATTTTATTTATTTTTTTTAGAAAATTAGGGTGGATTACAATAAAATAGGGGTTAAGTTTAAAAAATTACGATACATTTTTTTGCCATAACTAGTGCAAGCGTCATCGCCTGTGCTTTTACAAAAAAAAAGGCTTTCAAGAAGAAAGCCTTTTTTTGTTAAAAAGATTTTTTGTTAGTAAACAACAACTCTTTTTGAGTTTGATTTATTTCCGGCAACAATATTTAATATATAAGTGCCTTGTTGAATACCTTGCATATTAAATTTATAGTTGTGTTTACCAATTGTTTGATTAGATAAGTCTACATTTCTGATTAATTTACCCTGAATGTTATAAAGGTTAATTTTAACATTAGAATTATCTTTAATATTATAAGAAATATTTGCAACATCAATAATTGGGTTTGGATAAACATCAATATTTATTTTGTTTGATGAATTTAAATCCGCTGTAGGGTTTTCATTAATTGCAACAGGTGCTTTTAATGTTTCGCATGAAAAAATACCTCTACCATGAGTACCAATGTATAAATAACCTTCGTTATGAATATTAGGATACCAATTTGGCCAAGTTTGTTGGCGAATCATAAATACAGGAACATTTTGTAAACCGGTATTTTCTGAATTCCATACACATGTTTCAGAAACTTGTCCGTGACCACCAGTAATATTTTCTGTTGAAAAAACGCCATTTTCTGTACCAATAATAACTTTATCAGAAGATTTATAACTAATTACTGAAGAATAAACAGGAGCTGTTGGTAAATTTCCTTGTCGTTCGTAGAAGTTAGCATTCATATTTGTGCTTGTAGTAGAAGCTGCATTTGAAGAAAAATAAATATAAGTATTATTACCATAGTTCCCTAATGTTACTACAATATTTTCAATATTTTGAGGGTCAGTAGCTATACTTGTAATTGATCTGTTGCCAAAATTACCAATTAATTGTGTTTTAACAACTAAGTCATCTTCTGCAAAGGAATCATCTGCATTATAACGGGTTGTTGCCTTTTTTAAGTTTGATGATCGATAAATATTGTTATAATTTGTAGAGAAAAACAAATTGTTTCCATCATTTGAAAATGCCATATATTCAACAGTTTCGTGCTTTTCTAAGAAATCTTTAGGGAAAATAGACCACCAGTCTAAATCAGTTATTGCATCGTTAAAGTTTGTTGCTTTTCGTGTTATCCATACCCTTTGTGTTAAACCTAAAGCAAATAGTGATTGATATCTATCATGAATTTTTATTGTATCACCTTTAACGTAAGATAAATTATCTGGATGAGCATCGTTAGGCATAATAGTATATTCAATTGGCTGGTCATAAGCATTATGACTTTTAAAAATCACTTTTTCGCCTTGAAAGTAATCGCGTCTAGCAATAAAATTAATAGTATCTTTACTTGATGGGTCGTTTCTTGTTTCCCACAATGCAATTGGAGTTACAAACGCTCCTTGCTCGGGATCACTTGCCCATCCACCGCCTGGTGCATTCCAGCCGTGTTTTTTAAGTAAATAAGGTGAATAAAATTCGCTTGAAGCACCACCTAAATCATTAGTACGTTTTAAACCTCCATAATACAAGGTAGTATAGAAAATATTTGGGTTCATTTTAGAAAATTCACATTGAGCACCGTCTCCGCCCATAACTTCCTTAGCACTTTGAGGAGTGTTTCCTTTAAAGTTTATATATAAAGAACCGTTATCTTGTGTTCCACCAAGAACTTCACCTGTGCCAGAGTAAGCAACAGAATAAAATTGAGTAACGTTATAATTTGTATTTAATGTTTTGCATAAAAAGCTTTTTCCGTCATCAACAACCCTTGATATACCGCCATCACTTCCAATAAAAATTATTGTTGGGTCTGCAGGATTAAAAACAATAGCATGTTGGTCTGCATGAATATAAAAAGGATGAATTGTTGATAAACTCCAGAATGTAAGTTGTTCCCATTGAAATATTGTTGAATTCGCAATAGCATTACCTTTCCAGATATCAAGTCCTCCAACAAGAATTTTTTCAGGATCATCAGGATAAACAGCTATAACATTATCATATGCACCTTGTGTGCCAAAGGGTTGGAAGCTATCGCTACCTCCGTTACCGATAATTGTCCATGTGTCTCCTTTATCTTTTGATTGATAAATATTTTTTAATGTTTGATCAGAGTTTGCTGCTGCACAATATACATAATTAGGGTCAGAAGGAGCAAAAGCAAATTCAAGACGACTTATTGATGAGCTTGAAATTTTTGTTCCTGCTGGGTCTTCTTCATTATCAAGACCGGAACGTTTTTTAAAAACATCATCAACACCTTTACGCTTAATAAAAGCAATATTACCTATAGAAGCAATAATAGAACCATCGCTAGCGATTTTCACATCAGATGAAATTCTAGTATCGTAACCAACAACATCTAAGGTGGTACTTTCCCATGTTTTTCCACCATCAGAAGTGTGATGCAAACCTCTTTTTGTAGCAGCATAAATTGAATTGGCATCGTCAGGGTCTGCTGCTAATTTGTTAACATTAACAAAAATAGCTTGTGCTTCAGGATTGTCCCATGTCGATTCTATTTTTGAAAAAGTTTCACCATGGTCGGTTGATTTCCACATACCAGCACCTTCAATACCACCAGTTCCAGTTCCCGAGTTGGAATACATGCCTTCGCCAGTACCAAAATAAATATCACCATTTATGGCTTGGCAAATTGAAACAACAGCGGGATTTCCAAATTCGGCATTTGTGTAAGTTACTTGTGACCATGTTTGTCCTGCGGTTGTTGATTTCCATAAACCACCTGATACTCCGCCTGCATACATAAGGCTAGGGTTATCTTTATCGATTAAAAGGGCACGAGTTCTACCACCAATATTATCAGGTCCTAGTTCTTTCCATTCTAAACCTAATGTAGATTTGCTTTTTTGTTTTTTAAGAGCAGAAATTTTATTTTTTGCTCTTTCAATATCTTTTATGTCAACTGTATGTGTTATTTGGTTGTTTCTTCTTCTACTTACCCATTCAATAGCACCTTTAATTCCGGTATCATTTTTTTGTGTAACGATTTTACGTGGGATGTAGTTTCTTGTAACATCTCCTGAAAAAGAGGAAATTAGTAATAAAACAACCGTTAGAACAGCGGCAAAAGATAAAAATAAGTATTTGTTTCTCATAGTGTTACGTTTTCAAATTTATAATAAATCTTTAAAAATATCAGCAAGCAAGTTAATAATAATTTAGTTTAAAAAAAAGCATTTTTTTTAATGTTATATGGCATTTTTATAATGTCAAAAATTTTATATATAAATATTAATTTTTTAAAAAAAAATTATTTCTGATTTATATTTTTGAAATAATAAGAATAGTAAAAAAAATAATTTTTATTTTAGATTTATTCAATCATAGTTTATTTAATTTTGATCGTAAAATTCAGTGTGTCAACATTATCTGAATAATCCCACAATTCTGGTTTTTGAGCTTGTCCAAATTTCACTCCATTATTGAAATGATTAGTGTTTGTTACAATGCATTGTATATTATCTATGTTTTGATTTACCATCCTTTTTAAATCAAGAATATTAATGTATTCTTCATAATAAATTGTCGATATTGGTGATGATATTGCATAATCTTTTTTAAGTAACATAAAACCATTATCAATATGAGGCGTTTTGTTTATTTGTAATATTGATTTATTGTATTTGTAGTTATTGAAGTATTTTTTATGAGTTATGATGTTTTGATATTGTTTAATTGCATTAAGAAAATTGTTGAAATTGTATTCTTTAGGTACGAATAGTTTTGAGATATTTCTGCATCCTAAACCAAAATAGAGAAAAATATCATCGGCTAATTTGTATAATTCCTCATGTGTTTCATTTCCATCTAGTATGGCAATAGAATTTCTATTTTTTCTAATAATGTGAGGATGATTTTTAAAGAAAGATTCAAAATATCTTGATGTATTATTACTTCCGGTAGCAATAATCGCATCAAAATTTGATAATTTATCAGTAAAGTTTATTAATTCGGTAAATTCTGGATTAATTGCAATTAATATTTCGGTAATTTTTTTTAATATTTGATCGTCTTTTGAAGACATTTTTCCTAAAAAAACATGTCCTGAAATCAGAACGCAAAGCATATCATGAAATCCAACTAATGGAATGTTCCCAGCCATAATAACACCAATGGTTTTATTTGTGTTGCTGTTATTAATATTTTGATAATTATTTATCCATTTTGTTAGGTTTTTTTTTGTCAGTAAGTTAGCAAATGCAGATACTGAATACCTAGTGTATTTTTGTGTAAACCATTGATTTTTGGTTTCAATTGTTGATAAAATTTCATTAAAGCTTATATAAAATTTATTATTCAGTAATTCGCAGTTTTTATTCGTTGTGTTATTGATGAATTGGGATAAAAAATCACCAAGTTTTGTAAAGGATTCAATTCTTTGTTTAATATTCATTTTGTATTATCTAATTGTTTAAATTATTGAATTATTACATTCCTTCAAAAAATACATATCTAAATTCAAATAAAAATATTGAATTTAAATTCATAAAAGCTGTTTTTTTATAATGATTTTTTTTTAAAAGTTATTTGAATTTTTGCAAAATTTTGTCCAATCAGAATTTGATTGTTAATTATCTGTGGGCACTAATTTTTTTGTATTATTTATTTAGTCTTAATTTTTTTATAGCTTATAAGCTAATGTAGAGTGAGGCATGATATTATCAGAAATAGATTTATTTTCTAATAATATTTTTTCAGTAATATCAATAACTAAATCAACAACTTTATCATAGTTTCCATCTGCATTTTTAAAAGCTGTGAATGTTTCATTTAGCCATACATCTCCGCTAGGAGTATTGTATTTAAATATTCTTTCGCAAGGTAATCCTTTCCGCAAGTTAATCCAAAGAGCCTGATAATCTTCATCGTCTTCATTATAATCAGAAGATACAAGGTCGATATGTTTCGTGTTTATAATTTTTTCAGATGAAACACTAATCATATTGGAGTATTTATCATTGACATTTAAAGCAACGCCATTCATGTCAATATCTAGATTACCTACGGTATTGTTAATAGCTTCAATAACGTCTCTCATTTCAGTTTCTCGCCTTAATGCTTCTTCTTGTGTGGCTTGTAACTCTTCCATGTTTTGTCTCATCTCTTCTTCTTGAGCTGCTAATTCTTCTCCTTTTTGCTGAGCGTCAGTCAATAATTGGGATGTTTGTTCATTTATTTTAACACTTGAAATTGTTGAGGCAATATTTTCTCCTGCTTTTTCAAGAAAATTAATTTGATACTGCATAATTTCATTAAAGGAAGCAATTTCAATTATACCAAAAATATCTTCATTTAATTTTAATGGAACTAAGAGTAGGTTTTTTGGATTAGATGTTCCTAATCCGGATGTAATTTGAATATAATTTTCGGGAATTTCTTTTAGGTATATTGGGAGTTTTTCATACGCACACCTTCCGATTAAACCTTCTTTATAAGGAATTTTTTTGTTCATTAATTTGCTTCTTCCATAAGCAATAGCAGATTTTAATTCAAAATATTTTTCTTCTTCGAGATTATTATTAAGAATAAAAAACGATCCTTGATTAGCTTTAAGATAGTCAACTATGAAACTCATAATATTAAATGATAATTTATCAATATTATCATTATCTTGACGCAATATATCTCCTAATTTGGCTATGCCTTGAGCAACCCAATTTCTACGTTCGTCTTCCTGTTTGCGATTTTCTTCTTCTTTTTCAGCTTTTTTAAGATTATTTCTCATGTTAATTAATGAGTTTCCTAAAATATCTTGCTCGCCAATGGGTTTAAAGTCGGTTTTGTAATTACCTTTACCAATCTCGAGGGCAAATTCTGAAGTTTTAATCAATGTTCCAATAAATGTGTTTAGTGCAGTTGACATATCTCCAATTTCATCGTTTTTAGCTTTTAGCTTTTCTTTTGGCAATATGCCTTTAGTCATAGTAAGTAAAAACCTTTTCAAATAGTTTATTTGATATTTTATGCTTGTGGTGGTAAAATAAGCTATTATTAAAGCTGTAATAATTAAAAAAATTGAAGAGTAAATAATAAATTTCTGAAATCCCACAAAAGATTTTATCATTGCGACATTACTGTCATTTGTTTTTTTATTTAATTTTTCGGAAAGAGAACCAAGCTCTTTTAAAATATTATTGGTTAGATTATTTACTTCGCCTCCTTCTTCTACAATTTGGTTTATTTCCAAAATGACCATAGGATCATCGTAGCTTTCAAACGAATTAAGACTTTGCATTATTTCTTTGTGTTTAACAAATAATGTATCACTTATAGTAGTAGATATTTTTTTGAAAATTGCTTGCTCTTTTTTTGTCCATTGTTTACTAATTTTGGATAAATTTTTTGTTAACTCAGGAAATTTTTCATTATGAATAGCAATAAGATTGAGTTTGTCATGAGTTTCGTTTTTTCTTTCAACAAAAACCCAGTTTTTAATTAACATTTTTGAGTTGTTAATTAAAAAGGAGAGGTCGTTCAAATAGGAAACAGAAGGTGTATATATGTTTATTATTTCTTCATTAAGTCTTTTGTTGCTGTTTAAGGTTGTGTATATTAAAAGGCTGTTTAATATGACAGCAAAAGTTAATATTCCAAAACCAACAGTTATTTTTTTTACAATTGTAAACCTAATTTTCATACGTTTAGTTTTTAATTTTTTAATGACGTATGGAACCGCATTTTTAAAAAATAATCATATTGATTTAATCATAATAGATATGTTAGTCAAGATTTTTTAAAGGATTATAATTTTGTAATGCTTGTTTCATTTTTATTTTGATTGAATTTTATTCTACAATAATAGCTAAATTTTGTAAATATTTACTAACTTTTAAACCACATTTTGATATATTTGTTTTGTTCATTTCAAATTGCATCTTTTGGTTTTTTATTACAAAATTAATTGCAGCTTCATTATCTGACATCCCCTTTTTTTCAGTAACCATTAATGTTGGATAATTGCCGATTTTTGAAATAGCAGAATTCATACTATTTCGCCCACAGTTAAATTCTGAGATAAATAAGATATGACATTGTGTAATATCTTTTGTTGAACGAAAATTTTTAACAATAATTGACTGGCTTCCTGCTTTTTTTGAGCTTGTTATTTCAACTAATTTATCATATAACATTGATTTACCTACAACCCCAATAACAAAATTACCTGTTCTGGCATCTGGAGGCCATTCAAAATGTTTGGTGAAGTTATATATGAAAATTGCTTTAAATTTTATTTCTTGTGAATAAAGATTACTTGTAGTTAAAGACAAGAATATTAGTAAGAAAATTATTGATTTTGGTTTTTTCATTGTCATTTTTTTGATTTTTAATAATAATAACATTTATAAAGCTATGTAATAATAAATAACAAAGTAGTTTATTTTAGGTTTTAATTCCAATTTTTTTCATTTGTTTATTTAATAAATATTGATTGTAGGTTTGAAACTTGTAATTTGCTTGAAATTATGTTTAAAGTTAAAAAAAAAAGTTAAAAAATGAAATTACTCAAATGAAAATAAACATGTGAGTTTAAAATTTGTTTGTATAGCCAAAATTTATTTTCGCATTATTTATTTTCAATGGTTGATTAAATTGTTTGCCAATAGCATAGCTGGTACTGAATACCCCGGCTTTTGTTTGAAAATTTATTCCAAATCCAAAATCGAAAGGGAAATCTGAAATTAAATTCATTTCGTTTTGTTTTTCATAATAAGCTTCATCATAAAATATAATGAAATTTGAATTCTGATTTAATAAGTATCGGCATTCAATTTTAATTATTGAGTAAGAACTTGCTAATATTGATTTTTCATCAAAACCACGAATTGTGTTTAAACCTCCAATTCTAAATAGTTCATTATTAACCAATTGCTTGTTAGAGTTGTTTATATTACTTATAATCCCAGATTGGTTTTGGAGCTTAATAATAATGTTTTTATAAACAGGGAAATAATATGATATGTCTGAATACGCATTTACCTGTGATGTTTTTAGGTCGTAATTGTTATATATATCATTAGATAATTTTGAGTTTTTTTTAATTTTTTTTTCGCCAATACCAATATTAATAAAAAAATCGAATCCGTTTCGTGGGTTTAATCCATAATTTAAATTTTCGAATTTATATGACAAGCCATATATTATTGTGTTAAAGTCTGCATTATTGAGTGTGTTGTTGTTAATAGCATTTTTTGTTGATAAGAGTTTTGAATTTTTTGTTTCAAGAAAAGTTTTAATGTAATTATTACGATTTAATAAAAATTGCAAACCAAAATTTGTGTTAATTGTAAGGTATGAGGTGTCTTGTTTTAACAAATTAAAATTGAAGTTTATCCCTATTGGGGATGAAAAAATATATGGGTAAATAATATTTGTTGTTAATTCTTGAGATGTTTTTTTTAATTTAGACCAATCCACAAAGAAAGACTCCCCTTTTCCTAAAGAATTTAGTAATAGTAATTTAACTTGTCCGGTTAATGATAGTTTGTTGTTATTTGTTTTGTCAGGTAAAAGACCAATTATACCATTAAATTGATTGGCATTTTTTTTGTCAAGATATAAATAGATATCAGATTTGTTTCTTGCGAAAGTTACTTCATAAGGTTTTGATATATTTATAAATTTAAGTTCGTTAATGCGAAATTTTATTTCTTTAATTTTTTTTTCGTTATATAAATCTTTGGGTTTAATGTCAATATACTTATAAATATAATTCTTTGATATTTTCGCATTACCTTTTATATAGATGCTATCTATTGTAATTAAATTATTTTTATTTAAGTCTAAGTCTGCATTTATGAAATGTCTGTTTATTGATACATCTGTTAGTTGAACAGAAGCGAATGGGTAACCAGAGTTTTCGTAATATTGTATCAGGTCTTTTTTTATTTTAGTTAATTGATTATAATTTATTGGTTTGTTGCAGTAATTTGAGTTTTTTAAACCAGCCTTTTTTAAAGCAATATTATCAATATTTTTAAACAGTAATTTATTCCAAAAATATTGTTTGTCAAGATATAGATAAGCGTTAATGTTATTATTTTTTATAAAAATACTATCAAAACTAGATGATAAGAACCCTTTTGAAAAAGAATATTGTAAAATTTTTTTCAACTCTTTATTTGCAGAAATGGTATCGTTGAGTTTATCTTTATAGTTTATCTTTTTTATGAATGATGTGTTAAAAGTATCTGTTTGAATAATATTAAGCCGAAATAAGGTATCCTGCGACTTCGAAATATTAACACAAAAAAATAGCATCAAAAAAAATATGTAAACTTTGTAGTTCAAATAATTTATTATTAATCTATAAAGCCAAACATGAAACACGAAACATGAAACATGAAACTCTATTTATTATTCATAAAACCTTGTTTTTTTAGCACCTCAATAAATTGATTTGAGAAAAATAAGTTGTCTTTTTTTGTGTATCTTTTTTGCGTAAAAATTTGAGCAAGATTTTCGGTTTTGTTTTCTTTAATTAAATCAATAGATTCTTGCAAATTTTCTTTCTCATTATAAATCTCATTTATATCGCTGTCAGAATAGTCTTGGTAAGTTTCTTTGTGAATAACTCCATTTAAAGGTAAACGGTCTGTTAATCCTGGATTTTCATCGGGATAACCCAAAGTAATTGTAGCAACAGGAATAACGCCTTTAGGAAGTTTTAGAAGATCAACAATTTTATCTGCCATATATGTTGTTGTACCTAAATAGCAAATTCCGAGACCTTTATTCTCGGCAGCTAAAACAACATTTTGAGAAGCAAGAACTGCATCAATACTAGCATTGTATAACCAAAGCAAATTGTCATATCCTGGTTCTGCATCACGTAACTTACACCATTTATTAAATCGGTTAATATCTGCACAAAATGTTAAGATAACAGGAGCCTGCAAAATCATATTTTGTTTAAAATGTACATCCCAAAGTTGTTTTTTGATGTCCTCATTTTTCGTAACAACAATACTGTATGTCTGCATATTACCTGTGTTAGATGCTCTAATGCCGGCATTGAGAATGTCGTTTAAGGTTTTTTCATCAATATTATTATTTTTATATTTTCGTATTGAACGGTGATTTTGTATTGTGTGCATCATAATTTTTTATATTAATATTGTTTTTTTGTTAAATTGTAATAATTTAAATTAAATACATCCATAATTTCAACGAACAAAAATGAATAAAAAAACTGAACAAACAAATATAAGATTGATAAAAATTAAGTTTTTTTAAATTAAGTTTTTACATTTGTTACATATAATTAATTAACGAAACATTTGATAATATATTTATTAGAATGAAAGAAATATTAAAAAATAAAAGTTTTTTATTGATTGCCTTTTTTATTTCAATAGTATTACCTGCAACGTATTTTACGCATACTATTGATAGAATTTTGATGCCTCGGGTTTTAGTATTATCTGTATTAATTATTTTATTATCGATTGTTTGGCTAACAAATAAGAAAAAAATTTATTTAGGAAGAAAAGCCACAATTTTAATTTTGCTTCTATCTGCTTATCTGCTTACTTCAATAATATCAAGTTTTGGTGCAATTAATGGATATGAAAGTGTTTTCGAAATTTTTAAGTCGGTACTTTTTATTTTATTTTTATTTTTTGTTGTTATTACAATACAAGGCGATAAAATTAAAATTGACATATTATTAAAATCATTTATTGTTTTTTCTTTTGTTATAATAACAATTGCTGTTTTTCAGTTTTTGAAAGTCGATTTTTCTGATTTCCGTAGTCATGAAAATGATTTAGGATATTATTTTGTGCAAGCCATAACGCCCGTTAAATCAACAATGGGAAACAAAAATTTATTTTCTGACGCACTGTTTTTATGTTTTCCTTTTTTAATTTATGGAATAGTTTATTTTAATAAGTTTTGGAAATTTTTATCAATAATTCTCATGATTTTAAGTTTGGGATTTATTGGTATGCTTGTTTCAAAAACTGTTTGGGTTGCTTTAGGAGTTTCATTATTTAGTGCTTTAGTTTTATTTGTTATATATCTTATAAAGGAAGGTAAAATAATTTATGCTTCAAAGCAACGCTATTTAATTTATATTTTCTTTGTGTTTATAATAGGTTTGTTTTCTTCACTAGGATTTTTACATGTCGCTGACAGTAAAATACTCGAAGTTGCTAAAGAAAAAGTTGAACAAATAACAAATAAAGAAAATTTTGATAAAGAATTAATATTAAATAATGAAAATCCAAATGTAGCACAAACTAGAATTCTTGCATGGTATAAGTCATTTAAAATGTTTGAAGATAATCCATTTTTTGGAGTTGGTCTCGGCAACTGGCGAATAAATATTCCAAAATACGGATTGAATGGATTTAAAACAGATATTGAACAAGGTATAAAACATTTTCAACGATCTCATAACGATTATTTATGGGTGCTATGTGAAACAGGAATTATTGGTTTCGTTTTTTATTTTTCAGCATTTATTTTTGTTTTAGTATTATCTGTTAAAAAATTTTTTACTGCTGTTGACAAGAGAGAAAAGTTATTATCCTTTTTGATTGCAATAAACATTTTAGGTTTCCTCACAATTTCATTTTTCACATTTCCTAAAGAGAGAGTTTCTCATAACATTATTGTTTTTGCATATTTTGCGATTATAGTTTCTTTGTTTTACGAAAGAGAGAATAAAATAATTAGAGTAAAAGATAAATACAGATTTATTTTAATACTTTTTTGTTTAGCGATAGGTACTTATTCTTTTTTTATTACTAAACAAAAGATTAATGGTGAAAGTCAGACAAGAAAAGTAATAAAAAACCAATATGCTAGTCGATGGAATAGAGAGATTCGTGAAGTTGATAAAATTGAGGGAAATTACTATTCATTAGATCCTTATTCAACCCCAATAGCTTGGTATAAAGGAGTCGCTTTATCGCAATTGCAAAAATATGCCGAGGCAAAAACCGAGTACGAAAAAGCGTTAGAAATTCATCCATATCATATTCAGGTCTTAAACAATCTTGCATCTTGCTGTGATTTATTAGGTGAGCATAAACTGGCTGAGAATTATTATAACAGAGCTCTGGAAATATCACCTGATTTTAAAGATGCTTTGGTAAATCTTTCAATCGTTTATTTTAACAAAAGAAAAAATGAGAAAGCATACAATACAATTTATAGATGTAGTGAACAAAAACCTGTACCACCAAAATATAATCTTGTTTTAAAAGCCATTTTAAAGAAGAAAATTGATGTTTTGGCAAAAAAGATTAATAATTCAGCAAAAAGAAATAAAATATTAAAAATAAGAAATAATGATAAACGGCTTATTCGATTGTTTAATAAGTCAAAACGAGAGAATATCAAGTTTGAAGAGTTTATTTTAAACGTGTGAAATTTTTAAAATATAAAAATTATAATTATTTTTAGTCCCTAAATTTAAAATTTCGTATATTTAAACACATAAATATTTTTTTAATTAAATAATTTTCACAATGAAGAAAAAAGCTTTATTATTCGCATTTTTTGTTATTATAGTTACTGTTTTAAGCTCTTGTAGCACAAAAAAGTGTCCTGCTTATAGTCAAATAAACACAGCTCAGGTAGAAACACCAGCATAAGGATTCTTTAACTATTTTATATTTCATTTGGGGAATAATGTTTATTTCTCTGTTGTTGAAATTATTTGATATACAACAAGATACTGTAATTTATTTTTAAATTTCATAAAAATATATTTCAAATATTATTTTTGATTTTCTTAAATTGATATTTATGAAAAGGCATTTACTAATACTAGCATTCTTAATAGCTATTAGTAAATTAGTTTTTTCACAAGGAGATGTTGACGACGAAGCAAAAATATTTTTACGAAATGAGAGTACTTACAGTTTCCTCCTTAACTCAAACGGTTGGGGTGTAAATTACCGCTATGGTAAAATGATTGATGCTTTTAACAAGAAACTTTATACTGTTGATATTGTTGGCATAAGACATCCTAAAGAGATAAAAATTGTAAATCCGAATTATCCCAATTTAAAGCGCTTTGTTTTTGGCAAAAAAAATAATTTTTACTGCTTCCGCTTTGGTTTAGGAAAACAAAAAAAATTGTATAGCAAACTCGACAAAGGTGGGGTTGAGATAAGATATTTTTATACCATTGGTACATCCATAGGCGTTCTTAAACCAATTTATTACGAGGTTTTATATTCATCTACAACTAATACCTATGAAATAAAAACTGAGAAATTTAATACATCTATTCATAGTGTTTTTGGTATTTATGAGAGAGCCTCTTTTTTTAAAGGCTTTAATGAGATATCTGTTATGCCCGGTTTGTTCTCAAAAGTTGGAGCTAGTTTTGAATATAGCAATAAAGATGAAAAAATAAATGCAATAGAACTAGGTGCTACCCTAGAAGTTTTTCCTGCCGACATCAAGATAATGGCGACTAAAGATAATAGTTTTTATTTCGTTTCATTATTTGTGAGTTATCGTTTTGGTAATATTATTAATGGAAGAATGAAAAATAAAAAGAAATTTAAGAAAAAAAAGGATAAAAGTGAATTAAAAGATTTGCATCGTTAGGTTTATGAGTTTAGCTATAGTTTATCCTTTGAGTGCTTATATTTTGCGAAATTTGATTTGTCATTTTGCTTCGCTGTCATCTATTTGTTCGACTATCGATGACTACTAATGACAATCAATAATATAAGTTACAAATATTCATAAATCCCTATCATATAAGCAATGAGCAAGAATTTAATTGTAATTTTAGGTCCAACAGGAATTGGTAAAACTGATTTAAGTATAGATATTGCCAAGGAATTAAACACTTGCATAATTTCGTCTGATTCGCGACAAATATATAAAGAGTTAAAAATTGGTACTGCTGTTCCTTCCGATGAACAATTAAAAAAAGTAAAGCATTATTTTATTGCCAATAAATCTATTTGCGATTATTATAATGCCAGTCAATTTGAGTTTGAGGTGATTGATTTGCTTAATGAGCTTTTTAAAACAAGCAACAATGTTTTAATGGTTGGTGGCTCGGGAATGTATATTGATGCTGTGTGTAATGGAATTGACGATTTACCTACTATTGATGATGAAGTTAGACGAAATTTAGCAAGCAGACTTCACAATGAAGGGATTGATAGCCTCAGAACAGAATTGCATAAAATTGACCCTGATTATTATTTAACAGCAGATGTGAAAAATCCTAAGCGAATTTTAAAGGCTCTCGAAGTTTTTATTATGACAGGAAAACCGTATTCTTCTTTCTTAACAAAAAATAAGAAGAAAAGAGATTTTAATATTATTAAAATAGGTTTGAATATTGACAGGCAGAAACTTTATGAAAGAATAAATTTACGAGTCGATATAATGATTGAAAATGGATTGGAAGATGAGGCACGTGAATTTTATAAAGATAAAAACCTTAACGCTTTAAATACAGTTGGTTATAAAGAACTTTTTGAATATTTCGATAATAAAATTACTTTGGATAAAGCCATTGAATTAATAAAAAGAAATTCACGACATTATGCTAAACGACAACTCTCGTGGTTTAACAGAGATAAATCAATAAAGTGGTTTAATACTTTTGAAAAAGAAAAAATTGTTGACTTTATAAATTTTGAGGTAATTTAGGGTATTGTGAAATGCAGTAATGATTCCACTTTAAACTTTGTGGGGGATTGTGCCGTGTTTTAGTATCATCCGTTAATAATGAAACAAAAAGTAACAATAACTTATCAAACCGCAAAACTACTCGCATTGAATTTGAAAGCGGGGCGTGATGCAATCGATTGCCGGCGGGGATGTTTTGTTATGAAGATTATTTGTGTTTTTATTATTGCATCTGATATTTTTAAATTTTATTCAGTTTTCAAATATTTATAATATCGTTTATAAAAAGAAAGAAACTTCTCAGTTAGTTTAGCATATTCGCCATCTTCAAGAAGTAAAACAAATTGATTCTTTATGAAAAAGTCCCTTACTTGAGTATGCCTTTTTAAAAGGGCAAAATCAAAAATTTTATTATCATTTACTAATTTATCATAATAATATATATTCGGCAGTGTTGGTTCTTTAGTAAAATAGCTAAATTTTAAGAATTTAGCTATTTCTTCATCCGTATTAAAATCACTATCAATTATTTTTTTAGTTGGGTCTTTACTTTTATTTTTGTCTATAGGGTTAGTCATTTTAGCTTTGGAAACGTTATTTAAAGTGTCAATTTCTCCTTGTAAACTCCCAATTTTTTCGTTTAAATCACCAATTTCTTTATCTTTTTTAGTAAATCTTTTCTCTAATTCCTCTATTTCTATTTCTTTTTCCTTTATCTCATTTTTATCCATTTTACGAAATTTGGCAACTTCATCTTTTGAAAATTTTTCTTTCTCCCAAATATTAATTCTTGTATTTTTTGCTTGTAATTTAAAGAACTCAACAAAACTGTTGACACCCCAATTTATTGGTGTCAATAATAATATGTATAAAACAGTAGTCAATAAAGGAAAGACTAATAAAATATATTTATTAGTATCAATGGATGCCATATAAGTAAATTTATTAGCATAACCATTTAGTGCTTCTTCGCTTACAAATAATGTAATATAAAAATATTTCCAATTCCAACCAATCCATGCTAAAACAAATGAACTAAAAAATGTGCTTTTTAGACGTTCTCTATATGTATTTAACAGGTCTTTAAAAAAAAATTCCATCCGTAAATATTTTAGTAATTATATTTTTTTACTTCCATTCAACAAATCGTATTATTTTTGATTTGTTGCGTTTGGTTATTGATTTCTGAGAGTGCTCATAATATGCTTTTTAACAATTAAATACCCTCACAATGCCGCTTAATTCCATTATAGTAAATTATCGTTTATGTCTTTTTAAAAAAGGCATTTACTAAAAGCTGTAGGAAAAAATATTGTTTTTGTAGTACAGTTTTTATTACTCGGGTAAATTTATAAATTTTGGGTGAGTTAAAAAATATTTTGTTGTTTTTTTAATAGAAAGGTTTGGTTGTCAACTTGTTTTAAAAGCGGAACGTGATGCAATTTTGCACCTGTGAGGGAAAATAAACAAGTCCTTTCTTTTATAATTTTATCACATCAAAAGAGTTAGACAATAAGTCAACGACAAGAATTTTTTTGTACAGTAGATTTTTAAAATCGCCTGTTAAATATTTTACTCCTTCAGATACTTGGAGTGAAGCCATGGTTGTTACAAGTGGTGGGAATATTTTTTTGCTTATTTTTTTGTCGAATTGAGTAGCATTAAGGCTTATAGTTTTTCTAAAACATTCGGTTTTTCCGGGAATTATTACGGTAAGCTGACCAAAATATGTGCTCACTCCTGCATGCACCATAGGTATTTTTTTGGGGAATATTAAATCATCGAGAATGTATCGCGAAGTAAAATTATCGAGGCAGTCAAAAACCAAATCTACTTTTGGAATTTCGGTTTTCTCGTTTATTTTTTCGCAATGTGCAAAAATATTAACGTTGGGGTTTATTTTTTTTAATTTATTGAGAGCTGTTTCGCACTTAGAAGCTCCAATATCTTCTGAATTATATAATACCTGACGGTTGAGATCGGATGGGTTGATTTCATCAAATTCAAAAAAATGTATTGTACCAACACCTAAGCGAGCCAATAGGTCTAACACACCGCATCCTAATCCTCCGGCACCGGCAACCATCACAGATGCTTTTTTTATTTTTTCAAATTTCATTTCCCCCAAAAACGTCTTATGTCTTGAATACCTTTCCATAATCAACCTCCTCCTGCAGGTGGAAAAACGGATACTTCGCACTCCCTGGTTATCATTGTCTCAAGCTTTTGGGCGTGAAAAATGTTTTTTCCATTAATCAAAAGTATTGTTCCAACCATTATTTTTCCATCCTCAATTAATTCAGGAATAATATCAAATTTTAATTTTTTGGATGATAATTTTAGAAGTTCCATTATTGTAACGGGATTATCAATTTCAATTTCTATGCCTGCTACTCCTAGTTTAAGACGTAAAGTTGCAAATAATTTAACTTGAATTTTCATTAGTATATTTGTTTGTATGAAAACTTGTTTTTTTTATTTGATTTTTATAAACAATATAATGTCAGCCATTTTTGCTATTTATCAAGGGCTGACATTATATTCATTTAATTATAATTGTAAAAATTTTAAATGTTTTATTATTATAAAAGACTCAGTTCTTTCAATTTTTCATTAGTAGGAATTCCATCTTTTGACCAACCTCTTATTTCATAATAGTGAGGAAGCAATTCGCCCAGACGGTGTACGTGTCCTTTGTTTGGTCCTGCAGGGATTGGATCTTCTAGCAAGCGTTTAGGTAAAGTGTCGTCTGCCGCTGTCAATCCTGCCTTTAGGTTAAATTGTCGTTCTAAATTCCAAATTCTTTCGCCTGTAAGCATTATTTCCTCAACAGAGTAATTAAAACCTGTGGCTTTGTTTAGTAATTCTGTATAATCAGGAGCACCCAGTGCAAATGAAGTGAATAAACATAAACCGCTAGAATCAATTACTGCAGTTAAATCCTGTAATGTTTTCACCCATTCTGGTTTATCTTTTAATTCTTGAGGGTCAAGTTTTTCGGGAGCACCCAATACTTCAGGAGAAATCATATAACATCTTACATGGCATCCACCACGATTGTTTGTTGCATAACCAAGTCCATGACCCTGTATTCCTCTGGGGTCGTATGCAGGGATTTCCATTTTTTTAACTGTCATTGAATATTCTGGATGTCCGTAACTTTCAGCCAGTCGATATGAGCCAAGAGCCAATTTTTTTCCAATACCTTGATTCTGTCCCATTTTTTTTATGTAGTAAAGAATAGCTTCGGCGTTTCCAAATTTCAGTTCAGGTCCTTTTTCCAGTTCTTCTTTTTTAATATAACCTCTGTCATATAATTCCATTGCTGTTGCAATAGTTACACCTGCTGAGATAGAATCTAAGCCCAATTCGTTACATAAGAAATTTGCTTGAGTAATAGTATTCAAATCATGAACTTCGCACAGGGCACCAAATGACCACCCGGCTTCATATTCAGGTCCTTCACCCTTTTTGCCTTGTGGTAACTCAATTAATCGTCCGCAAGCAATTGGGCAAGCATAACAAGCAACATTTTTTACAAGATAGCCTTTTTCAACTAGAGCTTCTCCTGATACTTCATCGACAAATTCGAATTGTGATTTTTGAAAATTTCGTGTTGGGTAAGCACCAATAGAGTTTAAAATATTGTCGAGCACTTTTGTCCCTAAAGCAGGTAATCCTTGACCGGTTATTCCATTTTCTTTTAATATCTTAACTCTTTGTTTAACCGCTGTTTTGAAAGCTTCTTTGTCATCAATGAGTGTTTTTTTTCTGCCAGAAACAACAATTGCTTTTAGCATTTTACTTCCCATTACAGCACCAACTCCAGAACGACCGGCTGCACGGTTTTTGTCATTCATTATGCCTGATATTAATGAAAGATTTTCACCAGCGGGTCCTATGCAGGCAACTTTTGCTGTTTTTTCTCCAACTTCTTCCATTAGGATGTCTGTAGTTTCGTGGCCGTCTTTGCCCCAAAGGTGAGTGGCATCGCGTAATTCAGCTTTTTCTTCATCCAGATATAGATAACAGGCTTTTTTTGCTTTTTTTTCAAAAATAAGTACATCATAGCCTGTACTTTTTAGTTTGTGTCCGAAAAATCCACCAGAATTACTTGAGGCTATAGAGCTTGTAAGCGGTGACTTTGTTACAACCATATATCTTCCTCCGGTAGGTGCTGTGGTTGCAGTTAAAGCTCCGGTAGCAAATATAAGCTTATTTTCAGGGGAAAGTGCATCAACTTTAGCATCAACTTCGTCATAGAAAATTTTAGTTCCCATTCCGCGTCCGCCTATATACATTCTAGCAAGATCTTTTGATAATTCTTCAGTTTTGATCTCTTTTGTTTCAAGATTTATTCTTAAAATTTTACCATGGTACGACATTGTTTTTTGGGTTTTAGTGAATAATATTGTACAAATATATAAAATGTATGCTCGTGTAGCAATATGTATCTATATACATATTGCTATAATAAACTTTAAAAGAGCCTGTAAGGTGGAGTTGAGTAGAATTAAAGCTAATTTTAAAAAATTAAAAAAAATATAAGTTGAAGTAAATTAGGAATAAATTATAAAATAATAGATGTCTTGAATTGAAATAGTTTTTCTCTTAATTAGTCAAACTTAAAAAAGTAAATAAATTGTTGATTATTAAAATTATTGTTTTAATAATCAACTGAAAAGGCAGGGGAAATTGAAAGTATATTTCGAAATTGTGTAAAAATTTTTCAATATGGTAGTATTTTTTTGTTAAAATATATGTGCAATTTAAGTGATGTAGCAACAATTGAAAGATGAAAAGAAAATTCCTATTGTCAATACTTTTATAGGGGTATTTTTTTTCAATTATAATACCATATATAGCCAAGTGAATTTGTTCATTTCAGAAATTGTATTGGAGCAAAACTGAAAAGGGAGGTTTTAGATACAACAGTGAAAGAGAAAAACATAAGCTATTCAAAGGAAGCGAAATTACAAAAAAAGATTTTTGAAAAATGCAATTGGAGAAGACATGAAATTACTACAAATCTACATAAGAATATTAAAGCAATTAATGATAGAGTAGGAATTTGTGGATTTATAAATCATCCAAAATCAAGTTATAAGCGAAGACACTTGCACCATTTAAGAAAACAATTTTTTTGTCTCACTTCACTTTAATAATAAATAATTTTTGTGTTTTATTTGTCATCTTAAATCGGTTGTCAATTCTTTTGCCAATAATCCAAACAATGTCTTTACCTGAACATAATAACCAAGTATTTTTTTTATCAATAATTGAAAATTTATTATCAATAAAAAAGTCACTTAATTTTTTTCTTTTTTTCATACCAATGGGATAAAAATAATCCCCGGTTACCCATTTTCTGATATGTAAAGGAAATTTTAGTAAGTCATAATCTAAGAAAGCAAATTTTTCATTTTTCAGTTCTGATAAATCTGTGTTTACCTCATTATCAGTAATCTCTACTTTTAAAGCAATTGGCAAATCAATGTTTGTCGTTTCTTTATCGAGACTAAAATTTTTTTCATCATCATTAGAAATGATTTTTGAGATAATTAAGAAATCGCGGTCTTTTATCAAATAATGTGATGATGAATAAAACTGTTTGCCCGAAATATTATCTAATGATTTAATAATATCTGCAACATTTTGGGATTGAAAATTATATGGTTTTAAAAATTCAAACAAATAAGTTTTTAAAGGATTTAATTTTTTCAACTTCTTAATATTGATTAAAATTTTTTCATCCTCTTTGCTTAAAACTTTAAGTTTTTTTTCTTCAACAGAGCTTCTGTAAATTTTTTCAACATCATTAAAAATTGCAATATCGTCAATTATTGTATTGTTAATATTGGGGTTGAGATTTTTTAACTCAGGCAATATCTTATGTCTAATAATATTACGTTTATATTTTAAGCTTGCATTGCTTGCATCTTCTCTGTATTGAAGATTATTTTTTATGCAATATTTATCAATATCTGGGCGAGAAGCAAAAAGAAGAGGACGGATAATTTTATTCATTTTTGTCTGAATGCTACACAATCCCTTAATTCCGGTGCCTCGCGAAATGTTTAAAATGAAAGTTTCAATAACATCGTTTTTGTGATGAGCAGTGGCAATATATGAGTAGCCGAAATTTCGTCTGATTTTTTCAAACCATTCATATCTTAAATCTCTGGCAGCCATCTCTATTGAAATACCATTGCTTTTAGCATATTCCTCAGTCTTAAAACTCACGGTATGAATTTCAACATTGTTTTTTTTTGCCAATTGTTTAACAAGTTTTTCGTCTAAATCAGATTCGCTGCTTCTTAAATTAAAATTGCAGTGAGCAATTCCAAACGAAAGTTCTGATTTAATAAACAAATTTAGCATTACAACAGAATCAATCCCTCCACTTACTGTTAATAAAATTTTATCGTTTTTATTAAACAGTTTTTCGTTTTCTATATATTTATTAAATTTGTTGAACATAATTATTTCAATAACTTACAACAAAAGTATAAAAATCAATTTCTAAATATACATTTTTTTGATGTAAATATTGTCGCTTTTCGAATTTCATATTTTTATTACTCGACTACTAGGTGCTAATAAAAACTAGTAAACTGCTTTTATACAATTATTAGAAACACCAAAATATTTTATACAAATAATAATTAATCACGGTTGATTATTCAATTATTATTAATAAATTTGAACTTCGTGTTTTTTATTGTTAACGTTTAAACAGATATTTTTTCATGGAAAGTAATTCTTCAAAAGTTAAAGGACAAGGATTTGGAACAGCTCCGGTATTTTTTACAGCAATATCTACTATTCTAGGTGCAATTTTGTTCTTGCGTTTTGGGTTTGCTGTTGGT
The DNA here is from genome assembly GCA_015222055.1 of Bacteroidota bacterium. GTDB lineage: Bacteria > Bacteroidota > Bacteroidia > Bacteroidales > B39-G9 > B39-G9. The sequence continues at coordinate 14,917 of JADFUR010000020.1, read as the reverse complement.
ACACTTGGTTTTTGGGGAGTTATTTTAATGATTGTTTTAGGTCATCTCGTTGCGTTTCCAACCGCACTTGCTGTTTCTGAATTGGCAACAAATCAGCGTGTTGAGGGTGGAGGAGAATACTTTATTATTTCGCGTTCGTTTGGTTTAAATATTGGTGCAACAATTGGTATTGCTCTGTTTTTTTCGCAGGCTATTAGTGTAGCATTTTATGTGATTGCTTTTACCGAAGCTTTTCAACCTTTTTTTGAATTCATGCAAAATCATTATAATATAGAATTATCCCGACAAGTTGTTAGCCTGCCGTCAATGGCCTTACTATCAATTTTAATTTTAAAAAAAGGAGCAAATGTTGGTGTTAAAGCATTATATTATGTTGTTGGGATTTTATTCTTATCAATATTTTTATTTTTAATAGGGAAATCAGACTATTCTCAAGTTACAGAGGTAAATGTTTTTTCTGATGGATTTAGAAATATGGATAGTTTTTTTGTTGTGTTTGCTATTTGTTTCCCTGCATTTACAGGTATGTCTGCCGGTGTTGGATTGTCTGGTGATTTGAAAAACCCCGGAAAATCAATACCTCGAGGAACAATCACAGCCACTGTTGTTGGTATTATTGTTTATATTCTTGTTACTTGGAAATTAACTATTTCTGCATCTCCAGGAGATTTGTTATCAGACCAACTTATTATGAGTAAAATTGCTAAATACGGAAGCATTATTGTCCCATTAGGATTAGCTGCTTCAACAATTTCTTCTGCATTAGGCTCAATTATGGTTGCGCCACGCACATTGCAGGCTTTAGCTTCTGATAAATCTTTTCCTTTGAAATTTATTAACCGTTTTTTATCGAAAGGAAAACCAAAAACAAATGAGCCTTATAACTCTTCAATAATTACAATCATAATTGCTTTTATATTTGTTGCCCTAGGTGATGTTAATGCTGTTGCTAAGATTATTACAATGTTTTTTATGCTTACTTACGGCTCAATATGTTTAATATCTTTTCTTAATCATTTTGGTTCCTCTCCGTCTTATCGTCCTTCATTCAAATCAAAGTGGTATTTTTCTCTTGTTGGGTTTTTGTTTAGTGTTTGGTTCATGTTCAAAATAAGTCCTCTTTATGCATTTCTTGCTTTGGTATTTATTGTTGTAATATATTTGTATGTAAATTATTATCATAAAGAAAGAAAAGGTCTTGAGACAATTTTTCAAGGAGCTCTTTTTCAAATTAATCGCAGTTTACAAGTTTATCTTCAGCGAACAAAAAAAATTAATCACTCAAATAGCTGGAGACCTGCCGCTGTTTGTGTATCAACAGATTCTTTCGATAGAGACAAAGCTCAGGTTTTGTTAAACTGGATTTCTCATAAATATGGCTTTGGTACATATATTCATTTAATTAAAGGATATTATTCTAAATCAATTCACGATAGAGCAAAGCAGGAACTAGACAAACTTGTTGAAAATTCTGAAAAAATTAATACAAATGTTTTTATAGACACAATAATATCTCCTTCTTACACATCCGCAATTGCACAAATAATTCAGCTCCCGGGCATTTCAGGATTAGATAATAATATGATTATTTTTGAATTCGATAAACAATCTCCTGTCAATCTTGACCAGATTATTGATAATTATTCATTAGTAAGAGCTGGTAATTATGATGTTTGTGTTTTGGCAAGTTCAACAAGGAACTTAATAGCAAAAAATGGAATACATATATGGATTAGAAACCTTGATGCTGAAAATTATAGTTTAATGATTTTATTGAGTTATATTATTATTGGGCATTCTGACTGGAAAAAAGGGAAAATAAAAATTTTTGATATTTGTGAAGAAAATAAAGTTGAAGAAACAAGGCTGCAACTATCTGAGTTAATTCTTTCGGGAAGGTTGCCTATCCCCAAAAAGAATATCGAGATAATTAAAATTAGTGAAGGTATTTCTAGTAAATCAATTATTAATGAAAGATCAGCTGATGCCGGATTAACACTTATTGGCTTTATTCCTGAACAAATAAAGCATTCAGGTAAAGAAGTATTTGAAGGTTTTGATAATATTGGAGATGTTCTTTTCGTTAATGCTTTTAATAAAAAAGAGATTGGATAAATTTAATTAATAAAAAAAAGTTTTCGTATGAATTTAATAGATAAAAAAAACATTAAAGTATTATTTATATCTATTGCTATTGTTGCAATAACAGGAATGAGTTTTTCTTGTTCGCAATCTATATCTGAGGATAATAATAATGAGAAATATTCGGGAAAGCATGCAAAATACGTTTTCTATTTTATTGGCGATGGTATGGGTTTAACTCAAATTAATTCGGCAGAAAACTACATGGCTGCTTTACAGGGCGAGATTGGTGTTAAGCGTTTAAGCATAAGTAAATTAGCTACGCAAGGTTATGTTACAACTTATGCTCAAAACCGTTATATAACAGGTTCGGCTGCTGCCGGAACGGCACTTGCAACAGGTCACAAAACAAGCATTTCTACAATATCAATGGATGGTGATCATCAAAACAAACTAAAAACTGTAGCCGAAATGGCTAAAGAAAAAGGTATGAAAGTAGGGATTATAACTACTGTTGATATTGATCATGCTACACCTGCTTGTTTCTATGCTCATCAACCATCAAGGGGAATGTTTTTTGATATTTCGCTTGACCTTATTAATAGCAATTTTGATTTTTTTGGAGGAGGTGATTTTAAAGAAAGCTCAGAAATACGCGATGGCAAAACAATTAATTTAGTTGAATTTGCTCAGGAAAGTGGTTATAAATATATAAAAACTAAAAAAGAGTTTAATAAACTAAATACTAAATCTGGTAAAGTTATAGCGATTGGTCCGATTATGGCTATGGGAAATACTCTTAGATATTCTATTGATCAGACCGAGGAAGATATAAGTCTTGCCGATTTTACAACAAAAGCTATTGAATTGCTTGATAATGAAAAAGGATTTTTTATTATGGCTGAAGGCGGTAAAATAGACTGGGCTTGTCATGCTAACGATGCTGCTACAACAATTCACGAGGTTCTTGATTTAGATAATGCCGTTAAGGTTGCACTTAAATTTTATGAAAAACACCCTAAAGAAACTTTAATTGTTGTTGTCAGTGATCATGAAACAGGAGGTATGACCCTCGGATTTGCAGGCATGGGTTATGAATCATCATTGCAAAATTTAAAATATCAAAAAGTATCTTTTGAAGAGTTTTCAAATATTATTAATAATTATAAAAAAAATAAGACAAAACCTTCATTTGAGGAGATATTAAAATTAATTGAAAATAATTTTGGAATAGGAGATAAAGAAAAAGGATTGGAATTGACTGAATTTGAAAAGAAACAAATTTTTGCTGCTTATGTTGAAAGTTTTTCAAACAAAAATAAAAAAGTACATAAGAAGAATAAGATGAGTAAGAAACAAAAGAATAAGAAACGTAATAGTCAAACTTATCTTCTTTACGGAGGTTATGAACCTATTACTCTTGCAGCAACAAGAATTTTAGATAATAAAGTAGGCCTTGCATGGACGACTTATTCACATACTGGAATGCCTGTTCCTGTTCATGCTCAGGGAGTTGGATCGCAAATTTTTAAAGGTTATTATGATAATACCGAAGTGCCAAAAAAAATAATGACTGTTTTGGGTGTTGAGTAATAATACTTTTATACAGAATTGTTTTTTATTTATAGACCTTCCAGTGTCTGAAAGACCTGGAAGTGTCAAAGTTATAGTCATTAAACCAAAACAACAAATTACGTGAAACGTCCATTATAAATTTTAACAAAGGGAATGATTATAGACTGAAATTTGAAATTCGGAAGTGTTATTAAAACCGTAAAAACTTCAAATAGCTATAATTTTTAATTCGGAATTAAATTATAAACATATAAAAAGCTTGTTAATCCTGTAAAAGAATTATAATATTATGGAATATGAAGAATAAACATCTGAAAATAACAAATCATATTACGCATAATATAATAACTCAAATAAAATTTAAGAAGCAATAAATGAGCCTTAAAATAAAAAACAATTTAAATTCTTTTTTTCACAACAGAGATGCTTTATTTGTAATAATAGTTTTTATAATAATTATTGCATTGTTTTTTACACCAACAGGTTTTGAAAAACAATATCCAAATTCAATAAGAGTTAAAGCTCAAATTGTAAATGTCGATAATGCAAATATTTTGCAATTTGGTATTATTAAGACAGGAGAACAAAAATTAGAAGTATTAGTAAAACAAGGGAAATATAAAGGAGAAACTTTTCAAGCTGTTAACCATCTTATTGGGAAAATGGAGTTTGATAAAATTTTTCAAAAAGGAGATAATGCTCTTGTTACTATTGATTTAAACAAACAAAATTCAAAAGTAATTGACGTAAATGTTATTGATCATTATCGAATTAATATAGAGTTATTTTTATTGGCTTTGTTTATAGTTTTTCTAATTATTTTTGCTGGTTATACCGGAGCAAAAGCTGTTCTCTCTTTTGTTTTTGCTGGTATGCTTGTTTTAAAGGTTTTATTTCCATTAATTTTAAAAGGCTATAACCCAATTTTATTATCATTAATAGCAATTTCAATTTTAACTTTTGTCATAATTTTTCTCATTGCAGGATTTACAAAAAAAGGCTTGGTTGCTTTTTTGGGAGCCATTACAGGTGTTTTTATTACTTGTTTGTTGTCGGTGTTTTTTGGAAAAGGTTTTTATATTAATGGTGCTGTTCAACCATTTTCAGAAACCCTTTTATATTCGGGCTTTCCTCATTTAGACTTAACAGAGATTTTTTTAGCAGGAATTTTTATATCTTCTTCTGGTGCAGTAATGGATATTGCAATGGATATATCAGCTTCTCAAAATGAAATAGTAAAAAAGCATTCAACAATATCTCGTAAAGATTTAATTAAATCAGGATTTGCTGTTGGTAAAGCTGTTGTGGGAACAATGACAACAACTCTTTTACTGGCTTATTCCGGAGGTTTTACTGCTATGCTGCTTGTTTTTATGGGACAAGGCACGCCAACAATTAATATTTTGAACATCAATTATGTCTCTGCTGAAATATTACATACACTAGTTGGAAGTTTCGGTTTAATTTTGGTTGCACCATTTACCGCAATTATTGGAGGTCTATTTTATACGAAAAATAATTCTTCTAACAATTAAATAGTTGTCTATTTTAATTTTTCATCTGAGTAAAATTTAAAACCTAAACGTTTACCAGTTTGGATTTTTGATTTATTAATACGTTGTTTCATTTGTGCAACAGAAGCAACCTGCATATTTTCATAAGGAGGTACTAGTAAATCAAAATCTAGTGTATAAAGTATTGCTGATTGAATTATATTTTTTATTGCTTTTGTATCAATAATGGCATTGCCAAAGTCATTATATAAAAATCCCAATTGTCTTTTACCTTCAACAAAATAGTGATTGTCTTTATTAATAAAAATTCTGCCTATTAAGTAACCTACGTCATTTAATCTGTCGTATTTAAAAGAATCTGACAAAAAATTATAAATGTTTATAATTCCGCAATAACTATTCATTTCATTATTTTCAACATAAGGTATTTTCCAAATACTATGATCTTTATCAAAATCAAAAATATTTGTGTGCATATTTGATATTATCAAGTCTCCTGCTACTTTTATTTCTGCTTCATATGAGCCTCTGTCTTTATATTCAAGAGCAATTTTGTTAGGGCTGTTTTTAAGTTGCTTTTTATAATTGGTAATTAAATATTTCGAGACCTTTTTCATACTCTTAAATACTTTAAAGGTGTTGTGATAAATTTGTTATTTAATTATTGATTTTTCAGATAATGTTTTAAGAATTAGTTCTGTAGCATCTTTTTTTTGCATAATATTTAACGTGTTTGTTCGTTTGCAAACAAAGTTAATAATTTTTTTAAGAGTAATTATTATTTATAAATATAATTAGTTCAGATTATAAGTAAAATTTTTTTGGTAAATTAAATTTTCGAATAATAAAAAAAGGAGAAACATATAACTTATGTTTCTCCTTTTAAATCCGAAAAAGATCAATTAATGCTGTCATTCCGACCGTAGGGAGGAATTCCCTTCAATTTAAAAAGGGATTCCTCCCTCGTGCCTCGCTTCGGAATGACAAATAGGCACCTTTATAGATAAACTCTAAATAGTAAATACTTTAGCTTTTATTCATATGCCTTAGCAGTTTTTTAATAAGCCTTTGCAAATATCACTCTTTGTTTAGATGGTTTTCCAGAATAAATACATTTACCTTCTTCCATTTCATTATCTAAAGGAATACATCTAATAGTGGCTTTTGTTTCTTTTTTAATTTTTTCTTCTGTTTCTGCCGTTCCATCCCAATGAGCTAATACAAAACCTCCTTTATTATTAATGATATTTTTAAATTCATCGTAAGTATCAACTTTATGAGTGTTCTCTTTTCTATATTGAAAAGCCTTGGTGTAAATATTATTTTGAATATCGTCAAGTAATGTTTCAATTCTGCTTTCAATATTTTCTTGAGGATATGTATCTTTTTCAAGAGTATCACGTCTGGCAAGCTCAATAGTTTTATTTTCAAGGTCGCGAGCACCAAGAGCAAGTCTTATAGGAACGCCTTTTAATTCATATTCAGCAAATTTCCAACCAGGTTTTTGAGTGTCTCTGTCATCATATTTTACACTAATACCCTTTGCTTTAAGTCTTTGCATTAATGGTTTAACAATCTCACTAATTTTTTCTAATTGTTCTGCATTTTTGTAAATAGGAACAATAACTACCTGAAAAGGAGCTAGTTTGGGAGGCAACACTAATCCTTTATCATCGGAGTGAGCCATTATTAATGCACCCATAAGCCTGGTTGAAACGCCCCAGGATGTAGCCCATACATAGTCAAGTTTTCCTTCTTTATTTGCAAATTTTACATCGAAAGCTTTAGCAAAATTTTGTCCTAAAAAATGTGATGTCCCAGACTGTAATGCTTTGCCGTCTTGCATCAACGCTTCAATTGTGTATGTGTCAATTGCTCCAGCAAATCGTTCAGTTTCAGTTTTTGTTCCTATAATAACTGGCATTGCCATCCACTTTTCAGCAAATTCAGCATAAACATTTATCATTTGTTTTGTTTCTTGCAAAGCTTCATTTTTAGTAGCATGAGCTGTGTGGCCTTCTTGCCATAAAAATTCTGTAGTGCGTAAGAATAAACGTGTTCGCATTTCCCACCTTACAACATTTGCCCATTGGTTGCATAAAATTGGCAAATCGCGATAAGATTGTATCCAGCCCTTATAAGTATTCCAAATAATAGTTTCAGATGTAGGTCTAACAATTAATTCTTCTTCCAGTTTTGCATCTTCGTCAACAACTATTCCTTTCCCGTCCGGGTCATTTTTTAACCTATAATGAGTAACAACTGCACATTCTTTAGCAAAACCTTTAACATGATTTGCTTCACGACTAAAAAAAGATTTTGGAATGAATAAAGGAAAATAAGCATTTGAGTGTCCTGTTTCTTTAAACATAATGTCTAATGCAGCTTGCATTTTTTCCCATATAGAATAACCATAGGGTTTGATTACCATACAACCCCTTACTGCAGAATTTTCTGCTAAGTCAGCTTTTATAACTAAATCGTTGTACCATTGTGAATAATTTTCTTTTCTACTTATTAAAACTTTAGCCATATCAATCTTTGGTATAATTATTGCATTTGCTATAATGAAATTTGATTTTACAAAGTAAATGAAAAATATATTAAATTTTAGTAAATAGGAGGAACAATTATGAAAACATTAACAAAAACTTTAGTTTTATTGTCTTTATTTTTTACAGCATGTAGCACCGGGGTGTATATGAATTCTGGATATTCAGATGATATTTATTATAATCCCAATGATGATGATAATGTTCAGCAAAATGTTGCTCAAGTCTCACCAAAAATTCCCGAAACATATAATATACAGGAATATAATAACGATTCAATAGTATATGAAGAAAATTATAATGGATCAAATAATACTCTGAATTATGATAATGGAATAAATAATTATGATCCTTATTATAACAACGGAAATAATAATTTTGGTTGGAATTTTGGCTGGAATTCGACTTTTGGGAATTCTTTTTACAGTCCATATTATTATACCCCTTCATTTTCATTTGGATATAACTATAACTATCCTTATAGTTATTACTACGATTCCTTTTATAATCCTTACAGAAATAATTTTTATTCATATCATCCTTATTCCCAAGGTTATTACGGTGGTTTTTATGGTGGTTTTTATGGTGGCTTTTATCCAAATGATTATTATCCATATTATGGGTCAACATCTTGGAACAGAAATAATTATGGGCACAGAGCTTCAATTGTTACAAATGGGTTTAGCCATAATGCAAAAAATGGTCTTTACAGGATGCCGACATCATCACGAACTCGTGCAAGTCAAGCCGGTTCTTCAGCTTCGTCTTCAGGGACTGTAAATAGGAATACAATAAATTCAACTCTTAATTCAAGCAAGCCAAATAGAAGTAGAACGACTACTTCCTCAGCAGGCTCTGCTACTATACGAACTCGTAATGTAAGTTCAACGAGACAGGCTAATTCTGCAAATTCGAAAATCAACAAACAAAGAATAAGCACAACTACGGGGCGATTAAATACTGGTAATTATAGTAAATCTCGTTCTTCTACTAGAACTAATACTAATACTTTTCCTAACTATAGTAAACCAAGAATTAGCAGTAAAAATAACAAGCAACGAACAAATGTGAATAACAGCAGAGGCTACACGCCAAGTTATTCAAAACAATATAATAGTAAGAAACCTGCTTATAATACAAATTATAATTCTTCAAAAAGCAATTCATCAAAATCATATAATTCAAGGTCGACATCACGAACACCAACGAGAACTAGTAATTTAAATAATACTCCTAATAGAAGAAGCTCTAGTTCAAATTATTCAAAATCGCGTAGCAACAGTAGTTCTTCTTCAAACTATTCGCCAAGTAGAAGAAGCTCAAGTTCAAGTTCAAGTTCAAGACCAAGCTCCAGTTCTAGATCAAGTTCCAGTTCAAGTTCCAGTTCAAATACTAAATCAAGTTCAAATTCTGGTTCTTCTACACGTCATAGAAGATAGATTTAAATATAAATGATTTTAATAAAATGGTGAAAAATTTAAAAAATATATAAGATGAAATCAATAAAATTAATAATAGTGTTTTTGTTTGTTTCAACAGCATTGTTTGCACAAAATGAAGTTGATGCTTTGCGATATTCTCAAAATTTTTATGGAGGAACAGCCCGTTATATGAGTATGGGGGGGGCTTTTGGAGCTCTTGGTGGAGACCTTTCAGCCTTAAGTTTTAATCCCGCAGGAATAGGTGTCTTTCGTTCAAGTAAATTTTCATTTACTCCAAGCCTGAATTATAATGAAGCTAGCTCTAAATATTATGGAAATAATTTAGTTGATAATGCTTATAATATGAATCTTAATAATATTGGTTATGTTAAATCAATAAATACAGAACAAGAACAAACAGGGTGGATGAATATTAATTATGCTATTGGATATAATCGAATAAATGATTTTAATCAAAATGTTATTATTGAAGGCGTAAATTCTAACAGTTCATTATTAGATTATTATGTGGATGCTGCAAACTCAACTAATAAAGATATTCAATCTCAAGCCGATTTATTTATTAATAGTGATTTAATATATAAGAATCCAGAAACTGGATATGTGAGTGATTATTTAGTAGATGGTCATTATGGTGAATTGCAAAATAAATCAATAAGAACAAAAGGTAGAATGGGAGAGTATTATTTTTCGTTTGGGGCAAATTATACTAATAAACTTTATTTGGGTGCTACATTTGGTTATCAAAGTGTTTTGTATGAGGAAAATACCGATTATTCTGAGATTGATATTAATAATAATATACAAAATTTAGTGTCATTTAATTATCATAACCATTTAATAACAAAAGGTAATGGTTTTAATTTTAAGTTTGGAGCAATTTACAAACCAATCTATTGGATGAGAATAGGAGCTGCTGTTCATACACCTACTTTTTTTGATTTGACAGATGAATATTCTTCTAGTGTTGACGCAACAATTGATTATGTTGAGGGCACAGATATAAATACATCTGAAAAATCAAATCAGAATTATAATTATCAATTAACTACTCCCGCAAAATTTATTGGTAGTCTTGCATTTGTGATTAAAAAGACAGCAATAATAAGTGTTGATTATGAATACATTGATTATTCTTCTTCTCGATTAAGAGCTGACGATTACACATTTACAAATGAAAATGCGAATGTTTCAACTCGTTATACTGCAACAGGTAATTTAAAACTTGGTGCTGAATACAAATTTGGTCCTTTTAATTTTAGAGGCGGGTATGCTTATTATGGCAGTCCTTATGTTTCAAGTGAAGCAAATCATGATGCTACATATTCAATTTATTCTGGAGGTTTTGGAATAAGTCAGGGGAATTATTCTTTCGATTTAGCATTTCTTCATTCAACACAATCGCAAAAATATTATCTTTATAGCGAGCATAGTTCAGAAGTTAATTTAGATTCGAAATCAAATATTATAATGGCAACTTTGGGGATTAAGTTTTAATAAATAGTTTGTTTTTTTTTAATGGAAATGACATGTCTGGTGATATGTCATTTTTTTATCAAGCCAAATCAAAAATAATATACAGTATAATTAATTATGTGCTTTAGCTTAGTAATGCCTAAAAACTAAAAAAATAAATATTATGGAAATTAATCTAAATTTTTTGATAGAATTAAAACTCGTTACAAAAATAAAAATTATATATTAGCTCAAATCACCTTCATAATAAGCAATCTGTTACCTTTGGTTTAGTTCAACATCGAATATAAAAGCTGTAGAAGACCTTGCTCTACAGTGCTTTTGTTTTCTTAGGTGTTGTGCATAATTTTTTATTCTACGTATCTGATTTTCATTTTTATATCCACGTTTTACATTAGAAATTAAAAAAACAAATTCCCGCCACAAAGCTTTATAAATAATCCCAATAACTGTATTGTGATTTTCATTTTAAAATAATTTAAGTAATACTAATTGAGTAAGTTACTTCTTTGAAAGTTGAAAAATTCAGAAGAGGATTAGTATAAAAGGTTCAAAACAATAAATTTTAACTAGCTTTGTATTTTTATAAATGACATGCCTAGAACGAAAGAATATAAATGAATTTAAAAAAATTAATTCCGGAATTAGTATCTGGACTGAATGATGCAGGATTTGACAATAACTCAAAAGAAATACAGAGTACGAGTATACCTCAAATTAAATCAGGAGCCGATCTTTTTATTGTTTCGCCCGAAGGGTCTGGTAAATCAACTGCCATTGTAATTGGTGTTATTCAACAGCTAAAAGAGTTATTCGAAGAAGCTCCCCGAGCTATTATTATGGCAGCTACAAAAGAAAAAGCTTTTGAGTTAGAAGCCCAATTTAAAATTCTTGGTAAGCATACCAATTTAAGAACATTCACAGTATTTGATAAGGGTATAATACAGTATCAGAAAGATATTATTTACGAAGGATTGGATGTGCTTATTGGAACACCTAAACGTCTGAAAGAATTGGTAAAGATAAATGGAATTTGTCTTGCCAAAATAAGAATGTTTGTGGTTGATGATGCAGAATCTTATGCTCTTGATAAATATGACATGATTTACCAGTTAGCAGACAGTATCAATAAATCACAATTTATCATGGTCGCAAATTCGTGGAATAAAAATTTTGCGAAATTGTCGGGACGAATAATGAAAAATCCGAAAATTATTAAGTCCAAATAAATCAGGTCTACAATAGTGATTAAAAGAACCTTGAAACCATTACTTCTGTCTAATATTTTAACTTAAAATTGAGTACATCCTTTTTTTTTCGTAGTATTTAATAATTAGGGACAACGGCAGTTTGTCTAAAAACCATTGTATTTAATTAACAATTTATCAAAAATAAGCTTTTTTAAGGCTACTTTTCAATAAAAACCGTTTGCTTTTTTTTAAAATTAGTGATGCCTCAAAAGGTATTATTTTGCTTCTAATAAGATTTATTACGATTAAAAACAAGTGAGAATTAATCTTCGAATACTCCTTCAAAGCACTGAACCCGATTGTGTTAATTATCTTTTTAAGATTATAAATTGTAAACATTATTCCAATATCAGCCTTCGCTCTTTTTATATACTTCTTTGTTATCTAATATTATCTTAAAAGAACTGGATAAAGAGTTAGAAAAGCGAGGTTTACGATTTGTATGATACGCCGATGATTACACATAAATATAAAAATATTTATGTGTAATAGCCCAAAGCCCAATAATGAGAACGACGGTAACAATTGAAAGGCTGAAAAGAATGGGATGCCTTTCCTTTTCAGTGCAATTTCGAAAATCTTTTAGAACTGTACCAAGAGAAGTACAGCTCAAAATTTTTTATGTCTAATGAACTGCCAAGAACGGGAACCGTAAGCTTGGTGGCACTTCGACTATCGCTCAGCAGGTCTGTGAGAGGTGCACTGGCGGTTATTTGACCGTCAGCCGCTTACTTGATTACAGGCTGTTTTTTTATTTTTGGATTGTATTATTTAACTCAAACAACAAAGTTTCTAGTTTTCATGTTTTTCTTCTCTTAATTTTACCAGCGTTTTAAAATAAAGAGGAATCTTAGTCTTAAAATTCATTTCTTTTTGTGTTAATGGATGTCTTATTGAAAGTGAAGCAGAATGAAGAGCTAACCTTTTAATTCCGTTATCTGCAATTCCGTAAATTTTGTCTCCGACAACAGGATGTCCCTTTTCAGACAGGTGAACACGAATTTGATTTTTTCTACCCGTAAAGAGATTAATTTCCAGCAAACTATATTTATTCGATTCTCTAATGACTTTGTAGCCTGTTTTAGAAAACTTTCCTTTATCAGGGTCATTTACAGAATATACTCTAAATGCCTTGTTCTCCGTTAAATATGATGTGATTATGCCTTCTTTATCTTTAAGTTTACCATGCACTACTGTAAAATATTTTTTACTAAATTCTTTCCAATTATCCTGTAAATAACGTTTTACATTTTCATTTTTTGCAAAAATTAGAATCCCTGAAGTATCTCTATCGAGACGGTGTACTATAAATACACGATTTTTTGATCGTACATTCCCTTTTTTTACATAATCATTCAAAATAAAATGAGCTGTTTTCTGCTTCTCTCTTTCAGTTGCTATGGTCAACAGACCAGCTATTTTATCAACAACAAGAATCTCATGATCCTCATAAAGAATCGAAAGTCCTTTTGGTTGGTATTTCACTGAGACTTTTTTAAATGGAGCCCTTTTTTCTTGCATTTGTATTAAATTGGTGAATTCGATTAAAATGCCACACAAAGATGGAAATATGAAATTTTGGGCAATTTAAAATACCAATTTTTCAATTTACGACACCGTTTATTTTTTGTTAATTTGCTTATGTTCAGCACATTTTACCTAATTTTTTATATTGCGTGTTAGCAAACGTTTATACTGTTTCCAAGTCCTTTATCTTCAATTTTACTTTTTTATTTTTCAATCTTCTAAGTGTCAATTTTATATGATTAGTCACTTCTGATTTTAAAAACGGAGGAACTAAATCTTTAAATTCAATTTCAAAAAGTCTATAAAGGACAACAATATCATCCCTTGAAAATGGACGTACACCATTTATCAATTCTGACATATAATTTGGTCGGTGTCCCAATATTTTAGCTAAATCCTGTTGCGAAATGCCAGCTTCTTTTAATTTTCTCCTAATCAAATCTTTTCGTTTCTGGGTGAATTTATTTTCTGAGCTAACAATTTTTTCTGCAATATCACTTTCAGTAATCTGCTCATCACTTATTCCTGATTCGTCATTCCAATGATTTTCTTCATACTGAGTTATTAAAGATTTTAAATGCTGACGTATCGGTTCTAATGAGTTATCATCTTTCGTCATCCATCTTAATTTTCCATAAATAGAAGTAGCTCTTTCAAATTCCAATTCACTTTTGAGTTCTTTCAATTTCAATATATTATCTATTTCCAACTTATCCATTTTCGTACTATTTAATTTTTCCGTGATTTCTTAACCATGTTTCTATTATTCTTTTTTTTCCTTTGAAAGGACTATCATATTCTGCATGATTTCCAGCCCAAAGGATTTCAGCTTCTTGCTCATTAAATGCAATTAAAATTATTGTCCTATGAATATTAATATCGAAAAAGAAAAAAATATCACTATGAACTCTATCTGCATCAGGTCGTGATTCCATTACTTCCAATTTGCTCTTCCATTCAGAACTTTCAATGTCCATTATCAACTTATCAATTGCCTTTGAAAGCTTCACATTGCCTTAATTTTTTTGTTTCAGTTTCAGCAATTTATCTTTACGTATTAAATTCAATTTTATTTTTTTGTAAAGATATAATATTTATTCCAATTAATATGGAACAAATTGAGTATTCTTTCTAATTCTAGTTTGAAAAATATTATTTTTATTGGAGCGGACTATCTCGTCGCAAATTTGGAAAATGCTTGCTAACGGCAGTCTGACGGTTATGCTATGTGTAGTGCGGGATTAAAAATTGGTAAACTTTCAAGTTTGCACAGAGCCAATTAGTTTATTAAATGTTTTAAATTTTTCGTCAAGTCGTCAAAGACGAGTTGGCGGTGTTGCAACAACGAGCCACAGCCAAAATAATCACTGAAACCCGCATTACATATGACACTTTGTGTGTGCCCTGCATGAGCAACAGAGCACAGACTGTAAGTTTGAATAAAATTTTTAAAATACAAATAAATTTTTAGGAAAACAAGCAATCTGCGTTCAATTTAT
>JADFUR010000019.1 GCA_015222055.1 Bacteroidota bacterium | reverse complement strand
CTTTATAATAAGCAAAGATAAAAAAATTTTATAAAAAAAGTAAAAATAAATTTGGTTTTAATCACAGTATCTTAAGGTTTTAGAAACCTTAAGGTCTATAAAATAAGAATAAACCTGTATACTTAATATCTAGCGAAGCCTCCGACCTTAAATTCATTTCGTAGCACAAGGGTTTCAAACCCTCGTAGAAATTTTTCCAAATCTTTAAGATTTTGAAAATTACATAATAAATGGGCTTTTTCTTTATATATTTGAAACAAAATTTTAAATTCGCAATTCACAATTCGCAATTCACAATTCTTAATTCGTAATTAATCATCATGTTAAGAGAAAAAGAAAAATCAATAAACAATCTTTTCACATCCATAGATGTGTTTTTAACTATTGTTTCTTTTTTTATTGCAGGATATATACGTCAATCTAGCTTTAGTTTTGCATTTAACAACGAATACCGAATTCTTTTTTTTGCAATAATACCTGTGTGGTTTATTTTGGTTAAAATTTTTCGCCTCTCCGAATTCCACAGAATTAAACTTTACTCTTCTGTTTTTATCGATTATGTTACTGTTGTTCTGATTGGTACATCAGTTTTGTTTTTATTTATTTTTACATTTAAGCTTGAGGATATAAGCCGAATTGCTATTTTTATTTTTAGCATTATTGATTTATTTGTTTTATACTCATTCAAAATATTGTTTAATAATCTTATAAAACGCTATCGCCGAAAAGGGCTTAACACACGCAACATGCTTCTCATTTGCGATAAAAGCAGTAAAGACATTATTTCAGGACTAATGCAGGCTAAAGAGTTTGGTTACAAAATAGTTGGCATAATTACCAAATCTAAAACAATCGAAAGCCTTTACGGAGATAAAATAAATATTTATCATGAAGATGTTGATTTTGAAAATTTACTTGACACTCATACAGTTGACGAACTTGTTTATTGCAAAAAAAAGTTTGACGAGGCAGAAATAGCTCCTTACTATTTTTCGTGCAAAGAAGTAGGCGTTATTTTTCGAATTCAGTCGCAATTTTTCACCATGCTTTCTACCCACGGGCATATCGATTATTTTGGAGAAATACCTTTTTATACCATTTACAATACTCCGTCAAATTATATTGCCTTACACTCAAAATTAATTTTAGACTATATCTTTTCTTTCATCATTTTATTACTAAGTGCCCCTTTTCTATTATTAATTGCTTTACTGATAAAAATAGATTCGAAAGGACCTGTTTTTTTTAAACAAAAAAGAATTGGCCTACGAAAACGCGAATTTTATGTTTATAAATTTCGCACTATGGTTAATGATGCAGAAAAATTACGTGCCAAATTAGAACATAAAAATGAGCAAGACGGTCCTGTTTTTAAAATAAAAAATGATCCGCGTATCACTAAAATTGGTCGTTTTCTCAGAAAAACCAGTATTGATGAAATACCTCAATTTATAAATGTGTTAAAAGGTGAGATGTCGATTATTGGTCCTCGTCCTCCTCTACCCAAAGAAGTAGAAAAATATGAACGCTGGCAGCTTCGTCGTTTGTCTATGAAACCCGGAATTTCGTGCATCTGGCAAGTATCTGGTCGTAACACAATTTCTTTCAACGATTGGATGAAACTCGACTTACAATATATTGATACCTGGTCGCTAAAACTGGATTTTATTTTAACCATAAAAACCATTAGAACTGTTTTTAGAATGAGCGGAAATTAAAATCATTTAAACTCGTCGAGCATTAAGCCATGACACGAACAAACTATCCGTTATTCCGAAAGAAGCATGACTGAGGAATTCCATTTTTTATTTTTCCTGCCGTGGAACGGGTATGCGAATTAATAACAATCAATTAAAATTTATTTTACATTTAATTAATACTTCCGTGCAACGGCTAATTGTGGATATTAAAAGAAACGCTTTCAGGTTTTGCAACTCTGGAAGGTTTTTACAAAAATAAATAATCCCGAAGGGATTTAATAAGAATAACCCTGTATGAAATGCAGGGGGAAAATATGAAATAAAAAAGAACCCTGAAGGGGTTCAATTATTATAATTAGAAATACGGATGTCCGATAAATTTTGAGAACATCAAAATATTGAAACAGGACGTACCTACGGCACTTTAAAATATTTTCCAAATTTTTGAGATTTTGAAAAGCATAAATCCCCATTAGTGCAAGCTTATCGCTTGTGCTTCAATTATCTAGTAAGTCAAAGCCCTTATCTTCGTTGAGAATAAAAAATATTGTTTTTCAACGATTAACAGATGCTGAAACAAGTCCAGCATGACTGGTTAAAATCACCTTGTAAGCTTAGAATAGGATGAAATAATAAAAACACACATTAATTATAAACATGCAAAAATGTACCGTCAAAATTTGTGTTATATTTTTTTAATGATTTGGTAGCTTCGCCATCGGTTGGATAACCATAATCCAAACTAAATTTTGAGCCACAACAAGGGCACTGTAACAATATAGATGAATTTTTATCATCTATTACTGCACAGTTATCTTCGGGCTTGTATGTGCATGTCCTGTCGTAAGCAAGAAACTCATTAATTCCTGATCGGTATATTATTAATCCGTTAACGCCGGTATTTTTCATAAAAACATGATTCCCGGGTACCATTAAGTCGAGAAACAAGGGGTCGTCTATTTCTATTGTGAAATTAACCGGAATATCAGGAATATTACTTTTATCACACCTTATAAATAAGAATGAAATTGCAATAAATATAAAAAAAAGATATAATTTTGTTGACCTAAGTAGATTATTCATGTTTTTTTTTTTGTAAAATTAATGAAATTTTTTTTAAAAAAAATTATCATCTTAAATGTTATATTTTTAACCCCCTTGTTTTTATATCCCCAGCAACGATATTCGGCAGATAAAAAGTCATCGCAAAAAAAAAGAAGCCTTGGATTAAAATATAGGATTAAAGAAATAAAAATAAGCTTTGGTAATTGGAAAGTAGCAAAAAAGAAAAACAAAAGAGAAAAACAACAAACCAATGACGTAGAGAATTACAAAAAAAAGAAACAAACGAAAAAAGTACAAAAAAGAATGAAGCGTTCAAAACGTAAGGCAGATAGATATAACAAAAATAAGCCCAGATACAATTTTTTTGAGCGACTATATTTTACATATAAATCAAAATTTAAGAGATTTAAGAAAGTAAGGATACAGTAAGTTTTTTTTTAAAAAAAGATCGTAAAAAAACAAGTACAACTAAATCCAAAAGAAAAAAAACATCTAAAATTAGAATTTTTATTTATATATTTATATTTTTGTTAACTAAAATTAAAAAAAATGAAAAGCAATACACAAACAATATTATATATAATAGTTATTATTGCCTCATTATTTTTTAGTTTTATAAAAAAGAAAAAAGAAAAGGAAAAACGAAATACTGTTCCTGGTAAACAAAAAAAACAATTTTCGTCAAGCATTTTTTCATCATTATTAGGAAATGATTTTGATTTAGAAGAAATTTCAAGTGATGAAGCTTATATTGAAAAAGAACCGGAAGCGATTAACAAGCCAGAAAAAAGGAAAATTAACATTAATAAAAATATAGTAAAAAAGACACCCGAAGAAGAAGATAAAAGCCAATATTTTAATGTGTTGGAAGATTTTGATTTGCCTCAAGCTATTGTGTATAGCGAAATTTTAAAGAAGAAAGAGTTTTAAAACATGAAAAATATCATTAAAATATAGCACTATTTTCTTGGAGATATTGCTTATAAATACATATATTTACAACTTTAATTTTAAAAAGATTTTTTTTTATTTATTTCAAAAATAATTTACTATGATTAGAAAATTACTTCTTATTATTTTTGTTTCCTTTTTTTCTATTGGACTTTTTGCCCAATCAGGAGCATTAAAGGGGACAGTTATTGATAAATCGACCAAGGAACCTATTCCTTTTGCCAATGTGGTTGTTGAGCTTAACGGAAATATGGTAGGAGGAGGAACTTCCGATTTTGATGGTAACTATACAATTAAACCCATTCCCGCAGGTAAATTTGTGGTCAAAGCATCTTATGTTGGTTATTCTACATTACAGATGAATGGTGTTGTTATTTATTCTGATAAAATTAGATTCCTTAATCTTCTTTTGGAAGGTTCAAGTGAACAACTCGAAGAGGTTGTTGTTGTTGATTATAAAGTTCCTTTAATCAGTAAGGATAATACTCAAACAGGAGGTACGGTAACTTCTGAAGACATTGCTAAAATGTCGGGTCGTTCAGCAGAGTCTGTTGCTTCAACTGTGGGTGGTGTATTTCAAGAAGACGGCGAAATTAAAAGTGTTCGTGGTGCTCGTCAAGAAGCTACTACTTACTATATAGATGGTGTAAAAGTTCGTGGTTCACGAAGTTTACCTAAATCTGCTATCGAACAGGTTGCTGTTGTTACCGGTGGTTTAGATGCTAAGTATGGTGATGCAACTGGTGGTATTATAAGTATTACAACTAAAGGCCCTTCTCGAACAATGTTTGGAGGAATTGAGATAACTACTTCAAAATTTTTAGATAAATTTAATGAGAACCTATTAGGTTTAAACTTATCAGGTCCTCTAATCTCCAAAAAAACAGTTGACCCTAACGATGCAACTAAAGTAACAAAAACCCCTATTGCAGGATTTTTCTTGTCAGGAGAGCTTACTTATGTTGAAGATGATTATCCATCTGCAATAGGCATGTGGAAAGTGAAAGACAATGTTCTTGATAGTATTGTCAAAAATCCGATTGTGCCTTCTGCTACAGGTAATATTACTACATTGACAGCTGATTATTTACAAAAAAACAGCTTTGAAAAAATTTCTACAAGAAAAAATGTAGGAAGATACGGAGCAAATATTTCAGGAAAATTTGATATTAAACCATCAAAAAATACGAACTTCACTGTTGGAGGTAATTTAAGTTATGTAAATCGTCATTCATATAGTTTTACAACAAGAGGTGGTTATGCTAACAGTTTATTTAACTGGGACAATTATCCTGAACTAACAGAAACAACTTGGAGAACTTTTGCAAGATTTACTCAAAAATTTTCAAATTCCTCATCTGATGAAAAATCTGCATCTGTAATAAAAAATGCTTATTACTCAATACAAGCTGACTACTCTAAATATAACCGAAAAATTGAAGACGATTCTCATGGAGACAGCTTTTTTGATTATGGCTATGTGGGTAAATTCCAAACACATAAGATAAATTCTTACGCTTATGGTGTTGATAGTATTTCTGGTTTGTCAGGATTGTTGCAAAATGGATTTGTTGACACGCTTTTTTCATTTAATCGTTCTGATGTAAATCCTGAAATTTCTAATTATACCGACCGTTATTATGGTTTATATAATGAAACAGCAGGTCACTACGAGAATTCAGTTATGGTTCAAAATGGTGGTGGTGTGTTAAATGGAGAAAAACCAAACTCAATATATGGCTTGTATTCAAGCCCTGGTGAGCAATATGACAAATATTCAAAAATTGATAACTCTCAATTCAGAGTTTCAGCAGCAGGTTCTGCAGATATTAAAGACCATGCAATATCTCTAGGTTTCGAATTCGAGCAACGTAATGACAGATATTTTTCAATTGGTGATAACTCAAATTTAGGTCCTGTTGAACTATGGAATTTGGCACGTAATTTAATGAATTTTCATATTCTTGAACTTGACTATTCTAATCCTCAAGTAGGATATGTGAAAGATCAAGCTGGTAATTTTGTTTTAGATGCTAATGGAAAACAAATTTTTAACGATACAATAAGTTATAATAGAATTTATAACGCCAATTCACAAAAATTATTCGATATTAATTTTAGAAAAGCTCATGCTTACGAAATTGCCGGAACAGAGTGGGTTGATATTGATTCTTACAGTCCTGAAGATTTATCAATAGACTACTTTAGTGCTGATGAATTATTAAATAGTGGTAACAATTATGTAACATATTATGGTTACGACCATCATGGTAATCGTCTTAATAGTAATCCTAGTTTTGAAGAGTTTTTTACAGAAACCTATACTGATAGTCAAGGAAATGTTAGATACAAAAGGGAGCTTGCACCTTTCCAACCAACTTATGTAGCAGGTTATATTCAAGATAAATTTGCATTTAATGACCTTATTTTTAATGTTGGTCTACGTATTGACAGATATGACGCAAATCAAAAAGTTTTAAAAGATAAATTTTTAATGTTTGAATCATATAAAGTTGGAGATAACGACCCTCGTGGTATTATTCAAGCCACAGATATTCCTAAAAGTATTGGTGAAGGTACTGCAGTTTATGTTGATAATATTGACGATCCAAAAGAAATTGTAGGTTATAGAAGCGGTTCAAATTGGTATGATGCTACAGGTAATCAATTAAGCGATCCTAATGCAATATATACATCTACTGGGATATCTCCTTATTTGATTGATCCTAATGATAAGGTGGGAGGAACATCTTTCCTTAACTCATATTCCGATTACGAGCCTCAAATTTCTGTAATGCCTCGTATATCATTCTCATTTCCTATTTCTGACGAAGCATTGTTCTTCGCTCATTACGACGTGCTTACAAAACGTCCAGTAGGTTACGGAAGATTAGACCCTATCGATTATTTATTTATTTATAAAAATGCAGGAGGTTATTTGCATAATCCTGATTTAAAACCAGAAAAAACTATTGATTATGAATTAGGCTTTCAACAAAAAATAAGTTCAACGTCTTCATTAAAACTTTCTTCTTTTTATAGAGAGATGAGAGATATGGCTCAGGTTATTAATGTTGCTGGTGCTTATCCTGTTGATTATAAAACTTGGGGTAATATTGACTTTGGTACTGTTAAAGGTTTTACCGCTACATATGACATGCGAAGAACTAATAATGTAAGTTTCAGAGCAAGTTATACCTTGCAGTTTGCTAATGGTACAGGTTCAAATTCAACCACTGCTTCTGGTTTAATAGCTGCAGGATTACCTAATTTACGTGCGACAATGCCTTATGACTTTGACATCCGTAATGCAATTGTTGGTACTATCGATTATCGTTTCCCAAGTGGTAAAGATTATCATGGACCAAGATTATTTGGTAAAGATATTTTTGCAAATGCTGGAACAAATATTGCTGTTAATACTAGTTCGGGTACACCTTATAGTAAAAGAGATGTTAATTCAAATAGTTTAGTTGGTACTGTTAATGGTTCTCACAAACCATGGCGTACTACAATTAATATGAGAATTGATAAAGATTTTGACTTAACTTTTGGTAAGAGTGAAGATGAAAATAAACATCATGCTTCTATAAATGTTTATGTTGACGTTTCTAATTTGTTCGACACAGAAAATATTATTAATGTTTATGAAACTACGGGTAACCCTGATGATAATGGATATTTAACAGCAGCTAAAAATCAACCAGAAATCTTTTCTCAAAACGATCCTGAAGCATATATTAATTATTATAGAATGATTATTAATAATCCTGCTAGTTATAGTTTGCCTCGCAGAATAAGATTCGGTGTTATGCTTAATTTTTAATAAATAAATTTGAATGTAATTAAACATCTATAAAAATGAAGAATATTAAACATTTTATTACATTATCAGTTTTAGTCTTTTTTATCTCAAGCTATGCTTTTGCAGAAAAAGGACCTGGTAGTAAAGATAAATCAACAAAAGTTATTAACGCAGCAGGTTGTGTGCCGGCTTCGGCTATGACTTATCTCGATTTGAATAATGTGAGAGCATTAATTCTTAACGGTGGAGATATGTGGTGGGATCTTTCTAAAGCAAAATATGAAGTGCCAAAGGGTTCAGGAAAAATGTCTTTGTATGCTGGAGCTATTTGGATTGGTGGTGTTGACGTTAATGGACAACTACGTATGGCTGCACAAATGCACCGTAACGAGGGAAATGATTATTGGCCAGGACCACTTATTTCTTCTGGAGACGAGATATCTAGTACTAATGCAAATGTTTGCCTCCAATATGACAGGCATTTTAAAATATCCAAAAATGAAGTTTCTACTTTTAGAGCATGGTTTAATTCTGATGCTGATACAAAAATTAGAGACTATCCTGGATATACAACACCTGATGTAATTACTAACTGGCCAGCACACGGTCCTTCTGATGGTGCTTATGACTATTATCTTGCTCCATTTAAAGACATTGATGGCGATGGATATTATAATCCTAATAATGGTGATTATCCATATTATGATTTAGATGATGAAGAAGAATGTAATTCTGCTCCCGAACGTAGATCAGAAAATCTTGGAAATCAAAGTTCTGTTTTATTCGGAGATCAAACTTTGTGGTGGGTATATAACGATAAAGGAAATATCCATACACAAACATCAGGAGCTGCATCAATTGGTATGGAATTTAGAGCTCAGGCTTTTGCTTTTTCTACTAATGACGAGCTTAACAATATGACTTTTTATAATTATCAAATAATTAACCGTTCAACGTACACTTTAACAGACACTTATTTTGGTGTTTGGACTGATGCCGATCTTGGAAATGCAGACGATGATTATGTGGGATGCGATGTAGGTAAAGGTCTTGGATATTTATATAACGGTGATGATTTTGATGAACAAGGAAAAGAAGGTCCTATAAATTATGGAGAACAACCTCCCGCAATTGGTATTGATTTTTTTGAAGGTCCTTATCAGGATGCTGATGGATTGGATAATTTATCTAGTTGGGATGAAAGTGGTAATTTAGACTGTAGCAATGGATATCAAAAAAATGCTAATGGTGAAATGGAATTTGTAGGTCCTGGGAAAATTGATAATGGTAATATTAATGGGCTGAATTTTGGTGACAATGTTGTGGATAATGAGCGTTGGGGTATGAGAAGATTTTTGTATTTTAACAACGGAACTGCCTCAAGTATGGGAGATCCAGTGACAGCACTTGAATATTATAATTATCTTAAAGGTGTTTGGAAAGATAATACTAAGTTACAATACGGAGGAACAGGACATAAAACCGGAGGAGTTCCTTCAGATTTTATGTTTCCAAATGATACAGACCCCTGTGGTTGGGGTACTTCCGGTATTCCACAAGCAGATTGGAAAGAAGATACAAAGCCTTACGACAGGAGATTTGTTCAATCAGCAGGTCCTTTTGTGTTAGAGCCAGGTGCTGTAAATGATATTACACTTGGAGCAGTATGGGCACGTGCTCAATCAGGTGGTGCTTGGGCTTCTGTCGAAGAAGTTAGATATGCTGACGATAAAGCTCAAAAATTGTTCGAAAATTGTTTCCAATTACTTGACGGACCAGACGCTCCTGAAATGGATATTGTTGAAATGGATAAAGAACTTATTTTCCATTTATGGAATACTCCAGCATCAAATAACTATTTAGAGCAATATCACGGTAAGGATCCATTTATTCCTAAAGAAATAGTTATTAATGGAGATACTGTAAAACCTAATAAATTTTATAATTTTCAGGGTTATCAAGTATTTCAATTAGCTAATAGCTATGTCTCAGTAACTGACATTCATAATGTTGATTTAGCTCGTTTAATTTTCCAATGTGATATTAAAGATGGAGTTTCGCAGCTTGTAAATTATGATTGGGATAAAGAAATTTCAGCTAATGTTCCTATTGAGGAAGTTAATGGTAATGACGCAGGAATAAAACATACTTTTACAATTACCGATGATGCATTTGCAAAAGGAGAAAGAAGTCTTGTTAATCATAAAAAATATTATTATATAGCTATTGCATATGCTCATAATGATTATAAACATTATGATCAAGCATCATCGTCTTCGTTAGGTGTTCAGACAGCTCCTTATAAAGCAGGTCGAAAAACGCCAATTGGTGCAATTCAGGTAATTGAAGCAATACCTCATTTTATAGAACAAAGTAATGATGGTACAATATTAAATTCTAAATATGGAGACTGTCCTGAAATTGAGTTAATTGAAGGTATGGGTAATGGAAATAATTATTTAGATTTAACAGACGAAACAATTGACAATATTATGTCAAAAACTTCAAAGCCTTATAAAGCTGATGTAGTTAAATATAAAAAGAACGCAGGTCCAATTCAAATTAAGGTAATTGACCCATTGAATGTACCTGATGCGGAATTTGAAATTTATTTTGAGACAGATTCTGTTAATAAAACTAAAGGACTTAATTTTTATAATTCAAGTGATGAATCTAATAGCCGTGTAACGGGTCTTGTTCTAGATACAAAATGGAAAATAATTAAAGTGGAAAATGGTGCATCAGATACAGTATTTTCAGATTCGTGGATAAGATACAGAGATGAAAAGTTAATGCCTGAGTGGGGTATTTCTGTAATAATTTCACAAATAGATTATCCTGGTGGAAAATCTGGAAAACTTGATAACATTGAACCTCTTAAAAATGGATTTTTAGGAGCAGAGTTTAATTATGCACAAGAAACACCAGTTTGGTTGTCATTCGTTCCAGATTTAGAAGGAGCTAGTATTCAAAACTGGATACGTGTTGGAGTCCAAAAAGATGATCAAAATTCTGATAATAATGATTATTTAGGTAGAGATGACCAGCAAATTTATGAAAAAGTTTTAGGAGGAACATGGGCTCCTTATGCCCTTTGTTCAAAGACAAAATTTGGTCCTGCATTTGACAATTCGAATCCATTGACAATTAATTTTTCAAAATTTCGTCTTTCAAGTGTCGATTTAGTTATTACTAAAGATCAAACAAAATGGTCTCGTTGCCCTGTTGTAGAAATGTGTGAGAATGATCAAGGTACAAGCGTCAGTACATTATCTGAAGGAAATGCGAAGAGATTTGATTTAAGAGCGTCACCGTCTGTTGATAAAAATGGTGTTTTTGCAACAGCTGGTCTTGGAGACGCAACAGATATAAACAATCCTAATTATATTGGAGAAAGAGGTATGGGTTGGTTTCCGGGATATGCTATTGATGTTGAAACAGGAGAGAGATTAAATATTATGTTCGGTGAAGATTCTTGGTTAGTTGGTGAAAACGGACGTGATATGTTATGGAATCCAACAAGTAACTATTATCAAGATTTATATTATGCTACGGGTGGTGCATCAGGTCAGCCGCTATTTGGTGGTAAACACTATATTTATATTATGGGACATAATAAATATGGCTCAAATTATATGCCAGCGTATGATAATGGAGAATTTATTTATAATCAGTTAAAAGATGGTACTTTAGCTAAAAAACAGTCTGTATATAAGCATGCAATGTGGACAGCAATTCCGGTAACTAATTCAGGATTTTCTTTTGATACTTACGATGAAATGCCTGATAATGAAATTACTATTAAATTAAGAATTGCTAATCCATATCTAGTAGGAGTTGATGATTATGAATTACCAGAACCTATAAATAAGAATTATCCGGCATTTAAATTCAGTACTTCTGAATTGAGTGCTCAAAAAAATGATTTGTCAACTATTGAGAATTCTCTTGACAAAATTAATATTGTGCCAAATCCTTATTATGGTTACTCAGAATATGAACTATCACAACTTGAAAATCTTGTTAAAATTACTAATCTGCCAAACACATGTACTGTTTCAATATATACTGTAAATGGTAATTTAGTGAGAAGATTTAAGAAACAAAATGAGCAGTCTTATATTGACTGGGATTTAAAAAACACTTATGGCATTTCTATAGCAAGTGGAGTTTATATTATTCATATTGACGTTAAAGGTGTTGGTGAAAAAGTTCTTAAATGGTTTGGAGCATTAAGACCAATTGATTTGAATTCATTTTAATAGATGACTAATTATATTTATAATAAAGAATTAATTATGAAAAAAATATTAATAAAGTTTATAGGTTTAGTTTTATTAGTAACGTTGATTATTCCAACGTCATATGCTGGAAATAAGCAAAGAGTTGGACAAGCAGGAGCAGGAGAGCTTCTTATTAATCCATGGGCAAGAAGTTCGGGATTTGCAGGAGCTAATGTTGCTTGTATTACTGGCTTTGAAGCTATTTTTGTAAATGTTGCTGGTACAGCACTTACTCATGGTACTGATTTGGTTTTTTCTAGAACAAATTGGCTTAAAGGCACAGAAATTAATATCAATGCTTTTGGTTTTTCACAACGTTTAGGAGAATCTGGAGTGTTAAGTTTATCAGTAATGTCAATGGATTTCGGCGAAATTGCGATTACTACTGTTGAGTTGCCAGATGGTGGATTAGGAACTTATCACCCTCAATATACAAATATTACTTTAGCATTTGCTAAAGAGTTTTCAAATAGTATATATGGTGGATTTGCAATAAAAGTTGTAAACGAAGGAATTTCTAACTTATCAGCTTCAGGTATAGCTTTGGATGCAGGTATTCAGTATGTTACAGGTGCTCAAAAACAAATTCATTTTGGAATTACCATGAAAAATGTTGGTCCAACAATGAAATTTTCGGGTGATGGTATGTCTTTTAGAGGAAGCTCTTCTGATGGTCCTATAATGACAGTTGAACAAAGATCTGCGGATTTTGAGTTACCTTCGTTAATTAAGATTGCTTTTGCATATGACATTAATTTTGCTGCCATCCATAAGGTTACTATGGCTGGAAATTTTACTTCAAATTCATTTACTAAAGATCAAATTAATGTTGGTCTTCAATACAATTATCATGATATTGTAATTCTTAGAGGTGGATATGCTTACGAAGAAGGAATTTTTGATACAGATAATAAGACTACAGCCTATACAGGACCAACAGCAGGTGCGTCTGTGCAAATTCCATTTAATAAAGAGAAAGGGCAAACCTTTTCTATTGATTACTCGTATAGACCTACAGATCCATTTGATGGAACACATTCTTTAGGTGTTAAAATAAGTCTGTAAGACTTATTTTATTTTAATGTTTTTTTAGAGGAAGAGTCTCAATATTTTATTGAGATTCTTTTTTGGTTTTATATTTTTTGGTTTATGTTTTTTAAATAATTTTAAAAAATGGAAAAAATTTCGTATTTAACAGTAGAAGGTTTGAAAAAATTGAAAGACGATTTGTATCGCATGGAGAGGGTTGAAAGACCTGCAATTTCGAAGCAAATTGGAGAGGCTATTGACAAGGGCGATATTTCAGAAAATGCCGAGTATGATGCTGCAAAAGATGCCCAAGGCATGCTTGAAATGAAAATTTCAAAAATTAAAGGCATTATTGTCACTGCGAGATTAGTCGATACTTCAAAGATTGACACTTCTAAAGTACAATTGTTGTCTAAAGTTAAGATTAGGAACACTAAAAATAATGCAGAAATGCAGTATATTATTGTTTCTGACAGTGAAGCAGATCTTAAGTTAGGTAAGCTGGCTATTAATACGCCGGTTGCTCAGGGTTTGATGGGTAGAAAAGTTGGTGATGTAGTTGATGTTAAAGTTCCATCAGGAAGTGTTCTTTTTGAGATTATTGAAATTGCTTCTATTTGATAATTTTTTATTTTTTCAATTTTTAACCTCTTAATTTTATATTATTATGCCTAATATATTTACAAAAATTGTAAAAAGAGAAATCCCTTCATACATGATAGCGGAGGATGAATTATTTTATGCTTTTTTAGATATTAATCCTTTAGTTAAAGGTCATACTCTTGTTATTCCCAAAAAAGAGATTAATTACATTTTTGATTTAGATGATGAAATGCTTAAAGGTTTAAGTGTTTTTTCAAAGCGTGTAGCAAAAGCAATTGAGAAGGTTGTGCCATGTAAGAGAGTTGGAGTTGCTGTATTAGGGTTAGAAGTGCCGCATGCACATATTCATTTAGTTCCCTTAAATAGTGAGCAAGATATTAATTTTGAGCATCCTAAATTGAAATTATCTCAAGATGAATTTCTTGAGATTGCCAAAAAAATAAGCAAGGAATTTGTTTAAAAAAAAGATTTTATATTGAAAGCTGTTCATATTATGAACAGCTTTTTTTATTCATCTAATTTTGTTTGGATTGTTACTGATATATGATTTCCAGCTACTATAATGAGTATCGCCTGAAGATAAATTTTTTTGATAAAAATGACAAACAGCAGCTGCTAATCCGTCTGTGGCATCCAGTTCTTTAGGAAAATTTTTTGTTTTGAAAAGCTGTTGCAAAAACATTGATACTTGTTCTTTTGACGCTGCACCATTTCCTGTAACTGCTAATTTAATTTTTCTTGGTGCGTATTCAAAAACAGGCATAGAACGTGATAAAGCCGCTGCAATTGAAACGCCTTGGGCTCGTCCAAGCTTTAGCATAGACTGAACATTTTTGCCAAAAAATGGTGCCTCAATTGCTAATTCATCAGGATTATAAAGCTCAATTATTTTTAGTACATCTTTGAAAATTTTTTCAAGACGAGCAAAATGTGTAGTGTTTTTTTGTAGTTTTATTATACCTAATGTAATTAATTCTGGTTTATTATTCACAGATTTAATTAAACCATAGCCGGTAATATTAGTGCCAGGGTCAATTCCGAGAATTATTTTTTCTTTTACCAAAATGGTTGAAATTATTTTATTGTTAAATTGTTATACTGTTTAATTTTGAATAAAAGTAATATAGAAAATAACAAATTAAAAATATATCAATATAATGATTAAGCAATGAAGAAACTTAATGAGTTTTTTGCATTGCAGAGATTTTAAAATATTTAAAGTTTCCCAATCAAATTATATAATTAATCAATAACATTAAATCTAGTAAAATTTCTTAGAACTTTCGGAATATTTATTCCGGTAGAGGTCTGATTGTTTTCAAGTAAAGCCGCAACAATACGTGGAAGAGCTAAAGCACTGCCATTTAAAGTGTGAGCTAACTTAGGTTTTTTCTCGCCATCTTCTTTAAATCTTAGTTTTAATCTGTTTGCCTGATACGATTCGAAATTTGATACAGAGCTTACTTCTAACCATTTTTTTTGAGCTGCAGAATATACTTCAAAGTCGTAAGTAAGTGCAGAAGTAAAGCTTAAATCGCCACCACAAAGCCTTAAAATTCTATAAGGTAGTTCGAGTTTTATTAACAAGCTCTCAACGTAGTCTACCATTTCGTCTAATGTCTCGTATGATTTATTTGGATGTTGTATATTTACAATCTCAACTTTGTCAAACTGATGCAATCTGTTTAAACCTCTTACATCTTTTCCATAAGAACCAGCTTCACGACGAAAACAAGGAGAATAGGCTGTATTTTTTATTGGAAAGTCTGCTGCATTAACTATTACATCTCTGTAAATATTTGTTACAGGAACTTCTGCAGTAGGAATTAAATATAAGTTGTCTTTCTCTGCATAATACATTTGTCCTTCTTTATCAGGTAATTGACCTGTTCCAAAACCAGAATTTTCGTTAACCATTATTGGAGGTTGAATTTCTCTGTATCCAGCTTCTTCTGCCTGATCTAAAAAAAAGTTAATTAGTGCTCGTTGTAATTTTGCCCCTTTGCCTTTATAAACAGGAAAGCCTGCACCTGTTATTTTGTTACCAAGATCGAAGTCAATAATGTCATATTTCTTAGCTAGTTCCCAATGAGGCAAAGCATTGTCGCTTAATTTTGGCATTTCCCCATTTGTTTTTATAATCACATTGTCTTCTTCTCCTTTGCCGGGAGTAACTGATGAATGAGGGGTGTTAGGTAGCAGAACTAATAATTTTTTTAAGTGTTGCTCAATTTCAGCCAGTTTGTTGTTTAGGCTCTTAATATCTTCTTTTAAATCGGCTGTTTTTAATTTTGCAGAGTTTGCTTCTTCAATCTGCCCGGTTTTATATAGGTTCCCAATCTCTTTAGATAGCTTGTTAAGTTCTGAATTACTATTATCTAAATTAAGTTGAGAGGTTTTTCTATAGTTATCAATATCAATAATCTCATTAATTATTTTTGCAGCATTAAATTTTTTTATTGCAAGTTTATTAATAACCTCTTCTTTTTGTTCTCGTATGTATTTTAGGCTTAGCATATTCTGATTTATTAGCAAAAAAAATCTCCTGAAAATTTACATAATAATGTAGTAAATATCAGGAGACAAAATTATTTTAAATTATTTAAAAATTATTCAGCAATAGGTTCTATTGAAACATAAGATCTTATTGTATTTTTAAATCTTTTTTTGTTAAATACTACTTTACCATCAACTAACGAAAAAATTGTGTGATCTTTACCAAGACCTGTATTTTCTCCTGGATGGTGCTTAGTTCCTCTTTGACGAACAATAATATTACCTGCTTTAGCAAGTTGTCCACCAAAAATTTTAACTCCTAATCTTTTACTTTCCGATTCTCTTCCATTACGAGAACTACCAGCTCCTTTTTTATGTGCCATTTTCTTGTATTTTTAATTAAGAAACGATTTCTTCAATTTGAATTTGAGTCAACTTTTGACGATGACCGTTTAAGGTTTGATAACCTTTCCTTCTTTTCTTTTTGAAAACTTTAATTTTATCAGCTTTTGCGTGTGCTAAAATTTTACCATTTATTTTGACACCCTCTACTACTGGTTTTCCTACGGTAATTTTTCCATCGTTGTCAAGAAGCAGTACTTTATCAAAACTTACTTTTTCGCCTTCTTTTCCATCCAACTTTTGTACAAACAATTTTGTATCTTTTTCTACTTTAAATTGTTGTCCTGCTATTTCTACAATTGCGTACATTTGTATTTATTTTAATATTTATTGGTTTGCAAAAGTATAAAAGTTTAATTTATATAACAAGTTTTATTTTTGTTTATTTTTATAAAAACGCAATAAAAATAATAACAAACTTTTTTTATTAATTTTTTAAAGCTACAAACAAATTTTTATATTTGTATTTATATTAAAAGGTTTAATTTTTTTAATCCTTCAATAAAGTTTTAATAAATGAAGAAAGTAAAACTTAATGTTTTGGGTTTGTCATATAGTCAGATGCAATCTGGTGCTTATGCTTTGGTTTTAACCGAAGAAAATGGCAAACAAAGGTTGCCAATTATTATCGGAGGTTTTGAGGCTCAAGCAATAGCAATAGAACTGGAGGGGTTAAAACCGCCCCGACCATTAACTCATGATTTGTTTGTTAATTTTGCCCTAGCTTATAAAATTGAATTAATTGAAGTTGTAATATATAAATTAGAAGAAGGAATTTTTTATGCAGAATTAGTCTGTGATAACGGAGGTTCCAGAATTAAAATTGATGCAAGAACTTCGGATGCCGTTGCTTTAGCTTTGAGGTTTAAATGCCCTATTTATACTACACAAGAAATTATTTCTAAAGCTGGAATTATATTGAAATTTAAGGATGATGATTCCAATATAGAAAAAAAATCATCAAAGGAGGAGGTTGCTAAACCAAAGATAAAACAAGTAGAATTTTTTAAGATTCCTCTTGAAGAGTTGAAAAAAATGTTAAAATCAACTATTCAAGAAGAAGATTATGAAAAAGCATCGAAAATTCGTGACGAAATTGTACGTCGCAAAAATAAACAACAATAAATTAAGATTTTATTTTATCGAATCCTTTGCCATAAACGCCCATTACATTAGCTTGAGATATAAAAGCTTCAGGGTCTATTTCTTTTGTTATTCTGAATATATTATGTGCTTCTCTTTTTCTCGCAATAATCATTAATATTTTTTGATTCTCTTTTGTGTACCAACCGTTTCCATCTATTACAGTAACTCCTCGATGTATTTCTTTAGTAATTCGTTCTGCTAGGTCATTATATTTTCGTGAAAAAATAAAAATTTGTACTGATTTCTTTATACCTGAAATGGCTAAATCAATTGTATAAGAAGTGACTCCCATTGTAACAAAACCATAAACAATTTTTTCGAGAGAATGAAAAATTATAAATGAAGATGAAATAATTATAACATCGACATAAAGTATTAATCTGCCAGGACTTATATTGCGATATTTATTTATTATCATTGCAATAATATCTGTGCCACCTGTACTGCCTCCTTGTGAAAAGATTAATCCCATTCCCGTACCGGCTAAACCCCCACCAATAACAGATGACATGAAACCCTCTTTTATAATAGGTTCTGTAATTAAATGTTGAAAAATTGAGAAGAAGAATGATAAAACAATCACACTATAAACTGTTTTAATACCAAAACCTGTACCAAGAATTTTTATTGCTATAAGAACAAGTATAACATTCATTAACAGGAAACTTAACCCAACAGGAATTTTTGTTGAATAGAAAATAAGTGCAGAGACACCAGTCATCCCCCCGCCGGTTATTTGAGCCGGTAGAATAAAGGCTGTCCATCCTATCGAACACATCAAAAGACCAATAGTAATTAGGAAATAACTTCTAACTATTTTATAAATATTTTTTTTGCTTGTTTTGTCAAGCGTAATTTTTTTCTTTTTAAACATTAGACAACGATATTAATTATTTTTTTTGGTACAAAAATTATTTTTTTTGGTGTTTTACCATCAAGCCATTTTTTAGAATCTTCGACACTTAAAATTTTTTCTTCAAGCTCTTCTTTTGTAATATTTAAAGGCAACTCAATTTTAAAGCGCATTTTTCCATTAAATGAAACAGGGTAAGTATGACTTGCTTCAAGCAGATGTTTTTCATCATATATTGGGAATGATGATTTTGTAATGCTTTGATTATTACCTAATAACTCCCATAACTCTTCGCTAATGTGAGGGGCAAATGGTGATAGAAGTAAAACGAGATTTTTGAGTATATCACGCTTGTTGCAGCCATTTAGTTCATTTACACAAATCATAAAAGCACTTACAGAGGTGTTAAATGAGAATCTTTCAATATCTTCGGTTACTTTTTTTATTGTTTTATGTATTGTTTTTAACTCTTCTTTATTCGGCTTTTCATCAGAAACACAAAATTCACCTCTATCATTAATAAATAATTTCCATAGTTTTTTTAAAAATTTATAAACGCCGTCTATTCCACTTGTATCCCATGGTTTTGAATATTCAAGTGGTCCTAAAAACATTTCATAAAGACGTAAAGTATCTGCCCCATATTTTTCAATAATATCGTCAGGGTTAACCACGTTAAACATAGATTTTGACATCTTTTCAACAGCATGACCACAAATATATTTATCGTCTTCAAGAATAAATTCAGCATCTTTATACTCAGCTTGCCATGTTTTAAAAGCTTCTAAATCTAAAACATCGTTATGAACAATATTTACATCAACATGAATTGGGGTTACTTTGTGTTCATTACGCAAATTGTATGATACAAAAGTGTTGGTGTTATGAATTCGATAAACAAAATTTGAACGACCTTGAATCATACCTTGGTTAATCAATTTTTTGAAAGGTTCGTCTTTGCATACAAGACCAATATCGAATAAAAACTTGTTCCAAAAACGCGAATAAACAAGGTGGCCGGTTGCATGCTCTGTACCTCCTACATATAAGTCAACATCTTGCCAATAATTGTTTGCTTCTTTAGAAATAAAAGAATTGTTGTTTTGCGAATCCATATATCTTAGGTAATAAGCTGATGAACCTGCAAATCCGGGCATTGTGTTTATTTCATATTTGTGACCATCTTTTGTTTGCCAGTTGTCAGCTCTTGCCAAAGGTGGTTCGCCTTTTTCTGTTGGTAAATATTTGTCGACTTCTGGTAGCTCAAGAGGAAGCTCACTTTCGTCGATAGCGTAAGGTAAATTGTTTTTAAAATATATTGGAAAAGGCTCTCCCCAATAGCGTTGACGACTAAAAATAGCATCACGTAAACGGAAATTTATTTTTATGTTTCCAAGATTATCTTTTTTTATCTTGTCAATCATTTTTCTTACAGCATCTTTTACATCTAATCCATTAAGAAAATCGGAATTGATTAATTTTCCTTCTTTGGCATCATAAGATTCTTGTGAGATGTCGCCTCCTGTTACTACCTGAATTATTGGTATGTTAAAATGTTTTGCAAAAGCATAATCGCGACTGTCGTGAGCAGGCACAGCCATAATAGCTCCTGTTCCATAACCAGATAAAACATAGTCGCTTATATATATTGGCAAAGGTTTTTTTGTAAATGGGTGAATAGTATATGCACCAGTAAACTCACCGCTAACAGATTTTGTGTCGGCAATACGTTCGCGTTCGTTACGTTTTTTTGTTTTTTCAATATATTCGTTAACAGCTTCTCGCTTTTCGTCTGTTGTAATATCGTTAACAATATCACTCTCAGGTGCCAGCACCATAAAAGTTGAGCCAAAAAGAGTGTCGGGACGAGTGGTGAAAACTTTTATTTTAATATCAGAATCTTTGACATCAAAAAATATTTCAGCCCCTTCTGAACGCCCAATCCAGTTGCGTTGAATTTCTTTTAAAGAATCTGTCCAGTTAATATTGTCTAATCCATCTAATAATCGTTGCGAGTATGCTGATATTCTTAACGACCACTGTTTCATTTTTTTTTGAATAACAGGAAAGCCTCCTCTTACCGAAATTCCTTCTTTAACTTCGTCGTTAGCTAAAACTGTTCCTAATTTTGGACACCAGTTTACTAAAGTTTCGTCAATATAAGCCAACCTGTAGCGAAGAATTATTTTTTGTTGTTCGCTCTCATTCATTGAGTTCCACTGCTCTGCATCGAACTGTTCAAATTGGTTGCAAGCGGCATCAACATTAATATTACCGCTTTTTTCAAATTCTTTAATCAAGTCTGATATTGATTCAGCTTTGTTGGTTTTTTTATTAAACCAATGTTTAAAAAGTTGAAGAAAAATCCATTGAGTCCATTTATAATATTTAGGATTACTTGTCCTTACTTCTCTATTCCAGTCAAAAGAAAATCCAATTTTATCTAATTGTTCTCTATATCTTTTTATGTTTGTTTGGGTTGTTATTGAAGGATGCTGTCCTGTTTGAATAGCATATTGCTCGGCAGGTAGCCCAAAAGAATCGTATCCCATTGGATGCAAAACATTGAATCCTTGTAGCGTTTTATAACGAGAATAAATGTCGGAAGCAATATAACCCAAAGGATGTCCAACATGCAATCCGGCTCCTGAAGGATAAGGGAACATATCTAATACATAATATTTGGCTTTACTGTTGTCAATATCTACTTTATATGTATTATTTTCTTTCCAGTATTTTTGCCATTTGGCTTCAATCTCATTAAAATTATATTCCATAGTGATTTTTGATATTTTTTATTTCAAAAAAATTATTAGGGTGCAAAATTATGAATAATTTAGTTAATAAATAAAAAATACCTCAATCTTTGTTTTATTAATGATATAATTATTAATTTTGACAAAAATTATGGCCCCGTAGTTCAACTGAATAGAATATCAGATTTCGGCTCTGAGGGTTGAGGGTTTGAATCCCCCCGGGGTCACTTTTTAAAAGTGTTTCGTTTTTTCGAGACACTTTTTTTTGTTTACAACTCACGAGCAGACCCACAATCTCTTCATGAGTTGATATTTAGATGTCTTTTTGCAACTTCCAAATTAACTAATTTTCCGTCTCGCAAACCTGCATAATCTATAGCTGAAGAAAATTCCCAGTCGATAGCATTTTTTACTAAGCCTGCTTTTACAGGATTTTGGTGTATGTAATTAAAACAAACTTGAGGGTATTCTCTTTCTGTGTTTTGTATATTGATTTTTGTCACGCCGTTATTTGAAAAAAAAGAAGGACTTATTTTCTTTTTGCAGTTTAGGCATTCGGCTTTGGTTGCTTCTCGAAAAAGAGAACCACTCATATTTCTTCGTTTATTTATAGCACGAGTATAGGAGCGAAGCATAATAGCTATTGAATTGTTTAAAGTTCGGGTTTTGCTGCTACTATTCACGAGGTGACTAAGAGAAGTCACTTCGTGAGTAGAATTCACAGCCAACTCAACTTCCCTAACCAAAACCATTAAATGAAAGTGGTTTGGCATTAAGCACCAAGCAAAAATATCGCAATAAGGTGTGATGTAGGTTTTTATTTTTTTAAGGAAGAATAAATAATTTTCTTTTTCGAAAAAGATTTTTTGGCGATTATTGCCTTGATTATATATGTGGTACATGTGTCCTTTTTCGAAGTTCATTTTAATATTAAATTTGAACTAAAATTTTGTTTTTATTTAAATTTAAGCAAATGTTTTTTGATAAAATGCAGCTTTGCATTATAAAATATGAGATAAGAGCAAAAAATATTTTTGTGTAAAATTGTTTTTTCATAATTATGAGGTCTATCAAAAAAATCTGCAGATGTGAAATTTTATCTAAATTATAATTAATAATAGAAACATCAAAATTTTTTTTTGAAAGACAATAATTTATTAGGTAAAAAAGCTTGCTTTTATTTACAACTCCCCATCCCACTCATCATAAAACTCATCAAGGAATTGTTGCATAAATTCATGTCTGTGAACAGCAATTTTTTTGCCTGTTTTTGTGTTCATGAGGTTTTTTAATAAAAGAAGTTTTTCGTAGAAATGGTTGAGAGTGGGGGCTGTGCTGTTTTTATATTCTTGTTTTGTTAGGTTTAAATTTGGTTTTATATCAGGATTATATATTTGTCTGTTTTTAAATCCTCCGTAATTAAAAGCTCTTGCAATGCCAATTGCACCCATTGCGTCGAGTCTGTCGGCATCTTGAATAACATCAAGTTCGGGTGATTTGAATTTTTGGGTTTCTTTTCCTCCTTTGAATGAGATGTTTGCAATAATATTTTCTATATGAACGATAATTTCTTCTTTCACCTCAAGTGAACTTAAAAATTCACGTGCTTTGCGAGGACCAATTTTTTCGTCTCCAGAATTAAATTTTGAGTCTGCAATATCGTGAAGCAAAGCACCTAGTTCAACAACAAACAAATCAACGGTTTCTGTTTTTGCAATTTGTTGAGATAATTTCCAAACCCTGTAAATATGCCACCAATCGTGTCCTCCTTCGGCATTAGCCAAAGTGGTTTTTACATAATCAATAGTATTTTGTATTACTTTTTCTTGATTCATAAATTAAATCAATTGAGTTTTTTTTTAATTAAGCAATAACAACCTGTAGAAAAAAAATCTCTTATATAGGGAATTGAAGCGATAATTTTATTCTGTTTGCGAGGTTTTAAACCGAATTTTATTTCGTAATTAGGGTTGAAAAAATAAAAGTCTTTTTTTGTGAAAACATAATTTTCATGCTTTATGATTTTTTCAAATCTATTTATACTTATACCGGTTTCTTTTATTTCTAATAAAGAATCAATGGTAACTTTTTTTTCTTTAAAAGCTTTCATAACCCATTTATAGAGGGACTTGTTTAAAAGATGAAAGAACGGCAGGTGACTTAGTAATTTGCTTTTACATATTTGATGATGACCGCCAAAAGGCATACACCAAGGAGGATAACCGAGAAATATTTGACCTTCGGGTTTTAGAAAAGTTTTCACATAAGCGAAAAAGCGTTCCTGATTATGTATGTGCTCAATTACATCTCTCATAACTATTAAATCGAAAGTTCCTATGTCTTCAACAGTAACATTGTAAATGTCATTACTTATTAGTTTGGTGTTTGAATTTGGAACAATTTCTTCAATATACTGTTTTGCTCTTTTTATTTGTTTGTCAATAATATCAACACCAGTTACTTGGCAGCCTTTTTTTATAAATGGTAATAAATTACCGCCTATTCCACATCCAATTTCTAATACTCTTGTAGATTCGTTTATTGTTAAGCGTTCTTCAATATAAGGAATAACATATTTTTCAGTAGTTATTGATTGTTCTTTAAAGTATTGCTTTCTGTTTGAGTGTCTTTCTTGCATTTTTATTATTTATTTTTTTCTTTAACAATATTTTTTACATCAATTTTATCCCAATCGGCGTAATTAGTAACATTAACATTAGTTTTGGGCTCGGTAGTATAAGTTTCATTGCTGTTATAAGTCCATCCCATTGTTGATGAGCCACCACCTGATTGTGTTGTTATAAGTGCCGAATTTCTTACCATACCTATTGGATAAGCCTGGTCGCGTGGCAATGTTCTATCACCATGTGTTGGATCAGTTGGAATCCAACCGTAGTTTGGTAAATAAATTTCAACCCAACGATGAAAAACGTCATCCATATATGCTAGTTCTTTTCTGTCCCAGGTTGAGCCAACATATCTTGCTGGAAGTCCGGCGGCTCTGCATAGAGCAATAAAAGTGAATGAATATTCTGAGCAGGAACCATGACCGTTTGTTATTACGGTGGGTGCAGTATCCCAATAGCCATCCATAACATAATGTAGATGACCAATAAGGTATTGATGAATTTTTCGTAATATCCAGTATGGGTTTTTTTCGTCGCCAACAACTGTTTTTATTGTTTCTTGAATTACCTTACTGTTTATCTGATATTTTTCATCGTCAACAAGATATTTCTCAGTAATATTTTTGGGGATATCTTTCAAGTAACCAATGTTCTCAGGATAAATAAAGTAGCGAACATTATAAGATTCAAAGGTTGTTGTAAATTGTATCTCTTTTTTTTCGCCGGGTTTAATATCTTTAAATTGGAACAATGCGGTTTTTTGTCCCCATTTATCAGTAATAATTTTTGTTGGTTTAATGTTATATTCAGGTTTGCTTAATATAGTCTGATTATCTCTGTCTTCGGGCAAAGCAATGTTTACGTCAAGGGTTTTGATTTTACCCGGACCATAGCATGTAACGTTATGATTATAAATCATTTTATGTGATTCTTTATCTTTGCGTACAAATTTTTCAGAATCTTTAATTTTTAGTTGATAAATTTTATTGTCTTCATAATCCACAGCCCACAGTTTTTTATCATTAACAGCTAAACCATGAACATAATTTCCGGGAGCATCGAGAATTACAATTACATAGCCGGTTTTTGGGTCAAGCATATAAATTTCATCTGTTTCACGGTCGGAAATCCATAAATATTTACCGTCAAAAGTAATACCTTTAGGGTCTTTTGCGGGTGATTTGAACGATTTTATGGTTGTTCCGTCATCTTTATTAAACTGAATAACTTTATCGCTTCTATCGTCAACACACCAAAGATATTTGCCATCCCAGCATATTCCTTTTGGACTTT
The DNA here is from genome assembly GCA_015222055.1 of Bacteroidota bacterium. GTDB lineage: Bacteria > Bacteroidota > Bacteroidia > Bacteroidales > B39-G9 > B39-G9. Next base: position 92,760 of record JADFUR010000019.1, on the reverse strand, counting down.
TTGAAGGAGCTTGCAGGGTTTTTAATATTGTTCCGTCTTTTGGGTCTATTTGAAATATCATTCCGTCTAAATCTTCCGACTTGTCTGTTCTTCCTCTGTAATCGGCATTCCAAAGATATTTGCCGTCCCAGGCTAAGCCCATGGGCCAGTAAGCAGGAGATTCTATTTGTTTAATGATTTCGCCTGTTTCAGAATTCAGACAATAAATTTTATCTGTTCCACGGTCGGATAGCCAAAGGTTTTCTCCATCGAAACAAAGGCCTGTAGGATAGTTTCCCGGCGTGCTAAAAGATTTAACTATTTCTCCCGAATATGCGAAACAGATAAAATTGAAAACTGTTAGCAAAAAAAATGTTGACAGTGTTTTTTTCATGATGATTTATAATTAGTGTCTTTTTATAAATTTTTGTCAGGATACATATCATTCCATTGTTGTGGTTGGTTTTTTAATTTTTTATCAAACCATGAAATAATTGTGTAGTGCCATTTTATGCGTTTTTGGTAATCTAATATCCAGTGATTCTGTCCGTCGACTAAAACCATTTCAACATCTTTACCCAAAATATTTAAAGCAGCATAATATTGCAAACTTTCTCCAACAGGAACATTTGTGTCTGATGTTCCGTGTAATAAAAGAATTGAGTTTTGAAATTTATCAGCATTGTAAAGAGCACTGTTTTTTACATACATATCTTGTCTGCTCCATGGATAGCTGTATTTCGCTGCACAGGTATTGTAAGTGTATCCCCAATATCCTTCGCCCCAGTAACTGCTTATTGAACTAATTCCTGCATGTGAAACGGCGGTTTTGAAAATGTTCGTTTGTGTCTGAATAAACATTGTTGTGTATCCGCCATACGAAGCACCTATACATCCAACATTTTTAGAATCTGCTGAGGAATGAGTTTTTAAGAATTTTTTTGTTCCGTCAATAATATCATCAATAGGATCGAAGCCCCAGCCGTTAACGTGCAAAGCAGAAAAATTTTGACCAAAACCTGTTGCACCACTTGGTTGCAAAACATAAACAATATATCCGTTGGATGCCCAGTTGTTTATTGGATAACGACCGCCAAACGAACGCTCAATAGGAGATGTGCCCCCATAAAAATTTACTATTACAGGATATTTTTTGTTTGCGTCATAGAATGGTGGATAATAAACACGACCGTAAATTGTTGTTCCGCTTTTATTTACAAAGTTCCATTTTTCTGTTTTCCCAAATTCAATATTGGCAAATCTTTCTTTTTCAGGAAACGAAAGTAGGGTGCTTGTTTGTTTTTTCAGATTGAGCAAGTATAATTTTTTTGGAGTAGAAATGCTTGTCCCTGTATAAACTGCTAATGGTTTGTTGTAGGAATAATTAATATTTCCCAAAACTTCAACAGATAATTTTAGTTTGTTAAAAGATTTTGATTTTTGATTGTATTTATACAGATTAACATAGTCTTTTTCTGCTGCTGAAACATAAATATTATTATTCTTGCTCCAGTATGCATTGTTAATTGCAGGGTCGAAATTTTTGCTTATTGATGTTGCTTTTTTTGTTGCTAAGTCGTAAAAATAAAGTTGATTGTCGTAGTCGTTTGGTATTTTTCCTTCGCTAACATTAACACCAATCTTGCCAAAACATTCGGGCGAACCTTGTACCAGAAGTTTTGCTCCATCGGGAGAATATTGACAGTAGCCGCTATATATTTTATCTTCCCAAATAGTTTTTAAATCAAAAGTGTTAACATCCATCTCGTATAAGTTTTGCTTGCGAAAAGGCACTTCTGCATAATCCATTTTTGAAGTTGAAAACAGTATTTTTGTTCCATCAGGATTAATATCCTGTAAATTTGCAGAAAGATTGCCGGCGGTTATCTGAGTAACATTTCCGGAGATTACGTCAACTTTATGCAAGAAAGAGCGATTGCGAAAATACGGTAAACGATCGTCTGCTCCATATACTCGTTTTAAATCCCCCGGTTTTTTAGCTTTAATATAGTCTGAATAAATAATATAATCCTCGTTTGGCGACCATGCAAAGTTTGATAAATTTTCAATGCCTTTAACAATAGATTTTTCTTCTCCGCTTTGTAAATCGAACACGAATATTTCCGATTTTTTTTCAAATGATGAAGAGTATGTGAGCTTATCTGTTTTTGGCAACCAGCTGACATTGGAAATATTTTTGTTTCTCAAGATGCTAATATTTTTGTTTTTTTCGAGATTGTAAATTTTAGAATATCTTTTGGCTTTGCCACTATTGTGAATGGTTTCCGAAAAATTTATTAAAACATATTTTCCTGAAGGAGATATTTCCGCAGACGATACGTTTTTTCCTTCCAACACATCATTGATGGTATAATATTTTTTGTTATTTAAGCTTGCAGTGGCATTACAATTATTAAAATCTTTTGAATATTCAAAATCAGCTGCAAGTTTTAAGTTTTCGTTAGCAGTAATTGCTTTAATGGCAAGTTTGTGATTTCCTAAATTCAGTTTTAACTCAATTTTATTGTTTTTTAAATCGGCTTTCTTTTTCGTTTTAACTAATTCATCATCAACATAAATTTCATAATAAGCATTTAGCTTAAGGTTTAGATTTCCTTTTGTCCATCTGTCAACAGATAAATAAGCAATGAACAAAACAAGATTATTACTATCCGGTTTATTCAAAATAATGCTATCTTCAGCTACTTCAATGGTTTTCCAGATTAATGATTTATTGTTAAAATTGACCTTAGTATTGATTAATAAATTGGTTCTTTTAAAAGTTTCTCCTTCAATATTTTTAACAGCTGAAAAGGCAGGTAAATTGATTTTTTGTGGGTTTGTAACATTCCATTTTTTTATTTCAACGCTTTTTTGAGCCCATAATAATTGAACGAAAATTGTAAGAATGAAAATTATGCTTAGTTTTTTCATAGCTGATATTTTATTTTATGTTTCACCTAATTAATTTTTGCAAGTTAATAAAACGAAAGCTTTTTGAGAAGTCTTTTTGTTGTAATTTGATAGGCCTATTATTAGAGACCAATGTTTATAAGTGCATTTCAAATCGGCAAATGAAAGTTTTTATTTAAATATATGATTACCAAATTAGGATTTGGTTAAAATATTTAGTGTCTGCAAGAAACGCAATTTTTTCGTCATTGCGAGGAGGAACAGCCTGTCCCGAAAAATCGGGAACGAAACAATCCCTTGATTTACAGATTGCTTCTCCGCCGGCTGGCGGATCGCAATGACGAATAAATTTGTTGGTTTTTTTGCAGACCCTGTTTGTAAATAATTTTTTAAATGGCAAATTTAGTGAAAGAATGTTTTTTGAAATTTATTTGGGTTTGAATTTTTTGGTTCTGAGATACAACTCTGCGTTAACGGCGGCGGGTTTTATTTATTAATCAAAATAGGGTTTAACTGGAATGAATTTTTATTTAATTGCATCTTATATATTTTAACTTTAGGTAAATTTTTTTTGCAAAAATTAATAAAAAATTTTTCTTCTTCATTTTTACAGCCAAGGTAAATTTTTGAGATAGAAGTATTATCAAAACCAAGAAATTCTTTTTTTTTATTTTTTAAATCAATATTTGTTACTATTAATCTAATCTCTTTCTCATATTTCCAACAAACGGACTTTGTTATTAGTAAATTAATTATAGGAGATAATTCATCTTGAAAGAAATCTAAAGGTATTATTTCTTCTGAATAATTAATTGGAAGAAGAATTTTGTGTTGATGGCTTAATGTTTTCAACCCAAGATGAAATGTATCTAAATCAAATCCAAAGCAAACCCCTTTATGTGAATTTGAATAATGAGACCACATTAGTAAATCGTCTCCTTTTTCACTAAAACAAGAAATTCCACATTTAGATTTTTCTTTAGGTAATGCATAATCTCTAATTGATTTAATTATTTCAGAATCTGGTTTTTTATTTAATTTTTTTATTTCAAATCTTCGCTTATTTCTATTTAAATGTGATTTTTGTTTATTTATTAAATTTGATCTATATGATTTGGGAACTATACCGAATTTAATTAATCCATCGAAACAATCATAGGGGTCATTAAAATATAATGAATTTTTCAACAAAATTTTTGAGTTCTTTAATAATGATTTAGCATCAGGAACATCCATATATTGGTATAGGATAGGTACATTATTTAGTAGATAACTCATTCTATTATCTATTTCATTCTTATTCATAAGTTGGTTCTCTTGACTAGCTGACAATATCTAATTAATCCACATCACTGTGTCTTATCTCAATTATATAATTAGTTAATACTATTTCGCTTAAAATTATTAATTAAAAACGAATTTTTAAATTGTTTTATAAGAAATTCAAATATGGCAGTTTTCAAATTCATAATTTTTATGAACTGTTAATATTATTTATGATATTTGTAAATTAAAGAATATTCAATAATGACGCTAATAAGACAATATAAATAAGATGGAAAAAATAGCTTTATTTCCCGGATCGTTCGACCCAATAACCATTGGACATGAATCAATAGTAAAACGAGCTTTGCCTATTTTCGATAAAATTATTATTGCTATAGGTTACAATTCAAATAAAAAAGGATATTTTACGTTAGAAGATAGAATAAACTGGATTAAGCAGACTTTTGAAAACGAGCCAAAGGTAAGCGTTACTCATTATGATGAATTAACTGTTGATTTTTGTAAAAAAGTTAATGCAAAATATATTTTAAGGGGTTTACGAACATCAATTGATTTCGAATATGAGCGTTCAATTGCACAAATGAATAAAGCAATGACAGATATTGAAACTTTGTTTTTATTAACAACACCGGAAACCACAGCTGTTAATTCAACCATTGTTCGCGATATTATTCGCCACGGTGGTGATGCAAGTATGTTTTTGCCTGAAGGTTTAAAAATCAACAAACAATGAAGATTAAGTTTTTGATTATTTTTTTTTTACTGTTTGCAATAAATCTGCATAGCCAAAATGTAACAATTAAAGGCAATGCACCTTCACATGCTGGCGATAGCTTAATTTTTTATACGTATTCTGATTTAATTACTTATAAAGAAAAGAAAGTTTGCGAGTGTAAAGTTTGTCAGAATGGTGATTTTTTATTCAAATTAGAAATTGAAAACACGAAATATATTTTTGCACCTTTAGGTGTTTATAAAGTGGTTTTATTTGTTGAACCGGATTCTACTTACGAAATTGTATTACCTGAAAAAAGTAAAAAATCTATCCCCGACAAGCTAAATCCTTTTTTTGAAAAGAGCGAGTATTATGTTGGTATAATAAACAAAACACCTGCCGATTTGAATTTTCTTATTCGCGATTTCGATTATATATACGAAGATTATTTAGCTAAAAATTTTTATGGCATTTACCATCAGTCATATAACAAGGAAATTGATTCGCTTATTTCAAGCATTGATTCGCTTTTTTCGAGATACAATAATCAGTATTTTGTTAATTATAAAAAATATAAATTCGCCTTTCTTAAATTTTTATCTTTTCAAAGGGATGTGAAGTATGTAACAAAATATTATTTTTCAAACCAGCCACTTCTTTACAACAATATTGCATATATGGATTTGTTTAATCAGTTATATCAAAATTTTTTTTCTGATTATATAAATACTAAAGAAGGTGAAAGGCTTTTTTCCGACATTGCCTATGCCAAAAGCCCTTTTTATATAAAAAAGACCCTTGACAACAATCTGGCTTTTGCTAACGACGATAATCTTAAAGACTTAGTTATTCTAAAGGGCTTACTCGATGCTTTTAGCAATAATGATTTTCCTTCGTCGAGCTTATTTTACACCTTAGATTCTGTTAAAATATCAACTAATATTAATGAAAATAAAATTATTGCAACTAATATTAAGAAAGAAGTAACACAATTGCGTAGTGGTTTTAACGCACCTAAATTTGAGTTGTATAACAGCGACAGTGTTTTAAAGAATTTGAACAATTATAAAGGTAAATATGTTTATTTAAATTTTATAACAACTTTAAGTTTTACATGTAAACAAGATTTAGAATTATTAAAAAAATTGGATGAAGAAAAAGATGATAAGCTTGTAATACTTACAATTTCAATTGAGGATAATTTTTCAGATTGTATAAAATATTTTAAAGAAAATGCTTATGACTGGGATTTGTTACACGTTGGAAATCAGCCTGATGTGCTAAAAAAATATAAGATAAAAACGACTCCAATGTATTATTTAATTAATCCTTCAGGAAAGCTTAGTATGTGTCCCGCCTATTCGCCAAGAGAACATTTTGAACATTATTTTTCAAAAATGATAAGATTAAGAAATTAAATTTGCGTCTTTTAAAACATCAATAATTGAAGGATAAGTATTATCCGTAATAGTTTTAAGCTCCGATTTATTAAACCATTTGGCAAAAGTAATATCTTCTTCTTGTTGTGGTTTAAGTTCTTCGTGGTCGCTATATTCCATTTTATACCAGAAAGTTTTTTTCAGAACTTTCTGTTCTTCAATATAATAAGTGTGATAAGTTGAGCAAAGTATGCTTGTAATTTCCATATTTGTTATACCGCACTCTTCGGTGGTTTCTCTTAAGGCTGCATTATGGCACTCTTCTTTTGGTTCAACTTTGCCTTTTGGTAAGTCCCATTTTCCTCTTCTTTTGATAAAAAGTATTTCTCCTTTTTTGTTAAAAACCAAACCTCCGGCAGCCTCAATAAATTGAAATCCTGTTTTAAATTCAGCAAACATTTCTTCTAAATTATTGTTGAAAACAAATAGCTGTTTTAACGTCTTATTGTTTTCAAATAAATCAATAAGTAACTGAAAATTCATGCCAGAATAAAATTGGAAAAATAAGCCAAAATTATTTTCGTAGTTTTTTTTGTAATTGTTGGTCAAAAATAGGATATTGTCGCCGAAATAAATTTTATACATCTTAGTGTTATGAATAAAAAAGAACAATCATTAAAAATTGCAAAACTCTTATTACAAATTAACGCAATAAAAATCAATCTTGCAAATTATTTTACATGGGCATCAGGATTAAAATCGCCAATTTATTGCGATAATCGTAAGACTTTGTCATACCCAGAGACGAGAAATTTTATTAAAGAAGAGTTTGTAAATGCTATAAAAAACAATTTTGGTGAAGTTGATGTTGTTGCAGGCGTAGCAACAGGAGCAATTGCACAAGGAGCCTTGGTTGCCGATTGTTTAGGATTACCATTTGTATATGTGAGGTCATCGCCAAAAAAACACGGTCTTGAAAATTTAATTGAAGGAGTAGTAACAAAGGGACAAACTGTTTTGGTAATTGAAGATCTTGTTTCGACAGGTGCAAGCAGTCTTAAGGCTGTTGATGCATTAAGAAAAGCAGGTTGTAATGTGTTGGGAATGTTGGCAATTTTTACCTATGGATTTAAAATTGCGGAAGAAAATTTTAAAAATGCCGATTGTAAACTTATCACACTATCAGATTATGAAACATTAATTAGTTATGCCCATAAAAATAATTTAGTTACAGATAGTGATTTGGTTTCATTAAAAAAATGGAGAACAGACCCCGAAAATTGGACAGCTACACTTTAAAATAATTTATAATAAAATAGTTTGAAATAAAAATAATGACAACAATTGAAAGTAGAATAGGAAAAATTAACTGCTCTGACGAAAAAGTATATAACTTATTAAGCAAATTTAGTAATTTTAATAATTTCATACCTCATGAAAAAGTAAAGAATTATGTTGCAACAGAAGACACTTGTAATTTTACAATTGACAAGATTGGTGATTTTGGCATGAGAATTATTGAACGAAAGCCACTCTCTTTAATCAAAATTATGAATGATGAAAAAGTACCTTTTAATTTTAATTTTTGGATACAACTTAAAAAAGTAGCTGAAAATGATATCCGTGTGAGACTTACAATTAAAGCAGAATTAAATGCAATGCTTAAAATGGTTGCTAAAAAACCATTAACAAATTTTGTTAATACTTTGGTTGATAAATTAGAAGAAATTAGAATTTAAAACGTGCTTTTTCGGATTTGTAATCCGAAAGCCGAAATTAGCAAGAAATAACACAACAAGCCACGATTTATAATCAGACAGCTACAAAAAGATATTCGTATATTCCGCAGGGAAATAAATTTCGTTCTTTAATCAAAGGACTTCAGCCTGTGATTGTTTTTTTAATAATCAATACCCCCGATTAAAATCGGGGGCTATTCGTATTTTTTTCAGGAAAAACGACAATCTTATTTTTGCTTAGAAAAGCGATTGGGTTTTAATTTAAATAAAATTCATCTGCGATTATTTGCAAAATCTGTGTCATCTGCGGTCTATTTTATTAATTAGCAGGTTTTTAAAACATATTCAATTTGTAGAATGTTCTGTTTTATCAATTTGATGAAATATTATGATTATTCATATTCGGGATTTGCTAGTCTGCCAATAAAAATAATAGAGTTTGTGCTTTTTTCTTTTATTGCAAACACAAAGGGTTTGTTTGCGTTAAACATGTTTGCCGGACCAATACAATTATCCATTACAACGGCAGTAACAGCCGCAGCTTCAGTTCCTTCCTCATTTACGTCAACATAAGTTTTATGTATAACTTTGGAAATAAATAAACTTTCTAAAGGATTAATTTTTGAAAAATTTGCTCCTGCAGAAAATGCTATTTCCATACCCATAATTTTAAGTATATTGTTTAATTCTTTATCATATTTATATTTAAATTTGGGTATTATAACATTCAGACTTTTAGTTTTTTCAAAACTATTGAGCCAGTCATTCCAATTATTGTCACTCAGTTCGTTTATAATATCATTGGTAGTTTTGTCTTGGTTTGGCAACATAATAAGCATGCTGAATTTTTCATCGCCATAAGGCAGCTCAATTGCTTTAAACAATTCGTTTGACATACAATTAAAATCACCTTCTTGCTGCATCATCAGCACATTTTTTGTTGTTCCGTCTGCCATATAAAATGGTTTTGTATCGGTGTCAGCCTTTTCAAATTTATATTTCCAGTTTCCTTTAAAATATATTGCATTAATAAGTATCATAACTGTTTGCTCGGATAGCTTATCAATAATTGTTTTTATTTTGTTGTTGGTATTAGTAGCCACCCAATTATTAATAATATCAAGAGCTTGTGGTGAAGCAAAATCTAAAGCATTTACTTCTGCGTTGTAATAGTTTTTGTTTATATCAATAAAATTCTGTTCAACAAGAAAATTTTCTCTGTACCAAATAGAATTTGCAATATCGAGAGTAACTTTTGGGTCAAGACCGATAAATGAGTTCATAATATTTTTAAACGAGCTGTTAATCTCATCAGCAGTTAACCCATTTAGCCTGAGGGCGTTCTCCATGGCTGTTTTCGTTTCATTATCGGCACCATTGTAAGTCATGGCTAAAGCAAACGAAACACTCAAAGGAGAGACAAAAATGTTTTTACTTTGCTCTTCCGATTTATTTGTTTCGATAAACAAATCAAAACCAAATTTATTGCTTGAATTAACCAGTGATTGCTCTTTTAAGTTAAGATTAATATCTGGAATATGTGGAGAATGAGTTTCATTTTTATCACATGAAGCAAAAAATGTTGAAATGATGATTGCTAAAAATAATATTTTTATTTTTTTCATAATTAGGAGGTTTGGTTTTGAAATTGTGTTACAATTGTTAGACGGGGAGATATTGTTATTAGTTGCGTTTATTGAAATACAAATATTTTATTAACCAGCTCTTTCGTATTTGTAATCCGAAAGAGCGAGGTTCCCGAAATCTCAGAAAAGAAATGATGAAAATTATTTTTTAAAATAGCTTATTTTACTGAATAAATAATTTTTTTATAAAAATTTTATTGTCAATCATTAATCGACAATAAAAAATACCTTTTGAGAATTTTTCTGTATCAATAGAATAAGAATATTCGCCCTGCTGTTGCTTTTGATTATTTACCACAGAAGAGACCTGTTTCCCTAAAATGTTAAAAATTTGCAAATTAACTTTTGAATATTGTTCTACATTATAAACAAATTTAACATAATTTATTGCAGGATTAGGGAATAAATCAAAACTAACATTCTCGTTTTGCAAACTATTTACTGAAGTGTTATTAGTTACATATAAACTATATTGCTGGTTTGTAGCAAGCCTTCCATCAGTAACAGATAGAACAATATAATTAGCACCAAATTGTTTGAAACCAGGTATTCCCGATAAAACGGCAGTATTATCATTATTATCAATAAAATTAAGCCATTCGGGTTTAAATAAACATGAAATTTTTAATGTGTCGTTAATATTCTTATCAGATGTTTTAATATAATAATTATAAGTATCGTAAATTTTTGCAAAGATACTTGGTGAAGAAGAAAATAAAGGAGCAACATTTTTTTCAGTAATTGTTATATTAAAATATTGATTAACTCGCAAAGTACCGTCAAAAGCGGATAATATTATATCAGCATTTCCAATATCAATAGAATCGGGTGTGCCTGTTAAATTTGCTGTTCCGTCACCGTTATCTGCAAAAATCAACCAGCTTGGTTTTTCTACACAAGTAATAATAATTCTATCATCTGTATCAATATCGTCTACTCTAATATTGTATAAGTATTTTTCGTCATCTGTTGCTTTTTCAACAGGAGTTGAAACAAATTCAGGTGTGTTGTCTGTGTTATCTTTTAAATAATTGAAATAAGGGAAAGAAATATAATCAATCCATGCACAATCAAATCCCTCACTGGTATTTTCATCTTTGTTATATGACCACGTAAAGATGTGTTCCCCACGAGAAACAGGGTATTGTTGTTTGCTCCAATTAAAAGTACCTGCCCATTTGTCTTGAGAAATATTATCGATAAAAAATTCCATATAATCGTAATACGAAGAACTGCTACCTTCGCTCGACACTTTATTATAAAATGATATTGTGTCATCATCAATCACATCAATGGTAATGCTTAATTTCGTTGATTGGCTGAAAGAGATATTACCCGATTTAGCACAGAAAATTCCTTCGTAAGGATTAATATCAATAGTCCAGGGTTTACTGCTTGAGTTATCCCAATTATAAGTATTATAGGTTCCTTTTTCCCAATTTTCAACAGATAAACCTATGTTTTTTGTTATTTGTAAAGTGTCGGAATAATAACCAGCATCTAAAATTAAAACAAAATTAATTTCATTGCCAATAGGTGTTTTTGTATTTAACAGAATCGGAAATTTTATTGGTGTTGAAGACAAAGCATCAATCTCATTTAGCTCAATTGAATTATTTATTATTGTTACGTTTGTATCCGTTGAAGTTAATTTGCAAGAAGCATTTTTTAAATCAGCATGACCATTATTTAAAAGATTAAGATTAAATTTAACCGCCTCGCCACAATCAAGTCTATTATTTGCATTTCCTCCAAGAGTGTCGTCAATTACAATTTGAGAAAAATCAAAATTAGGTGCATTAAGAGTAATATTAAATAAAGAATTCCATACATGACTGCTGTCGTCTGTAATTTTAACATTTATTAATGCTTTATGTTGGTCAGGAATAGAATCTGAAATATTTAGAATAAAATTGTGATTAATTAAAGAAGTGTCTTTTCCAGGTATTGTTAGCACAGAAGCAATACTGTTGTTAATACTTACAAAATCATCATCGGTAGAAAGAGTAACAGATAAATTATTTGCTTCAACTTTTCCAACATTTTTAATTTTCAGATTAAGGAAAATATTTTCTCCATAATCAGCTAATGAATTATTATTTTCGAGAGAATCGTTTATTTCGAAATTATGAAAAATTACAAAAGGAGTATCGCCCCGAATAATTCCAAGTTCACCAATAAAGGGCTGTCTGTTTTGTTTAGTTGCAACAATTGATGCGGTGCTGGGCTCAATAATAGGAGCAAAAGAAAGATGTGCAATGCCTTCTTCATTAACAACTTTTGCATCCAGCAATATATTATTATACGACAATGCGACATAAGCATCGGGGTCACAATTAATTATTAAAGAGGTGTCACCCACCACAATATTTTTATTATAAGAAACCGATAATTCTGAAGGAACAGAAAAATAATTCATTAATGAAGGGTCTCCCATTAAATTATAAATTTCCCAGTAATATTTAACCAGACTTGTGTTAGCCTCAGTAACGGCCAAATTTCCGGCATTAACCATTTGCCCATTAGTAATATACCATGCAGACTTGTTTTCGCCATGGTCGTGAAACATTCTGTCGAAAGCACCTAGATGTATATCATAAGTTGGTTTTGATGAAACCCTTGTAGCACCAACACCCCAGTAAAAATCTTCATCCCAGTATGAGTAATTTGATCCTCCTATATAACCTATAGCACCTTTGTTTTTTGCACGTAACATAGCTTCTGCAAAACATTCTGTTTGATGAAAAGTTGACGACTGACAACAATTTCCAACTAATAATGGATATTGACTAACATTTTGTAATTCTTTAATATTATAAGTTTGGAAACTTGGATTGCCCCAGCCGCTGGGGTTGCAATGTGCTGTGTAATTTGCATATCCAACACCATCGCTTATATGTTGAATTATTTCTTTTGAAGCTTCGGGTGCATCAGAACCTTCGCCAGCAGAATAAAGATAAGTAAATGATGTAATTCCATGCTCTTTATTAAAATAATTATTTATTCCATAACTAATTTGTCCGTTTCCATAAATTGGTGCAAAAGTAGCATCAACACCGGAAATCATGACAACCGTATCTAAAAAAGAGGGATTTGGCATTAGATATTGTTCATATTCTAATGTTTTATCAATTTGTGGTTGTAATTCTTCTAAATTGTTTGCTGAAAAACGACCATAATAAACTTCAGGCAAATAATCACCTGTATAATCAAAATAATATAAATCAGTGTAATGATTATCGGTTACCCCTTTATAATCTGGTATCTGGTCGACGTCACCAACTAACAAAACAAAAGTAGGAGCAGGGTCGTTTTCTGTTGCTGAGTTATATAGGTTTGCTAAATAATTTTTTATTGATGTGTTTGTGTTGCCAACCTCCGGATTATCTGTATAGGCATCAATTACATAAAAACCTTTTTTTGTTTTCCATTCAATAAATGGCTGCAATGCTTCTTTAAACATTGGGTCGGATACAATTATATATTTTATTGGGTATTTAGAAATAATATCTTTAGTTGCAACTGTTTTATAATTAATAGCTTGTTTGTATGTTGCTTCAAAGTATGGTGAATTAGTTTTCTGTTTTAGTGATTGTGTCTTTGGTATATTTGCTCCTTCAAAATCAATTTCAACTACAATATCAGTATAAATTTTAAGAATATTTTCAGAAGGGTTGTATCTAAAAGGGGAAATAATTAACCTTCCTAGATTAACACCTCTCATTGTTCCAATAATCTCAATTTTTGCAATACTATCTGTATTAAATTTATTTTCAGAATAAAAAGCCTTATTATATTTAAATTCAACTTTGCCTTTATCAATATTTTTGGCTATTGATGGTTGTGAAGGAGCAATTTTATGGGTAATACCTTTGCTTGCCAAATTTATTGTTCGTTCGTTGAACGAAACAATTTTCACCTTAACATTAGCGTCTTGTGGAATTTCGATTAATTTGTTTAATGAAGGAAGCTGAGGTTTTCCAACATTGTAACTTCTGGTATAACCATCAATAATTAATTTTGAAAAAAGACCTTCGTTTGTATTAATATCTTTAATATTGATTTCGGGAACCGATGTTTTTACAATTAATTTTTGATGAGAATTTTCAACTATCTTAATTGCAGAATTATTAGAACCAAGAAATATATTTTTGTTTTGAGCATTTAAAATTGAAGATCCTGCAATAATGAATGAAATAAAAAAGGCAAAAATTTTGTTCATAATGCTTATAAGGTTTGTTATGAAATATTATTTATGAGATAAATATAATACGAATTTTAAATAAAAAGGATACTTAATAATTTATTTTTATTAAAAAATTATATGAGCATAGAAATGCTTTCTCAAAAGTATATAATAAAACACTTTCATTCGATAGTTTTTTGAAATAGTTAATTGCCGAATCTTTAGTTAAACCACCAAATTGTTCAATCCTCACGGCTTTAATTTATTATTAGTAATTGCCAATTAGTTTTCGATTCCCTTAATGATTTATATAAACAGATGTATTATAAAAGCTCTTTTTTATAGTACATGTTATAGTATTGTAATTTGGCTTGGCTAAAGAATAAAAATTAATTTTTTAAGCCTAATATAAAAAATTTTGTGTCGCACAATCAACTTACCTTGAGTGCAATAATAAAATTGTAAAGTGTGGTTGTGAAGTTTTTTTAGTAATAAATTCCATGATAATATATATTTGCAATTTATTAATTTAATTAAATGAGAATTTTTTTACTTATTGTTACCGCAATTATTTGGGGTTCAACCTTTTTTATTATAAAAGATACTGTAATTACAGTTAATGAATATTATATTGTATTCATTAGAACTTTTATTGCTGCTATTTCTATGCTTTTGTTTTTATATTTTAAAGACAAAAAAATTTTTGTAAATTACAAAACACTAAAAAGAGGAATGATACTGGGGATTTTGTTGGCAACAACATATATATCTCAAACTATTGGATTAAAATATACAAGTAGCGGGCATAGTGCATTTATAACAGGAGCAGGAGTTATTATTGTTCCTATGCTACTGTTTTTCTTTTTTAAAAGAAAACTTAAAATACAGGAAACAATTATTTTATTTGTAGTGTTTCTTGGCTTATTCATTCTTACTTACGATAGCCAAACGGTATTAAATATTGGTGATTTGATTACCTTAATTACTGCTTTTTCATTAGCATGGCATCTTATTTTATCAGGAAAATATGTAAAAACAACCGAGGTGCTTTCGCTCGTTGCATTTCAATTTTTATTTGCTTCTCTTTTTAGCTTTTTGCTTTACCTTACTACTCAACCGGTTTCTTTTGGTTTGTCTATTAACGAAATTATTTCATTGTTGTATCTCGGATTTGTAGGAACTCTTTTTTGTTATTTCGTTTCGGTTTGGGCACAAAAACAAGTAGATACGGTTACTGTAGCCTTAATATTTACTCTTGAACCGGTTTTTGCCGTTTTATTTGCATGGATTTTTGCTTCAGAAATATTAAGTTTGAAAGAAATTACTGGAGGCTTAATAATTTTGGGAGGAATTAGTGCTTTTCAATTTTTTTCAAACAGAAGAAAGTGAAATAAAATTATTTATATAAGGCTTCTTGATTAAAACTGATTGAGTGTTTTTTTAATAAATAAGTAAATTTTGGAATAATTAATTTAAATATGTTAAAATGGAAATAAAAGATAATCATATTAATTACATTGAACTCAAAGCGAAGGATCTTGAGAAAATAAAGAAATTTTACACATCCGTTTTTAATTGGACTTTTACCGATTATGGATCAACATATATTGCTTTTTCGGAAAGTGGAATTGAGGGAGGATTTGAAAAAACCGAAAATGAAATTGTAAATGGTGCACTAATTGTTTTGTATAATAAAAATTTGATGCTTATAAAGAATAAAATTATTGAGGCTGGTGGTAAAATCTCAAAAGATATTTTTTCTTTTCCTGGCGGTCACAGATTTCATTTTGTTGACCCCTCAGGAAACGAATTAGCAGTTTGGTCAGATAAATAAGATTGTCTTTGGGGAAAAGAAATAGCTCAAGCATCTTGCCTTTTAATTATTGAATTCTTTACTGTAACTTATTTAATTATTAATCGTTTTATAACCGATAATTTTACATTTATAAAGAATCAATTATGAAACAAAATAAATTTTTAATTGCAACACTATTAATAAGTATATTCTTTTTAGGCAACGTTTATTCACAAGAATATTTTCAGCAGAAAGTAAATTATACTATTAACGTAAAATTAAACGATGTAAAGAATGAATTGTTTGCTAACGAGACAATTGAATATACAAATAATTCCCCAAAAGCATTAAATTTTTTGTATTTTCATTTATGGCCCAATGCATATAAAAATGAGAACACAGCTTTTGCAAAGCAAAACCTTGAAAATGGCAGCACTTGGTTTTATTTTTCTGACGAAAGTGAAAAAGGTTATATTGACTCCATTGATTTTAAAGTAAATAAAAAAAGAGTTAAATGGAAATTAGATTCTGTTAATATTGACATTTGTAAATTGCATTTAAACAAACCCATAAAACCTGGAGAGACAATAATTATAACAACTCCTTTTCATGTGAAAATCCCAATAACTTTTTCGCGTTTAGGACATAGCAAACAATCATATCAAATTTCACAATGGTATCCCAAGCCGGCAGTTTATGATAAATATGGCTGGCATCAAATGCCGTATCTCGACCAAGGAGAATTTTATTCAGAATTTGGCGATTTCGATGTTTCAATAACTGTACCCAGAAATTATCTTGTTGCAGCAACCGGTAATCTAATGAATGATGATGAAAAAATATGCTTAGACCAAAAAGTTAAAGAAACAGAACAAATCAAAAAATTTGACGAAAAAAACCAGACTTATCCTGCTTCAGATTCAATAACAAAAACATTACGTTTTACCGAAAAAAATATTCATGATTTTGCTTGGTTTGCCGACAAACGCTATCATGTATTAAAAAGTAAAGTAACACTGCCAAATTCAAAACACACAGTAAACACCTGGGTTTACTTTTTAAATTACGATGCCAAAAAATGGGTAAATGCTTTAGAATATGTAAATGATGCAATTAAGTATTATTCTTCGTGGTATGGTGAATATCCCTATAATAATTGCACGGCAGTTCTTGGTGCATTAACCGCAGGAGGAGGAATGGAATACCCAACAATAACAATAATTGGAAATTCTCAAAATAAATTTATTCTTGAAGTTACAATAATGCATGAAGTAGGTCATAACTGGTTTTACGGAATGCTTGGCTTTAACGAAAGAGAATATGCTTGGATGGATGAAGGAATAAATTCTTTTAGCGAAGTAAGATATATCAATGCAAAATATCCTAACAACAGAGCTTATCAATTAATTACAAATGGGAAGGTGGCAAAGTTTTTGGGTATTCAGAATGAAAAATATAAATATTTTCATGAACTATCTTATTTGATTTCAGCTCGTTATAATGTAGATCAATCGTCATCACTATCGTCTGAAAATTATTCTTCATATAACTATGGAGTTAATACATATTATAAGCCTGCTTTTTCAATCGATTACCTAAAGAATTATCTTGGCGAGGATAAATTTAATGATATAATGCAAAAGTTTTTTAAACAGTGGCAATATAAACACCCATATCCCCAAGATATTAAAAAATGTTTTAATGATAATTGCGATAAGAATCTCGACTGGTTTTTTAAAGATATTTTAATCTCAACAAAAAAAATTGATTATAAAGTAAAATCAATTAAAAACAATGAGTTAACTGTCAAAAATTCAGGTAAAATTAACTCACCAATAAACATATCGGAAATAAATAACGATACTGTAGTTTATTCACAATGGTATGATGGGTTTGAAGGCGAAAAGAAATTTAAAATCAATTCTGCCGATGCCGATAAAATTGTTATTGATTATTCGAAAAATATGCTTGATGTAAACAGAAAAAACAATACAATAAGAACTTACGGAATATTGAAAAAAGTTGAACCCCTAAAATTTAAGATTCTCGGTATAGTAGAAAATACGAATAAAACACAAATTAATTATTTCCCTCTTATGGGGTGGAATAATTATGATAAATTTATGCTTGGAGTATTATTTACCAATTCTATTTTACCCAAGCAAAAATTTGATTATATAATTAACCCTTTTTACAGTTTCGAGAAAAATAATATTGCAGGTACAGGACAATTATCTTACACCATTTTTACGAATAGTAGTTTTATAAAGAATATAACAATAGGATCGTCTATTACACAATATTCATTTGGAAACGAAAGTGATGCTGATTATCAACGATATGAAGCAAAAGCGAAAATTAATTTCCGAAAAGCAAATCCACGAAGCAGCATTAATAATTCTGTTACAATTAACTCAATATTAGCAAGCGATTTGGAAGATTATTATTATAACAACAAAACCGTAAATAAGTATTTTCATAATATAAAATATGACTTAAAAAATACACGTAAAATTAATCCTTATAATGTTTCATTAAATATCCAGGCTGCTAAAGGTTTTGTTAAAAGTTGGCTTGAGGCAAATTATAAAATTACTTACAACAGAGTTCGCAAAGGACTTAACATTAGATTTTTCGCCGGCAAATTTTTATATAACTCCGACTCTTATTATGGAAATTATAATTTCAGACTTTCTGGTACAACAGGTTATCAGGATTATACTTTCGATAATATTTTTTTGGGAAGAATGGAAACGCTTAATAATGATGCAGACAATCATCTTTTGTCGCAACAATTTGTGCGAAACGATGGTGGTTTCACAACTTACACATACTTAGGTCAGACTAATAACTGGCTAACAACGTTGAATTTATCAAGCAGTTTGCCTGCAAAAATTCCGTTTAAGGTTTATGCAAATATTGGTACTTACAATAATATTAAAGATTATAGCAAGTCAAAACAATTTATTTATGAAGCCGGAGTTGAATTTCCATTTTTTAATAATACCTTTGTAATATATGTTCCGATAGTAATGTCGGAAGATTTGAAAGAGACAAGTGATTTTGTTACAGATAATTACTGGCAAAAAATTCGGTTTACTCTAAACCTGAATAAATTGTATCAGTTGAAGAATGCCTCATCATTTATTTTTTAAAGTTGAAAGAAAATAAAAAAATATATTTTGCTTCAGATGCTCATTTAGGACTTCCTTCTTATGAAAAAAGTCTTGAGCGAGAAAAACTCCTTGTAAAGTGGTTGGATGAAATAAAGATAGATGCTTCAGAGATTTATCTGCTTGGCGATATTTTTGATTTCTGGTATGAATATAAGAAGGTCATCCCTCGTGGGTTTACACGTTTTTTAGGAAAAATATCTGAGTTGACAGATAAAGGTATTGCAGTATATTTTTTTACGGGCAATCACGACCTTTGGATTACAGATTATCTGCCAAAAGAAACCGGTGTTATTCTTCATCGCGAGCCTGTAACGAAAATTATTAATGGCAAAAAATTTTTTCTCGCCCATGGCGACGGCTTAGGTCCTGGAGACAGAGGCTATAAAAGGTTAAAGAAAATATTTACAAGCCCAATTTTACATTGGCTGTTTTCTCGAATCCATCCTAATGCAGCTTTTTCAATTGCTCACAAATGGTCAAACAGTAGCCGAGAGGCAAAAGGCTTAGTGGCTGAAAGTTTTAAAGGTGTCGATAAAGAAAATTTAGTTGTTTTTGCCAAAGAAGAATTAAAATATGAACATTTCGATTATATGATATTTGGTCATCGACATGTTCCCATTGTTCTACAATTAGAAGATAATTGCCAATTTGTTAATCTTGGTGATTGGATTACTCATTTTACTTATGCCGTTTTTGATGGCGATAAACTTGAACTAAAAGAGTATAGATAAGAAATTTTATTCAGATAATAATAAATTGAAGTTGCGGACTTTTATTTTAACGATAAAATTGTAATATCATCTTTAATATTTTGAAAGTCCTTATCATTTGTAACAATTTTAAAATTATTTTTTTTCGCTAATTCGACATAATAACTATCATTAAAATCTAACAAGCCTATTTTTTCAATTAATTTATTAATAGAAATATCAACAAAGTCATCATTTATTTTTTTAGAAACGCCTAAAATTCTGCTTTCAATTGAATTTGTTATTGTTTCACTTGTTGTTTTGCATTGAGGTAAAGGGCGGTAATCCTTCTTGAAATCTTTTTTTTTATTCCCTTTCCAAATATTAAAATCTAAGCGAATATATGTGTTATAAAATTCCGAGAGAATTAATGATGAGACATATATTGTTGCTTTAGCATCAAGGATTTTACCAAAAAAGTTAGAATATTTATCCACGACATATTTATTATAACTACCTATTGGACAATATAAGTACATCCAAATGTTGTTGTCGAAAAGAAATTTGTCTGTATTTTTCGGGGTATAGTTTGTAATATTTATTTTATTCATCACCCAGAGTGTCTTTTATTATATTATCAATATTTTTTTTATCCTTAAAATATTCTTTAGCTCTGTCAGTAACTTTTTTGAGCAATAATTTATCTTCATATAATATGTTAGAAAGTTTTAACTGTTTTTTTAATTGTTCACTTAAATATTTACTGTATAGCTGACCAATAGCAGTATTTAAAAAAGCAGTTGTTAACAAATTAATATTGTTAAAATTTAAATTTGCAATATAATCTTGAGTAAGAGTTTTATCAATAATGTTAAATATCTTTTGTCCTGCATCAGAAGATACTGCTACATTTGAACCAATTATTTCAAATATATTTATATTTATTTCTTTCATTAAAAAATGTCTTGTTCGTTTAGTTTATCTTTTTTTGTGAAATAATAATTATTGTCAATATTAAATTCTAAATTTACAATTGTTCCAGAAAAGAGGTTTTGTAAATTTTTTGTAAAGATAATGTTTTTTTTATCTTGTTGCCAAAATCCTTCTGCTGAAATAATTTGCAACTCGCCTTTATTATGTTTTAGAAATTCACGTATAAGTTTTAAACCAAGACCACCTGGAGTATTCCCTGTTTTTGTTGTATTTTTTTCTTTAACAGCCCACTCAATAGTTTCAATTCCAGAAAGATTCTGTTTTAAAAATTCATTTACATTAGTTTTTATACTACGACCAATATCTACAATAGTAAAATCAATACGAGGTGGTGATTTTTGAGGATAATATTGCCCACAGGAAAAAACATATTCACTTGCTCCATGACTTATTGAATTTTCAAATATCTCAAAAATATTTTCATGTATTTTTTTCTTTAGAAATGGAGACATTTTTGGGAAATCCTTTTTTGTTAGTAATTCTTCATCGAGATATATCTTAAAAAGGCTTTGCTCATTAGATTGATACCTGCGATATTTAATTGTTGTATAGTTATCATCTTGTAATCGGAAACCTCCAAAATGTTGTAAAAATCCATTTTTACTAAAAACATTTTCAATTTTTTTATCAATATTAACAAACTCAACATTATTGATATTTTGGGTAATATTGTGACAAATAACACCAAGAACTGCACAAAGATTTGCTTCAAACCATCTACAATTATGAAAATCAAAAGTAATAGTATCAAAACTTATATTTTTAACTCTATTGAATATTTCAATAAGATTGTTAAAACCACTATAATCGCTACAAATTTTATTTGGAATAAGAATTATCATATATCCAAAGATAAATAAAAAAATGTAAAAAATTATTTGTTTTTATATGAATAGTTTTTTCTCTTTTAAAAACATTGTAACTTACCGAAAAATAATAAGATAAATCAATATTTTTTAATCTCTCAGTAGAATAAAAAAGCTGGGAGAGTAATTGTTTAATTAAAAACAAATATCATGAAAATTAAAATTTTTTTTAAGTTATTAGTAATGTTGTTTGCAATTATTTTATTTGTTAATTGTAGCGGTGGAATTAAAAACGAAAATTCTAATGTGAAAGACAACGAAAAAGTTGAAGAAAAAGTAACGAAAGGTGAGATTACTGATGAAGTTTATGTGGAGATTTCTGCTCAGTTAATGTATATTTCTACAAAATATGCAATTGCCTCTGAAAAGGTAGAAAATATTGCAGGACAAGCATCTCTTGGCGAAGAAGCTAAAAAGGAAATTGAAGCGGTTTTTAATAAATATGGAGTTACTGAAAAAAATTTAGAAGAGTATGCAAA
This sequence comes from Bacteroidota bacterium, assembly GCA_015222055.1. Classification (GTDB taxonomy): domain Bacteria; phylum Bacteroidota; class Bacteroidia; order Bacteroidales; family B39-G9; genus B39-G9. The sequence goes on along the minus strand of JADFUR010000019.1, from coordinate 70,918 downwards.
AAAGTTTGAAGAAAATACCTTATCTCTTATAAAATTAACTAGTGCAATTGCTAAAAGAGCTGCCGAATTAACAAAAGAATAGGAGTAAAAGCAAGATGAAAGCGAGCAATATATAAGGCTCGCTTTATTTCTATTCGTTAATAATTTTATAAATTAATAATTTGTTAGATTTTAAAATGTATAATTGGTCTTCTTCAATGCGGGAATTAATTACATCAACAGAATTCGGCAAAAGTAAATAATCTGATTTAAGTGTTTTGAAATTATATTTTTGCAAAGAGTTTTTATCATAGTAAAGAATATTATTGGTTTTTATTTGAAACGATTTTAAATTTCTAATATAAATTGTTTTTGAATAAACACCTTGCATATCAAAAACTAAAATTCCTTTGCTTGGGATATTCAGGTAAACAAAACCATTTTTTTCACACATTGAATTAGGTTTAAACTCTCTGCCAACAATTTGTCCAAGATTAAAACTTTCATAAACAAGTTTTAGAGTCTTGTCATATTTGCATATTTTTTTTGTTTGGCTGTTGAGCACTATAAAACCATTTTGGTTTGAACCACAAACAAGTGTTGCTTCATCAACATCAATATCAATAAGATTTATTGCACTTCCAATTGTTGAAAGAGTATTATCTAAAAAAACAATCTGATTAAAATCTTTATAAAAAATTAATATTCTTAATGGGTTTGACACATCTACAGATGTAATATTTCCAAGATAACTATTGCCGTATTCGCAAATTTCAGTTCCTTCTTTGTCGAATTTTGTAAGTTGCTTATTATTTATTGTATAAACATTGCCAAGATTGTCAGTAGTAAAATATTCATTATTAATATTAACCTCATTAATTAATTTGAAAGAACCAGAATCGAAAGTTGATAAAAGCAACAATATAAAAATTAAGATTTTCATGTGATTATTTAATTATGAATTAAAAATTACGAATTATGGCTATTTGAACTTTTTACAGTTTTAATAATACTCCCAATTATTTTTAGTTTTTTTTTATAAATGCTCTTTCGGATTTGCAATCCGAAAGTCCTGTTAATGTTAATCGTCAATCGTCATAATTCTTCATTAATTTTTAGCAATTCGTCAACATAAATTCTGTTATTAGCGAGACGAGGAATTTTATGTTGACCACCAAGCTTGCCTTTTTGTCGCAACCATTCGTGAAACACACCTTTTTTAAGACAAACAATTTGAGGCGATGTTAATGAAAGGTCTTTATATCTTTTTGCTTCGTAATCGGAATTTACAGATTTTAATGAATTGTCGAGCAAGTCAATAAAATGTTCCAAATTATTAGGATTTTTGTCGAATTCAAAAAGCCATTGGTGACAACCTTTTTGATTCTCGCTCATATATACAGGTGCAGCTGTATATTCATTAATCATGGCATCTGTACGATCGCAGGCAATTTTTAATGCATTTTCTGCATTATCAATAATTAGCTCTTCCCCAAATGCATTAATAAAATGTTTTATTCTTCCTGTAATGAGAAATTTAAAAGGATATTTTGAAGTAAATTTAACTGTATCGCCAATAATATATCTCCATAAGCCTGAATTCGTTGATATTACAATTGCATAATTTTTGTTTAATTCAATTTCGTTAATGCCTAAAGTCTTTGGAGATTCTTCGTGAATATTTTCAAGAGGAATAAACTCGTAAAAAATACCATAGTCAAGCATCAATAACATACTGCTAGAGTTGGGGTCATCCTGAATGCCAAAAAATCCTTCTGATGCATTATATGTTTCAAAATAATGCATGTTTGATGAAGGAATTATTTTTTGGTATTGTTTTCTATATGGAACAAAACTAATTCCACCATGCATAAACAATTCTAAATTTGGCCATACATCTAAAAGATTAGATGTTCCGGCAATGCTGAGAATTTTTTTAATTAAAACTAAAGTCCACGATGGCACACCTGCAATACTAGTAACATTCTCATTAATAGTTTCATGAGCCATTTTATCCAGTTTTTCTTCCCACTCATCCATTAGGGCAATTGATTGACTTGGGGTTCTAATAAATTCAGTCCAAAAAGGAGCGTTCTCAATTAATATTGCTGAAAGATCACCATAGTATGATTCGTTACTAAAGTTATTAATGTGATGACTTCCTCCTATTGTTAATCCTTTGCCTTTAAAAATTTTTGTGTCAGGATAATGATTTGAATTTATTGTTAAAACATCTTTAGCACCTCTAAAATGACAATTTTCTAAAGCATCTTTACTTACAGGAATAAATTTACTCTTGTCATTAGTCGTTCCTGATGATTTTGCAAACCATTTTATTTCTTGATTCCATAGCAAATTTTGTTCACCATGCCTAAGTCTTATAACATATGGCTTTATGTCATCATAATATTGAAGAGGAACTCTTCTTTTATATTCGTCAATAGTATTTATTGATTTATAGTCATGTTTTTTACCCCATTCAGTAGCTTTCGCTTTTCTTAATAATTTTTGAAGTGTTTCTTGTTGTGCTTCAACGGGATAATTTTTAAACAAATTAATTTCATTTGTTCTTTTAATCATCATCCACGAAAATATTGAATTAATTAATGGCATTTAGATATGAATTATTGTTTATTACAAATTTAGTTTAAAAAATAAATAATATACTTTTTTTTATAATTATCTTTCTAATCAATAATAAATTTTCTTATTTTTACGCTAATCAATTTTTCGACAATAAAAAACATACAATTATCGTTTTATGAATTACTTCGATTTAATTATTTTAGTACCATTATTATGGAGTGCTTATAAAGGTTTCTCAAAAGGATTTATTCATTCTGTAGCTTCATTTGGTGCATTATTGCTTGGTATTTTTGGAGCAATAAAATTTTCTGATATTACGAGCCAATATTTAATACAGAATTTTGATTTTAATCCAAATTATCTTCCAATAGTTTCTTTTGCGGTTACCTTTGTTTTAATTGTTGTTGCAGTTCATTTTGTTGCAATATTAATTGATAAATTAATTAAAGCTATAGCATTAGGTTTTATTAACCGAATTTTAGGATCCTTATTTGGTATTGCCAAAATAGCTTTTATTATTAGTATTATTCTTGTTATTGTTAATGGCTTAGATAAAAACCTTAAATTTATTTCACCTAAATTAAAGCAAAGTTCAATATTATATAAACCCTTATCTAATTTTGCACCTTCAATATTCCCGTATTTGAAATTCGAAAATATTGGAATAAATAATTCATTGTCAATAAATAAAGCATTTGTTTACTCTGATATTAAAAACGAAGGTGTGTAAATTTCAGAAATATAATTTTAAAATATTAACAGCATACAGTTTTTTAATTTAAGAATCTATTAACATATCATAATAATAATTTTTCAATTATTATCTTTGACGAAAATTTAAAACTATGACTTTTATCGAGGAACTAAGATGGAGAGGTATGATTCATGATATCATGCCCGGAACAGAAGAACAACTTCAAAAAGAGATGACAACTGCATATGTGGGTATTGACCCAACAGCAGATTCTTTACATATTGGTCATTTAGTATCTGTAATGTTGTTAAAGCACTTTCAACTAGCAGGGCACAAGCCGATGATCGTTCTTGGCGGTGCAACAGGTATGATTGGTGACCCCTCAGGCAAATCTGAAGAAAGAAATTTGCTTTCAGAATCTACTTTAAAACATAATCAAGCAAGAATAAAAGATCAGCTTAATAATTTTCTTGATTTTAACGGCGACGAAAATTCTGCAGAGATAGTTAATAATTACGACTGGATGAAAAAAATTTCATTCCTTGAATTTATTCGTGATATTGGCAAGCATATTACTGTCAACTATATGATGGCAAAAGATTCTGTTAAAAAAAGATTAAACAATGAAGCAAAAACCGGACTTTCGTTTACCGAATTTTCTTACCAGTTAGTGCAAGGCTACGATTTTTTTTATTTATATGAGCACAAAAATTGCAAATTACAGATGGGAGGTTCCGACCAATGGGGAAATATTACTACAGGGACTGAGTTAATAAGACGAAAACTTAACGGGGAAGCGTTTGCAATTACCTGTCCTTTAATTACTAAAGCCGATGGTGGTAAATTTGGGAAAACCGAAAAAGGTAATGTTTGGTTAGCTAAAAAATATACATCATCTTATAAATTTTACCAATTTTGGCTTAATGTTTCTGATCAGGATGCTGAGAGATATATTAAAATTTTTACATTATTAAATAAAGATGAAATAGAAAAATTGATTACTGAGCATAATACAGCACCTCATTTAAGAATTTTACAAAGTGCTTTAGCTAAAGAAATTACAATACTTGTTCACTCCGAAGAAGATTATAACTCAGCTGTTGAGGCCTCAAAAATTTTATTTGGGAAAGGAACAAAAGAAACCTTAAGCAAGATTGACGAAGAAACTTTTTTGTCCGTATTTGAAGGCGTGCCACAGTTTGAAATTAATATGAGTAATATTGTTAATGGCATTAATGTTACAGATTTATTAATCGAAAAAACAAAAATTTTTGCTTCAAAAGGTGAATTGCGTAGATTAATAACTGGCGGAGGATTAAGCATTAATAAAGAAAAAGTTGTTGATGCAGATTCAATTATAGATAAGTCTTGGCTTATTGACGAAAAATATATTTTGGTGCAAAAAGGCAAGAAAAATTATTTTTTGGTTAAGGCAATTAATTAAGTTTATCAGGGAAATTTAATATTTACCGTTATTGCGAGGAGGAACAGTATGTCCCGAAAAATTTGGAACGAAGCAATCTCCTGATTTAGAATCTTTTTTTTTAAATCTTAGATTGCTTTTTTGCCAACTGGCAGATTGTAATGACGAATAATAATAAATAAATTAATTTTTGTAAAAGCACAAAATACATTAATTTAAGATTTGATGTTTGATAGTTTTATTGAGAAATTACAATATCAGTTAAGAAAAAAGTTGCCGGGAGAAAAAGTGCAACGAATAATGGCTCCGCCATTAAGACTAAATAATAGTACAAATAAAACGACAATAAAAAGCAGTGTGTTAATTTTATTATATCCACTCAATAATGAGATTTACACTGTATTTATAAAACGAGCGGAATATGATGGATTTCACAGTTCGCAAATAAGTTTCCCTGGAGGAAAATATGAAAATGTCGATAATGACTTATCAAAAACAGCCTTAAGAGAAACTCATGAAGAAATTGGTGTAAATCCTAATTCAATTAATATTATCGGACAAATTAGTTCAATTTATATCCCTGTAAGTAACTACACAGCACTCCCTTATATTGGATATCTGAAAGAAAAACCTGAATTTAAGATTGATAATTTTGAAGTAAGTAGAATTATTAATGTGAAAATTAGGGAATTGATGGATAATAAAAACAATCAAACGGGGATTTTTAAAGTGGGAAATAAATTAATTGAAGCACCTTGTTACAATGCAAATGGAGATAAAATATGGGGTGCAACTGCAATGATGGTAAGCGAGTTTTTAAAAATTGTGAAACAAACGGACTTGTCTAATCCATAACATTTTGGTAATCCTTATAACGATTAATTATTTCATTAACATAATTATAAGGTTCTTGCCCTCTGCAATATCCATATCTGACAACAGAATCTCTATAATATTTTGGATTTGATTTGTTGAGTATATAATAATCTACATTATTATCCCAAATATTTGGGTTTTTGCCATTTTTTTTCGCTAAACGCCTTGCATCCAAAACATGCCCTAAGCCAACATTGTATGAAGCTAAAATAAATTTAATTCTTTGATTTTCATCTACGATTGTATCTGCTAAATATTTGTTTAGCCATTTAATAAATTTAACTCCGGCTTCTATGTTTTTTTTTGGTGAAGAATTTTGATTGGCTCCAAATCTTGTAGCAGTGTGTGGCATTAATTGCATTAGACCGTAAGCACCTGCCCATGATCGTATTTTTGGGTTAAATCTTGATTCTTGATATATCAGTGAAGCTAATAATCTCCAGTCCCAATCAATATGAGAACTGTATTCTTTAATATAGTTGTCATAAATCGATATTTTTCCCCCATTAACAGATAAATAATCGCTTTTTAATCGTCTGGTTGCTTTTTTGTTAATAAAGTATTTTCTATAAACAACTGCGTACATAGGAGTGTGCTTAATGCTGTTTATCCAATTATTAATAGCACTTAATAATTCGGGAGAATTTTTTCTTACAGCCCAAGCTAATTTTTGTGGAAAACTTACAGGTGTTCTAACATCAATATTTGGTAAGAACGTTTGATTAAGAAGTGCAACATTTTCATCGGTTACTGTATATTCTATTTCACCATTAGCAACCGAATATATTAATTGCTCTGTTTCTTTGTCAACTTGAACAATATTTATACTGTCACCTATTTCTTCAGACAAATGTTTTAAACGACTAGAATATGATGTGTTTGCTTGAACATAAACAGTCTTTTTCGCTAAATCTAATTGGTTTCTTATTAGATGATTTCTAAGTTCTCTTTGCGACATGTTTTCCCAACCATCCGGTTTGCGTTGAACTAAAACCTGACGAGTTGTACTATGAGATTCGGTAAAATCTACAATATTACTTCTTTCTTTGGTTACGGTTAAATTTAATGCTAACAAGTCACTTTTTTCATCTTTTAGCTTATCAAAAGTATCGTTCATGTTGTTACTTGTAATTATTTGCAAGTCAACGCCTATATAATCTGCAAACATTTTTAGCAAATCATACTGGTAGCCCATGGGTTTCCCTCTATAAATAAAATAACTTGTTGAATTATTATCGGTGAGTGCTATTAATTTCCCTCTGTTTTTAATTTTTTGTAAATCAGACACTTTGTCATTTTCTTTTGTGGTTTGAACATTCTCGCACGAAGTGAGAAAAATCAAGACAAAGAATAAAAAGAATTTAAAGAGTCTATACATATTGTTAATAAGAATTTTCTTATTTTTGATAAATTTAGTAAAAATATTTTAAAAAAGAAAATGAATAATTACAATCAACGAAATAATCATATTATAATATGTGGTTATGGAAGGAATGGTAAACAAGCAGCAAACAATTTGCTTGAGCATGGCGAAAGCCTTGTGATTATTGATAAAGAAGAAAGTTTGAATGGAAAATTTCAAGGAGATAACTCTCATTTTATTCAAGGCGACGCAACAGAAGACGACACCCTTATTTTGGCCAATATTAAAAAAGCAAAAGCATTAATAACAACTTTGCCGATTGATTCAGACAATTTATATGTAGTTTTAACTGCTCGTCAAATAAATTCATCTATAAAAATAGTAAGCAGAGCATCTAATATTAGTTCAAACTCAAAATTAAAAAAAGCAGGAGCAAATTTTGTTGTAATGCCTGATTTAATTGGAGGAAGACACATGGCAAAATTAGTCGCTCAGCCTGATATTGTAGAGTTTCTTGATAAAATGCTTTTACAAAGTAAGGATGATGTTAATCTTGAAGAATTTTCATGTGAAAACATTCTAAAAAAATTTATAAACAAAACAATAGGTGAGTTAGGGATAAGAAATGTCTCTGGGGCTAATATTGTTGGAATAAAAACAGGAGTAGGAAATTTTATTTTTAACCCATCTCACAAAATGAAGTTATCAAAAAAAGATAAGATTTTTGTTTTAGGGACTAATAATCAGCTTAAAATGCTAATTAATCTGCTCTCTGAAAAGAAAAATGATTAAATTTTACATTTTTGTGTAATTTTTTTTGGAAAATGTTTTGAAAAAAAGAAAAATGTGTTACTTTTGCAAACCGATTACAATTAATAATGGTCCGATCGTCTAGGGGTTAGGACGCCAGGTTTTCATCCTGGTAACCGGGGTTCGATTCCCCGCCGGACTACAATTTTTAATAAATAATATTTTTAATAATATGGCAAATCATATTTCAGCAGAAAAGAGAATTCGTCAAAGCGAAAAAAGAAGATTGCATAATAAATTTTATGCAAAAACAGCAAGAAATGCTATCAGTAAATTAAAAACAACTGAGGATAAAAGTGTTGCAGTAGAATTGTTGCCAAAAGTAGCTTCTCTACTTGACAAACTTGCAAAAAGAAATATTATTCATAAGAATAAAGCTTCAAATTTAAAGTCAAGTTTGACTTTGCATGTTTCTAGCTTGTAATTTTTATTAAGAAAATTTAAAAGTCTTCTTTACGAAGGCTTTTTTTATATCTAATAAATTAAGTTTGGTAAAGAATAATTTAAGCATAAAGAATTGGTCAATTGACGACCGTCCTCGAGAAAAATTACTCTCTAAAGGCATTAATAGTCTTAGTAATGCCGAATTAATTGCAATTCTTATTGGTTCAGGGAATAAAAACATAACCGCTGTTGATTTATCTAAAGCCATCCTTTCAAAAGTAAAAAATAATTTAAACGAACTAGGGAAGCTATCCATCAGCGATTTAAAATCGTTTAATGGTATTGGAGACGCAAAAGCAATAGCAATTATTGCAGCACTTGAATTAGGAAGACGCCGAAAATTCGTTGAAGCTGAAAGCAAAATTAAAATAACCAACAGTAAAGATATTTTTAATATTTTTCAAGCTATTCTATCTGATCTGCCTTACGAAGAATTTTGGGTGCTTTGTTTAAACAGACAAAATAAAGTTATAGAAAAACATAAAATTAGTCAGGGAGGGGTTTCTGGAACTGTGATTGATGTGAAAATTATTTTAAAGTTGGCAGTAAATGAATTAGCTTCTTCAATAATATTATGCCACAATCATCCATCAGGAAATATGACTCCAAGTAGCAATGATAAGAGAATTACTGATAAATTAATAAAGGCATCTGAATATTTTGACATAAAAATTCTTGACCATATTATTGTTGCGGATGATAAATATTTTAGCTTTGCAGATAAAAATTTAATTTAAACAATTTTTTTAAAGATGATTAAAATTCTTGGCGACAGCAACTCAATTTTTAATCAGTTTATAGCTGAACTTCGTGATGAAAAAATTCAAAAAGACAGTATGCGTTTTAGACGCAATCTTGAACGAATTGGAGAAATATTTGCTTATGAAATAAGTAAAGAATTAAGTTATACAAACAAATCCATTCACACACCTCTTGGCATTGCTGATGTTCCCTTAATTAACGAACAGCCCGTTTTGTCAACCGTTTTGAGAGCAGGTTTGCCTTTGCATAAAGGCCTTTTAAACTACTTTGATAAAGCTGAAAACACTTTTATATCTGCTTACAGAAAATATGATGGAGACGGAACTTTTCATGTAGAGTTTGAATATATTACCGGACCAATTATTGACGATAAAATTGTAATTATTTCTGATCCAATGTTGGCGACAGGAGCCTCAATGGTTTTGGCTTATAAAGCTATGTTGAAAAAAGGAAACCCTAAACACACTCATATTGTATCAATAATTGCCAGTAATGAAGGAGTTAATTATATTAAGAAAAATTTACCTAGTAAGGATGTTTCAATTTGGGTTGGAGTTGTTGACCAAGAACTTACTGTTAAATCTTATATTGTTCCTGGGCTTGGTGATGCAGGCGATTTAGCTTTTGGCAATAAAGAATAATTGCACAAATGTTTAATAAAATTACATATATAATTTTTTTGGGGAGTATTAAATTTGCGATATCTCCTTTTTTTTCTGTTTTACAATGCAAACATAGTATTGCTAAGACGATTACTTTAACTTCTGTGGGTGGTACTATTGGAATTTTAGCATTTGCATTATTAACAAAGCCAATTTCAATCGCATTCGATTTTTTGATTAAAAAAATAAGAGAAAAATTGTTTTGTAAAAAAGTAATTCCTCATTCAAAAAGAAAACTAAAGCAAAAAAATATTTTTTCTAAAAAGAACCGACGAGTAATTAGAGTTAAGCAGAAGTATGGTTTGTTAGGGCTCTCAATTATTACACCTATAATATTATCTATCCCAGTAGGAACTTTTATAGCTGTAAAATACTATACTCTTTGTAGTAAAACCTTATTTTTTTTAATATCAGCTGTGGTATTATGGTCTGTTGTGTTGACTTTTTTTGTTGCTTATTTGTATTAAAATTAATTTTCAGATTTTTGCTTCAATTTTTTTAACAATAAGATTGTCTTCACAGTTAAATAATAAATTATTTAATGTAACATTCATTACCGGATGAACAAATTCGGGATTTATTTCGCATAATGGCTCTAATACAAATTTTCTTTTATGCAATTTTGAATGTGGAATTATTAAATTATCCTCGTTCAAAATAATATTGTCATAAAATAAAATATCTATATCTACCGTTCGTGATGAATATTGTTGGCTTCCTCTCTTTCTGCCCAAATTATTTTCAATAGCATGAATTTTTTTCAACAACTCTTGAGGTTTATAAATGGTATTAATGAGAACAACGCAATTATAAAAATTTTGTTCGTTTTGAAAACCCCATGGTTCAGTTTCATAAATTGATGACTTAGTTGTAATTTTCCCTAATTCACATTCAATCATTTGTTCGGACTCCTGGATGTAATAATTACGGTCACCCAAATTTCCTCCTAAAAGTAAATACACTTTTGCCATATAGATATTTTTTGAAAATACAAAATTCAATATTTTTTTTGAATTTTCAAGGATAAAATTATTTTGTTTTTGCTATAAACATCTTAAATTTGTAAAAACATAAATAAATTATTAATTTAAAAATTATTCGCTCATGAAAAGCTTTTTTAAATACACATTGGCAACTATACTAGGTGTAATTCTTGTCTCTTTTATCGGAGTGTTAATATTTTTTGGTGTGGTTGGAAGTATTGTATCTTCAGGCCAAGATAAAACCGTGAAAATTAAACCAAACACTATTCTTCAAGTTAAATTAAACAAAAAAATTGTCGACAGAGCATCAACCAACCCAATGGAAAATTTCAATTTTCAAGCATTTGAAGCTGATCCTTTTTTAGGCTTGGACGATATTTTGAAAAATATTGAAGCTGCTAAAACAGATGATAACATTAAAGGCATTTATCTTGATTTAACAGTTATAAATACAGGAATTGCCAGTGTTGAGGAAATAAGAAACGCTCTTCTTGATTTTAAAGAATCAAATAAATTTATTGTCAGTTATGCCGATTACTACACCCAATCAAGTTATTATTTGGCAACTGTATCCGATTCAATTTACCTTAATCCGGAAGGAATTATTGAACTAAAAGGCTTGCATGCAGAATTAATGTTTTTTAAAGGAGCATTGAAAAAACTTGATATTGAGCCCCAAATTATTCGTCACGGAAAATTTAAAAGTGCTGTTGAACCTTATATGCTTGATAAAATGAGCGATGCAAATCGCGAGCAATATAATGCATTTATGGGTTCAATATGGGATAAATTTTTAAAAGGCATTTCTGAACAACGAAATATTTCAATTGATGATTTAACAAAATATGCAGATAATCTTACAATAAGAAATCCAAAAAGTGCTTTAAAATATAAAATTATTGATGGCATTAAGTATAAAGATGAAATTCTTGCGGAACTTAAAGACAGAGTTAAAATTAAACAAACTAAAAAATTAAAATTTATCTCTCTTGCTAAATACCAAAACGTACCTAAAAAGCCTAAATATAAACATTTAGCAAAAAATAAAATAGCCGTTATTTATGCTAGTGGTGAAATTAATATGGGTAAAGGTTCTGATAAAACAATTGGTTCTGAAAAATTATCTAATACTATTCGTAAGGCTCGTCTCGACAAAAGTATAAAAGCTGTTGTTTTAAGAGTAAATTCACCTGGAGGAAGTGCATTAGCTTCTGAAGTTATTTGGCGTGAAGTTTTTTTAACACAAAAAGTGAAACCGGTTATTGCATCAATGGGTAATGTTGCTGCTTCTGGTGGTTATTACATTTCTTGTGCAGCCGATACTATTGTTGCCAGCCCTAACACCATTACAGGCTCAATAGGAGTGTTTGGCCTTTTATGGAATGGAGAAAGATTTTTGAAAAATAAATTAGGAATAACTGTCGACAGAGTTAAGACTAATAATTATTCTGATTTAGGATCTATGACTCGCCGAATGACAGGTGCCGAAAGAGATATTATCCAAACCAGTGTTGAAGATATTTATGATACTTTTATATCTCACGTTGCTGATGGTCGAAATATGACAAAAGAAGCTGTAGATAAAATTGGTCAAGGTAGAGTTTGGAGTGGAGAAAATGCTAAAGAACTTGGTTTAGTCGATGTGTTTGGCGGATTAAACAAAGCAATTGAAATCGCTGCTGAGAAGGCAAATATTGAAAAATATCGTATCGTATCATTGCCTAAACAAACAGACCCTTTTTCACAAATAATGAAACAACTTAAAGGCGATGTTGCAACATCAATTATTAGTAATAAATTGGGAAATGAATACAAATATTATGAAAAAATTCAGGAGATGACTAAAATTAATGGTTGTCAGGCTCGAATGCCTTTTGATATTGATATTCATTAACAATTTGAATGTTTATTTTTTTTAATTTGCCTTCTATTTCCGGATTAAATATTCCAAAAATGAAGGCAAATTTCTAATTTCAAAATTAAAATTTCAATATGTTTAAGTGGCTTTTATTTCCCTTTTCTATTATTTATGGGTTTTTTGTATCAATCCGAAACAGGTTTTTTGATTATAATTTTATCAATTCTCATGAATTTGAATTGCCCGTAATAAATGTTGGGAATATTACTGTTGGAGGAACAGGAAAAACACCTCATGTAGAATATCTAATTTCTCTTTTAAAAGATCAATTTAATATTGCTACTTTAAGTCGTGGTTATAAACGAAAAACAAAAGGATTTATAATAGCTGATGATAAATCTTCAGCTAAAAAAATTGGGGATGAACCTAAACAAATTAAATCAAAATTCCCAGAAATAACAGTTGCTGTTGATGCTGACAGAGTAAATGGGATAAAAAAAATTGTAAAAAAAATTAAACCATCGGCAATAATTCTCGACGATGCTTTTCAACACAGATATGTAAAACCGGGTTTGTCAATTTTGCTTATAGATTATAACAAACCAATTTTTGAAGATAATTTACTGCCATATGGGAGGCTTCGCGAAAGCTACCATGAACATAAAAGAGCCGATATTATTATTGTCTCTAAGTCACCCGAATTAATTAGCCCTCTTGAGAAAAGAATATTTTCAAAAAATTTAAATATTTTTCCTTTTCAGCAACTGTTTTTTACGAAAATTAAATATAAAGATTTAAAGCCTGTTTACAATAATAAGATGTCCTTGTCTTTAATTAAATGTAAAGAAGAAAATTATTCGTTTTTATTAGTTACAGGTATTGCAAACTCTAAACCATTAAGTAAATATTTAAACGAGTTCTCAGAAAACATACAGCATATTGGTTTTAGAGATCATCATTCTTTTTCTAAACGAAATCTTGAAAAGATTATTAAAGAGTTTGGAAAAATAAAAAATGAAAAGAAGATAATAATTACTACTGAAAAAGATGCAATGCGATTAGGCGAATTAAAAAATGCAGATTCCTTTTCGAAGCTTCCTTTATTTTATTTGCCAATTGAGATTGAATTTTTAAATAATGAAGGCGATAAGTTCAATAAAAGAATTGTTGATTTTATCGAAAATTTTAACAAAATGAGAATATAATATACCAATCTCAATATTATAATAAAAATGACATATCTTGAAAGATATGTCATTTTTTATTAAACACAATCAAAATTATTTTAATTTACACTTAGGTAATAACTTTTGAAGTTTTTTTAATTGCTTTGTGCTTATGTTGTTATCTTTTAAATAAATTTTTTTAAGTTTTGTCAACTTCCCAATCTCTTGAGGAAAGGCAGTCAACTGATTTTTATTAACAGTTAGGGTTTTTAAATTATTAAGCTCGCCTATTTCGGCAGGCAGTGAATTTAATTGATTTCTTGAAGCATCTAAACTAACCAGTTTCTTTAAATTTCCTATCTCTACAGGAAGGTTAATCAGATCGTTTTTCGACAAATCAAGTGTCGTTAAGCCTGACATTTTTCCTATTCCTGACGACAATGTATTTATATTATTATCTGATAAATTAAGCGTAGTAATATTTTTTAACTGAAAAAATTCCTCAGGTAATGTTCTAATATTATTAGGAGATAATTCAATATTTTTTAAATTTTTGAGCTTTCCTATTTCGGCTGGCAGACTTGTGATTTTATTGTCTGATAAATTCAAAGTGTCAATATTCGTTAACTCCCCAATCTTAGAAGGTATTTTTGTCAATTGATTTTTTGATAAATTTAAGTTCTCTAAATTTGTTAAATCACCAATGCTTGATGGTAGTTTTGTTAGTTTGTTTATTGATAGATTTAAACATGATAAATTTTTAAGATTACCAATCTCTAAAGGTAAAGTGCTAAGCTTGTTTGGAGATAAATTAAGGGTTGTAATTTTTATCAAATTGCCAATACCCGAGGGCAGCGATATTAAATTATTATTGTGCAATGTTAATTTTGAAATATTTACCAAATTTTTAATCTCGTCAGGCAAGCTTGTAAGTAAATTATTATTTAAAAGCAGTTCGTTTAAATTATTAAGATTCCCAATACTTGAGGGGATTTTTTTTATTAAGTTTTTATTTAGGTGCAGTATTTTTAATTTTTTTAACGCACCAATATTTTCAGGAATTTCGGTTAGCCCATTATTATTTAAGTTAAGGATTTCTAAATTAACGAATTTGTTAATCTCAATATTTAGCGAGTGAATTTTATTACTGCTTAAATCTAAATTTACCAAATTTGTTAGCTTACTTATTTCAAAAGGGACACCTTCTATTTCATTGTCTGATAAATTTAAACAAACTAAATTTTTTAACTTAGTTATTTCTGGTGAGATTTTACTCAGTTGATTAATCGAAATGTCGAGTCTTTTTAGTTTTGATAATGTCCATATCTCCGGAGCCAAACCGCTAATTAAATTTCTTGAAAGATTAAGCGTCTCCAAATTTTTTAACTGTCCCAAAACAGGAGGTATCTCAGTAATTCTGTTACCTGATAAATTTAAATTTTTTAGGTTTACTAGTTTCTCAATGTTTTTAAGACTTGTACTTGGCAAGCCTTTATCTGAGATGTCGAGTTTGTATACTTTTGTGGGTTCTCTTAAAGCATCAATAAGATTTTTATATGTCTTATTCTCTTGTGAATATAAAAACAAACTAAAGAATGATGCAAGAATTAATAATGCAATTTTTTTCATGATAATTGTCTGTTTAAATTAAAATTAAATATACAGCTTTTTGCCTACGGTAAAAAATAAATTTTAGTAGTCTAATGCGAAACACTCGTTAAATAGTCTTTTTATGAATATTTAAAAATGTTTGTGTTTTGATGTTTGTGCTAATTCGTATTGTCTTTATCAAGCCGGTTTTTTGCATCACGATGTCTTTTTTTTGCATCATCAAATTTTTCAATATGTAATAAGCAGATTTTAATATTATTTGAGCAAGTTTGTTTAAATCCTTTCGTTTTATTGCGTCTTCCAAACTTGCTGTTTTTATTTATTTTAATATTAATGGCATTCTCTGCTCTTTTATAGAATTCAAGAGCTTTGTAGTAATTTTTTTGTGATAAAGAAACGAAATACAAATCAGCAATTTTCATCAAGGTTTCGATATGTTCAGTGTTTTTTAATATTTGTTCGTAATAATGAATAGCTGTTAAATACTTTTTTTTATGTGTTTGTTTTTCTGCTTTTTTAAAAATAATTTTATTTTCTATAGATAATTCCTGTGCCTGCACTATTTCAAATTGAAGAACAAAAATAACTGTTAATAGAATTAATAATAAATTCTGAATTTTTTTCATCTAAATAGAGTTTAAAATTTAAAGGCTAAAAGTAAAAAAAAAAAACAACATTTAAATAAAAACAAATTTTATAATTTTTACAATTCAACTATCGTAAATTAGGGGGTATGAGATGAAAAAATGCAAAATTTGAAAAATTATCCCCAAATAAATCGGGGTCTAATACATATTTTATATATTTGTGGCCTAAATTAATGTAAAAAAAATAAAATGGCAATAATAAGATTTAAAGCTCTCGAAGAATTATTTGCAAGACAAGCACTCAAAATTGATTTGCCAGCTAACAAAACTTCTGAATATTATGGTATTAATGTTTTCGACAAACGAAAAATGAAAGAATATTTGTCAAATGAAGCATATAATAATGTAATTGATTCAATAGAACGCGGGGGCAGGATAAATCGTAAAATTGCCGATCAGGTATCAACAGGAATTAAAGCATGGGCAATTGATAAAGGTGTTTCGCACTACACACACTGGTTTCAGCCATTAAACGGAGCTACCGCAGAAAAGCACGATGCTTTTTTTGAGCCTTTCGATAACTCATCTGTTATTGAAAGTTTCGACGGAGGTAAATTAGTTCAACAAGAACCCGATGCATCAAGTTTCCCTAGTGGCGGTATTCGTAATACCTTTGAGGCTCGTGGCTATACTGCATGGGATCCATCTTCTCCGGTTTTTATTTTAGAAAAAACTCTTTGTATTCCAACTATATTTGTTTCATATACAGGGGAGGCTCTCGATTATAAAACTCCTTTACTAAAGTCTTTAGCTATTATTGACAAAGCTGCTGCTGATGTTTGCAATTATTTCGATAAAAATGTTACAAAAGTAAGTGTTGCTTTAGGTTTGGAACAAGAATATTTTTTAGTTGATGAAGCATTATATAATGCCCGTCCTGATTTAATTTTAACAGGCAGAACATTAATGGGACATGCTTCGGCTAAAGACCAACAACTTGACGATCATTATTTTGGATCAATACCAATGCGCGTTTCTTCTTTTATGCGTGATTTCGAAATTGAAGCATACAAATTAGGAATTCCCGTTAAAACAAGACATAACGAAGTTGCTCCAAACCAGTTTGAATGTGCTCCAATTTATGAGGAAGCAAATTTAGCAGTTGACCATAATCAACTTATGATGGACGTTATGAGAAGAGTGTCGCGTAAGCATAAATTTAAAGTTCTTTTTCACGAAAAACCATATAAAGGAATTAACGGTTCGGGTAAACATAATAATTGGTCATTATATACCAACACAAATGTAAATTTACTCTCACCAGGAAAAAATCCTAAAACTAATCTGCAATTTTTAACATTTATTGTTAACACAATTAAAGCTGTTTACGATTATTCCGATTTGCTGCGTGCAAGCATTGTTACTTACAGCAATGAAAATCGTTTGGGAGGTAATGAAGCTCCTCCATCAATAATATCAACATTTTTAGGTTCCGACATCAATAATATGCTTGATGAGATTGTTGCTAAAGTGACAAATAAAAAAATGAAACCCGATGAAAAAACCGAACTAAAATTAAATGTTGGTAAAATACCGCAAATCCTTTTAGATAATACTGACCGTAATAGAACATCACCATTTGCTTTTACAGGTAATCGATTTGAGTTTAGGGCGGTGGGATCTTCGGCTAATTGTTCTTCACCAATGACTTTTTTAAATCTTACTGTTGCTAATCAACTAAAAATATTTAAAAAAGATGTTGACAGCTTAATCAATAAAGGAGTAAAAAAAGACGAGGCAATTTTTCAAATATTGAAAAAATATATTATAGAATCGAAAAATATTCGTTTTGAAGGTAACGGTTATAGTAAAGACTGGATTGCTGAAGCAAAAAAAAGAGGATTGTCTAATATTACCGATACCGTTGAAGCTCTTGAAGCGTTTATAAGTAATGAAACAAAAAAATTATGTGATAAAAATAATTTATTCACTTCAAAAGAATTAGAAGCTCGTTTCGAGATTCGCATCGAGACATACACAAAACAGGTGCAAATTGAAGCAAGAGTGTTAGGCGATTTGGCAATTAATCATATTATTCCAACAGCTTATAAATATCAAAATATTCTTATTAAAAATATTAAAGGTTTAAAAGATGTTTTAACAGAAGACGAAGCCAAACAAGCTACTAAAACTCAACTCGATACAGTTAAAAATATTTCTAATCATATCACTATGATAAATATTAAAGTTAACGAAATGATTGAGGCAAGAAAAAAGGCTAATAAAATTGAAGATATGAGAAAAAAAGCAAAAGAATATTCAAAAAATGTTAAACCATATCTCGAAGAAATTCGTAATCATATAGATAAACTTGAGCTTATTGTTGATAACGAAATGTGGCCCTTGCCAAAATATCGAGAGTTGCTGTTTACGAGGTAAGGCTATATGCCGTAGTTTCACAAGAAACTTTAGTCCTGCTTCGGTGGGACTTTTTTTATTAAGTAATAAATCTTTTATGTAAAAAATTTGATGCTTAATAAAATTTTTACTTTAATTAATCAAACAAACAAAAATTATGTTTTAAATATGTTTATATTTGTCGCATGATTATTGTAAGAACAATTTTAGTATTTTTAGGTATTTTCGATTTTTTTTGTGATTCGTTTTCACACCTTAAAAAAGGTTTCCATAATATAAAATCTAATTCTCGTCCTAAAATTTTAAAATCAAGCTATCTGTTACACCTCTTTTTTTAATTTTCCACAACTATAATATTACATCCACAACAATCGTTATCATTATTATAATAGCATAAGAAATAAATAAAAATTGCAGTTTTTAATAAAAAATAATTAAATTCGCAACAAAACAATTTTAGTAATATAATAATAGCTAAAGATGAAATTTAAAATATTAATAATAGTTTTAATATTAAGTTTTGTAAATATTAATTCATTATTTTCACAAAAAAATTATTCAGAAAAGGCTGATATTGCTTTTGATGCAGGTCAATTTTATAAAGCAGTTGATTTGTATAAATATTCGTATGCCAAAGCAAAAGGTAAAGAGCAAAAAGCTGAAATAGTTTTCAAGACAGCTCTTTGCTATCGCTTAATAAACAATTCAAAACAAGCAGAAATTTGGTTTAAAAAAGCAATAAAAAAAGGATATCCAAGTCCTTTAGCAACATTATATTTTGCCGATGCCAAGAAGCTTAATGGTAAATACGATGAGGCTGTTGAGCAATATGAGAAATACAAAAATTATGTCCCCGATGATAAAAGGGCAGATCTTGGTATAACTTCTTGTACAGAAGCAAAACAATGGATTGAGCATCCTACAAGATACAAAGTAAATCAGGTATATTATTTCAATTCTAAACAAAGCGATTTTTGTCCTGCATTTGGTAAAAATGATTTTAAAGTTATTTTTTTTACTTCTTCTCGCGAAGGAGCTACTGGCAATAAAATTAACGATGTAACAGGTCAATATTACACAGATATTTTCCGCTCAAGAGTCGACCGAAAAGGAAAATGGAGTGAGCCAGTTCCTCTTGGTAAAGGTGTTAATTCTGAATATGACGAAGGAGCAATATCCCTAAATTTAAAAGCGAATAACCTTTATTATACTAGCTTTAGAGAAAATAAGGAAGGGAAACTAGGCTGTCAAATATATTTTTCTAAAAAGCAAGGTGTTGAGTGGAGCAAAGGAGAAATAATTCCAATTGCTGCTGACTCAATTACTGTTGGTCATCCAGCAATATCTGAAGATGAGCTTATATTATATTTTGTTTCTGATATGAAAGGTGGGCAAGGAGGGAAAGATATATGGAAAATTACTCGTGAAAGCATTACCCAAAGCTGGGGGAAAGCCGAAAATCTCAGCTCAGAAATTAACACCTCCGGAAATGAAATGTTTCCATATATTCATAAAGACGGAACCCTGTATTTTTCTTCTGATGGACATTCAGGCATGGGTGGTTTAGATATTTTTGAAGCCACGCCAACACCTGATGGTAAATGGAAAATCGAAAATTTAAAATCACCAATTAATTCTTCTTACGATGATTTTGGTATTGTTTTCGAAGGGGATATTGAAAGAGGATATTTTTCAACAAACAGACGCGGAGGAAAAGGGTCTGACGATGTTTATCAGTTTTATTTACCTCCTATTGAATTTAATATAGAAGGGGTGGTGAAAAATGAAAAATCAGAAGATATTATTGCAGGTGCTGATATAAACCTTATTGGTAGCGACGGAACTAACGAAATGAAAAAGTCTGAAGCTAACGGTTCTTTTAGCTTTAAACTGAATCCAAATACCGACTATCGAGTTATTACAAAAAAAGGGGGTTTTTTAAATGGTAAAGGTAAAGAAACAACAAAAGGATTAACAGAAAATAAAACATTTAAACTTGATGTTTTTATGTCGCCTGATGATTCTCGTATTGTTCTTCCAAATATTCTTTACGATTTAGGAAAATGGGATTTGCGACCAGAATCTTTAGTTTCTTTAGAAAAATTGGTTGAAATATTAAACGACAATCCTAACATTACTATTGAAATTGGTTCCCACACTGATTTTAGAGGCGGTGCTGATTATAACATGGAACTATCTGCTAAAAGAGCAAAATCTGTTGTCGATTTTTTAGTAACTTATGGTATTGATCAAGATAGATTAACTTCAAAAGGTTATGGAGAATCAATGCCTAAGACCATTGATAAAAAAGAAGCAAGAAAATATTCATTTTTAGAAGAAGGAGATATACTAAACGAATTTTTCATTAACCAGTTGCCAAATAATGAACAAAAAGAAATATGTCATCAAATAAATCGTAGAACAGACTTTGGAGTTACTGGACGTGATTACATACCTAAAATTAAAAAAAGACGTTATTAAATTAATATTCAATAAAAGTTTTTTTTAATTTTTTATTATATAGATTTTCTTTTCTTGTATATCAGAAAGGAAAATCTAAAAAACAATCAATAACAATTCTTTAAAGAAAATTCAAATTTTGCTTAATTCATTATTAAATTATTATTTTTGCAAAAAATAATTCTTTTAATGGTTATCAGTAATTTATAATATACTGAATGAAAATTTAAAATTTATTAGCCTTAAGGAATTTTTTAACAATACAATAAAAAAATGGATAAAACTTCAAGATACAACCAAAGAGGCGTTTCTTCTTCAAAAAAAGACGTTCATAATGCCATTAAAAATATTGATAAAGGAATTTTTCCAAAAGCTTTTTGTAAAATTATACCAGACTATTTAGCTGGAGACCCTGATTATTGCAATATTATGCATGCAGATGGAGCAGGTACGAAATCTTCTCTAGCATATATTTACTGGAAAGAAACAAACGACATAAATGTTTGGAAAGGAATAGCTCAAGATGCTATTATTATGAATATTGACGACCTTCTTTGTATTGGAGCTGTCGATAATATATTATTGTCATCAACAATTGGCAGAAACAAAAACCTTATTCCTGGAGAAGTGATATCTGCAATAATAAATGGAACAAAAACTGTTATTGATGAGTTTCAAGACATGGGCATTAATATTCAGTTTACCGGAGGCGAAACAGCTGATGTTGGCGATTTAGTTAGAACTGTTATTGTCGATTCTACTGTTACTTGCAGAATGAAACGCTCTGATGTTATTTCAAATGCAAACATAAAAGCAGGTGATGTTATTGTTGGACTTTCGTCGTCAGGTAAAGCAACTTACGAAAAAGAATATAATGGAGGTATGGGAAGCAATGGCCTGACATCTGCACGTCACGATGTTTTTGCAAAATATTTGGCTGATAAATATCCCGAAAGTTATGACAACAAAATACCAAATGAATTAATTTATTCGGGCTCGCTAAAACTAACCGATAAAATTGAAAATTTAGGAATTGATGCAGGGAAATTAGTTCTTTCCCCTACAAGAAGTTATGCACCGATAATTAAAGATATTTTAAATGAAAGTCGCCAAAATATTCACGGAATGATTCATTGTACCGGAGGTGCTCAAACAAAAGTCTTAAACTTTGTTGATAATATTCATGTTGTTAAAGATAATATGTTTGATATTCCGCCATTATTTGAGATTATACAAAGAGAATCGGGTACTCCTTGGCAAGATATGTACAAGGTGTTTAATATGGGTCACAGGCTTGAAATTTATTTGCCAGAGCAATTTGCCAATGATATTATAAATATATCGAAAAAATATAATGTCGATGCAAAAATTATTGGCAGATGTGAAAAATCAGACAACAAAAGTTTAACAATAATTAACCAATTTGGGGAATTTAACTATTAATAATGAATTATCATGAGTAACAATATGATTTTAGAAAAACTAGAGGGAGTGAGATTGCGTTTTGAAGAGGTATCACAAATGATTACCGACCCTGAAATCATTTCTGACATGAAGCGTTATATTAAACTTAATAAAGAATATAAAAATCTTGAGCCACTTGTAAAAGAATATATAGACTATAAAAATGTATTAAGCAATATTGATTCTGCCAAAGAAATTCTTTCATCTGAAAAAGATAATGAGATGAGAGAAATGGCAAAAGAAGAGCTTGAAGAGCTAGAATCTCATATTTTTGAGATGGAAGAGAATATAAAACTCTTACTATTACCCAAAGACCCTGAAGATGATAAAAATGCAATTTTAGAGATAAGAGCCGGTACAGGAGGAGACGAAGCAAGTATTTTTGCAGGCGATCTTTTTAGAATGTATACAAAATATTGCGAATCAAAACATTGGAAGCTTGAGGTGACTCATTTGTCAGAAGGTACCTCTGGTGGATATAAAGAAATTGTGTCTAAAATTACGGGTAACGGTGTTTATGGCATATTAAAATACGAATCGGGTGTTCATCGTGTTCAAAGAGTTCCGCAAACAGAAACACAAGGTCGTGTTCATACATCTGCGGCTACTGTTGCAGTCTTGCCCGAAGCAGAGGAATTCGATATTGACTTAAAGCCCGAAGATATTAGAAAAGATACATATTGTTCATCAGGGCCTGGTGGTCAATCAGTGAATACAACATATTCTGCTATTCGTTTAACTCATGTTCCTTCTGGTATTGTTGTTACTTGTCAAGATCAAAAATCTCAGATCAAAAACCTTGATAAGGCTATGACCGAACTTCGTTCTCGTATATATAACATTGAATATCAAAAATATATTGATGATATTTCTTCTAAACGAAAAACAATGGTCTCAACTGGCGACCGCTCTGCTAAGATTAGGACTTATAATTATCCGCAAGGAAGAGTTACTGACCATAGAATAGGTTTAACCCTATATAATTTACCTTCAATTATTGGTGGAGATATTAAAGAAATTATTGAAAAATTACAAATGGCAGAAAATGCCGAACGTTTAAAAGAAAGTAATTTATAATTTAGTTATGAATTCAAAAATCCTTTTTCAAAATATAAAAAAGAAAAAAAGTTTTTTGTGTATAGGTTTAGATACTGATATTAACAAAATACCAGAGTCTTTACATAAATATCAAGACCCTGTTTTTGAATTTAATAAACAAATAATTGATGCAACCCACGATTTATGCGTTGCTTACAAACCCAATATTGCTTTTTATGAACAGGGTGGTGCTAATGGCTGGTTAAGTCTTGAAAAAACAGTCAGTTATGTAAAAATAAAGCATCCTGATATTTTTTTAATTGCTGATGCCAAACGTGGTGATATAGGAAATACATGTAATATGTATGCAAAAGCCTTTTTTGAGAATATGAATTTTGATGCAATAACTGTTGCACCATACATGGGCGAAGATTCCGTAAAGCCTTTTTTGTTATATAAAGATAAATGGGCAATTTTATTGGCATTAACATCAAACAAGAGTGCCAGCGATTTTCAATTTGATAATATTGAAACAAACCTCTACGAAAAAGTAATTAGCAAATCAAAAAAATGGGGAACCGAAGACAATTTAATGTATGTTGTAGGTGCTACAAAAGCTGAGATGCTTGAAGATATTAGAAAAATAATTCCCGATAATTTTTTATTAGTCCCTGGTGTTGGTGCTCAAGGCGGAAGCTTATCTGAGGTGGCAAAATATGGCATGAACAAAAAATGTGGACTTCTTGTAAATTCTTCACGCTCAATTTTATATGCAGACAACAGTGCTAATTTTGCTAAATATTCCAGAGAAAAGGCCTCTGAACTAAAATCAGAAATGGAAGAATTACTTCAAGAGTATATAAAATAACCCAATTGTTATTATTTTAATGTTTTTTTGCTTAATTTTATTTGATATTTAATCTTCAAATAAAATGAACGAAGCTTTTCTGCAACACATATGGAAATATCATTTGTTTGATAAAACAGAATTAACTGCGTCAACAGGTGAAAATATTGAAATAATAAATGTCGGACAAAAAAATATTGATGCCGGTCCTGATTTCTTTAATGCAAAAGTTAAAATTGACGATACTGTTTGGGCAGGCAACATTGAAGTTCATATTAACTCTTCTGACTGGATTAAGCACTCTCATAACACAAACAAAGCATATGACAATGTAATACTCCATGTTGTTTATAACAACGACATGCAAATTCCTCGAACCAACGGGGAACCAATTCCTACCATTGAATTGAAATTTAATAAAAAATTATTTGAAAATTATCAAGATTTATTAAATAACGAAAAATGGATTTCTTGTGAAAATGAAATTAATACAATTGATGAATTTATTATTGATTTCTGGCTTAACAGTTTATTAATTGAACGATTAGAAAATAAATCAGAATATATTCTAAAAAATTTAAATCAAAACAATAATAATTGGGAGGAAACTTTTTATCAACAACTTGCTAAAAATTTCGGAACCAAAATAAATCAACTGCCGTTTGAACAACTCACAAAATCATTGCCATTACTGTATTTAGCTAAACACAAAAATAATTTATTACAAATTGAAGCCCTTCTTTTTGGACAAGCCAGTTTTTTAGAGACAAGAAGTGATGACGACGATTATTATTCTGCGTTAAAAAAAGAATATTCATTTTTAAAAGATAAATTTAATTTAAAGCCAATAGAAAAACATTTATGGAAATTTTTACGTCTTCGACCGGGTAATTTTCCAACAATTCGCATTGCACAATTTGCATCGTTAATTTATAAATCATCAAGTTTGTTTTCGAAAATTATTGAAACTGATGATTTAACCGAGATAAAGAAATGTTTTTCAGCATCAACTTCCGAATATTGGGACACTCACTATATGTTTAACAAAGCAACTAAAAAAAGGAAAAAAAGAACAGGCGAAGTTTTTATAAATTCATTAATAATAAATACAATAGTCCCTTTTTTGTTTGTTTATTCAAAATTGAAAGATAACGAAGCATATAAAATAAGAGCTTTAAAATTTCTTGAAAGATTACCGGCTGAGAAAAATTCAATAATTAATAATTGGAAATTACTTAAAATGCCTGTACCAAATGCTTTTTATTCTCAGGCTCTTATTCAGTTAAAAAACGAATACTGCAATAAAAAAAAATGCTTATATTGCCAGATTGGTAATAGAATAATAGTAAAAAAACAATAATGAAGAAAACAAGTCTAAAATCAATTTTCATACCTTTATCGTTACTTTTTTTAATCTTAATAATAGGCACAATAGGGTTTGTTGTAATTGAACATTTTTCTTTAATAGATGCTTTCTTCATGACAATTATTACTATGTCGACAGTTGGATTTGGCACTCTGCACCCCTTATCTATAATGGGGAAGTTTTTTACTGTTTTTTTAATAATTTTCAGCTTCGGTATTTTTGCCTATGTTGCTTCCGAAATAGCTAAATATATAATATCTGGCAAGTTACAGGAGTATGTTAAAACTCACAACAAGTACAAAAGAATCGGGAAATTAAATAATCATATTATCGTTTGTGGATACGATCGTAATGGGAAACAGGTGATTAAGGAGCTTTTAAAGTATAAAGAAAAATTTGTAATAATTGAAAAAAAAGAACAAATAATTAAAGATTTACACAAAAGTTCACATCGTTTATTCCTTGAAGGAGATGCCTCCGAGGATGAGGTTCTTATAAAAGCAGGAATAAAAACAGCAAAAGCACTAATTACTACCTTGCCCAACGATGCAACAAATCTTTTTGTTGTTTTATCAGCCAGACTATTAAATAAAAATTTGACAATAATAAGCCGAGCGTCAAACGAATCTTCATTCTCAAAATTAAAACAAGCCGGAGCTACAAACGTTATTATGCCCGATTTAATTGGGGGCAAACGAATGGCGAAACTTATTATTAGACCAGATATTATTAATTTTTTGGAGCAGATACAACTTGTAAAAGGCGATAATGCAAAAATTCATGAAGTATCATGCGAAAAATTAGCTCCTGGTTTTATTAATAAAACAATTGCAGAACTTAATGTGAGAAATGTTTCGGGTGCAAATATTATCGGATTAAAAACAGAAAAAGGGGAATATGTCTTAAACCCTGAACCTAAGTACAAATTGTCATCGCAATATAAAATTTTTACACTTGGCACTTTGTCTGAAATCGAAAAATTTAAATCAATTTTATCAAACGAATAATTTTATATCTTTGTTAAAAATTTTATTTTTAATAAAGATATAAATGAAACAATATTTAAATTTATTGAATCACGTTTTAACTAACGGAGCAACAAAAGACGACAGAACAGGAACAGGAACGAAAAGTGTTTTTGGTTATCAAATGCGATTCAATCTACAAGAAGGTTTCCCTTTGCTTACCACAAAAAAACTCCACCTAAAATCAATTATACATGAACTGTTATGGTTTTTAAATGGAGAAACAAATATAAAATATCTTAACGAAAACAAAGTTAAAATTTGGGATGATTGGGCTGACGAAAATGGCGAGTTAGGTCATATATACGGTTACCAATGGCGTTCGTGGCCGGCAGAAAATAATAAACACATAGACCAGATATCTAATGTTATTAATGACATTAAAAAAAATCCAAACTCACGACGACATATTGTAAGTGCATGGAATGTAGGCGAGCTTGATACAATGGCTCTTCCTCCTTGCCACATCTTATTTCAATTTTATGTTGCCGACGGCAAACTCTCTTGTCAACTTTATCAACGAAGTGCTGATATCTTTCTTGGCGTTCCTTTTAATATTGCTTCTTATGCTTTGTTAACGATGATGATGGCACAAGTAACAAACTTGCAATTAGGAGATTTTGTTCATACTTTAGGCGATGCTCATATTTATCTTAATCACATTGAACAAACAAAATTACAATTATCACGAGAGCCCCGTAAGTTGCCAATAATGAAAATTAATCCGGATGTGAAAAATATTTTTGACTTTAAATTTGGTGATTTTGCACTTACCGATTACAACCCGCATCCACATATTAAAGGAGCTATATCTGTGTAAGATGGGGGGCGGTTTAAAGTTCAAGGTTTAATGTTTAAAGTTGAAAATAAAAAGAAAGAAGTTATGAAAAACATATCAATAATAGTAGCAATAGCAAAAAATTATGCAATAGGAAAAGACAACGAACTTTTGTGGCACATTTCCAATGATTTGAAGCGTTTTAAAAAGCTTACTTCCGGTCATACTGTAATTATGGGACAAAACACTTTCGATTCTTTACCTAATGGAGCTTTGCCTAACAGAACAAATGTTGTTATCACTTTTAATAAAGATTTGCAAATTCCGGGCTGTATAATGGCATATTCAATTCAGGATGCTATAAAAAAATGCGATAATAACGATGAGGTTTTTGTTATTGGAGGAGGATCTATTTATAAACAATTTTTTCAATTTGCCGATAAAATTTATTTGACGCTTGTCCACGAAAATTTTGACGCAGATACATTTTTCCCGAAAATTGAACTTAATAAATGGTCTATTATTGAACAAACCGATTTTCCTACAGATGATAAAAGTAAATATGCCTATTCTTTTATTACCTATGTTAAAAAATAATGAATAATAATAAAGGAAAAAGAAGGAGAAATAATATATATAAATCACTTATTATCAGCCTATTTATTTTGATAATATTTATTACATCTGTTTTTATTTATTCTGTAGCAACAGACTACCAACCACCCAAAAAAGAGATTGTATTTAAAAATAATTTTAAAGATACAATTACTCAAAAAATAATTTCGGTACTGTCTTGGAATATCGGCTATTGTGGATTAGGCAAGGATATGGATTTTTTTTATGATGGTGGAGAAAAAGTTCGTGATTCGAAAAAGGCAACACTAAACAACCTGAAAAAAATTGTTAGCTTTATTTCAAAAAGAGATACTGTCGATTTTATCCTTCTTCAAGAAGTAGACAAAATGTCAAAACGAAGTTATTTTATTAATCAATTTGATAGTTTAAAAACAAAACTATCAAGTTATTATGCAACTTTTGCATTAAATTACAATGTTAAATATGTGCCAATTCCACTATTATCACCTCTGGGAAAAGTTAAAGCAGGAATAGTCACTTTCAGTAAAAAAAGATCAGTTATTTCAAGCCGTTATTCCTTTCCGGGCAACTTTCCAATGCCAAAAAAAAGTTTTATGCTCGATCGATGCTTTTTAGAAAATAAGTATCAACTGAAAAATGGTAAAAAATTAATACTTGTTAATACTCATCTTTCTGCATACGATAATGGGACATTAAAACAACAACAAATGCAATACCTAAAAAAATTTATCGTCAATGAGTATCGCAAAGGGAACTACGTAATTGTTGGTGGCGATTGGAATCAATTACCATCTGGTACATCTCCTGGTAAATTTAATAAATTGCAAACTGAAAATGTTGTTTTAAAAAATGTGAAAAAAGATTTTTTGCCACAATCTTGGAAATGGATTTTTGATAAAAATACATCCACAAATCGAAGTTTAGAAGCAAAATATTTACCTGAAAAAACTCATACAAGTATTATAGATTTTTTTGTCATTTCGCCTAATATTAAGGGGCTCTGTGTTGAAACAATAAATCTTAGATTCGAAAATTCAGACCATCAACCAATTATTGCAACATTTAGTTTTAAAAATTAGATTATTCACACTAAATATGTAAAAACAATAGTAATTTTAAAATAAAAATTATTACATTTGAAAATTAAACTTACTTAAGAATAACAAGCAAGCAGTCCATGGTTACAGAAGATGATGTTTTAAAGTTTATTTCTACAATAAAAAATGTTTCAACGTACAATTTCACCAATTACTCTGAAAAATCGTTTAAACGTCGTGCAGAAAAGCTTCTTGTCGATTATAAAACGGACATAAATGGTTTAATGTATAGGGTGTCAAACGACAAAGAATTTCTTGAACAAATTGTTAGAGACATTACCGTTAACACTACCGAATTATTTAGAGATCCTGATATATGGGCTACATTAAAATATAGAATACTACCAAAATTTAAAAAGAACAAATCAATATTTATTTGGCATGCTGGATGTTCGAGCGGACAAGAAATTTATTCAATGCTAATACTTTTACATCAACTTGATTTATTTGATAAAGCCAAAGTATTTGCTTCAGATATTAACACACAGATGCTTGAAAATGCCAAAAAAGGACAGTATAAATACCGTTTTAATTTAGGTTATCTTGATAATTTCGACAAAGTTATTAAAGAAAATCCCTATAATTATGATGAATTTAAAGAAGTTCCGTATTCACAATATTTTGACATTGACAAAGCCAAAGATATTATTACGATGAAGAAATTTTTACGTGACAAACCTGTTTATAGAAAACATGATCTTGTAAACGACGGAAATATTTTTTATTCAAAATTTGACATAATATTATGTAGAAATGTTATTATTTATTTCAATAACAAATTGCAAAACAGCGTTATAGAATTATTTAGTAACAATATTTATCGTAATGGATATTTAGTTCTTGGAGCTCATGAAAGTATTTTGGGATCTGTTTCTAATAATTTTGATAGAACTAAAGGATTGTATAAAAAGAAACCCTTTTGATATATTGATTTATTTTTTTAATTTTAAACAAAACCGTTATTTTTATTATTAATGATTAACAATTTAGGCATAGTAGATACAAGAAAGATTATTAAAGCAATTCATGAAATATATAATTATGATTTCAACAATTATGCTTTAACAGCTTTTAAACATCGGCTAATCAAAATTTTAAATAATAATAATTATGATAGTCCCGATAATTTTATTCAAGATATTTTAAAAAAGGAAATTAATTTTGAAGATTTTATTGACAAAATTCTTATTGACACAACAGAAATGTTCAGAACACCATCGTTTTGGAGAGAAATAAGAGACAAGTATTTATCAAAATTAGCATCTAACAAAGAATTAAAAATATGGTTGCCTCACATTACTTCAGGAGATGAATTATTCACTCTTGAAATTATATTACGTGAATTAGGCTTGTCAAATAATACTCATATTAAAGTAACAAGTATGAGCGAAAAAAAATTGGAAACAATAAAAGCCGGGGGGATATATAGCTTAAAAAAAATGGAAGTAGGAGCTGCAAATTACAAACGTTATGCAGGTAAATTTCAATTAGCGAATTATTACACAGTTGAAAATAATTCTGCATATATGGATGCTTCATTATTAATGAATGTCAGTTTTCAAAAAAATATAATTACTCAAGATAAATCATTATCGGGTTTTAAGTTAATAATTTTTAAAAATCACATGATTTATTTTAATCAATCGTTACAAGATAAAGTTGTAGAATCTTTAATAGATGGCATGGTCATTGGTGGAATATTAGCTGTTGGAAGTGGAGAAACACTAGAATATAGTTCTGCAAAGAATAAATTACAAATACTTGATAAATTTGAGAAGATTTATAAAAAAAAATTAGTCTAGTTTAAATTTATGGAATATAAAGCAATCATAATAGGGGGCTCTGCTGGAAGTTTTCAGGTAGTTACTAAAATAATAGCAGCATTACCTAAGAATTATCCATTGACGGTTTTTTTATGCTTGCATAGGTTAAAACATATCCGGTCAGGCTTTGTCGAAGCTTTATCTATAAAAGCACAAATGCCTATTGAAGAACCTAATGATAAAGATCCTGTAAAACACGGAAGAATTTATCTTGCACCTGCAAATTACCATATGTATGTTGAACTAGGAAATAAATTCGCTTTATCAACGGAAGACCCTGTTAATCATTCACGACCTTCAATTGACTTGTCTTTCGAATCGGTTGCGTATAATTATAACAAAAAGGCTATTGGAATTATTTTATCAGGAGCAAATCGAGATGGTGCAATGGGACTTAAAGCTATAAAAAATGCAGGAGGAATTGCTATTGTTCAGGATCCAAAAGAATGTCAGGTTCCAACTATGACAAGTGCTTCTATTAGTGCGACTAAAGTCGATTATATACTTAAGACTGAAGAAATTATTAAATTTTTACTTAATTTAAGATAAATTTTTATGAAAAGTTTAAAGAATTATAAATTAGTTGCAATTATTACTATAATTGTGTTTGTAATTTTTGAATTATTTTTATTTCAAGAACTTATAAAGATAGTTTCTGATATTAAAAAATTGTCAAATAGCATTAACGATTACTCTGGAGTAATTACTTTTTTTGTTATAGGTTTACTTTTGGGCTTATTTCTTTTTGCAATATCATTAAAAATATTATCTTTAAAATTTAATAACAATGTAACAAAAACACTAAATTTTAGTAAAAAGGAAACAAAAGAAAAGATAGATGAAATAGCAGAGGATGAAAAGAAATCAGAAAATGAAACAGAAATAGAAAAGACTACCAATTTAATATTTGAAGAGTTAAAAAAAATTGACAATATAAAACTTTATACAGATAAATTTTTAATTAACCTTGCAAAAGAATATGAAATTGTACAGGGTCTTTTTTATTTAAAATTTGCAACATCTGAGGACTTTATAGTTTATTCTAAATATGCATATTTTAACGAAGAAGAACCAAAAAGTTTCAAAATAGGAGAAGGTTTATCAGGGCAAGTTGCTAAGAATAAAAAGGCAATGAATTTGTCAGAAATACCAGATAACTATATTAAAATTGTTTCTGGAACAGGAATTGGCACTCCTAGACATTTGCTTATTTTGCCAATTATTAAAAAAGAAAATACAATTGGGATTGTTGAATTAGCTTCATTTATTCCATTTGAAGATAAATTAGTAAAACAATTAGTTTTATTATTTGAAAAAAATAGTGATATTATTTCACAATTAATGAAAAACTAAATTAAGAATATTATCTTAATTATGAATAATAAAAATTTAAATATCAATAAAATTCAAAACAGAGCTGCAATTATTGGAGTTGTTGTAATTATTATTGCATGGGTTATTAATATGATAACTATGGATATTAATTTTTCGTTTGCAAACTTAGCTCATATGCACATAACAAATCCGATATTATTTATTATTGATGCTCTGCCAATATGTTTTTATTTTATTGTCAAATTTTTTTCCAAAGTAATAAAAAAACGAATTCTTGATTTTGAGGCAAAAATAAAAGACCAAACAGAAAATATTAGAAATAATGCACAATTTGCACAAAAAATAGGGGAAGGAGATTTTTCATTTGACCAAATGAGTATTGATAAAAATGATGTTTTGGGGAAATCGCTTATAAAAATGAGAAATGACCTTGTTGCCTCAAAAAATAAGGAAGATGAACAAAATTGGATTGCCCAAGGTAAAGACAAAATATCAACAATCCTTCGTTTACACACAGACATTAATGATTTAGCTTACGATACACTTGTAAACCTCATTAATTATACGAAAGTTACACAAGGTGCTTTTTATGTTTATGAAGAAGATGAAAAAAAACTCGTTAATGTAGCAACCTTTGCTTACAACAGAAAAAAATATCAAACCCAAGAATTTAAATTAGGGCAAGGGCTAATAGGACAATCTGCCTATGAAATGGATACTATTTACCGAACAGAAATTCCTGATGATTATGTTACAATTACTTCAGGTATTCTTGGTGAAGAGAAACCTTCATGTATTTTAATTGTTCCTTTAATTACAGATGATAAATTACAAGGTGTAATTGAATTTGCTTCTTTAGAAAAAGAAGTTGATCGTTTAAAAATAAATTTTGTTGAAGAATTAAGTGATATTTTAGCCCGCACAATTTTCAATTTAAAAGTTAATTCTCAAACAGAGAAGCTTTTAAAAGAGGCACAAGAAATGACCGAGGAATTAAGAGAAAATGAAGAAGAACTCCGTCAAAATGCCGAAGAAATGAGAGTAACTCACGATGAGCTAGAGAAAACAAACGAAAATCTTGAAAAACAAATACTTGAAGTTGAAAATGCTCAAAAACGTCTTCACTCATTACTTGAAAATGCATCTGAGGTAATTTCAATTTATGACGATAACTTAAAACTAAAGTATATTAGTCCTTCTGTTGCAAAAATTTATGGGTATTCTGTCGATGAAATGATAGAAGGAAAAGACATGGGAAGACTTACTTCTCAAGGAGTAAACGAGATGAAAAAAGCATTTAAAAAATTATTGTCAAATCCTAACACGTCTCTTTCAATTCAATATACTTATATGAGAAAAGATGGAGAAAAGATTTTTATTGAATCAACAGGACGAAATTTAATACACGACCCCGCTATTAGTGGAATTATTATAAATTCACAGGATATTACCGAAAGAAAAAGAGCTGAAAAAGAAGAAAGAATGAAAAGTCAGATGCAAGCTCTTTCAGAAAATAGTCCTGATATGATTATTCGTTTTAACACTGAAGGACAATTCTTTTATGTGAATCCTATAGTGAAAATATTTACTGGTATTGATACAAAAAATGTAATAAAAAAATCAGTTGACGAAGTAAACTTTAATTCGCAAATTATAGACTTCTTTAAAGACACAATTAGAAAAGTAAAAGAAACTCAGCATAAAGTTAATACTGAGATAGTGTTCCCTACAAATTTTGGTGACAGAGTAATGCAAGTTAACTCAATACCTGAATTCAATGAAGAAAAAGAACTAGAAACAATTCTTGTTGTTGCTCACGATATTACAGAGATGAAAAATATCGAAATGGAAATTCAAGATAAGAATAAGAAAATTACAGAAAGTATAAATTATGCAAAAAGAATTCAAGGCTCAATACTACCTGACACTAAATTTGTTCAAACATATCTTCCCAATTCATTTATTTTTTATAAACCAAAAGATGTAGTAAGTGGAGATTTCCCTTGGTTTTTTAAGAAAAAAGATACTATTTATATTTCAGCGGTTGACTGTACCGGACACGGAGTACCCGGAGCATTACTTTCATTTATAGGATACTTTCTTTTAAATAATATTGTTGACCATGAAGAAGAATATAATGCAGGACAAGTGTTAGATAGATTACATTATGGTGTAAGAAAAACATTAAAACAAGATCAAAGTGATGCAAACGCACGCGATGGCATGGATATTGCTTTGTGTAAAATTGATTTAGCAAAAAGTAAATTAGAATATGCAGGAGCTCATCGACCATTATATCTTTTAAGAAATGGAGAGTTGTCACAATATAAAGGAAATAGAAAAGCAATTGGAGGAATTCCTTTAGGGAAAAAACCCGAATTGGATTTTCAAAACCATATTATTAACTTTGAAGTTGGAGATAAAATCTTTTTCTTTTCTGACGGCTTAACAGATCAACTGGGTGGACCAAATAAACGAAAATATCAGGCTAGTAGAATTAGAGAGCTCCTTACAGAGCATTCAGATTTTACAATGGTGCAATATTCAAATTTTTTTGCCAGAGATTTTAAAAAATGGAAAGGCGAAACAAAACAAATTGATGATGTACTTTTAATTGGAATTGAATTCTAGCTTCATTATATTTGAATAATAAATTATTATTAATTTTATCTTATGGACGATAATAAAACTGACATTAAAGATTTTCTTGCATTTGCTTATAGCTTTTATAAAACAGTGAAAGAATATAAAATTAATTTAGTTTATGAGGGAGAAATAACGCACCAAATAATTAAAGCTTTTACCTCATTAACTGAAACAAATATGGAAATTGATGAAGAACCAACATCCATTCAAAAAAAAGTTTTTCATGTTATGGTTGAAAGTTTACAAAATATTAGTAAACATTCAGATCATTTAGATACAGAAAATCAAAGGAAAGAAGGCAGGGGCGTTTTTATACTGGGAAAAAATAATGACACATATCGTATTACAACAGGAAATGTTATTAGTAGATCTAATGTAGAAAGCATTAGAAATCAATTAACTAAAATAAATAATCTTGATAAAGAAGGACTTAAGCTATTTTATAAAAAACAAATAAAAGAAGGCCGATTAACCCAAAAAGGTGGTGCTGGCTTAGGATTTATTGATATTGCCAAAAAGACTGGTAATAAATTGAATTTTAATTTTTTGTCTCTTAACGATGACTATTCATTTTTTGTTCTTACTTCAACCATTTCTAAAAATATTTAATAATAATTAATTATGGAAGTTATAAAAATTATTGGAACCGACGATACACCTAATGTAATTTTAGATGCTAATAATAACATATTCGAAATTTCGGGTCGTTCATTACCGGAAGATGTTGCATCTTTTTATGAGCCTATACTTGATTGGTTTGACGATTACGCTGAAGAAACAAATAAAAAAACAATTTTTGATTTTAAACTTGTTTATTTTAATACCGCTTCATCAAAACTGATTCTTGATATTCTTCTCAAATTGGAAGAAATGTATGAAGCAGGAAAAGATGTTCTTGTTCGTTGGCATTTCCCAGATGATGATGAGGATATGGAAGAAGCAGGCGAAGAGTACGCTGACATTGTTGAAGTACCTTTCGAACAAGTGAGTTATTCTCTTGATTAATTCTCTGATTATTTTTTAAGTATTATTTCGTCTTTATTAATTGAAGTGGTAGAATGAGTGAAGAAATATTAAAAGCTCTGATGCAATTATTTGCAATAATTGCTAAACAAGACGATGGTGTTGAAGCTAATGAAATTGCCTATGTCAAAACTTTTTTGACTCAACAATTAAATGCTGAAACCGTTGAAGAATATCTTGATTTTTTTTATAAATATGCAGGTATTGATAAAAATCAAGATATAAGTGAACAAAAAAATAACAATAAAAAAAAACTTACCTCTGTAAAAGATTCTGTTCGAATATTAGGAATCTGTAAAAAAATTAACAAAAAACTTAACCAACAACAAAAAGCCGTTGTTCTTGTTAGAGTTTTTGAACTTGTTAATGCCGATAGAAAATTTACCGATCAAAGAGTTGCTATTATTAATACAGTAGCCGAAGTTTTCAATATGCCAAATGAAGAATTTAAAAGTGTTGAAGCTTTTGTTATTGAAAATGAAACTGACAAACTTGATGCAAGTAGCATTCTAATTATTAACGATAATCAAGATCGTTATCAAAATTCTAAACATATACAAACAGAAGCACTCGATAAAAATATTTTTATATTACAAATAAAAAGTGTCGATTTATATTTTTTAAAATATACTGGTTCTCAAGAGATTTTTTTAAATGGACTACCTATAAATAATAAAAGAATATATCTTTTTGCTAACGGAAGTTCTATACGATTACCGAAAGGTAAACCCGTTTATTACAGCGATGTTGTTTCACATTTTTTGTCTGACATTACTTCTGTTAAAATTTCATATAATGTAAATAATGTAGAATTTCGTTTCCCAAATGGAGCTGTTGGATTACGCGACATTAATATTTCTGAAAAACAAGGAGAACTTGTTGGTATTATGGGAGCAAGTGGTGCCGGTAAAACAACACTGCTAAATGTGTTAACAGGAATGGAGGCTCCATCAAAAGGAGAAGTTCTTATTAACGGAGTTAATTTACATACTGAGGAAGAGAAAATGGAAGGAGTGATAGGTTATATCCCTCAGGATGACTTGCTTGTTGAAGAACTTACTGTTTACCAAAATCTCTATTTTAACGCTAAACTCTGTTTTAAGAATATTACTAATGACGAAATTATTGAACTTGTAGATAAAACATTAGCAAATCTTGGACTTCTTGAATTAAAAGACTTAAAAGTTGGTTCCCCACTTAACAAAAGCATTAGTGGTGGACAAAGAAAAAGATTAAATATTGCCCTTGAATTAATCAGAGAGCCACCAATACTTTTTGTTGATGAACCAACCTCAGGCTTATCTTCTCGTGATTCTGAACATGTGATGGATCTTCTTAGAGAATTAGCTTTAAAAGGTAAATTGATTTTTGTCGTTATACATCAACCATCGTCAGATATTTATAAAATGTTTGATAAAATGATAATTGTTGACACAGGCGGTTATCTAATTTATAACGGAAATCCTGTTGAGGCAGTAAAGTATTTTAAACAAGCAGATGCTCAAATTAATAGCGAAGTTGGAGAATGTGCTACTTGTGGTAATGTAAATCCTGAACTTATTTTTAATATTATTGATGCCGAAGTTGTTGACGAATTTGGTAAATATTCAGGAAAGAGAAAAGTATCGCCACCCGAATGGCAAGATCATTATCAGAAAAACAAGAAAGACGGAAAAAAAGAAGATGAAAAAGA
Source organism: Bacteroidota bacterium (assembly GCA_015222055.1). GTDB lineage: Bacteria > Bacteroidota > Bacteroidia > Bacteroidales > B39-G9 > B39-G9. Next base: position 33,504 of record JADFUR010000019.1, on the reverse strand, counting down.
AGCCCCTCCCAAATCATTAAATATACCAAATTGGTTTAGTCAATTCCGTATATATACTCTCAGAGATATACTCTCAAAAATTACCGACAAACAATATGTTTTTATTAATTTATTGGAAGCTCCGTTGTTGGCATTTATGCTTGCGTTTACAGTTAAATATATTGTCGATCCTAATTCAAATTTATTTATTTTTAGAGAAAACGAGAATATCCCGCCATATATATTTATGTGTATAATTACTGCACTATTTCTGGGTTTTATGGTCAGTGCCGAAGAAATTTTTAAAGATAGAAAGATCCTAAAAAGAGAAGCCTTTTTAAATCTTAGTCGCTCAAGTTATCTCATGTCTAAAGTAGTTATACTATTGGCGATTTCAGCTATCCAATCAATTCTTTTTGTTTTAGTTGGTAATTATATATTAGATATAAGAGGAATGATTTTTGTCTATTGGTTTGCAATATTTGCTACATCGGCATTTTCTAGCATGATGGGCTTGATTGTTTCTTCCTCGTTCGATTCCGCAGTTACAATCTATATCCTTTTCCCTTTATTAATAATACCTCACATGGTGCTTGGTGGTGCAATGTTTAGCTTTAATAAACTAAACAAAGTTGTTGGCAGTAGCGATAAGGTTCCAATGTTTGCCGAAATGATTGCCGCTCGATGGGCTTACGAGGCATTGTCCGTATATCAGTTTAAAGATAATGAATTTGAAAAACAATTTTACGAACTAGAAAAGCAGATTAGTGTTTCTGATTTTAAACAGGTTTACTATATTCCCGAATTGAAGGATATTATTGATGACTGTGTGGAAGGAATAAAAAGCAATAATGATTCAATAAGAAATGTTACAGAAAATAATTTTGAACTTTTAAGAAATGAATTGTCAACAGAACAGAAGAATGTTAAAACTATAAAATTTGATTTTATTAATAAGTTGTATATTGATTCATTCTCAAATTTTATTGCAATAAACACAAGCGACTATCTGGATAAATTATTGGGGCATTATACTAAACAGTTTTCTGTTGCAAGTAGTAGAAAAGAAAAAACAATTGATTATTTGGATGATGTTAAACCCGGATATTATAACAAGAGGAGAAATGCTTATCATAACGAGGCATTATCTAACCTTGTAAAAAAAATATATGAGAAAAATCAAATTATTAGAATAAAAAATCATCTTGTACAACAAATAGATCCAATATACCAAGATCCTTCTGTGAATAATTTTTTTGATGCAAGAGCCCATTTTTACGCACCTAGAAAGCATTTTATGGGAATGTATTTTGACACTTATTGGTTCGATATTTCAGTAATATGGTTAATGTCTTTGCTTCTATATATAGTTCTTTATTACAATTTATTAAGAAAAGCATTAAATATTTTTTCAAAATAATAACTTCTTAATTTTTTATTAAGAAATTTTTTTCTACTTTTATGTTTAAAATCATTCTTGACTTATGTTTAGGAAATTATTTTATTTAATTATTATTTGTTTGGTTGTTGCATCATGCAATAACACAAGCAATAGCGACGACAATATTGGTGAAGATATTGAAATTCCGGATTCTATTTTTGACGATAAACCGTTGATGATTTCAGAAGAAGCGATGGAAGACATTATCGAAAATATTTCGTCACCTGTCGAAATGGCCGCATTGCTAAAAGAAACAGGAGTTCCTTTCTCAAAGAAATATCTTTGTGATGTTAAACGTATTGATAAACTTAATACTAATTTTAAAAGAGCATTAAATTTAGGTATTTTAGGTTCTGATTTGGGATATTTAAATATGTATGACAAAACAGGTTCTGTAATGAACAGTATGTCTTCTATTAAAACACTTTCTGATGAACTTAAAATTGGACAGTTTTTTGATTTCGCAACAATAAAACGACTGGCAGTAAACCATGAAAATCTTGATTCTTTAATGTATATTTCTGTTTCAAGTTTTAATAATATGGATTCTTATCTTCGTGAAACAAACAGAAGTGACATTAGCTCTTTAATAGTTGTTGGAATGTGGATTGAGGGTATGTATTTCTCAACACAAGTGGCAAAAGTTGTTCCAAATAGTAAAATTGTTGAACGAATAGGTGAGCAGAAATTAATCTTAAATGATATATTACTTATTTTAAAGAACTATCAAAGCGATAAACATTTTTACGAATTAGTGAAAGATGTTGAAAAAATTAAAAAAAGTTATAAAGATGTAAAGATAACTTATACTGTTGGAGAACCTCAGTCAAAAGAAATTAACGGAATGTTAGTTATTATACCTAACGATGAAAGTCATGTTGAAATTAGTAACGAACAGTTAATAAACATTACAAACATTATTGAAGAAGTACGTAATAAATTAATTAATTTGTAATATGAAAAGAATAATTTTTTATATAATTCTAACATTATTCTTATTTAATAATAATATTTATTCACAGAGCGATGAATTAGTAAATGTTTGTGCTTTAGATATTGGGAATTCAACTTATCTTAAAGATTTTAAAGTAAAATTGCAGCAGAGTTCTGTAAAACCATCACCATCAACAAAATTTTCTGTTATACTTAATAAAGGAACAATTTATCAGCTTAATATATGTGATGCTGCTGGTTATGAAGGTAAAGCAGTAATGAAATTATTTGATCACAGTAAACTTTTAGGGTCAAATAAAAAAAGTGATGGCACTCTTATGAGGGCTTTTGGTTTTCAATGTCAGAAGACTGGAGTATATAATATTGCGGTATCATTTAAAAACGGGAAACAAGGTGCTGCGGTTGCAATTTTATCCTTTATGAATGTAAAATAATTTAGTAATTAGATATTTTTTCAAGGTGTTGCATAAATGTAACACCTTTTTTGTTTGTGAAAAGAACATAATCGCACGAATATATTTTAATTGAAAATAAAATATAAATTGTTTAAATTTGATAAGAGTTGTGAATTTTTGCGAAGTCGATTAATAAGAAATTTATATTTTAAATAAAATTAGAATAATGCTACGTAAATTATTGAAATCTTTAAATATGAAAAAAATATTTTTTATATATTTATTTGTCAATGCTTTTATGCTGACTACGTTTTCACAAATACTAGTACCAAAGGTGAAAGATGATACTACGAAACAAAGGGTGCATAATTTTTTTGGATTTAGTCTGGTTCCAACTCTTAATGGCTCATTAATTACATTTGTTATTGTAAGAGAACTGCGAGACGGTAGCAAAAAGATTACTTCTATATCCAAAGATACATTTATTCTTCAGTCAATGGGTATGCAAGTGTCAAAAGCTAATCCCAAAAAAGAAAGTTTTTTCAAAAAATATAATATAACACCAGCTACACTTGGTGAAATATGGAAGCTAAGGTATTCTGAGCAACCATACAGTCAAAGAAAAATTCTTGGGTGGGCTAATAAAGAATCTATTCCCTCTAATGGACAAATGCTTGAATTAAATAAATTTGGTATTTATAACATGTTTAGTTATTGCTATGGGGAAAATGCCTTTAAACTTCTGCAACTTATTGAAGACCCCTCGTGGGTAGCACGTTACAAAGGTTTATAAATAGTAAATCACAATAAAATATGCCAAAAAAGTTATAAATGAATAAATAAAATGAAGCTTAACAGGAATATAGTGAGTTGGTAAAATGTTTAGTTTTTTATAAACTAAGTAAACTAAAAGTAGTTTTTCGAAAAAATATGCAACAACAGTCGCAATTGCAACTCCAATTAATCCCCACAAATTAATGAACAATATACTTAATGTAATGTTAATAATTATTTCTAAAAATGAGCCTGTAAGGATGATTTTACTACGCTTTAAACCGATTAAAATTGTTTGGGGAAATACCATTCTACTCACAATCAACAATAAGTATATATTAAAAATATAAGCACTCTGAACAAAATTTTCATTAAAAATAATCGGATATAGCCATATACTAATAAACAACAAAATTATAGTAACAGGGAATAGAAAGTGCATAAATTGTTTCGACTTATTTTTAATCATTCTCAGCGAAGAGGATAAATTTATTTTTCCCGAAAATTCAGGGATCATTGCATTACTAAAAGCATTGGCAAGAATAACAACCAAAGGGAACTCACGAGCACCATATTGGAAAATTGCAAATTTGGCAGAATCGTAATAATATGACACCAAAAAACCATCAATATATTTTGCCGATCCACTCAGTAATGAACTTAATATTAAAGGGTATGCTAAATGAATATGTTCATGAATAAATTTGTATGAGATAACAAACTTGGCATATCTTTTCAAAAATAATAATAACCAAATTATTCTAAGTGCAGAAATTAATATTAAACCCCACAAGCAGTATTCAATGCTATATCCCAAAACAGAAGGCAAGGCAACAAATAAAAGCTGCAATGAAAAAGAAACAAATGAATATTGAATAATTTTTTTTGGCTTGTTTTTTAATAAATAGAAATAGGTAATAAAATATGAAGGATTGCTAATTAAAATATATATTAACAATAAATTAAAATGCTTTATAGGTTCTGAATTATTAAATAGTTGAGAAAGATATGTTTTGAAAATTAATACAAAAAAGAACGACAAAACACTTAAAAAAGCAATGAGTAAAAAAGCATTAAAAAATTCGGGTGATTTCTCATTATTTATCGCCCGGGCTTTGTTAAAAGTTTTATTATTGCCGTATAGTGGTAAAAACGACTGAGTTAAGCCCGAGATCCAAAAAAAACTTACAGCACTTGCGATAAACAGTAATTTTTCATAAGCACCAATATCAGTTATTGTCAGCTCTGTTTTTGTAAAAATCACCCCAATTAAAAAGAGAGTTACAAATCTAATTAATTGTGAAATTTGAAGTCCAGATATGTTATTGATATATTTATTTAGTTTCAATTGAGATCGTTTTTTTTTCTACAAATTTAATTTTTATTAGTACAAAGTAACAAAGTATTTTTTATTAATCGGTATTGAGATTGAAAACAACACTTTAAATTTGGCTAAAACGGTTGGTTTTATTGATGATTGTAGGAAATCGTAAAAATTATTAAATAAGATTAAAAATAGTTAATGATTTTTTTTAATCATATAAATAAATAATTATCTTTGCACCACCAAAATGGTGGATGTAGCTCAGTTGGTTAGAGTACCGGATTGTGGTTCCGGGAGTCGTGGGTTCGAACCCCATCTTCCACCCATTTTAAGGCTGTCTGTTGTTAGACAGCCTTTTTTTTATTATTTTAGCGAGATGTAAATTAATTAAGATTAGTATATGAAGATAGCATCTACAATTATTTTTCTGTTTTTTATTTTTATATCAAATGCTCAGCTTAATCAAACATCAAAAAGAAAATTAAGAGAAATTGAAAAAGAAAAGAATGATTTTGAGAATTCTTTTCTCGACGATTTCGAAGCAACATCGCAAGATAACAACTCAAATTATTTAGTAAATACAACTCCTTGTTATATCCCATTGTGGTTGTTTGATGAACCAAAACAAACAAAAAATTTTATTGATGTAGTTGGTATTTCTGATCCAGGAATGGATTCTGCTGATGCTACCGAATTGGCTATAATTAGAGCAAAAAGCATTGTTGCATTATTAAACAATTCAAATATCAGAAACGTTACTGATTATTATTCAAATTTAAAAAGTTATGCCAGTGAAAATATGTTTGAATATTACAGTCAGATACATGCTTCTTTTAAAGTTGGAAAAGATTCAATAGTTAATAGCTTTTATACAAAATATAATGAGGCAATTGTGAGAATTAGAATCCCTTTACTTGAGACAAACACAACTAATTATGATTTTATAACATTCGATTGCAAATTGTATAAAATGGATATGAACATGGAATATGGAAGTCAATATGAAGCCATGTATGAAATAGACGCAAATAAATATAATGTAGATACTTGCATAAGCAGCCATTATATTTTAACTGAAGTAAATAGCAATACAGACATTTTGGCTGAGTATCAGAATAACAAAATTTCAATCCCAAATTATTATTTCAATTATAAAATTTTGATAAGTGACAGTGCTAGCAATCAATTAATGGCAGATAACGGACTTTGGAAAGAATACATCAAATCAATTTTGCTTAAAGTGTTAAATCTATCTCAAATAAATTCGGTTAAGCTTAAAACTGTGGCAGAAGATTATTCTTCTATTTATGAGAAAATGATGCGTGAAATTTCAAACAATAATTTGCAGTTTAATGTTGATAATATTCAGGTAATTGATAATAAATTGAACGTAGAATTAAATATTAGTCAAGATAATTAATGTTAATATTTTGCATTAAGTAAAGCACTAAATCAAATTTCATTAAACAAAGTCTGAAAATAGTCATACGATTTTATAATATGTGAGCCATACCAAGAGAACATCTCTCCATCAACAAATTTAATATTTAAAAAGGGTAGATTTTCATTAATTTTTTTTGCATCATCAGTATTAAAAGAATAAGGCTCTGATGATAATAATACAAAATCAGGTTTAGCTTGTTTTATATCGTTAAGGCTTATTTTGGGATAAGGTTCTTTTTTTTCTGCAAAAACATTTTCTAGTCCGCACATTTCAAGCATATCATTAATAAAAGTTTTTTTGTTAATTGTGATATACGGATTTTTCCAGATTAGATAAGCAACTTTAATATTTTTTTTAGCAATTTTATTGTTGTAAAATTTATCAATAATTTTTTTGTTTATTGCTTGAGCAATTTCGATTTTCTTGGTAAGTTCACCAATATGTTTTATTAATTTTAAAGCGTCATCAAATTGTTTGATATCGCTAATCAAAACAGTATGATTTTTTGATAGTTGTATGATTTCGTCTTTGTCATTTTCTTCTTTATTGGCAATTATTAAATCAGGCTTAAGAAAATTTATTGTTGCAAAATCAATGTCTTGAACGCCACCAACAATTGTTTTGTTTTTTATTAGTTCTTTTGGATGAACACAGTATTTTGTTATTCCAACTATTTCAGTGTTCAATCGCAAATCGAATAATAGTTCGGTAATTGACGGCACTAAAGAAATAATTCGCTGTGGCGGGGAATTAATTATTATCTCTTGAGATAAATTATTAACAAATTTCTTTTTCATTACAAAGATTTAGTCTTTTTTTGCATAATAAAGCAAATATAGTAAGTTTAACGTTTAATGTTTAAAGTTTAATGTTTAGTGAACCTGTCAGTGTTAAAATTATAGAGCTTCGCAATAAAACAAATGAACATTTAATTCAATTTTTCTAGGTCTTTCATACTCTGGAAGGTCATGACAATTTAACAGTTTAACAATTTAATTAATATAAAAGGAAAACACAAGGGGCAGAATGCAATAATAATTTTTTTTACTTTTTCGGATTTTAAATTTGAAAGAGCGACAACTTTTAACTTTCAACTTTATAAACTTTATAAATTTCTTAGACTTTATGATATCAGTTAATCAATTAACAATTGAATTTGGAGGTTTTGAATTATTTAAAAATATTTCTTTTTTTATTAATTCAAACGACAAAATAGGATTAGTAGGCAAAAACGGAGCAGGAAAAACAACTTTGTTAAAAGCAATTGTTGGTTTACAAAAAGCCACAAAAGGCGTAGTTGCATTGTCACAAGACATGAAAATTGGTTATCTGCCTCAGAATATGCTTCTTAATAAAGGGAAAACTGTTATTGATGAGGCTTTAGATGCTTTTTCAGATGTTTTAGATATTGAAAATGATATTAATAAAATAAATAACCAAATCATCAATCGCACTGATTATGAATCAGACGATTATATGAATTTGATTAATCAGCTTACCGAAAAAAACGAACAGTTTAATATTCTTGGTGGCAACACTCTTCATGCAAATGTAGAGCAAACTTTAATTGGTTTGGGTTTCGCAAATGAAGATTTTAATAGACAAACAACGGAGTTTAGCGGTGGCTGGCGAATGAGAATTGAACTTGCTAAAATTTTATTGCGTAAACCTGATTTAATTTTATTAGATGAGCCTACCAATCATCTCGACATTGTTTCTATTGAGTGGCTCGAAGATTATCTTAAAAATTATAAAGGTGCTGTTTTGCTCGTTTCTCACGATAGAATATTTCTCGATAATATAACAAAACGAACTATTGAGATTTCAATGGGTGAAGTGTATGATTATAAAGTTTCATATTCAAAATTTAGAGTTTTACGCAAAGAGCGAATTGAACAACAATTAGCTGCTTATAAAAATCAACAAAAGAAAATTGATGAAACAACGCAATTTATTAATCGTTTTAGATATCAGGCAACAAAGGCGGTGCAAGTTCAATCGAGAATAAAACAGCTCGACAAAATGAAAGTTATTGAGATTGATGTTGATGACGACGCTTCAATAAAATTTAAATTTCCACCTGCTCCTCGCTCTGGGTTAGTTGTTGTTGAGACTAAACATTTAGTGAAAAAGTATGATGAGAAAGTAATTTTAAATGATGTTAATTTTACTATTGAAAGAGGTGAACATGTTAGTTTTGTTGGTAAGAACGGTGAAGGGAAATCTACCCTTTCTAAAATAATATGCGGAGAATTGCAATATGACGGTGAGATGAAAATTGGGCATAATGTGAATGTTGGGTATTTTGCTCAGAACCAAACAGATATGCTTAATAAAAACAAAACGGTTTTTCAAACTATTGATGATGTTGCTGTTGGCGATATTCGTACGAAAATTCGAGATGTTTTAGCCGCTTTTTTGTTTAGAGGCGATGATATTGATAAAAAAGTAGAAGTGCTCTCAGGTGGCGAAAAAGCAAGGCTGGCGTTTATCAGGTTGTTGTTACAACCATACAATTTATTGGTGCTTGATGAGCCTACAAATCACCTTGACATTCAATCGAAAGATATTATTAAACAGTCTTTAATTAGTTATACGGGAACTTTAATTGTAGTTTCTCACGATAGATATTTTTTAGATGGTTTATCTGAAAAAGTTTATGAGTTTAAAGATAAAAACATAAAACAGTATATTGGAGGTATTCATGAATTTCTTGAGAATAGAAGATTGGCATCTTTTCAAGAGCTGGAGAAAAAAAATAGGGAAATAAAAACTGCACCAAAAGAAGAAAAAAATACTTCAAATAAATTATTATACAAGAAGAGAAAAGAGTTTGAAAGAAAAATTACTAAAGTAGAGAGTAATATTAAAAAGTCGGAGAGTAAAATTTCGGGCATTGAGAAAGATATTGCTAATGTTGATAATTTATTTGCAAATCCCGAACAAAATGAAGATGTAGACAGCAAAAATCTTTATAAAAAATATGATTGGCTGAAAAATGAGCTTGAAAAAGAGATGAGTATCTGGGAACAACTAAACCAAGAAAAAGAAGATTTAATATCTCAAAAACAAGAATTTTACTCTTAGTAAAAATAAGCGTAAGTGTTTCTTTTCATAATTTAATAAAAAAAAGTTTATACGAATAATTAATAACTCCATTTAATGACAACTTTAGACCTTACAAATGTTAAGCTTGATAAGTTAATAACTCACCATGTTGGCAACAAAATACGGGATGAAAATGTAATCATCTCTAAAGAAACAACTGAAATAAATGAAGACACCGTGGATTATTTACTTAAATACTTCTTGTCTCCGTTTCAGCCAATAGACTTTTATAATTTTACTCATACAGTTAATCTTGAACTGAACGAGGTTTATATGACAGTAAAAAAGATATTCCATGATTGTAAAGAGTTTATTCCACAATCAAAAAATTTAGCAAACCTCTTATATGAATATTCAAGTCATCCTAAAATTAAAGGTGGTGAGTTTAATATTGTTTTATTCAATAATTTTATTTTTGATGGAGAAGCTGTAAATGCTATTGGTCTTTTTAAATCTGAGAATAATGTCCCATTCATAAAAATGAATCCAGAAGAAATAAATTATTCTATAGAGCATGAATTTGGTTTTGAGTTAAAAGGGATAGACAAAGGGTGTATAGTTTTTAATAAAAACGAAGCAGAAGGATTTACTACTTTAGTAATTGACAAATCTGGAGACACCCAATACTGGCTGAATGATTTTCTTAAATTGAAATCATGTAATGATGATTATAACAAAACAAAAGACTTTATGTCTATAACAAAAGATTTTGTTACAAAAAAAATGCCCGAGGAATTTGATGTAAGTAAAACAGAAAAAATTGATTTGCTAAATCGAACAGTGGAATATTTTAAAAAAAACGAATCGTTTGTTAAAAGTGAATTTGAAGAGGATGTATTTCAAAATGAAAACGTAATCAATTCTTTTCGTGAATTTGATAATTCATATAGAACAGAAAATGAAATTGACTTAAATGATTCTTTTGAAATCTCTAATCAAGCTGTAAAGAAACAATCTCGAAAGTTTAAAAGTATTTTAAAACTGGATAAAAATTTTCATGTATATATTCACGGAAACAAAGATTTAATTGAGAAAGGCGTGGAGAGTGATGGTCGAAAATATTACAAAATATATTACGAGAAAGAAGATTAAGAGAAAAGCCTACAGATAATAATTCCCTGTCGCTTTTTAACGACAAGCTATATTACTATAATCTAAATAAATGGAATTGTTTGTTTATTTAATTATTCCCATTCATTTTGAAAAAAAGTTTTATCTTTGGATATAAAGCACCTTTTTTGTGGTGATTATACAACAGACATTTTTTTTATATATAGTTTCAAGGTACTTCTTAATGAACATAAGACGCAATAGTGTCTTTTATTAAGATGTTGTGTATCATAATACTGACCACCCAGTTTGATGATTTTTATTTGGAAAAAGGAAACAAAAATTGTATATTTACGTTTATAGTGTTAAACTTACAAACAGAAAAAATAAGTATGTTTGATTTTAATCATAAAAAAGCTGTACAAGCATTGAATTATTTCGCTGATAGTGATGGCGGAACAATTAATAAAATGAAAGCAATCAAGTTGATTTGGCTTTCCGACAGAGCACATCTAAGAAGATTTGGACGTCCAATAATTATGGATCAATATTTTGCTTTGCCATTTGGACCAATACCATCCAACACAAAAGACTTAGCTGAGATTAATCTGTTTTTATCTGAAGATGAAGTTAATTACAGAAACCAATATATAAACGTTATTGATAAATATAATTTTCAATCTGTCAATAAGGTTGATGAGAAGATTTTTTCTAAAACGGATTTGACTATGCTTAAGAATGTATATTCTGAGTTTGGAGATTTTTCTGAATTTGAGTTATCAGAGTTGTCGCATACTTTCCCAGAATGGAAAAAGCACGAAGCAGGATTAATAAACGGAACTGCCTCTCGTTTTCAAATGAATTATTTAGATTTTTTTGAAGATTCTGCAAATGATAATTGCACGATATTTAAGGAATCCAAAGAGTTGAAAGAATTAGCTAAAGACCTGTATTCAGAAAATGTTGCTTTAGCTTATGGTACTTGTTAGCGGGCAAACCTTTAGTTTGTCAATTGATAAAGGGAAGATTTATTATTTTAAAAGCAACAAACTTTCTGCAACAAAAAACCCTCATTATTTTATTGTAATTGCCAATCCATCAGATGAATTAGTTATATTTACTTGTTGTACTTCTCAATTTGAGAAGCGAGCGAGATTTATAGAATTAAATAATATTCCATTAACTACTCTTGCTTGTCGTAGTCTCCGACTACGACATTTTTTTTATTAAAAAAATCAATGCCTAAAATAAATAAAACAAAAAAAAGAATTTGTTAGCTCACGCAAAATTTATAAGTTTACCGTAATAATATAAACTGTATCAAAAACACAATATTTTTTGTTTTTGGATATAAAACATTTTTTTGTGGTAATTATACAACAGATTATATGTATTATAATGAGAATAAGACATGTTAGTGTGTCTTATTAAGATGTTGTTATCGCCAATTAAAAAACGCACTTTTTTGATAAGCATTTATAAATCTTGAACAACTGTTGGAGATTTTATGTTTAAGCGGTATTTTTGAAAAGTCCAACAGCTGTTGGAGAAATAGAGGTAAAAAAAGATGATTGATAGAAACGCATATATACCACTACTAAAAGAGATTACAGAAGCAATTAACATTGCCAGAATAAATGCGAGTAAAGCAATTAATTTTTCTGCGACACAATTAAACTATGATATTGGTAGCCTGATTGTCAAAAGACAAGAAGAATTTGGATGGGGGAAATCTATTGTTGAAAAATTGTCTAAAGATTTGAAGACTATTTTTAATGGCACTGATGGTTTTTCTGCGAATAATTTGTGGCTAATGAGGCAATTTTATCTTGCATACAAAGAGAAAAGTGAATTATTGAAACTTGCAAGTCAAATACCTTGGGGCCAAAATATTCTTATCATACAAAAAGAGAAAGAAGAAGATGCACGAAAATTCTACCTGCAATCTACGATAGAGTCAGCTTGGAGTCGCTCATTTTTATTAATTCAGATAAAATCTGAAGCATATAAGCATTACAAGTTAGAACCTAAACAAAACAATTTTGAAAAAGCGTTGACTGTTCATCAATCGGAACAAGCAGAGAATTCTTTGAAAAGTGTATATAATCTTGATTTTCTTGGATTGACAGCTCCAGTTTTAGAACGAAAGTTGGAAAGTGCAATGATTGAAAAGGTTCGAAATTTACTAATGGAATTGGGATATGGTTTTTGTTTTATAGGTAATCGGTATCCATTGAAATTAAACACGAAAAATTACCGTTTGGATTTATTGTTTTATCATCGGATATTAAAATGTCTCGTTGTTGTTGACATAAAAACAGTGGAATTTGAACCTGAATTTGCAGGTAAAATGAATTACTATTTAGAGCTTGTAGATGAACAATTAAAACAGCCTGATGATAATCCCTCAATTGGAATTATTCTATGCCCCGAAAAAGATTCAATAGAAGTTGAATATGCTTTACGCATTCAAAATAAGCCAATTGGAGTTGCAGAATACAGATTGACAAAAGAATTACCAGAAACATTAAGGGGTAAATTACCATCAGTAGATGAAATCAGAAAGCTTATAGAAAACGAAATGAAAGAAGAATAAAAGGCGATAACAAACGCTAAATTTAATTGCCGGTTTTGTTCTGAAAACCAATTATGTAGCACGCATCAACTGTGGTGCGGCTTGATAGGAAATCAACCCGCAATCGGCAACAAAACTTAGCGTAACGTTCGCACCAAACCGAATCCCCAACAAAACAATCTTACAAACGTGCTAAAAAAGTTTTCGGATTATAAATTCAAAAGAGCTGCTTTTTTGCCTACGCACTTTAAAGCGATGATAATGCATTATTTTGCATATTATCAGTATAAAAACCGAAATATAATGCTCGTATATTTAATATTTACATAAATAGTGTAAAAATTAAATATAAAACTTTGTAAAATTAATTTTATTTCGTATATTTGCACAATAAATGTAAAAAATAGATTTAGAAAAAATGATTCAATCATTAAAGATAAAAAATTTTCTTTCTTTTAAGAATGAGGTTACTTTTAGTTTTGAAGCAACTAAAGACAAACATCTGGAAGAATCACATGTTGTAGAGGTGGCTAAAGGAGTAAGACTAAATAAACTAGGTGTTGTTTATGGATATAATGCATCAGGTAAATCTAATTTAATTGAGGCGTTTCAATTCTTGAGAAATTTTTGGTTTTCTATTCCAGACAATAAAGATGAGAAAACAGGAATTATTCCTTTTAAACTTGACCATGATAGTAGAAATACCCCTAGTGAGTTTAAATTAGTATTTTATTACAACAGTATAAAATACTCATATTCCCTAATGATAAATGAAGATGTTGTAATAAATGAAAAATTGGATTATTACCCAACTGTTCAACCTGCCAACATTTTTGAAAGAACAATTGATGATGGCGTTTCTGTTATTAACTTTGGTAATAAAATTAAAGTAAGCTCTGTTGCTAAAGATGAGTTAACAATAAAATGTCTTCCTAATTCGTCTGTGTTTGCTGCTTTAAATCAAATTAATATAAAAATTGAGGAATTAAATAATGCTGAAACTTGGATGAAAGATCAAGTTATGCAAAGCATTGAACCTCTTACTAGACTACAAGATTTTACAGAAAGCTTGGTAATGAAAAATGGAAAGTGTAAAAATCAAATACTTTCATATTTGCAAAAAGCAGATTTTAATATCTCAGAAATATATAGCAATGAATTTGAACATGAAATTTTAGAAGAATTTATTGCAGATTCAAAAAAGATGGGAATGCCATCAAAACAAATTGAGCGTTTAGAAAAAGAGCATGTTATTAAGATGCCAAAGACTGAATTTGGTCATACTGTAGTTAATAATGATACAAAAGAAGTTTTCAACTTGCCAATTGAGTTGCAATCTGATGGTACTAAACGTATTTTTGGATTGTCTGGTGCAATATTTAGAGCTATTGAAAAACAAGCTTTCCTATCAATAGATGAGATAGAATCAAAATTACACCCCAGATTGATAGAATACGTAATTGAACAATTTATAAAAAGCTCAAAACAATCTCAGTTGTTAGTCACTACACATTATGATAATCTATTTGATGAACATGATTTATTAAGAAAAGATAATTTTTGGTTCACAGAAAAAGGTAAAGACGGATCAACAAAATTGTATCCATTGAGTGAATTTAAGGGTTTGAATAGAATTTCATCGATACAAAAAGCTTATAAATTTGGTAAGTTTGGAGCAGTCCCAAATATTGAATAGTTAGAAATTACGAAATTTAAAGAATCTGTATATTTAATTGGAGAGGGGGCTACCGAAAAATATTATTTTCAACATCTTAAAAAGTTAAAAAAATATAATTGTACAGTGCGTCCTCGTTTCTTTTCGACTAAGAATAATATCTTTTATATAAAAAAATAAACACAAGAATTACTTGCTGGTGGCGTAACTGTAATTTGTGCTTTTGATGCAGATGTAGCTCAAAGAAATTTAAATAAAGCAAATTTATTAAAGGGTTTTATAAAAAAATACAAAAATAATAAGAATGTTATAATTTGTGATAGTTTACCTTCAATTGAATTTTGGTTTTTACTTCATTTTAAGAAAACGAATAAAACATTTTCTGATTATAAGGCTATAAGAAATGAACTTGGTAAATATATATCAAACTATGATAAAACAGATGTGTTTTTAGAAACAGACGAATGGGTTAAGTTTTTAATTTTGAATCAAGACACAGCTGCAATTCATGCAAAACAACTTCCGAGCGAAGGCTCTTATTCTAATATTTATCGTGCCATAGAATTACTTGATAATTTATTAATTTTTTTGCAATTGGCAACAAATGATAGCGTAAACCTTACCCAAACAGAATTTTTTCCTCCAAAAACAATCTTACAAACGTCCTAAAAAATCTTTCGGATTATAAATCCGAAAGAGCGTGTAGTTTCTAATAAACCGAATAAAAAAATTATTTTCCAGCTTTCAGTTCAGCAATTTGTTTTTCTAAGTCGGCAATTTTATTGTTAAGCTGAGGTAGTTTTCTAAAATATACATAAGAGCGTTGAAAATCTCTAATATTAAATGCGGGAGTGCCAAGAAGAATTTCACCGTCTTTTATTGAAGAACCAATACCTGCTTGAGCACCAATTTTCACTTCGTTTCCTATTGTTAAGTGACCCGACAAACCAACTTGACCGCCAATCATACAATCTCTACCAATTTTTGTTGAACCAGAAACTCCCGACTGTGCTGCAATAACAGTATGTTCGCCAATTACAACATTATGACCAACCTGAATTAAGTTGTCTAATTTAACACCGTGTTTAATTATTGTTGAACCCATGGTTGCTCTGTCAATAGTTGTGTTTGAGCCAACTTCAACATTGTCTTCGAGAACCACATTGCCAATTTGTTGTATTTTTTTATAATCGTCGTGTGCTTTTGGTGCAAAACCAAAACCGTCGGCACCAATTATTGCTCCTGAGTGAATGGTGCAATTTGAACCAATTTTACAATCTCTATAAATGTTTACTCCTGAGTTGATTGTTGTGTTGTTGCCAATCACAACATTATCGCCAACATAAGCATGAGGATAAATTTTTACATTATCGCCAAGTTTTACGTTTTTACCAATATATGCAAATGCTCCAACATAAATATCTTTACCTAAAGTTGCGGTATCGTCAATAAATGAAAGGTTTTCAATGCCCTTTTTTACTTCAATTTGCTGAACATATAAATCTAATAAAGAAGCAAAAGATTGATAAGCATCTTCTACACGTATTAATGTAGCAGCGATAGTGTTTTCTGCTTTAAAAGTTTTGTTTACGAGAACAATTGATGATTTTGTAGTATAAATATATTTTGAGTATTTAAGGTTAGCCAAAAAAGATATTGTTCCTGGTTTTCCTTCTTCAATTTTTGTAACGTTGTTTACTTTTACTTCAGAATTACCTTCAATATCTCCTTCTAAAAATTCTGCTATTTGTGTTGCTGTAAAATCCATAATTAAATTTTTTTACAAAATTAAAAAATATTATTAAATATAAGCAATTTTAATATTGCTGTTTATAATTTAATGAAAAATGAAATTTGACTGTCAGATAAATTGCAATCAAACTTTAAATTTTAAATCTTTTTGGGAAGCACAAATAATATTTTTTTACAATTTTTGACAGAACAGAAATATTTAGCATGTCTGAAGCCTCTGAAATATCAGTTAAATCGCCAGTTTTACTTAAAATATTTATTCTATCGTCTACCGCACTGTAAGCATTATTTGTAAGTATTCCTGTGAAAACAAAATAATTAAGTTCGTCATTATTAGTGTTATAAGCCTGTTTTACTTTGTTTTTAAGATTATTAATTACATTATTGTCAATGGGTTTATTTTGTATAATTATTTTGTATAAATGCCTGTTTATTAAGTTTTTGCACAGGTTTTTCAGGGTTGAATCTTCGTGATTTGTCCACGTTTTTATTGATGACATAACATCATAATCGTCGAGCTGAGAGAAAAAATTAAAAGCTTTATCAGAATTTAAAAAATCGTTATTTGTTTTATTATACAGAAAAAAATTTAAAGCAGGCGTGGCAAAAAGATCAATTTTTTTATCAGCAAGTTCTTTAGCTCGCTTTAAAATTTTAGATAATATAAGTTCAGCCGAGACAACTGTTTTGTGCATATATACCTGCCAATACATCAGTCTGCGAGCTATTAAAAAGTTTTCAATGGAGTAAATACCTTTTTCTTCAACAACGAGTTTATCGTTAACAACATCGAGCATTTTAATTATTCTGTCGTAACTTATTCCCCCTTCGGTAACGCCCGAAAAAAAACTATCGCGTTTTAAATAATCAAGTCTGTCCATATCTAATTGGCTTGATACCAACTGATGTAAAAATTTTTTATGATAATTATTGCTAAAAATTTTAATTGCTAAAGTGAGTCTGCCTTTAAAAATGGTGTTTAATTTTTCCATAAATAGCAATGACAATCGTTCATGGTCAATATTAATAATATGTTTTTCTAAAGCATGAGAAAAAGGTCCATGACCTATGTCGTGCAACAAAATTGCAATTAAAACAGCCTCAGCTTCTTCATCTGTAATAATTTTATTTTTAGAACGTAAAATATTAATGGCAGTACTCATTAAATGAGTTGCCCCAAGAGCATGCTGAAAACGGGAATGTATAGCTCCCGGATAAACCAAATAAGTTAATCCTAATTGTTTTATTCGTCGTAAGCGTTGAAAATAAGGGTGCTCAATAATATCGAAAATTATTTCGCTTGGTATGTTAATGAAACCATAAACTGGGTCATTAATAATTTTTTTTTTATTTAAGTCGGGAGTATTCAAATCAATATTTTTTATAAAATTATTAAAAATAAATCAATTAATAATCAAAATTTTGATTTTAGTTGCTAAGCTGACAAATAATCTTTTGCTGTTATTTTTCAAGCATCTAAAAATTAATTATTAGCATTATAGTTTAAATTAAATTTGCTATAGCGAACATAATTCCCTTATTCGTAAAAAGAATAGTAAAAAATATTGATTATTTGTATATTTGTGCTTTTACGAATAAAAATTGAATTGGTCTAGATGTCAAAAACAGAAACAAAATTATCAAAACGACGATTAAGAAGTTCCTATTTCACATCAATTGTTAGTATATCTTTAGTTTTGTTTATGTTAGGATTAATGGGGCTGTTAATTTTAAATGCAAAAAAATTATCAAATCATGTAAAAGAAAATGTTGGCTTTTCTGTAATATTAAAAAACGATGTTAAAGAAGTTGATATGATTCGTATGCAAAAAAATTTAGATGCCTCTGATTTTGTTAAATCTACCGAATTTATAACTAAAGAAAGAGCTGCACAAGATTTGGAAAAAGATTTGGGTGAAGATTTCATCAGTTTTTTAGGCTACAATCCATTATTATCATCAATAGATATAAAATTAAACGCAAACTATGCTAATAACGATAGCCTTTCAGTTATTGAGAAAAGATTGAGAACCTACACTCCAGTAAAAGAAGTCTTTTATCAAAAAAATTTAATTAATCTTATTAATGAAAATATTAAAAGAATTGGATTGATAATATTGCTTTTCAGTATTTTGCTGTTATCGATTTCTATTGCATTAATAAACAATACTATTCGTTTAACAATTTACTCCAAAAGATTTTTAATTAACACTATGCAATTAGTTGGAGCAACCCACCGTTTTATACGAGGACCTTTTTTGGGACGAAGCATTGTTCAAGGAGTTATTAGTGCAATTATTGCAGTTAGCATTTTGTCTGCAATAATCTATTTTGTTCAAAAAGAATTATCCGGATTAATGCTGTTTAAGGAAATTGATATTATTGCGATATTATTTTTTTCTGTAATGTTTCTCGGTATTATAATCGCAATGTTGTCAACATTTATTTCAGTTAATAAATATTTAAGAATAAAAACAGACGATTTGTATTATTAGTTTACAAGTGCTTGATTTTGTTTTAATTTTACGTCTTTGTATTGAAAAATAATGAAAAAAGTTAAAATATTTGTATTATTGGTTATTGCTTTAATTGTTAATTCATGTTCAAAAGAAGACGAATCTAATCCGTATTTTACATACAATAATTATGAAAATTTTATAGCCAAAATTGCAAAAAATGACAGCATAATAATTGTTCCATTAAAAGATTTTGATAATACTAATGACAAAAATAAAATTGTTTTGGGTTTAAGGCATGATATTGATGTCGATATTAACGGAGCTATGACAATGTCAAAAATTGAAAAGAAATATGATGTTTCAGCCTCATATTATGTTCTTCATACAGCCGACTATTATTTGATTAATTCTGGAGATAAATCGAAACACAACGAAATGATTTTAACTTATTTACAGGATTTGCAAAATAAATACAATCATGAGGTTGGAATTCATAACGATTTAGTAACACTTCAGGTAGTTTATAATATTAATTCAAAAGAATTTCTACATAATGAAATAAATTGGCTAAGAACAAATGGAATTAATATTTATGGATCAGCTTCTCATGGGTCTGATTATTGTCATAAATACTTATACTATAATTTTTATTTTTTTAAAGAATATGATAATGCAATTGGTGATTTTATAAATAATAAAAATGTAGTTGTTAATAATAAACAGATTCCAATTATAAAAGGAACCTTAGACGAATTTGATTTAAAATACGAAGCATATTTTTTAGATAATAATAAATATTATTCTGATTGTTCGTTTATTAATGAAGAACGTTGGAATCCTATAATGATTGATTATAGTAAATGGAAAAAAGGCGATAAAATTATTATTTTAACACATCCAACACATTGGTATTAATAAATGAAGAAATTTAAAAAAAAATTGCAACTTTGCGAAAAATAAAAATAATATAAGTGTCTAATTATGAATAAAATATAAAATTGCAGATAGATGAAAAAAGAAAATACAGAAGACCTTAACAAAATTGATTTTGCTTTAGGTAAAGAGAATTCTCGATTATTAATAGTTGGTTTTGTAATAATTGTCATTGGTTTTATTTTAATGACTGGTGGTGCCGTTAACGATCCAAATAAATTCAACCCCGAAGTTTTTAGTTTTAGAAGAATAACATTAGCTCCTATAGTCGTGTTGTTTGGTTTTATTTTTGAGATATGGGCAATAATGAAAAAGCCAAAAAATAACGATTAATAACAAAAAATAATTTTATACATGAATTGGATTGAAGCACTAATCTTAGGATTAGTTCAGGGACTGACTGAATTTTTACCTGTAAGTAGCAGTGGTCATCTTGAGATAGGAAAAGCACTTTTTGGAATTCATTCTGAACAAAGTCTTATTTTTACAATAGTTGTTCATGGAGCAACGGTTTTGAGTACAATAGTAGTTTTTCGCAAAGAAATAGCTAAGCTTTTTATAGGGCTTTTCAAAATTGAGTGGAATCAAGAAACTCAATTTATAACAAAACTTCTTGTATCAATGGTTCCAGTTGCAATTGTCGGACTTTTTTTTAAAGATTTTGTCGAAAGTCTTTTTCAAAGCAATGTTGTGTTTGTTGGTATTATGCTATTAATTACAGCAATAATTTTAACCCTATCATTTTTCGCAAAATCAAAAAATAAAGAAATATCTTTTTTCGATGCTTTTGTGATTGGAATAGCTCAAGCAGTTGCAGTATTACCAGGCATCTCACGTTCTGGGTCAACTATAGCAATTGGCTTATTATTAGGTAATAAGAAAGCAAAAATTGCAGAATTTTCTTTTCTTATGGTTATTATACCTATTCTGGGTGAGAATTTTTTAGATTTAATTAAGGGCGATTTTGTTTCTAACACAACCGTTGGTGCTCTGCCATTAGTTGTAGGTTTTATTGCTGCTTTTGTTTCAGGATTATTTGCTTGTAAATGGATGGTCGAGATTGTGAAAAAAGGAAAGCTAATCTATTTTGCACTGTATTGTTTGATTATAGGCCTTTTAGCAATATTTTTTGCTTAATAATAATTTAAACAGTTGAAGATTTATTATTCTAATTATACAAGTTGTTAACTGGTTATTCTTTAGGCTTTTAACAATTTCAACCTTGTTGAATTACCAGAATTGCAATAATATTCGGTGTTTTAATTTTTTTATAGATATTATTACAAATAAATCAATTATATGATAGATAAACATTTAACAGACTTAGGTGATTTTCAAACCGGACAAGTAATCTTGTTTGATAAACCTCTTGAATGGACTTCGTTTAACATTGTTAAAAAAACAAGAAATTTAATTCGTAAAAAATACTCTTATAAAAAAATAAAAGTTGGACATGCAGGAACACTTGACCCTCTTGCAACAGGATTGCTTATAGTCTGTACGGGTAAATTTACTAAGCAAATTGAAAAATATCAAGCCCAAGAAAAAGAATATATTGCAACATTAAGACTGGGACAGACAACTCCTTCTTTTGATTTAGAAACAGAGGTTGACAAAGAATTTCCTTTCAATCATATAACAGAGACCCTACTTAAGGAAGCCTTAAAAAGTTTTATTGGTGAGCAACAACAAGTTCCTCCAAATTTCTCTGCTAAACTTGTTGATGGTACAAGGGCGTATTTGAAAGCAAGAAATGGTGAAGACTTTGAGATTAAACCGAATAGCATTGTTATTTCTGATATCGAAATATTAGAATTTAGTTTGCCTATCATAAAAATAAGAATAACTTGTAGCAAAGGCACATATATTAGAGCATTAGCTCGAGATATAGGATTATATGTTAATAGTGGAGCTCATTTAACAGGTTTGCGACGAACAAAAATCGGTAAATTTGATGTTGAAGATTCTCTCTCTATTATGGAATTTGAAGATTTAATAAAAAAGGCATAACATTTTGATTAAATCTACGTATATTATTAGTTATTGATTGTTTATTAAAAAAGTTAAACAAATATGAAATTATCACAATTTAATTTTAAACTTCCTGAAGAGCTGATTGCTCTACACCCTTCAAAAAACCGTGATGAATGCCGATTAATGGTTTTTCACAAAAGTACAGGTAAGATTGAACACAAAATTTTTAAAGATGTAATTGATTATTTTGACGATAAAGATGTTCTGATATTTAATAACACCAAAGTTTTTCCTGCACGATTGTATGGTAATAAAGAAAAAACAGGAGCAAAAATTGAAGTGTTTTTATTACGAGAATTAAATAAAGATCAACTCTTGTGGGATGTTTTAGTTGATCCTGCAAGGAAAATACGTATTGGGAATAAATTGTATTTTGGCCCTGAAGATGAATTAGTTGCTGAAGTTATTGACAACACAACTTCGAGAGGAAGAACGTTGAGATTTCTATTTGATGGTCCTTACGATGAATTTAAAAAGAAAATTTATGAATTAGGAGAAACTCCATTACCAAAATTTATCAAAAGAGCCGTTGAACCTGCAGACACAGAAAGATATCAAACAATTTATGCAAAATGTGAAGGAGCAGTTGCTGCCCCAACAGCAGGAATGCATTTTAGTCGAGAACTTTTAAAACGTTTTGAAATAAAAGGAGTTGAATTTGCAGATATAACACTCCATGCAGGACTAGGTAATTTTAGAAAAGTTGATGTAGAGGATCTTACAAAACATAAAATGAATTCTGAGCAGATAATTATTCCTGAAGATGCTGTTGATATAATAAATAACGCAAAGAAAAGAAAGAGTAATGTTTGTGCTGTTGGTACAACAGTGATGCGTACAGTGGAAAGTTCAGTTTCTACAACCGGTTATTTAAAACCTTTTGAGGGATGGACAAATAAATTTATTTTCCCACCATACGATTTTAACGTGGCAAATTTTATGATTACTAATTTTCAATTGCCATATTCTACACTATATATGATGGTGTCTGCTTTTACAGGTTACGATTTGCTTAAGGTAGCTTATAAAACAGCCATTGAAGAAAAATATATGTTTGGTACTTATGGCGATGCAATGATTATTGTGCCATAAATAATTTGTTTATAAGCAAATGCATAAAAAAAAATATTTAAATTACTTAAAAATAAAAATAAAAGTTTACATTTGCACTTTAAAATTAATTAATATAAATTTTTAGAAATATGTATTTAACTCCAGAAGTCAAAAACGGTTTTTTTGAGAAATACGGAAAGTCTAATAAAGACACAGGTTCTGCTGAAGGCCAAATAGCTTTATTTTCATACCGTATTAGTCATTTGACAGACCATTTAAAAAACAACAGAAAAGATTATAGTACACAACGAGCTTTATTAGGATTGGTTGGTAAACGTAGGAAACTACTTAATTATCTTAAAGAAAAAGATGTTGTGAGATATCGAGAAATAGTGAAATCATTGAAATTAAGACGATAAAAATCAAAAAGGCAATTTTAATTGCCTTTTTTTGTAGGAACGAGGAAAGAAAAAATAAAATTTGAATTATGTACAAACTAACTAAAAAAGACATTGAATTAGGTGATGGTAGAATTATTACTATTGAAACAGGTAAGTTAGCTAAACAAGCTGATGGCTCTGTAGTCGTAAGAATGGGTGATGCAATGTTATTAGCAACAGTAGTTTCTGCTACTGATGCAAGAGAAGATGTTGACTTCATGCCATTATCAGTTGATTATAGAGAAAAATTTTCAGCTGCCGGACGTTTTCCCGGTGGATTTTTGAAACGTGAAAGCAGACCAGGAGATAACGAGATACTTGTTTCTCGTTTAGTCGACAGAGCTTTACGTCCATTATTTCCAGCTAATTATCATGCAGAAACATTTGTTTCAATAAATCTTATTTCTGCTGACAAAGATGTAATGCCAGATGCTTTAGCTGGTTTAGCTGCTTCTGCAGCTTTAGCTGTTTCAGATATTCCTTTTAATGGACCAATTTCAGAATGTAGAGTGGCAAGAATTGATGGCGAATTTATTCTTAACCCTTCGTTTGAGCAATTAAAAATTGCCGACATTGATATTATGGTTGGAGCAACCTTAGAAAATATTTTAATGGTCGAAGGTGAAATGGATGAGGTTTCTGAAGCTGAAATGTTAGAGGCAATTAAATTTGCTCACGGAGCAATTAAGAAACAATGTACAGCTCAATTAGAATTGGCTGAAATGATTGGAGTCTCTGTTAAAAGAGAATACAACCATGAAACAAATGACGAAGAACTAAAAGAAAAAATTCATAAGGAAACTTATGATAAAATTTATGAAGCTGCAAAAAAAGCAGATGCTAAACATAAAAGAGAAGAAAATTTTAAAGCAATAAAACAAGAATTTATCGATTCTTTACCTGAAGATGCTGAGATTAGTGAAGCTATGATTAATAGATATTATGGGGAAGTTGAAAAAGAAGCTGTTCGTAATCTTGTTTTAGATGAAGGTATTCGTTTAGATGGTAGAAAAACAAATGAAATTCGCCCAATATGGTGTGAAATTGATTATCTGCCTTCTGCTCATGGTTCTGCTATTTTTACACGTGGAGAAACACAATCATTAACAACAGTTACTCTCGGAACCAGACTCGATGAAAAAATTATTGACGAAGTAATGCTTCAAGGTAGGGATAAATTTTTACTTCATTATAATTTCCCTCCATTCGCAACAGGAGACGCTCGTCCAGTAAGAGGCATAAGCCGTCGTGAAATTGGTCACGGTAATTTAGCACATCGTGCTTTAAAGAAAATGCTACCTAGTCCAGAGGAAAATCCATATACAATTCGTGTTGTATCAGATATTCTTGAATCAAACGGTTCGTCTTCAATGGCAACTGTTTGTGCAGGAACATTAGCTCTTATGGATGCAGGTATTAAAATTAAAAAACCTGTCTCAGGTATTGCCATGGGACTAATCACAGATGTAAAATCAAACAAATTTGCTGTTTTGTCAGATATTTTGGGTGATGAAGACCATCTTGGTGATATGGACTTTAAAGTAACAGGAACACAAGATGGTATTACTGCTACTCAAATGGATATTAAAGTTGATGGATTACCTTATGAGATTTTAGAGAAAGCTTTAAATCAAGCAAAAGAAGGTCGTTTACATATACTAAAAATACTTACAGATACTATTAGTGAGCCACGTGAAGATTATAAACCTCATGCTCCAAGAATTAAGAAAGTAATTATACCTAAAGCACTTATTGGTGCTTTAATTGGACCAGGAGGTAAAATTATTCAAGATATTCAGGCAACAACAGGTACTGTTATTACCGTAGAAGAAGTTGATGATTTAGGTATTGTTTCTGTATCTGCCAGCAATAAAGAATCTATTGATGCTGCTCTTAAAAGAATTGACATTATTACCGCAGTACCCGAAGTTGGGAAAACTTATGAAGGTCCTGTTAAAACAATTACTAATTTTGGTGCTTTTGTTGAAATAATGCCTGGTAAAGAAGGATTATTACATATCTCTGAAATAGAAAAACATCGTATCAAATCGGTAGACGAAGTTTTAAAAGTTGGTGATATTGTAAAAGTAAAATTACTTGAGGTTGATAAAAACGGAAAATTAAGACTTTCAAGAAAAGCCTTGTTATAGTTTTTTAAGATTTTAATATAGTTCTAGGGATTACTTAATTGTAATCCCTTTTTTTATATCTGATTTTCTTCGGGTAAAGCAAGTTTTTCTTCTTGACAAATTTTTTTTAATTTGCCAATTGACCAAGGTGCTTTGTAATCGTAAAAAGTCCCAAAGGGTTTAATTAATAAGCTAATAAGTGTTTTTGTGTCAGTATCATGATCTTTTGGCAGGGCGTTTTTTATCTCATACCAGTCAGGAGATAATAATTTTAAACTAATAAATATTTTAGCATTTGCATTGTTTAGTTTTATCTCACCTAATCCTTGATTTAGAATTGTGTTTTTTGCCCTTGTTACATGTTGTTCTCCTACTTCGTAAAGAACCTGCAGATATTTTTCAAACAAAATTGTCTCGTTCAGTAAAAAAGCAATTTCTTTATAATTCAGCTCTTTCCAGAATTTACAAGGCAATGGTAGACAAACAAATCTACCAAGCATAAAAGAACCTGCTCTAAAACCCTTCAAGTCTTTTTTTATACATAGGTTAATAATTTTTTTAAAAAACAACACTTTTCTATCAACACTGAGCAAATTGTATAGTTCCGATTGGTCTTGATGTGAGCCCATCTCACATTCTAATATTTGTTTAAGATAATGTTCTGTATAATTGTCAAACCATGAGTTGACTAGAATTTTTGATTTATCAATATCATTTTTAATATTATTTCTTATATACTTTATCAGCTCATTAATATTAACAATTTCGCCTACATCAAGAGAGTTTATTATTTTTTGATATTTTGAAAACGCTTTTGACATTTTAATAAAAACGCGTTTTTCTTTTTGCTCCATTTTAAATTCATCACCGTCTAAATATTTTTGAAATCTCGCCGGAGAATAGTTGGCTTTTCCTTGAAAAAGTATTTGTTTTTTACTAGATAATGTTACCCAGTCGCCTTCGTGAATAATTTGTTTATTTGTATTTATTAAGTTGTTGTCAATAAGTTTAATATTATAATTTTCAAGATTTAAAAAAGCAGGTATTCCATATCCTCTACAAGCTGTAACAACATGAATGGCAACGGGATTTAAACAAAGAATAGCATCCATTTCACTCATAACAATTGTGTCGGAAGGGATAAAATGTTTTTTGCAAAAGCATACTTTTTCGCCTCTTTTTTTTGCTTCAAGAGCTGCTGGTGCGGAGAAATAAGCTTTTGCCGAAACTGCAGAACGAGGCAAAATTGATAACCCTTCTGAAAATGACCTTAATGTTTTAAAAGAAGCCTCATCAATTCGCTCTGAGAAAATTTGTCTTAAATGATAAGGATGGATTAATTCAACAATTCGTTTTTTATTAATTATGTTTTTCTCATATAAATCGATGGCAGAAAGGAGAGTTGCCCTTCCTGTTAATTCTGACATGTTTAATTGTAAAACAGCAAAATAATTTGATTTGTGATTTGTTTCGGCAGCAAATTCAACAGTTGCAGGTGATTGTAAGATTTTTTCTAATTTAGATAATAATGGTGTGAAGTGGTACACAGCGGGAAATTTTTCTTTAATTTCTTGGCGATCAAAAAACTCAGTTAACTCGGTGTTAATAATTCCAGTCATAATATCTTCACCAAAAATATTACGAACACTTTCAATTTGCATACCTAAGCCGGTTCTTGAATGACGACTGTATAGAACGCCGGGATACGAATCGTCGTTTCGTATTGTCCAAACCATTTTATGAAATATTATTGATGGATAATATTCTTTGTTTCTTATAAAAGTGCGAACTAAGTCTCCATTTAATTCAAAAAAGTTATATGCTCTTTCAACAAAAAATAAAACCTGATAATATGGGTCGATTAGTATTTTTTCATCAATTTCTGAAATTTTTTCATAGTAATTCATTATTTTATTTTCGAGTTCTAAAGCCGAAAACACTACTCTTTCTTTTGTTAACTTCGATATCTCGTTAACTTCATATAAAATGTCGTGAATAGTTTTAAGATTGTAATAGTAAATTTTTAAAGCAACAAGTTTTCCGTATTGTTCTTTTAGAGCCTGAAAATTATTTTTTGTTACACCAACATTTAAATAGGTTGGCATTAATCCGGGTATGTAAGAAGGCATAGCACATCTGAGTGCAAATATTAGAGGCAATTTTGTTGCACCAAATTTTAAGCCTGTCATTTTTTCAAGATTCGAAATTGTGTCTTTTATAGCTTCTAATCTCGTTTGTTTGTCGGCAAAGTATGCTTTTGAAGATAAAATACAAAAATCTGGTACAGGATAGCCTTCTTGATATAATTCCAATAAAGCTTTGCCCTTGTGACTTATTAATTCGAAATCGTGTTTTTCGGTTGAGCACGATGGGACAACATATTCATTTTCAACAAATTGATGATTATTATATATTGGCTTTTTTTTTTCGAAAAAAATGTTTTTTAAATTATTAATATATGAACTTGCTTCAGTATCATTTTTTTGCGATAAAATGAGTTTTTGCAAATATTCATTTGCCTTATCTTCTTGATTTAGAAAATGGATATCAATAAAATCGGCAGTGATTTTATTTGCTTCATTGCTTTTGTCATCAATATACTCAATAACCGGAGGTAGATAACCCTCGGGTGTTTTTTTTGGATTGCTATTTCCCCAATTATCAATTAAAAATTTTGTGTTTTTATAGTTCGGATAATTAGATCTGATTTTGAAATCAATAATTCTAATGTCGCTCATATTAATACTCAATTTTAATTAATTTGAATATAAATATAATAAAGATATTAGTATTTTTTTATTCTTCGACGGATAAATATTATGTCTTAAGGTTTAAAAGTTTAAATTTTTTGTGAAAAGGCATAAGCTATTTCGTCATATTTTTTAAAACACAGCCTTTGCAATTTTCTGAATGCCCTTACCTGCACCAAGTGTGTAGTAATGTAACACTGGAACATTATGTTTAATCAATTCTTTCGATTGGTTAATTGTCCACTCAACACCAATCTGAGTTACCTCTTTGTTCGATTTACATTTATTAACTTCTTTTACTAATGCTTCGGGTAGTTCAATATGAAATATTCGTGGTAAAACAGTAAGTTGATTTAATAAAGCGATGGGTTTTAAACCAGGTATGATTGGCACATTAATACCTTTTTGTCTGCAACGCTCAACAAATTGAAAATATTTTTCGTTGTTGAAAAACATTTGTGTAATAATATAGTCTGCTCCGGCATCAACTTTTTGTTTCAGATATTCTAAATCTGTTTCAAAGTTTGTAGCTTCTGCATGTTTTTCTGGATAACCGGCAACACCAATTGAGAAATTTGTATGCATAGAATCTTGCAACTCATCATATAAATATTTGCCATTATTCATGCTTCTTATTTGTTTAACTAAGTCAATAGCATTAGAATGACCGCAGTTCTCTGGCGTAAATGATTTTTCATTTGGTCCGGCATCGCCTCTTATCACAAATAAATTATCTATGCCAAGAAATGACAAATCTATTAGAGCGTTTTCAGTTTCGTTTTTTGTAAATCCGCCACAAGTAAGATGTGACACAACATTTATATTATATTTGTTTTTTAAAGCAGCACTAAGAGCAACTGTTCCCGGTCGTTTTCTTATGGTTCTTTTTTCAATTAATCCGGTACTTAATTTTTTGTATAATACTTCATCTTTATGATAAGTTACATTTATAAATGAAGGATTATATTCAATTAAAGGGTCAACAATATTATAGATTTTATTAATATCATGTCCTTTTAAGGGGGGGACTATTTCTATAGAGAAAAGAGTTTTTTCTGATTTATTTATTTGATCGACAACACTCATTGTATATGTTTTATAATTTTATTTTATGTAAAGATATAAATTTTGTCATAAATTATTAAAATGTTTATGATTTTATAAAAGTTGCTCCTTCGGATTTGTAATTTGAATGCATTAACATGCAATTTGTTAGTTCGGGATTGCAAATCCCAAACAGCAGGGATTACAAATCTTAATGAGCTGTGGTTCAACTTTAATTCTTATTTATAATTTAAATTTTGCAAAAGATAATGTTCTGCTAAATCAACACTAATATTTTTTCGTTTTGCATAATCAATAATCTGATTTTTCGATATTTTACCTAATCCAAAATATTTAGAATTTTTATTTGAAAAATATAATCCACAAACAGAAGCTGTTGGATACATTGCAAAATTTTCGCTTAAAGTTATTTGTGTGTTTTTTTCAACATTTAACAAATCGAAAATATTGGTTTTCTCCGAATGGTCGGGACATGATGGGTAACCAACTGCAGGACGAATTCCCTGAAATTTTGCTTTGCTTAAGCTTTCCATATCTAAATTTTCTGTTGGAGTATAAGCCCAAAATTCTTTTCTAACTCTTAAGTGCAACAATTCGGCAAAAGCCTCGGCAAGTCTGTCGGAAATTGTTTTTATCAAGATATTTTGATAGTCGTCGGTTTTATTTAACTGTTTTTCAATGTTAATGCCGGTTGTTAAAGCAAAAGTCCCAATATAATCGGTTATTCCTGAGCTTTTAGGTGCAATAAAATCAGACAAGGATAAATTTTTGCTTCCATCGATTTTTTCTTGTTGTTGACGAAGAGTTTGTAAAGTTGTTAATACTTTTGTCTTTGTTTCGTCGGCATAAATTTCAATATCATCATTAATAGAATTTGCAGGAAAAAGACCAATAACAGCTTTTGCTTTAAGCAGATTATTTTTAATAATTTCGTCTAACAAAATTTGAGCATCATCAAATAATTTGCGAGCTTCAACGCCAATTTTAGGGTCATCAAAAATTTTAGGAAATCTGCCTTTTAACTCCCATGCTTTAAAAAAGAAATCCCAGTTAATATATTTTTTAATATCTTTAATAGGATAATTGTCGAAAATTTTAATGCCTTTTATTTTAGGGACAACCGGTTTGTCTTCCTCAAAATTTATTGATAATTGATTTTTTCGGGCATCGTTTAAAGATAAATAATTAAGCTCTTTTTTATTTAGATGGCATTCTCTTATTTGTTTATATTCTTCAGAAACAGCTTTAGCATAGGCTGTTTTGCTTTTGTTGTTTAATATTTTATTCAAGACCATAACAGCTTGTGAAGCATCTCCTGCATAAATTGTAGTACCACTATATTCTGGTGCAATTTTTACAGCTGTGTGAATTTTAGATGTTGTTGCTCCGCCAATCAGTAGAGGAATTTTCATTTGTTTTTCCTCCATTTGTTTGGCAACATTTA
The DNA here is from genome assembly GCA_015222055.1 of Bacteroidota bacterium. Classification (GTDB taxonomy): domain Bacteria; phylum Bacteroidota; class Bacteroidia; order Bacteroidales; family B39-G9; genus B39-G9. The sequence goes on along the minus strand of JADFUR010000019.1, from coordinate 2,726 downwards.
CCATTTCTTCTAGCGAAGGTGTGATTAATCCGCTTAAGCTTACGATGTCAACATTTTCTTTTATAGCAGTATCAATAATATTTTTTGTAGGAACCATTACACCCATATCAATAATCTCGTAGTTATTGCACGACCAAACAACGCTTACAATGTTTTTGCCAATATCGTGAACATCGCCTTTTACGGTTGCCAATAAAATTTTACCTGCTGATTTGGTTTTCGTGCCTTTATCTTCTTCAATGTATGGTTGTAAAATCTCGACTGCTTTTTTCATTACTCTAGCTGTCTTAACAACCTGAGGTAGAAACATTTTGCCTTCGCCAAATAGTTTGCCCACATAATTCATTCCTGACATTAACGGACCTTCAATAATTTCTATTCCTGAATTATATTTTTTTAATGCTTCAGGAATGTCTTCTTCAAGAAAATCAACAATCCCTTTTGTTAAAGCATGTTTTAGTTTATCATCAATATTAGAGTTTCTCCAGTCGGCAACTTTAATTTTTTTATCACCAACATTTTTTATGTTATGAGCAAACTCAATTAATCGTTCTGTTGCATCATCTCTGCGATTAAGCACAACATCTTCAACAAGTTGCAACAAATCTTTTGGTATTTCGTCGTAAATTTGCAACATCCCCGGGTTAACAATGGCCATATCCATGCCGGCTTTTATAGCGTGATATAAAAATGCAGAGTGCATAGCTTCGCGAACAATGTTGTTGCCCCTAAATGCAAATGAAAGGTTGCTAACCCCACCGCTTACTTTAGCATGCTTGAGATTTTTTTTAATCCATGCAGTTGCATTAATAAAGTCAACAGCCAGATTATTATGTTCTTCAATTCCTGTGGCAACTGTCAAAATATTAGGGTCGAAAATTATGTTTTGAGCTTTATAATTTACTTTATTAACGAGAATATCGTAAGCACGTTTACAAATTTTAATTTTTTCGTCGTAAGTAACTGCCTGACCTTTTTCGTCGAAAGCCATAACCACAACAGCGGCACCGTAACTTTTAATTTTTTCGGCTTTTTCAATAAAAGCTTCTTCGCCTTCTTTTAAACTTATTGAGTTAACAATAGCTTTGCCCTGCAAGCATTTTAAACCTGTTTCAATAACCGACCATTTCGAAGAATCAATCATTACCGGTAAACGGGCAATTTCAGGTTCCGAAACCATAAGATTAAGAAAAGTATGCATTTCCTTCTCGGCATCGAGCATGGCATCGTCCATGTTAACATCAATTATTTGAGCACCGCCATCGACCTGAGCTCTTGCTATTGATAATGCTTCTTCATATTTTTTTTCTCTTATCAGTCGGGCAAATTTACGTGAGCCGGCAACATTTGTTCTTTCGCCAACATTAGCAAAATTTGTTTCTTTACTAATAATAATAGGTTCTAAACCACTAAGTTGTGTTCGTATTTTGATATTTGGAATTGGGCGAGGAACTGCTTTTGATGCAAATTCTGAAAAAGCAGCAATATGAGTAGGTGTTGTACCACAGCATCCTCCAATAATATTTACAAGTTGCTTGTCTAAATAGACTTTAATTTTTTCAGCCATTTGTTTGGCACTCTGGTCATATTCGCCGAATTGATTTGGCAGACCTGCATTAGGATAGGCACTAACATAAAACGGTGCTTTTGCCGATAATTCTTCGAGATAAGTTTGCAGTCCTTCGGCTCCAAAAGAGCAGTTTAATCCAATGCTCAGCAAATCGAAATCTGATAGTGAAATAAGAAAAGCTTCAACGGTTTGCCCTGAAAGAGTTCTTCCGCTAATGTCGGCAACAGTAACCGAAACCATAACGGGTAATTTTATATTTTTTTGTTTAAAAATTTTGTTGATAGCAAATAAAGCAGCTTTAGCATTTAATACATCAAAAATAGTTTCAACAAGTAATAAATCAACACCACCGTCGATTAATCCTAAAACTTGTTCGCTGTATGCTTCAACAAAATCGTCGAAGCTAACGGCACGAAATCCCGGGTCGTTAACATCGGGAGACATTGATGCAGTTTTGTTTGTTGGTCCTATTGAACCAGCAATGTAAATTGGTTTTTCGTCAGTTGAGTATTCTTTTGCAACTTCAACAGCGTTTTTTGTAGCTGTTACATTCATTTCGTAAACAATAGATTCCATGTCGTAATCTTGCATAGAAATTTTGTTTGAGTTGAATGTGTTTGTCTCAATAATATCGGCACCTGCCTCAATAAACTGTTTGTGAATATCTTTTATTAATTCAGGTTTAGTTATAGATAATAAGTCGTTGTTCCCTTTTAAATCACAGTTGTAATTTTTAAATCGTTCGCCTCTAAAATCTTCCTCAGTAAGTTTTTGTTTTTGAATCATGGTACCCATTGCACCATCGAGAACTAATATTCTTTTTTTTAATTCTTTATATATGTTTTTCACAGTTATTGCATTAAGTTATTTAGAGTGCAAAAATATAACAAAAAATGACAATTTGAGAAAGTTTTTTATACTATTGGGGGAGAGAAGCTTTTTATGGATCAATTTAAAAAGTTGTGGAAATAAATTTATTAAAATTTTATATTTTCTGTGTTTTGAATATTTTATGTAGAAGTTATCTTGATTCATTTAAAGCAATTTAGAAATGTATTACGCCACGAAGTGGCAACTTATTTACCTTCGGTGAGCTCGCAAGCTCGGTTCAGCCCTAAGGCAACGCCTTGGGTAAAATGTGTATTATAAAAAATAT
>JADFUR010000018.1 GCA_015222055.1 Bacteroidota bacterium | reverse complement strand
ATATCCATTTTTATTCTATTTAATTATTTTTTCTACAAAGTTAATTTTTATTAGATAGTCCACAAAAATATTACTTGACCCAGAAATAGCTCAGACAATTATTTCGGAAATTGTTATATTAAACCCGCAAGGTTTAACAAAAAAAATAAATTTATAGATATAAACAGAAAATAAACCTTGCGGGTCTTTTAAATAAATACCTTCACTTTGTTATTGTAAACCAAGACCTGTCAGGTTTTAAAAACCTGACAAGTCTCTTTATTAAAAACAAACAATACACATATAAAAAAATGCTAAACTTCTGACGTATAATAGCAGTCATGCCGAACAAGGTCGTCCTGAACTTGTTCGGCATCTCCTTTTTTCAACTTCGATGTCATGCCGAACTTGTTTCGGCATCTCCCTAAACCATCTGTTTATAAAATTATTAATTAAAATTTAACCCAAACAAATAATTTTTGCTACCTTTAATTTTTAAATGAATCAAAAAAATATTTTATGTCTGCCGGGCATTTAATTTATATCTGACCGAAAAAAATATTTTAATAATGCCTTACTCTGCAATTAAAACGAAACAACTATTTTATGGAAAATCTTAATCTGAGCGAAGACGAATGGTTTGATAAAGGTCTTGAACTTAGCAATCTTGGAAAACACCAAAAAGCTTTAAAAGCTTTTGAAAAAGTAATTGAAATAAATCCAAAAAATGAAAATGCTTGGTTTTATAAAGGTTTTGAACTTGGCTGTCTTAAAAAAAACAAAAAAGCTATTAAGGCATATGATAAAGCAATTAAAATAAATCCCAAGCATGAAAGTGTCTGGTATAATAAAGGTGTTGCTCTTATCAATCTAAATAAACACGAAGATGCTATTAAGGCTTTTGAAAATGCAATTAAAATAAATTCTAATTTTCTTGATGCATGGTATAATAAAGGTATTGCCCTTAGCAATCTTGGTAAACATGAAGAAGCTATAAAGGCATTTGAAAAAGTCATTGAGATAAATTCAAAAAAAGAAAATGCATGGTATAATAAAGGTGTTGCTCTTAACAAATTTGGTAATCTTAAAAAAGGAGAAGAAGCTCTAAAAGCTTTTGAAGAAGTCATTAAGATTAAACCTAATGATTACAAAGCATTGCTAAACAAAGGTATTGCTCTTAGCAATCTTAAAAAACACGAAGAAGCAATAAAGGCTTTTGACAAAGCTATTGAGATAAATCCAAAATATGACAAAGCTTGGTATAACAAAGGTATTGAGCTTGGCAATCTTGGAAAACACAAAGATGCTCTAAAAGCTTTTGAAAAAGCAACTGAAATTAATGATAACAATTACGAGGCTTTTGGTAATAAAGGATTTATTCTTGATAAACTTAAAAAACACGAAGAAGCAATAAAAGCTTTTGACAAAGCTATTGAGATAAATTCTCATTTTAAATACGCATGGGTTTGCAAAGGTATTGCACTTTGCAATCTTGAAAAACACAAAGAAGCTATAAAAATTTTAAAAAAAGCCATTAAAATTGATCCAAATGACGAAATAGCTTTTATTAATTTAGGCGTTGAATTTAAGAAAATTAAAAAATACAAAAAAGCGATAAAAGCTTTTGAAAGAGCTACTCAAATAAACCCGAATAATGAAATTGGATGGAACAACAAAGGTATTATGCTTAGTAAAAATAAAAAGCATAAAGAAGCTCTAAAATCAATTGAGAAAGCAATTGAGATTAATCCGAAAAATGACAAAACTTGGGATAGCAAATGTTTTGTACTTGGCAAACTTGAAAGACATGAAGAAGCAATAAAGGCTTATGAAAAAGCCATTGAAATTAATCCACAGAATGATTTAGCATACCGCAATTTGGGAGAACTTTTAATTAATCTTGGAAAGCTTAAAACTGCTTCTGAAAAAATTGACGATGCACTTAATAAAAATAAAAATTATACTCCTGCACTAATATTAAAAGGAAAAATTAATATTGAAGAAAAAAAATATGAAGATGCAAGCAAATCTTTTCAAAAAGCAATTTCTTTGGATATTGGTAATCCCAAAAATTTTCTTTGGCATGCTTACGCAAATTATCTTAATGCAGAATTTTGCTTGGGTTTAAAAGATGAAAAGTATTTAAGAGATAAAAAGTATCAGGAAGAAATCTCATCAATTATCAGAGAGCTGGAGAAAGCAAATCAACTAATATCTAATAAAAAAAATCATGAGAAAGAAGAAGTAAAAGCTTATATTCTCTATTTTTTAGCATGCTTTTACATAAAGAGTAATGATATTTTTGCTGCAAAAGAAAAACTTGAAGAGTGTATCAAATTAAAATCATCAATAAAAAAATCTGCACGTGAATTGCTTAGCAACTTATGGAACTATAAAATAAAACCTTCGTGGTGGCAATGGTGGTTAAATTCCCCTTTATATCGCGGGTCTAAAAGAAAAATATTTTATTGTATTTCTATAGTTATAACTGCACTTTTTACACTTTTTATACTTCATCCATTTATTCCTAAATGGTTTCCTTCTTTTCAAATAAACTGGACACTGTATATTTTTGCTATCATACTTTTAATAATAATAATACTATCACCATGCATCGAACACATAAAAGCAAAAGACATTGAAGTAGATTTGCGTACTCCTACTAACATTGACTTAAATCTATCAACTATACTAATGGAAGGGAAAATGAAGGAAATGGAAAAGGGAAACAACACTCTTTACGTAAGGTGATTTAGACCAAATTGACGATGTTGTTATTTTGGGAATTAAGATTTAAAAATCTCAATTGTCTTAATGCTATTTCTGAAATTTAGATGATGAAATAATACTAAAAAAAATTTAGAAAGGGCCTAGGAATCATATTGGATTTACTATGCTATAAACAACCAAATAACCATCGCTTCACCTCTCCCACCAACAGACTGTAAGTGTTCACCTAAATAAATTCAGGGTGCGAGAACAATCAATAAAATAAAAAAGACTAAACCAGTATGTTTGAACTCCAATTCCCAACAAGAACTATAATTGTAAACAACGGAATCAGCGTTTAGCAACATTTTTCTTTAAATAAAACTCTTAAGCATTTGGAAATTATTTTATTTTTGATAAATTTCGAGGTTTAATTAAAAAAGATTGTGCCCAAGTGAGAAGGTCGTTATTATAATTAAATGACAATAAATAGCAATTATGGAATTGGATAACTTACTCATTATAAATATTATAAATTCTGGAATTAGTTTTATAATGGGCTTATATATGTTTTACTTTTATAGAAACGCTTTAAAACTTGGAACCGGATATTGGGCAACAGGTAGCATAATATTAGGGATTACATTTTTGTTAAAAACTATCTTTCCTGAAGGAAGTCCATCTGCAACTGCTACTTTTACAAATTTTAATACAATTGCTGATTATCTATTTTTAGCCGGAATTTGGCAATTTAAAGAGAAGAAAATTAATAAATGGATATTTATTGGCATTCCAATTTTAGATATTTTGCAAACCATTATTTTCTTTAAAATATACCCTTCTCTTAGGCTTCAATATGGCTTACATTCATTACCCTTATTTGCATTTGGCTTGCTTGCTATTATTGAAATGATTCGTTTAAACTCAACTCAAAAATATCTTAGAAAAATATTCCTTGTTAATTCCTTTTCTTTTATCATTTATCTGGTTCTTTTATTAATTTTTGAGTACGCTTTAATCACAAACACAAATTTTGACCCATTGGAAATAACCAGCTCTGCAATTTATATGCAAATTATTTCTTCTTTTCTAATGATTACGATAACGTTTGGATTTTTATCAGCTGTAAATATTCGGTTAAATAAAGAATTAGAGAATCAACTAAAATCTAAAACTAAATTTCTAACTATCATTGCACATGACTTGAGAGGCCCGGTAGGAAATATTATAAGTTTTTTGGATTTGCTACAAAACACAACTAATTTAAATGAGGATAAAAAAAAAGTATATCTAAAAATATTAAATACGCTAAGTCAATCTACTTTTCATCTTTTACAAAATTTACTGGAGTGGGCAACTAAATCAAAGAATCTAAATAGATTTAACGTTGAGAGAATTGAATTAAGTCAAATAATTTCTGACAACATTATTTTTTTTAAAAGTTCAGCAGATTTAAAATCAATCAATTTGGAATTTAAAGAAGGAAAACAAACTTATATTTTAGGAAACACAAATATGATAGAAACCATTGTTCGCAATTTGATTTCTAACGCTATTAAATTTACTCCTAAAGAAGGGACTATCACAATTACATCGGAAAAAATTCTCAAAAAAGTCCGTTTAACTGTTGCAGATACAGGACAAGGCATTAAGCCGGAAACCATCAACTCACTTTTTAAATTTGAAACAAACAAGTCGACAAAAGGAACCAATGGAGAAGGCGGCTCAGGATTAGGTCTTGTGCTTTGCAAGGAATTGGTATCCAACAATAATGGATTAATTGAAATCGAAAGTCATGAAGGTGTTGGAACAAATGTTATTGTTGAGTTTCCAACAGTAGAGTAAATTCAATATAATTTGATGAATCTTGTCCTAAAATAAGTTTACAATAAATTTGTAGAAAACGAACTTCTTTAAATTTTCAATATGACTTGTTCTCTCCTAAATTGCTTGGTTTTATTTTTAACAATTCTTTTTTGAGAAATTTTTTAATATCACAAAATCGCTCATTTAATGCCTGATTAGAAAATCATTTAAGAATTATAAATATATGATATCCTATGAACAATTTTCTTTATATTTGCATCCTAAACACATTATGAACAAAGCAGGTGGCGTCACCCTACAACGAAGTTGAAAAAAGACATAATAATAATAATTATCGATGAGTATCTTTTCATTCTTCAACTAAAAAATAAAAAATGCAAAACGAGATTTTATGGTTAACCATGTTGCTGGCAAACTTCCTGCTAATTATTTTGGCATACCGTATTTTTGGTAAATGGGGACTTATTATTTGGATTCCAATTTCTGTTATTGTTGCCAATATTCAAGTTATTCAAACCGTTGAATTTTTTGGACTTGTTGCAACTTTAGGTAATATTGTTTATGCCTCGTCGTTTTTAGTGACCGATATTTTATCTGAAAATTATGGTAAAAAAGAGGCGAAAAAGGCTGTTTGGATAGGATTTTTTAGCCTCATCTCCATGACCCTATTAATGAATCTGTCGTTACTTTTTATACCGCTGAAAGGAGATGAGTTTGCAGGTGTTGCACACGAAGCAACCCGTACAATATTTAGTTTAATGCCCCGTATAGCTGTTGCTAGCCTTGCGGCATATTTATTTTCTCAACAACATGATATTTGGGCTTATCATTTTTGGCGTAAACGTTTTCCAAAAGACAGCCAAATTTGGATACGCAATAATTTAAGCACAATTGTTTCTCAGTTTATTGATAGTACTGTTTTTGTACTTTTTGCCTTTTGGGGAGTATTTGAAACTGCTGTTATATGGGAAATATTTATAACCACGTATTTCTTGAAATTTATTGTTGCTGCAGCCGATACTCCATTCGTATATTGGGGCAAAAAAATTTTCAAAAAAGGGAAGTTCTATTTAGATTAATGCCAAACGAACTACCAAAAATTATCAGGTTTGTTTTTCCTAGATGGATTCTGTCTATTCTAAATCACTCTCTGCTTGCGTAACTTTGTGAAATGTTGGCAAATTCTCGGTAATGCTACCTGCACCCTTTTTATTAATTTTGAAAAGAACATCTTTTGTTGTTGTAAATAACAGAACAGATGAAAAAGGATTTCTTAGATGTGATTTCAAAATTATAAAAGCCTCATCTAATGTAAGCTTGTCTTCTGTATCATCCATTTCTCTTAATCTGTAACGAAATTTCAGTAAAACCTTAAAGCCATCTTCTGAATAAACTGGTCTTACAAATATATTTTTCAACTTAGGTTTACCAATGGTCTTTGCCATGGTTAACTTGACAAAGTTACCTTCTTGGATACTTTCTTTTACCTGTTCCCATAAGAGAACAAACACATCTTCATATGACATAAACTAAAAATTGATTATTAAATATTTTTGTGCGACAAAAGTAACACAAATATTTCAATCCGTAGATCTAGTAATGAAAGTATATGATTTGATAATACATACAAAAAGTTATCAGAGCATTCTTCAAGCTACTTGCAATCAATACTTACACTATACATCCAAAAAAAAACAAAAGTGAATAGTAAGAGCTTACAAGTGACACCATAAAGCATATCATCATTTTGTATCTCAGAATATTGCATCAAAAAGAGAACAAGAAAATAAATCAGTAACCATATAGTGAATATAAGACTTATTTAGGTGTTATGCCCAAGAAAAACAAAGCCCACTAATGACGAAACATATAAAATTTTAATGTTTCGTCAATAAGACGTATCTTTGTAAAAAAATATAAATGATAAATAGAGAAACATATCTAACCAAATTAAGACAACTCAAAGACAAAAACTTGATAAAGGTTATCACAGGCATAAGACGTTGTGGAAAGTCGACTCTTTTAAAAGCCTTTAAAAACGAATTATTATCAAGTGGCGTTTCTTTTAAAAATATTATTTTTCTCAATTTTGAGGAGAGAAAAAACCTTCACCTTACAAGTTGGGAAACATTATATGATGAAATAATAAAGAATGTAAACACCGATAAAAAGTATTACATCTTTTTAGACGAAGTGCAACTGGTTAATGATTTTGAAAAACTCATAAACAGTTTATTTACAAAAAAGAATATCGATTTATATGTAACTGGCTCAAACGCTTATTTGCTTTCAAGCGAATTAGCAACACTTTTAACGGGAAGATACATTGCAATTAATCTACAACCATATTCTTTCAAAGAATATGCTTTGGCTAACAAAGAAGAACAGAATACCGACCGTCTTTTTCGTCAATACATCAATAAAAGTTGCTTCCCAGAAGCAGTTACACTTGCCAAAAGCAATGAAAATTTGGTAAATGATTATCTTCAATCTATTTATGATACCGTTATTATAAAGGATATTGCACAACGTTACAAATTGAGAAATACTCACAATCTACATCGTGTTATTAGTTTTTTGTTTGATTCTATTGGATCATATGTTTCTCCTACCAACATTGCAAATGAACTTAATAAAAATTCACCCAAAAACATATCACACAACACCATTATCAAATATTTGGATTTTCTTACTCAATCATATATACTATATGCAGCTCCTCGTTACGACATAAAAGGTAAAGAACTGCTTAGCACCAATGAAAAATATTATTTGGTAGACTTAGGTTTAAAAAATATTACAGCAACAAATAAATACGACACTGATTTAGGACATAAGCTAGAAAATGTTATTTATTTTGAATTACTTAGACGTGGTGGTAAAGTGTATGTAGGAAAACACAACAACAAAGAGATTGATTTTGTAGTTCAAAAACCAAATAATGAACGAGAATATTATCAAGTTGCTTTTACCGTTAATGACGAAAAAACATTTAAAAGAGAAATTTCGGCATTTAGAAACATCAAAGATAACTATCCTAAATATCTTTTAACACTCGATTTTGACAATACAAGCATAGAAGGGATTCAAAAACTAAATGTTATTGATTGGTTATTACAGTAAAAAAACTAAACACCCAGTGCCTAACACCTAAAAATACAAAAGTACTATAAGGCAAAATCTTCTATAGCTTTCATATTCAATGTTAAGCGAAACCGAAGGTGACGGATTGTTTATTATGAAAGGAATTTGAGCTAGTATGTAATTTTTTAAATTTTAGCTTCTTAATTTTTCAACAAAAAAAACCACTTGTCGTAATTTCTGATTCCGCACCCATCTTGCACTAAAATATCGTCTGTGTTTTTTCAATACTTAAAACAACTTTAAAAAAATTAGAATCTTAATTAATATCTTTTTTGCTTTTTTATGCTAATTTTGGGTTTAACTATTAAATATAATGGAAATAAGACATGCTGGGGTGTCTTATTGAAGTGTTGCGATTCATTGCTAAAACCCCACTGATAGAAAAATATGAAGGACAAAAAAAAAATATGCAGATAAACAGATATATATATTCCTTTAATTATGAAAATACTGAAAGTGAGTTATGTAAGCTCGAATCAAGATATATTTTTAATAAGGAAGAAAAAAACAAACTACTTTTTTCCGATATAAAAGCAGAACCTTCAAGTAGTGCTTTCGTTAAAAAAAGACTTGATATTATTTCATTTTCTGAAAATTATTCTACGCTAATAAATGAAATCAAAAAAAAAAGTATATGCATTGAAGGTTTCAAAGTTGAATATTTAGTTTTTGATGGTGATACAACGGAGTATGCTGAGAGGCTTAAAAAGTTAAAAGATATAGGCTTCAGCATTGAAGGTATTCCTGATTATTATAGCCCAACAATAACTTATGCCTTATGCTATTACGAGGGTATTTGGTATTTTGGTATTTTGATTAAAAATAATTTTGCTTGGCATAAACACAAACAAAAACCATGCTCATTCAGTAACTCAATAAGTATAAGTATTGCCAAAGCTCTTATCAATATTGCAGCAAAGACAAACAAAGAGAAAAAGCTACTAGATGCATGTTGTGGTGTTGGCACAATAATGTTAGAAGCCTGTTTTGCAGGAAATAACATT
>JADFUR010000017.1 GCA_015222055.1 Bacteroidota bacterium | reverse complement strand
TTTGTATTTAATTTCTTTGTGTAACTTTGTGTATTCTTTGTGATCCTCTGTGGTATAGCTATTACACAAAGGGGCACAGAGTTCGCAAAGGAAATTCTTTGTTAGAAAATAAACATAGCTAAATAATATGCTGACAATAAAAAAATATACAATATCGGAACTTATTGAATTTGTTTCTTCTGAAGAATATGATAAACTTGAGAATATTCCTATAAGTAAACATCGTGCATTGTCGTATTCAAAAAACCCACGAATTAACAGCAACGACAATGTAATGTATCTTGCTTATGACAACGATGAACTTGTTGGCTACAGAACAATTTTACCCGATTATTTTTATCAGGATAATACTAAAAATAAGATTGGTTGGTTAAGTGGCTCTTGGGTTAAACCCGATAGGCGACGCACCGGAATATCAACAAAATTATTTAAAACTGTTTATAAAGAGTGGATCGGAAATTTGGCTTACACTAATTATGCTCCTGTTGCTAAAGCTTTGTTCGATAAAACATCTAAATTTATTAAATTCAAATCAATTGAAGGTATTAGGGCTTACAACAGGTTTTGCTTTGCAGATTTACTGCCTCCAAAATCAAAATTTTTTTTCAAAATTAAATCTGTTTTACGATTTTTCGATTTTATTTTAAACCTATTTTGCGATATCAGAATAATTATATTGAATAATTTTTTATCTATAAAAAATATAAACTTCGAATATGTTACTTTTATTGATGATGAGATAAATGAGTTTATTAAAAACAAATCGGAAAAAGAAATTTGCCGACGCTCACAAAATGAACTTAACTGGATTATAAAATATCCCTGGATAATTGAACATGCAAAAAAAGATGATGATAACAAAAGGTATCATTTTTCATCGACAAGCAAACTGTTTAATAATTATAACATTAAAATTTACGATAATAACAAAAAATTAACAGCTTATTTAATGCTTACAGTAAGAGACAACAGAATGTCTGTACCTTATTGTTATTATGACAATAACATTAACGATATAATTAAAATTATTTATAAGCTGATGTTAAAAAAACATTTAAGCATATTAACAGTTTATAATAATGATATTGTAGAATATTTGAGAAATCATTCTACACCATTCTTATTCAAAAAGAAACTTTTTAGAAATTATTTTATTACAAAAGGATTGAACAGCAAATTTCCCGAAAATCAATTAATTAATTTTCAGGATGGTGATGGCGATTGTGCCTTCACTTAATTTTTTATTGATTATCAACAGATTGCATCGGGCTTCGCCATCGCAATAACGGCTATGAAAACTTTTTGGTGAGTACGCAACTTTATAAACTTTCTACTTTATAAACTATTAACTTAACTCACTAAAATCGATTATTTCTTTAACATTTTCAATAAGTTTACCTTCTTCACAACGGAAAGTACGAGCAGGAAATTTTTTAAGCATATTATAATCGTGAGTAGCCATAACAACAGTACGCCCACTTTCACTAATTTTGAAAAGTAGTTTCATAATACCTTCAGATGTTTCCGGGTCGAGATTACCGGTTGGCTCATCGGCTAAAATTACATCAGGATTATTAAGCAAGGCACGGGCAATAACAACTCTTTGTTGTTCACCACCAGATAATTGATGTGGCATTTTATAATCTTTATAAGATAAATCAACTTTTTCAAGAACTTCTCCAATTCTAGAATCAATTATTTTCTTATTTTTCCAACCTGTTGCCTTTAATACAAATGCTAAATTTTCATAAACAGTTCTATCAACCAAAAGCTGAAAATCTTGAAAAACAATTCCAACCTTTCTGCGAAGATATGGAACTTCTTTTCTTTTAATTTTTTGCAAGTCGTAATTAACTATCTTCCCCTGTCCTTTTGTTAAAGGCAAATCAGCATAAAAAGTTTTTAGCAAACTTGATTTACCTGTTCCTGTTTTACCAATGAGGTAAACAAATTCACCTTTATTAACTTCAAAATTAACATCAGATAACACTAAATTATCTTTCTGTAAAATTGAAGCATCTTTTAATTCTATAATTGTATCAATTGACATGTTTATGAAATAAAATTATTCAAATTTTTTTTAAAACACCATATTCTAAATCATCTACCATTTCAGCAAATCCATTTACATCTTTAATGTAATTTAGTTTCTCTAATGTTTGTTTTGAGACATTTGCCTTAAAATGATTAACGAGCACAAAATTATCATCTCTGATTTGAATATAATCAGGAATTTTGGCCGTTCCTTTTGTCTTTAAAATATACATTTGTTAAATATTTTATACAAATAAACAAAAATTTAATAACAAAAATAAAGTTAGGAAAATAAAGTTAGAAATTAACAGTTATTTGTTAATAAAAGAACTGTAAAAAATAGATGTATAGATATTTCTTTTTTACCTTTACAACTAATTTTGTCAAACATTGAACTTTCATCTCTCAACTTTATAAAATGAAAACTAAGCACTTATTACTCTTTATAAATTTATTTCTGATACTAATTAGTTTTGCAGATTTCGTTGAAGCTCAAAACTCAACTATTTATCAAAGCACCAACTCAAGATTTAATCTTGCTGTTGAATTGTTTAACAAACAGAAATTTGTTGCTGCTCAAAACCATTTTAATAAAATAAGCTTAAACAATGGCAAAAATTATTCAAATATAAAAACAGATGCTCAATATTATTCTGCTCTTTGTGCTATTGAACTTTTTAATTCGGATGCAGAATATCTAATTAATAAATTTATTGAAGAGCATCCTGAAAGCCCAAGAGTTAAGACGGCTTATTTTCAGATGGGAAAATTTCAATACAGAAAAAAAGATTATCAACAATCAATTATTTGGTTTAAAAAAGTTAATAAATTTGACCTTAATGATGAAGAATTAGCTGAGTATTTTTTTAAACGAGGATATAGTTATTTTGCTCTTGAAGATAATACGAATGCTTCAAAAATGTTTTATGAACTGCTTGACAGTGATTCGAAATATTTTGCTCCTGCCCTATTTTACTATTCACATATTTCTTATATAAACAAAAATTACGAAACCTCATTAAATGGCTTTACAAAATTAAAAAACGATATTACTTTTGCACCCATTGTTCCATATTACATTGCACAAATTTACTTTTCTCAAAAAAAATATGATAAAATAATTCAGTATGTTCCATCATTATTAGATTCTGCCACTACCAAAAGAGCTCCTGAAATAGCACGTATTATTGGGGAAGCATATTATCAAAAGGCTGATTATAAAAATGCACTCAGCTATCTTGAAATTTATAAAAAAAAGACAAAAGCTTATACAAGAAACAACATATACCAGCTGGGTTTTATTTATTACAAGAATAGTGATTTTGAAAAAGCAAGTAAATCATTTCAAAATGTAACTAATGTTGATGACTTGTTAAGCCAAAATGCTTATTATTATCTTGCCGACTGTTTTTTAAAACAAGACGATAAGAATAAGGCTCGCATGGCATTTAGCTCTGCATCAAAACTTGATTTTGATAAAAAAATTAAAGAAGATGCACTGTTTAACTATGCCAAATTAACTTATGAATTAGCATATTCTCCGTTTAACGAAATAATTGAAACATTTAATCAATACCTTGAGCAATATCCAAATTCAGATAAAAAAGATCAGGTTTACGATTATCTTGGCAAAGCATATATTACATCTAAAAATTATAAAGAAGCATTATCCTCAATTGAAAAAATTAAAATAAAAAATACTGAAATATTAGTAGCCTATCAACGCATTGCTTATTACCGAGCATTAGAACTATTTAACAATCTAAAATTTAATCAATCTATTGAAGCCTTTGACAAAGCCCTTAGCGTTAAAGCTTATGATAAAACGATTAAAGCATTTTCAATTTATTGGAAAGCCGAAGCTCAATACAGAATAAAAAATTATGATGATGCAATAACAAATTACAAAGAATTTCTATTGACACCCGGTGCTTTCGAGCATATCGAATTTAATAATACATATTATAATTTAGCTTATTCATATTTTAAAAAGAAAGACTATAAAAACGCAACATCATGGTTTAGAAAATATGTTGATAACGTTAAGCTTATTGATACTCTAAAATTAAGTGATGCTTATATCAGAATAGGCGATTGTTATTTTGTGTCGCGTAATTATAATGATGCTGTTGATTATTATGCAAAAGCAGTTGATGTAAAGTCACTTGATGTAGATTACGCATTATTTCAACAAGGTTTTTCAAATGGTTTGTTGAAAAAATACAAACAAAAAATTAATCTCTTAAACACCTTATTAAACGACACTAGTTCAACATATTATGACGATGCAGTATTTGAGCTTGCAAAAACTTATCTTATAACAGATTCAATAAATTCGGCTATAAAAAATTATACGCTGATAATAACAAAATTTCCGAATAGCAGCTATGTTAGTAAAGCATTAGTTCATTTGGGTTTGTTATATTACAACAAAGATGAGAATCAAAAATCAATTAAGTATTATAAACAGGCAGTGGCAAATTACCAAGGCACTCAAGAAGCTAGGGATGCACTAATTGGATTGAAAAACATTTATGTTGACCTTAACGATGTCAACACATATTTTGATTATGTAAACTCATTAGGCGGCTTTGCCAATATTAGTGTCAATGAGCAAGATTCTTTAACATATCTTGCTGCCGAAAAAATTTATATGTCAGGCGATTGTGATAAATCAAGACAACTATTTAAAAACTATATCGAGAAATATCCTACAGGAAGTTTCATACTTAATGCATCTTTTTATAAAGCTGATTGTGATAATAAAAACAATAAATTTGATGATGCTTTAAAAGCATATTCTTTTATTATTGATAAACCCAAAAATATTTTTACCGAGCAAGCATTATTAAATGCAGCTACAATTAATTTCAGCAATAAAAACTATGCTGAAGCATTAGAAAATTTCACCATACTTGAAAATGTTGCAGAGATAAAAAGCAACTTACTAAAAGCTCGTACTGGGCAAATGCGTTCGGCTTTTTACTTAAAAAGTTATAAAAACGCAATTGTTGCCGCCAGCAATGTGTTAATAACCGAAAAAGTTGCTCATGAGAAAATACGTGAAGCTCATCTAATACTTGCAAAATCGTACTTTGCACAAAATAAATTGGATAAATCTGTAAAACAATACCGACAAATTGCCCGCAACAGTAAAACAGAGCAAGGAGCCGAGGCTAAATATCAAATTGCGAACATCTTATATCTTCAAAAGAAATATGAATTAGCTAAACAAGAAATTTTCAACTTCATTAATCTTAGTACTTCTCATCAATTTTGGTTAGCCAAAAGTTTTATTTTATTATCAGATATTTATTTCGAAAATAACGATTATTTTCAGGCAAAAGCAAACCTGAAAGGCATTATTGATAATTATAAAATTACTGATGATGGTATTATTGATACAGCAAACAAAAAAATGGAAAAGATTAAAAAAATTGAGGATGCTCAATTTAAAGAAGTCTCTAAAAAAGATATTGAAATAAATTTTAAAGACAATACCGACGGACAATACGACAAATTGTTTGAAGAAGAAAATAATAATAAAAACAAAGTTAAAAACGACAGTTTAAAATAATAATTATTAACTATGAATTGCTATATGAAACACCTTGTTATCTTATTAATTCCTATATTTTTTATAAGTTTTAAGGCAAACTCTCAAAATAAATTAAACCAAGAGGTAAAGGTTATTAAACCCTACGAGCCATCAATATCTGATGCATTTAAGATTAATGAGCTACCTAGATTAAACGATACTATTGCTCTTACTCCATCATTTAGTTATTCGATAAAAACAAAGACAAAAAAATTGGAATCGAAGTTTAAATTAGAGCCAATAAAAGCTGCTAAAATGCTTGGAGAACCATTAAACAAATTATACAAATCATATTTTAAATTAGGCTTTGGTAATTACACAACACCATTAGCAGAGATAAATATCACAAGCCTTCGTGCAAAAAATTATTCGGTAGGTGCTTATTTAAAACATTTCTCAACCAGCGGAAAAATAAAAAACACCAAAAATAAAAAAGTTTTTGCAGGCAATAGCAATAACTTCATTCAACTATATGGAAAAAAAATTCTTAAGAATAGCAAAATTCTTTCCGGAGATATGAGTTTTAACTCACGAAAAATTTATTACTATGGTTATAATCCCGATAAAATTTATTTACCAACAGAGACTATTCCAACCGACAAAAAAAACATTGAATATCAAAACTTTAATTTGTTTAATGTGAATGCTGATTTTGAAACAAATTATATTGATTCGTCGCATGTAAATTATGATATTAAACTTAATTACAAATATTTTACAACAAAAGATGATATTAACGAAAACAATTTCTCATTAATAGCCAATATCAATTATTTTATGAATAACCAGTTTCTCGGTGTTGACTATAAACTAAACTATATTAATACTTCCGGAACAAATGATACTCTTAATTATCTTATGGTAAAATTTAATCCTTGGGTAGGGGCATTTGGCAAAAAATGGAGAGTTATTGCCGGAGTAAATACTTATTATGACCAAAAAGATGTTAAATATTATTTTTACCCCAGGTTAAGTTTGCATTATAATGTAATAGATTATTTTTTAATACCTTATTTTGAAGTAGATGGGAAATTTCAAGTTAATAACTATCAAAATATTGCCTACGAAAATTTTTATATAACAAACAAATTAAATGTAAAACCTACCAATTATAAACAACATGTTGTAGGTGGAATTCGTGGTAACTTCAGTTCAAAAATATCATTTAATTTTAACGCATCATATTCTCAAATTGATAATAATTACTTTTTTGTTAATGACACAACTTGCTTATTAGAAAATAAGTTTGATGTTGTATACGATGATGTTAAGCTAACTCAATTTTTTACAGAAATATCATATAAGCAATCACAAAAACTCAATTTATTGTTAAAAGCTGAATTCTTTAATTATGTTATGGATAAAGAAATTGAAGCATGGCACAAACCAAAATTTAAAATTGATTTCAAATCGCAATATGTACTTAGAGATAAGATTATTGTTAACACAGATATATTTGCAATAAGCAGTCGTTATGCAAAAACATTTGACAATAGTAACAATGTTGTCAAAAAAGAATTATCAGGTATTTTTGATGTGAATTTAGGCCTTGAATATAGATACACAAAAGTGCTTTCAGCCTTTGTAAATTTCAACAATATTGGAGCCGTAAAATATTATCAATGGAATAATTATCCTTTACATAAATTTAACGTATTATTTGGTCTTACTTATTCACTTTAGCTTCTTTTATAAACAACTCATAACAAGCAATTTACGACGTCATTTTATTAACATTTAAAAATATTATTTGTTAATAACAATGTATGAATATAATGGCTTTTTTTCATTAAAAAATCATAATATTTTATTACATTTGTGAGTAATTTTTTTTATGGATAATTCTTAAAAAGATTCTTTTCTTAATGACTTAAATGCATTCTCAAAATAAAAGATTCCCTATTATTTAAAAAAAATTATTAATCAAGAAGAAACATAAATTATTTACAGATGAGTGATATTGAAAAAAAACAAGACCATAATACTGATTATAAAGCCAATAGCATTCAGGTATTAGAAGGATTAGAAGCTGTAAGGAAACGTCCTGCAATGTATATTGGCGACATTGGTATGCGAGGACTACATCACCTTGTTTATGAGGTTATTGACAATTCTATTGATGAGGCTATGGGCGGATATTGTGATAATATAGAAGTTATCATAAATGAAGACAACTCAATTACAGTAAAAGATAATGGTAGAGGTATTCCTATAGGGTATCATGAAAAAGAAAAAAAGGGTGCACTTGAAGTTGTTATGACTGTGCTTCATGCAGGTGGAAAATTCAATAAAGATTCTTATAAAGTTTCTGGAGGTTTGCATGGTGTAGGTGTTTCTTGTGTAAATGCATTATCATCACATCTGAAAGCAACAATTCATACCGATAATAAAATTTTTGTTCAAGAGTTTGAGTATGGTAACCCTATGGGCAAAGGCGAAGTAGTTGGGACAACCGAAGAAACAGGTTCTGAAATTACATTTAAACCTGACAATAAAATTTTCACAGCCTCAACTGTTTATAATTATGAAACTTTAGCATCTCGACTACGTGAGTTAGCCTTTCTTAATAAAGGAATAAATCTTACTTTAACAGATAAAAGAGAAAAATTAGAGACGGGAGAATATAATTCAGACGTTTTTTATTCTAAAGAAGGATTAAAAGAATTTGTTTGGTTTTTAGATGAAACTCGTGAAAAATTAATTGAAAATATTATTAGTGCCGAAACTGAAAAAAATGGAATTCCTGTTGAAGTTGCGATGCAATATAACACATCTTTTTCCGAAAATATTCATTGCTATGTAAACAACATTAACACAATTGAAGGAGGTACTCATTTAACAGGATTTAGAAGAGGTTTAACAAGGACATTAAAAAGTTTTGCCGACAAGTCAGGTATGCTTTCAAAATTAAAATTTGACATCAACGGTGATGATTTTCGTGAAGGATTAACGGCAGTATTATCTGTTAAGGTTGCGGAGCCTCAGTTTGAAGGCCAAACAAAAACAAAATTAGGTAACTCAGAGGTTAGTCTAGCTGTTGACCAAGCAGTAAGTCAAGTTCTAACAAATTACCTAGAAGAAAATCCTAAAGATGCAAAACAAATAGTTCAAAAAGTAATTCTAGCTGCTACTGCTCGTCATGCTGCTCGTAAAGCTCGTGAATTAGTTCAGCGAAAAAATGTATTAACAGGCTCGGGCTTACCCGGCAAACTATCAGATTGCTCAGAAAAAGACCCTTCATTATGCGAAGTTTTTCTTGTCGAGGGCGATTCTGCTGGTGGAACAGCAAAACAGGGTAGAGACAGAAAATTTCAAGCTATTCTTCCTCTTCGCGGTAAAATTCTTAATGTTGAAAAAGCTATGCAACATAGAGTTTTTGAAAACGAAGAGATAAAAAATATTTTCACTGCTCTTGGAGTTACAATCGGTACTGAAGAAGATAGCAAAGCGGCAAATCTTACAAAGCTACGTTACCACAAAGCAGTTATTATGACTGATGCTGACGTTGACGGTAGTCATATTGCCACTTTAATTATGACTTTATTTTTCCGCTATTTAAAGCCGGTTATTGAACAAGGATATTTATATATTGCTACACCACCATTATACCTCATCAAAAAAGGTAATAAACAAAGATATTGCTGGTCTGAAGAAGAACGCAAAGAACTCTCACTAGAAATTGCACAAGGCAACGAAGCCAGTTTACATATTCAAAGATATAAAGGTTTAGGTGAAATGAATGCAGAGCAATTATGGTCTACTACTATGGATCCTGAACGAAGAACTTTACGACAAGTTACAATAGAAAGTGCAGCTGAGGCTGACAGAATTTTCTCAATGTTAATGGGTGACGATGTACCACCTCGTCGTGAGTTTATTGAACGTCATGCTAAATATGCTAAAATTGATGTCTAACAATTAATTTCAATATATCGTTTAAAAAAATAAGCAATCCACAAAATGGTGGATTGCTTATTTTTTTTACAAGCTTGATACGTTGAATTATCAAGTGCTATTAACCAAATTTCGATTAATGCAAATCGTTAAACCAAAAGTCAAATTTTCTAAGAAAAAAATCATTATAAATAGTTTTCATTTTCAAAAAAAATAAATTATGAAATATTTACTTCTTGGAAATGTTTCATAATTCCGCAGGGGAATAAAATTTATATTTTAATTAACAGACTGCTCCCTGCGTTTTTCTTATTGATTACCAAAGCCCCCGAT